>JAFXUC010000086.1 GCA_017535325.1 Bacteroidales bacterium | reverse complement strand
GCCGCAGTTGCGGTTTCATCTTCTGCCTTTGCGCAAGATTTGAGTTTCGGCGTAAAAGCCGGATTGAACATTGCAAGCGTATCAGCGAAATATGGCGGTAAAAAAATTACTGATGCAAAATCATTGCTTGGTATCAACTTAGGCGTATACGCAGATTACGGATTTTCCGATATGCTTGCCTTGGAAGCCGGTCTGCAATTTGAGCAAAAAGGTTATAAAACAGAACAAGGAAAAGTAACTGATAAAGAGACAGTTAATTACTTTACAATTCCTGTAAATTTAAGGGCTAATTTTGCCGTTGGAGATAACAATCTTTATTTCCTTGCCGGTCCGACTTTCGGAATTGCCCTTTCCGGCAAAGCAAAATATGATGACGGAAACGAAAAAGAAACTTCATCTTTCAAATTCGGAAATGGTGATGATGATGATTGCAAACGGATGAATGTCGGTTTGCTATTCGGTGCAGGTTTTGAAATGTCAAATAATATTGGCGTAAGAATTTCATACGATTTGGGATTATCAAATACACTCCCGAAAGGAGACAGTGATAATTCTCAAAAAGTTAATGCACTCAGTTTGGCAGTTACTTACAAATTCTAATTCCTATAACAACTATGATAAAACGCTTTGTATTAGCGTTTTCAGCACTCTTTCTTGCGCTTAACCTTTCGGCGCAAGAAACTGCTGTTGAAAATAACGAAGTTGAACCGAGTACGTGGAGCGTAGGTTTCTTTTTCGGTCCGAGACTTAATTTTATGAACTTCACGAATTTGAGCAGTGATGTTAACGGCGCAAAAAGTATGCGCGGCGGTTATGCGTTTTCCTTGTTCGCTTACAGGGAATTTAAAGACGGAAAATTCGGTATCCGTCCTCAAATTTCGCTTGTAAACCGTGGGGCAAAACTCACCGGCATAGACTCAAAATACTGGGAAAATGCGGAATACACCGTTAAAGCCAAATATTTGGATTTGCGTCTGCCGCTCATTATGAATCTCGGCACTCCGAAAGAACTTTCTTTCGGCGCATTGCAGCCTTACATTTATCTGACCCCGGTTTTAGGGACGGTAAGAGGCGGCGAAATTTCGTTGGAAGAAAAACTTGACTTTGACGAAGAGCCTATGGCACTGACAATGGATGTTTCAAAGGCCAATATGTCGGCATGGTATCTCGGCGCGGGCTTGGGCGCGGGCTTGCAGTACAAGTTTCAGATTTTGGGCGAAAACTGTTACGCCGGTGCGGAACTGATGTTTGATTACGGAATTTCCAACACTTACGGCAAAAAAGAAAAGGACGGAAAATCCACCGATGTAGGATACCTTGTTAATTATACGAATTATCCTATTTCGGGCAAGCGTAAATTTTCGGGATTGGAAATCGCTTTTACGGCGTGTGTTCCGATAAGTTTGTTTAAGCATAAACGTCAGAAACCAGCACTTCCGCCTATTGTCGAACAGCCTGTAATTGAAGAAGATACTGCGGTTGTCGTGGAAGAAAAGCCGTGTTACGAGTTGGACGAAATCATTACTTTGATTTCTAACGGCGAAAACGTAAAAGGCAAAACGATTTGCGCCATCAACACTATTAATTTTGACTTCGGCAGTGCGAAAATCAAGCCCGAAAGTTACGATTATTTGGACAAGTTGGCAAAAATCTTAAAGCAGACCGGCGCAAACATCAAGGTTAACGGTCATACCGACAACAAAGGTAAAGACGCTTACAATTTGAAACTTTCGCAAGACCGTGCAAAATCGGTTGTAGAGTACCTTGTTAAGCAAGGTATTGAAAAAGAGAAACTTACTTCGGAAGGTTTCGGTTTCCACAGACCTTTGACGGATAACGACACGGAAGAACACCGCGCCATGAACCGCAGGGTTGAGTTTGAAATCTTGGAAGAAGAAAGCAATAATTAACAATTAAAAAACATTAGAATTATGAAAAAATTGAATTTTTTAGCGGCATTTTTTCTTGCCGTAGCGATGTTGACGACCACATTTACGTCATGTAACAAAGATGATGATGAGGGCAGTTCAGACCCGAAAGATTTAGTCGGAACTTGGAAAGTCATTTCGGAAGAAGCATGGTGGAAAGATTCTGATGGCGAATCTGGACACGAAATTGATAATAATGACGATGATAATAAATATTGGGAAACATATACTTTCAATGCGGACGGAACATGGTATAGTGATGCGTTTGAAAAAGCGAAGGGTAACCAATATTATCACGATGAGGGTACTTATACTACAAGTAAGAACAAAATTACAATACGACTTACTTATAAAGGAAGAACTAAAAATGCAACTTTTTCTTCTGATAACGGTGTAATCAAATTCAATTACAAAGATTTTTCGTGGACTGAACAGAGTTTTGATAAAGACGATGATGGGGTAGTAAGTTTTTCAGTGAGTGGTAATACTCTTACATTTACAGAAGAAGAAACTGATGAAGGTGATTGGGGAAAGTCGGTGATGACATTAAAAAAGCAATAGACTATGAAAAAAATTCAAACACTAATCTCGGCGGTTGCTTTGTTTTCCTTTTCGCTGTTTTCTTCCTGTCTTGATGACGGGAAAGAGACAATCGTTTTGGAGGACGAAGAAGTTGCAGCGACGGGTATTTACCGTGCCGTTCCGAAAGCAACGGTGGAGAAGTTGCAAAACCACATGCCGATATATGAGGGCGACAATCCGCCGAGTATAGAGGGCTGTTATTTGATAGATCCAATGGTTGTGGTCTATTGTGAAGACCAAGGTAACGGCGGATATGATCCCGGAGAGGAAGTAATTGAAACCAAAATACGTTTCTCTAATCAAAACAATGGCAAAGGTACTATTGATTATGAAGGGGAGAGTGGTTCTTCAAGAGAAGTCGGCAAAGGTGCTTTTATCAGCGGCGACGGCAATAATTTTACTGCATATTTTGATACAGACGGTGAACATGACGGCAATAGCGGCATAATAAAGACGACTCGTGCATTGATTATTTCCGGCACAAAAACGTCTTCTGGTATCAAGGACTTAAAATATGCCTTTACGATGGTAAAAAAAGTCGGCGATGTGGACGATGAACTTATGGAAGAAGGCGTTTACCGTGTCTTTAAGGACAAAGACGGTTTGGCTAAAAACAGCACATGGACGTATAGTAAAAAATATGCAGCCGGTCAGCCGTTGCCGTCAATTATGCAGAAAGTAAAATAAAATCTTTTCGTTTTTTCTCTATTTAAGGGGGCAAAAAGAAATTGCTCCCTTTTTTTCACTCTTTTATTTCCAAAATCTGTTCACACTTTACCATTTCCACACCCTTATAAACCACTAATAAGCAGTGGAGTGTTGTCTTTTTTGATTTTTCGACTACGAAACCGAACTTTGAATATTTTTCCAACTGCAAAATACCTTCTGCGGTTTTGTTTGTGATTTCAGTTTCGGTTGCATCTGATTTGGCATATTTGAACTCAATTAAATAACTATGTGTTAAATCATGGTAAAGGTTGGTTCTCGGTTCAAGATACAAATCAGGGAAACCGTCGGACGTATCAGGCTCGGAATGAGCAAAATACACATGACTCCTGCACGTTGCGGCAAGTGTAAAACCGTGGACGAAACTTTCGCCTTTTGCTTTGTCGCGGCTTGCGGCATATTTTTTCAAAAGGTCTGCCGTATAATCGAAAAACGGTTTCCAAACACCGTCAAAAGCCATTTGAGATAAAGCCTCGTCAACAATCCAAGAATCGCATTTCAAATCGTTCTCTTCGTAATTTTCGATTAAGTATTCAAAAAGTTGTTCCCTGACCACGATGTTCGGAATTTTGAAAATGACTTCGCCCCTTGCCAAACCGCCTATCGAAACCATACCGAAATAATAAAGAAGGCTTACGAAATTCTTTTTTTCGGTGATTTTTTCCGCCGGAAAATGGTCGTTGAGCGGCGCAATATATTGTCCGTCGGTTGCAAGTTTTTGAATTATTGAGGCTTCGTATTTAAATTCGCGGTCTTTGCGGATTAACATTTTGAGTTTTGCATAATCCGTGCGGATATTGCTGTCAATGATTTTTTTGGGAAATTCATTATGGCTGCACAAATTATCCATGAAATACAAAATCATATCCGAATTATACATTGTCGTTTTACCGAAAGCATCCTCTGCAAAACAATAATTGTCATACCAAGGGCGGATTGTTTCGATAATTTCGTCTTCGGAATACTGAAAATGATAAAATCCGTCATAATAGCGAACCATTTCGCGCACGTCGTTTTCTGTAAAGCCCAGAAGTTCGTTGAAACGTGCGTCCGTGGAATAATTTGTCCCTATGTTGAAACCGCTTGTTAAATCGTCTAACGTTACCGGCGAGACTCCCGTGATGAAAAGTCTTTCTATGGAAGTCTGACAGCCGTCTTTTAGCGCGTTGAAAAACGCCCTCAGATAGCCCGTGCGGTGAGTTTCGTCCATATAACGTCCTAACTGTGTGTAGTCGGAGAGTATGTTGTTGGTAAAATTATCGTATTCGTCTATGAAAAAATAGATTTTTTTATCGGGGACAACTTCGCTGACGATATATTTTAACTGTTCTATGGCTTTGTATTCGCGTTTTACGAGTTGCTCCTGCGCATCTTCGGGATAAAATTCCTTGTAAGTTTTGCAAAAATGTTTGAACATCAGGTCGCAATATCCGTCAAAACTCTGCCTGTAATCATCAATAGAACCGCTGACCATTGCGAAATTCAGATGCAACACCAAATATGAATTACGGTTTTCTGTCGGGTTGTCATGAATCCAAAGTCCCGAAAACATTTTGTCGAAAATGTCTTTTTTCTTGATGTCGTAATATGTCTTTAACATATTAAGCAACAATGTTTTACCGAATCTTCTCGGGCGGACGATGAAGAAATATTTGTTGGCATTTTCCATTTCGGGGATAAACATGGTTTTGTCAACATAATAACTATTGTCATTACGCAGCATTTCAAAACCTTGAATGCCGTAAGGTATGCGTTTGGGTTTCAACTCTGTTTGCATGGTCAAATATTTTTTTATTTCACAAAGATACGGTTTCCTTTTTAGAAGCTGTTTAAAATTTAATTAAACAATTAAAAATCAGTAAGTTGGCAAAATTTTTGAATATTTTTTAATGTCCATAAAAATAAAACATGACAAAATATCCTACATCCCTTACTGATGACCAGTACAAAAGTATAAAATTAATTTTAGATAGCAAAGAAAGGAAAAGGAAATTATAAAAATTGTTTTTTAAAAAAATTAAACAGGTTCTTATATTCAACAAGGGGCAAAGATTTTTTTTGTAATTTCAAATAATAGTTTTTATCTTTGCTGACCGAATATATAACCATAAACTTTAATTGATTATGCGGTATTATGATCCTAAAACCGACGTTGTTTTTAAAAAAGTGTTCGGTACGCATCCGAATTTAACAATTAGTCTGTTGAACGCAGTTTTGCAGTTAGACGGCAAAGATCGGATAGACAGCATTGAGTATGAACCGTCAGAAATTCTGCCGATTATGGGCGACAAGCGTAATAGCGTTGTTGATGTCCGTTGTAAGGACGGTAACGGAGATTATTTCATCGTTGAGATGCAGATGTATTGGTCTTCGGATTTTTTGCGCCGTGTGCTGTACAATTGTGCAAAAGTTTATGCGACACTTTATTCCAAAGGAGAAGAACATTACAAGGTTAAGCGAGTTTTTTCCGTCAATCTGCTCAACGATATTTATCAAATAGGCACAGAAAAAAATTATCACCGTTATTGTATGTCTGAGGTTGATAATCCCGGTCATGTAATAAGAGGTATTGAAATTGTCTGTGTGGAGTTGCCGAAGTTTAAGCCTGAAAATTATGCTCAGCGGAAGATGTTGAAGTTATGGCAGGAATTTCTTGTTTCTATTAACGCAAAGACCGGAGAGGAAAATATCTCCGACGCTATGCTCGAAAATGCCGAAGTAAAAGAAGCGTTGGAACTCTGTCTTAATCTGACGGATGAAGAACGCGGCTATTATGATGGTTTTTGGGGAATGGAATTTTTGCGCAACGATAGGGATAAAACAGTAAGGGAAATGAGTATGGCTGAAGGACGCGCTGAAGGACGTGCTGAAGGACGCGCTGAAGGACGTGCTGAGGGTGCAAAAATGCAATCAATAGAAATTGCACGTACCCTGAAATTAATTGGCAAAATGTCTATTGAAGAAATTGCGTCTGCCACCGGTCTTGATGCTGAGGATATTATAAAATTGTAGTTTTCTCTAATTCTACCCGAAAAGTAAAATATGTGGACAAAGTTTTCCTTTTTTTTGTTTTTTGTGTTGACAGTCCTGAAAACTGCCGCGCAAGATGTTGATTTTATGACCGCTGATTTTAATTCTGCCGAAACTTGGAACTTTGAAAACGAAAATTTTACAACCTCCGCTGACGGTTTTATCACGCATAATTCCGATGTTTACGGTACTGATTTTATTTATAAGGAGTTAACGGATTTTTCGACGGAAAAAGGTTCTGTTACTTGGACGGTGGATTTGATAACGGATTTCAAAAATTCAGGAAATAATAATTTTCAGATTTTTTTCTTAGCAAACCATGAAAATACTGATTATGAGGATTTTGAAGGTGTCGGTTTGGCAACGGGCGTTAAAAATTCACTTCTATTTATAAGGTGTAACGGCAAAAAAACTGAAACTCTTTATACTTTTCAGGATGCGTTTTCGTCAGGAAGTTTTACCGTAACGCGCTCTGTTTCAGGTGTATGGACTGTTAACGGCGAAACTGTTTACGATGACGGCGGTGCGCAATATCAGGCGGGGTATCTCTTGATGAAATTTAAATTCAACAAAACGGGCGCAAAAAAGTTCGCGTTTAAGTTTTCGGAGTTTTGGCAAAAGTATGAAGAAAAGCCGATTCATTACGAGGCTGAAATTTTTCAGGCAAAACCTTCCGAAATTGTTATCAACG
Source organism: Bacteroidales bacterium (assembly GCA_017535325.1). Lineage (GTDB taxonomy): Bacteria > Bacteroidota > Bacteroidia > Bacteroidales > UBA3824 > UBA3824. The sequence continues at coordinate 30,533 of JAFXUC010000086.1, read as the reverse complement.
AAATTATGGCAGATGTTTCGCCCGCGCCGTTTGCCCTGCCTGAAAAGAAATACGTCGAACTTTTCAACAAGTCCCGCAACGCTTTTAATATCAAAAATTATACTTTCGTAATCGGTCAGGACGAGTTTACGCTTCCTGAAATGTGGTTAAAATCAAATACTTACCTTGTTTTAGACGACGAATTTATAAATACTGACAAACTTACGGTTTCGGGAAAATTTTTGGCTTTGAAAAACGCTGACGGCAAGATTCTTGATTCGTTGACGTATTCCGTTTCTTTGTATAATGATGATGACAAAAAGTCGGGCGGATTTTCCATGGAAAGGATTGACCCCGAAAATACTTGTTATCAACAGAATAATTGGAAAGCCTCTCAAAATCTTTCAGGCGGTACTCCGGGCGAAAAAAATTCCGTTTATAAAGTCCGTTCCGACAGCGGGATAAAAGTCGAAAAAACTTTTGCCGTGAATAAAAATCAGGCTTTGGTGTGGTTTAACAGCGAACTTCTTTCGGCGGACATCGAAAAAACTTTTGCAATTACCTCCGACAAAAAAGCGGTTTTAGTTACTTTTGAAGACGATTTTCTTAGCGGCAAAACTTACGAAGTAAAAATAAACAGGGCGCAAAATTTTTCTTGCAATGTGATTGAAAATGTTACGGAAAAATTTGTTTATCAAAAGCCTGAATTTCAGGATATTGTGATTAACGAAATACTTTTTAACCCGAAAACAGGCGGAAAACGTTTCGTGGAATTTTACAACAATTCTGATTATGATTTTTTGCTTTATGGTTTGAGTTTCAACAGTTTAACGACCGAAAAATCCTGCACCGTAAACGATTTTCTGTTTCTTTCTCCGAGAGAATACGCTGTTTTGACCCCTGACAGTTTGGACATTCAGACAAATTATAATTGCGGCGGATTATTTATACAGAACAAAAAGTTTCCTACGCTTGACGAAAAAGAAGGCGTTCTTGTCTTAAAAAATATTGACGGTATCACTTTGGATTCGGTTTGTTATTCAAAAAGTTTTCATAACAAGTTTTTAAGCAATCAGGACGGCGTTTCGTTGGAAAGAGTTGATTTTCAGGATTCTGACACTTGGCAGTCGGCCTCTGAAAGTTACGGTTTTGCAACGCCGGGCAGGGAAAATTCCCGCGCAGAAATTTTTCAGCCCGAAATCTCCTTAGAATACGAAGATGAGATAACTGTTGAAAATCAGTTGTTTACGCCGCTTGACGAGGACAAAATGTTTACGCTTGTATTCAATTTCAAAACTTCTGAAACCGCGCTTAACATTTCGGTTTATGACGACAAGGGACGTTTGAAAAAGACTTTGGCAGACAACCTTGTTGCCGCAAAAAATGAAAAAGTTTCGTGGGACGGTCTTGATGAGGGCGGAAACCGTTGTAAAACAGGAATTTATGTGGTGTTAATCAAGACCGCCAATCAATACGGCGGGGCAAAAAATTATAAAAAAATTTGCGTTATAGGTGCAAAAAATTAAAAAAATAGTTTAATTTTGGCGTTTGGTATTATCATTGTGGTATATTTTTAACTAAACTATAATTGTGAAAAAATGGAGACAACCGTATTAAAATGCCCAAGTTGCAATTCGTCGTTGCCCTACGATGCCGAAAAGCGGCTTTGGAAATGTACTTATTGCGGGTCGGAATTTACGCGGGAGCAGATTTTGGAACTCACCGCCCAGAAGTCCGATGCCGATATTGATATTAAAAAGCCTGAATATAAGGAAGATACAGAAATTCCGGAAGATCAGCCTGAACTTAATCTTTACCGCTGTCAAAACTGCGGCGCGGAAATGGTTGCCGACCAGAACACCTCGTCAACATTCTGCGTTTATTGCGGCAGCACCGGCATTTTGAAATCGAGGCTCGAAGGAAAATTCCGTCCGAAATACATAATTCCGTTTTCAAAAACCAAGGACGACGCAATCGCTGCTTATAACGGTCTGAGAAAAGGACGTTTTCTCGCGCCGAGTGAGTTCGGCAAACAGGAAAACATCGAGAAAATAACGGGCGTTTATATTCCGTTTTGGCTTTATGACGGTTTTTCGCAGGGTTTGATAGAAGGCGAAAGACACGATAAAACATCTTGGCGTTCAGGAGATTACATTTATACGAAGACCGACGTTTACCACGAACTCAGAGCCGGAAGCGAGGCTTTTGAAAAAGTTCCCGCCGACGGCAGCGAAAAGTTTGACGACGATTTGATGGACTCAATCGAGCCGTTCAAACTTGACGAGTTGGAGCCGTTCAACTATTCTTATCTGTCGGGCTTTTTGTCAGAGAAGTATGATGTCGGAGCCGAGAGCGACGAAAAACGCGCAAGTCTCAGAATGAACAATTCTTTGAAAGAGTCATTGTATTCCACGATTAAAGGCTCTCTTATATCGCCGACCGAAAGGATTAATTGTTCGATAGATAAAGTTGAGTATGCCTTATTGCCGGTTTGGATGCTCAATACTTTTGTAAACGGCAAGGCTCATACTTTTGCGATGAACGGTCAGACGGGAAAAATCGTCGGCGATATACCTATTGATCCTAAAAAGTCAATAATGTTCCTTTTGTTTCTGATTGCATTGGGTTTCGGCATCGGTGCGTTGGTTGATTATCTTTTCTTTTAACAAAAAAGGAGGAAAAAAATGAAAAAAATATTTTCAATTATACTCTTGATTTTCGTCAGTTCAGTAGTTTTTGGTCAGACTGACAGATATTCAAAAGGAGAGAGAAGCGAGAGCAATCCCCGCGTAACCAAATTTCCAGTAACGTCTCAAAACATAGATTACGTTCTTGCAACGCCATACGTTGATACGTCGTACAAGATTTATGATTATGCGGAACTGCTTTCGGAGTCGCACCGCAGGGATCTTCAAAAGCGTTGCCGTGAGTTTGTCAACAAGACGGGGATTGACATTGCAATCGTGATTGTAAACGGAGTCGAATGGCATTCGTTTGGCGGTTTTACGTCTCAGGAGTCTTTTATTCACGACTTTTACGATTACAACGATTTCAAGCGGGACGGTGTAATGCTGCTTCTGAACACAGACCCGGAAGTGAGTGCGCATCATTCCATTTTTGATGCGGGCAGCCTTTATGACATGTATTTCATGGGTTCAAAACTTGAATATTACGGACCGGAAATGAAACCACTTTATAATGCCGGTAATTATTACGGTGATATAATGTGGTTTATAGAGCATGTTGAGGAGGATTATTTGTATGAAATTTCGTTTCCGTTTTGGAAATGTCTGATATTTGCCGTGATTTTTGGTCTTATATTCTGGGGTGCTCACATCTCGAAATACAAACTGAAACATCTTGCCACGAGTGCAAATAGTTATAAAAAGGAAGGCTCGTTCAAACTGACCCAAAACCGCACGGATTTTGTCAAAACGTTTACGACTAAGACTTATTCTCCGAAGAGTTCGGGTTCTTCGCACGGCGGACGCAGTTCGTCAGGCGGCGGACATTCAGGCGGAAGTTTTTAATTTGCTTCCGCATTGTTTCCTTTTTCCGGAATAAAATCCAAAAGAAATTCTTCCGCCGTAAATACCGGCAGAGCGTTCAAGCCGTCGAAGTCTTGTTTGTTGTTTGTAACAATAACATCGCATACGGCGGCTTTTGCGCATTGATATTGCAGCATGTCTTCAAAATCTTTTGACGGGGTTTTTAATCCTTCTTCAAGTTGTGCTGAATCGCATGGTAAAACCGAGCATACATTTTTCGCCATGGTTAGAAGCCTTAGTAATTCGTTTTGTGGCTTTTTTCTTAGGATGTAAGCCATATTTGCAAACGAGAGATACGAAGCAAACAAACTGATACTTCCCGTTTTTGCAAGTTCGACGATTACTTCCGCATATACGCGGTTGACCCTGTTGTTTTCTAAGAAGTCAAGTAAAATATTTGTATCAAGAAATATCTTTTTCATTTGTCCAATCCTAAAATGTAACGGGTTCTTTCGTCTTTTAAATCGTCTTTTGTTAAAGTTAAGCCGTCTAAAAGTTCTTTTGTCTCTTTGGAAATAGTTAAGAATTTATATTTTTCTTTGATTATTTCTAAGTTGGACTTTTTAGGAAACGGTTCTGGTGTTTCTTTTAATAATTCCAACAAAAACGCAACCACAATTTCTTTGTCTTTGCGGTTCATTGACTTCATTATGTCTATGTAGGCTGACATAGGCGTTGAATATATTTCCGCCGCTGTCGCTGCTTGTGCTGTTGCTGCTGCCATAATTATTTTTTTTGCAAATCTATAAAAAAAAAAACGAAAAAGAAAAAAAATGTCAAAAATATTGTTTTTTGTATAGTTTTTGTTAATTTTGCCGTTGTATATAATATATTTAACAACGTTAGCATTAACTTAAATTATGAAAAAAATATTTTTTGTGATTTTATTGAGCGCATTGTGTTTTGATATTTGCGCTCAGGTTTCCCCTTTGAGTGTAAGAAAGGGAAACGTGGTTGATTCCAAAGGTGAAATTATGCGTTTGCGCGGTGTAAGTTTTTCATGGCACAACTGGTGGGGACAGTATTATACCGCCAATATGGTCAAGGAATTGAAAGAAACATGGCATTGCAACATTGTAAGGGCTTCAATCGGTGTAGGACCGTCAAACGATTATGTAAAAAATCCCGAATATGCGCAAAAATGCATCGACAATGTCGTTTCGGAGGCAATTAAACAGAATATGTATGTTATAATTGATTTCCATTCGCACGACCTTGACCTGAAAGCCGCAATGAATTTTTTTAAAATTCAGGCAAAAAAATACGGAACCTATCCTAACGTAATCTTTGAACTTTTCAACGAGCCTGTCAACCAGTCTTGGGACGAACTGAAAAAGTACGCTGTCAGCATAAGCAAAGTTATCAGAAAATATTCTGACAATTTGATTCTGATGGGTACGCCGCAATGGTGTCAGCAGATTAACCTTGCCGTTTCATCGCCGATAGAAGGTGTTGACAATCTGATGTATACGTTGCATTTTTATGCCAACACGCACAAAGAGCCGCTTAGGGAATCGCTTGAAAAGGCCTTGAAAGCGGGTGTTCCGGTTTTTGTATCCGAGTGCGGTTCTATGAGTGCCGACGGCAACGGCAAAATCAACGAAGAAGAGTTTTCAAAATGGCTTTCGCTGATGGAGCAGTACAAACTGCCGATGATTTTCTGGTCGATGGCGGACAAAGAAGAGGTCTGCTCGATTTTGAAACCGAATACAGACCCCGACGCTCCTTTGAAGGACACCAATATCACCGACTGGGGAAAATTATGCAAGGATTATATTTTGGAGCACAACAAGTAGCACCTTATTATAATGCTGCATTTTTTAATAATCTGATATTTTCGTCGAAGTTTTCCGCATTAAAGAGATAACTTCCCGACACTAAAACATCTACGCCGGCACTGAGAAGTTTGCCGGCGTTTGTGTTGTCTACGCCGCCGTCAACCTGAATCAGCGCATTGGAGTTTTGTCTTAAAATCATTTCCTTGCAGCGCGAAATCTTTGAATAAGAGTTTTCTATGAATTTCTGACCGCCGAAACCCGGATTCACCGTCATGATTAAAACCATGTCAACATCTGAGATTATCTCTTCAAGCATTGAAACCGGCGTTGCGGGGTTAAGGGCGATGCCGCATTTGCAACCCGCTGATTTTATGAAATGTATTAGTCTGTGCGAATGTGCAGTCGCCTCGTAATGAAAGGTCAGCATGCCTGCACCGGCTTTTATGAACTCCTGCGCAAAATTTTCGGGAGTCTTTATCATAAGGTGAACGTCAAGAAGTTTTTCGGAATGTTTCTTAAAAGCCTTGACAATAGGCAGTCCGAAAGTGATGTTCGGGACAAACTGTCCGTCCATAACGTCGATATGAACCCAATCGGCGGAACTTTTGTTGATTTTTTTAGCCTCGGCCTCTATGTTTGCATGGTCGCATGAGAGGATTGAGGGCGAAATTATGACTTTTTTATCCATTTTTGGTCTCTTAAAAAAAATTTTTGCAAATTTATAAAACTATTTTTTCATAATTGCTTTTCTATTATTATTTTTACACGTTTATTTTAAAGAAAAAATTATGCATATAGCAATCGCCGGAAACATAGGTTCGGGAAAGACAACTTTAACCGACAATTTGGCTAAACATTACGGTTGGATTCCGAATTACGAAGATGCGGGAGAAAATCCGTATCTTAATGATTTTTACGATGATATGCCTCGTTGGGCGTTTAATTTGCAGGTGTATTTTTTGCACGGCAGGCTCAGGAAAATCCTTGACATAAAAAACTCCGGAAAGGATATTGTTCAGGACAGAACGGTTTATGAGGACGCTTATATTTTTGCCGAAAACCTTTATGAAATGAACCTTATGAGCGAGAGGGACTTCAAAAATTACCTTGACATTTTTGAGTTTACGACTTCGCTTTTGCAGCCGCCGGACCTGTTGATTTATCTCAAAGCCGCCGTTCCGACGCTTTTGAAACAGATAAAAAAGCGCGGCAGAAAGTACGAAGCGGGTATTTCGCCTGATTATTTGTCAAAACTTAACGAAAAGTACAATTCTTGGACAAGTACTTACGACAAGGGAAAAATTCTCATCGTAGATATTGACGAGTTGAATTTTTCCAACACGATGAACGATTTGTACAAAGTTACGGATTTGATTGACAAAGAGTTGAAAATAAAGGAAATAAAAAAATGATAAAAGTTAAAAACACCAATTACATGAAAAGATTATTATTACCGGCCGCAGTTTTGTTTGCGGCATTGTGTCTGTTTTTGCCTTCGTGCAGTCAAAAACAGGCGGAGACTGTTGATGAGGAGGATTCAAAAAGCGGGTCGTATATTTACCAGGCCATTACGAAATCCCGTGAAATAATTGCTCAACTCTCACTGAAAGAAAAACTTGCCCAACTTCAATCGGGCAGTATTTATGTTATTAAAGACGCTGCTGACTCTCTGGGCAATCTTAATTTTGATACTTTGCGGAAGTATTATCCTTACGGAATGGGCTTGATGAATATTGATTTTGGCGGCACTTCGGGCGAGATGTATTGCAGAATTGTCAATTCCCTGAAAGAGTACAACAACACTTTGGAGCATCCGATTCCGATTATTTTTATCGGTGAGGGTCTGCACGGTCTTATGAGTATGGGGACAACGGTTTTTCCGCAGGCAATTTCGCTTGGTTGCAGTTTTGACACGACCTTGCTGAAAAAAGTTTACGAGGTAACGGCTCAGGAGGCAAAGGCGCGCGGAATTAATATGCTGTTTTCGCCGATTCTTGATTTGGCGAGAGACCCGCGTTTCGGGCGAATCGAAGAAATGTATTCAGAAGATCCGTTCCTTTGCGGTATTTACGGACGGACAGCCGTTACAAGTTTTCAAAACGCCGGAGAAAACGGACATTTGGAGATGGCTGCGACTTTAAAGCATTATATGGGACACGGACAGGTTGAAGGCGGACGAAACGTTGCCGCATATACCGGCTCGATGAACGACCTTATGAACTTCCATTCCATACCTTTTGAAATGTGCGTTAAAGCGGGTGTGGCGAGTGTTATGCCGGCTTACAACGATGTTTGCGACTTGCCGGTGACAGTCAACAAACACCTTTTAATAGATGTGTTGAGAAAACAGTTCGGTTTCAGAGGCTTGATAGTTTCCGACCAGAACGCCGTTGACAGAATGTATGACGTCAATCATCTGGCTTCTTCGTATCAGGAGGCGGCAGAACTTGCTATAAAAAGCGGTATCGAAATCGACATTATCGGACGTGAGGGAACGTTTCAGTTGTTGGAAAAGGCTGTGGAAAGCGGTGAATTGTCAGAGCGGCACATAAACCGCGCTTTGCTGCGGCTTTTGATTTTGAAATGGCGTTTGGGACTGTTTGACAACGATCCGAAAACCGACATCGCTTATATGAACAGTGTTACCAACAATCAGGCGCATAAGGATTTAGCCCGTGAAACAGCGAGAAAGACGATGGTGCTTTTGAAGAATGACGGAGTTTTGCCGCTTGACAGTACGAAAATCAAAAAAATCGCTGTTATCGGTCCTAACGCCAACAGTTTGGATTACGGCGGTTATACGGCTGAGCCGGTTTATCCTGGCGTTACGGTTTTGGAGGGCATAAAGAGGTTTGCCGCTGACAAGAAAATAAAAGTTGAGTATGCCGAAGGTTGCCGTCTTTCGGATTCTGCCGCTGCTTTTTGGAAAAACGACAATCAGGTCTTGATTTCGGAACAAACGGCACAAAAACTTATCAATCAGGCTGTTGCTGTTGCCAAAACTTCTGACGTTGTGGTTTTGTGCATGGGGGAAAACGTGTCGTATTCCCGTGAGGCGTGGGGTGAAAACCACCGCGGCGACCGCGACGACTTGGAGTTGTTGGGCTTTCAAAACCGTCTTAATCAGGAACTTAAAAAGACCGGCAAGCCTGTTGTAACGCTTATTTTCGGCGGAAGACCGCTCAATCTGAAACCTGCCCGCGATAATTCAAATTCTTTGGTTCAGTGTTTTTATTTGGGACAGGAATGCGGCAATGCGGTTGCAGACGTTTTGTTCGGAAAATATAATTTTGAGGGTAAACTTTCAGTTTCGATGCCTGCGTCTGCCGGTTCGTTGCCTTGTTATTACAACATGAAGCCTAACCGTTTCAGAAGTTACGTTTTTGAAGACCGTGGCGACACGATTTTCCCATATATTTTGGACACGGTTAAAAATGTTTATTCATACGTTGAAAATGCCTGGGAGCCGCCGACAAATCATGCTGTTTATCCGTTTGGTTACGGTTTGAGTTATACGACTTTTGAGGTTTCTGCTCCTGAAATCAACCGCGACACGTTGACCAACAGCAAAACTGTTAAGATAACAACTACTGTTAAAAATACCGGTTCTGTGGACGGTGCGGAAGTTGTCCAACTTTATATCAGGGACGAGTTTGCGAGCGTTGTCCGTCCGGTAAAAGAGTTGAAAGCCTTTAAGAAAGTTTGGCTGAAAGCGGGAGAAAGTTTACAGGTTGAATTTGAATTGACCAAAGACGATTTAACTTTTTATGATCAGGAAATGCAGAAGGTTTTTGAGCCGGGTAATTTCTTGGTTTATGTGGGAACAAGTTCAAGAGACAGGGATTTGAAGTTGACACATTTTTATATGAAATAAAAAAAGCGGGTAAATCCCGCTTTTTTTATTTTGTTGTTTTTTCTAATTCTTTCACTCTGTTTTTGAGGTGTACGAATGTAATTTTTATCAGTGTTGCAATAAAACCTAAGACGCACCATATTGCGGCGTTGATAATTACCGTTTTCAAAGTAGGCGACGATGGTCTGTTGCTGACTGAGTGGCTTTCTATGAGTTTGAATTTGTCGTTGTCAATGTCGGCCAACTGTTCTGTCAACAGTGCTTTCTGTGCGGTTGTGGCTTTGCTTTCGTTGAGGACTGATGTTATGATTCCGCCGACGGGTTCGGTCTGGTTGAGGATAAGTCCTTTGCCGTCCAAACCGGTTTCTTTAACGAAGAATTGATTATCTTTGCTGCCGTTCATGTGGCTGATTGCTGCCTGTGTGATAGAATCCATGTTGACCAACTGCTTTTCGATGTCGTTTAACTGTGTTCTGAAACCGACAGATAAACTTTTAAGACGGTCTTCTACGTAAGAGGAGTTTCCGAGGTATTCTGTCAACCCTTTTTCTGCCGCATCCAAAACGGAATTGTCGGTAACGGATAGTATAACGTCAAAAAACGGGAAATAAGTGTATTCCTCAATAACAGTATCGTTTACCTGACGTTTCTTTGTCCTTGTAAAACCATCGTAAACTTTGAATTTCAGATTTTTGATTTTTGCGGCTTCTTCTGCCGGAATATTCAGTTTTGTTGACAGATATTCTGGCGCGTTTAGAGCAACAGAGCCGAGTTCTTTGATGTTACCTTCATAAAAACTGAGGTCGATTACGCCGGAAGAGTATCTGATTGTACTGTCGTAGATTTTTTCAGACGAAAAATATGATGATATGCCAAATACAATGCCGACAATCGTAAACGCTCCGATGAGAATTAAGTTTTTTGCAACTGCAAGCAGTAGAAAATCAAAAAACTTTCTAAACACGGATGGTTTCTTTTCTGTCGGCGTGTTGGTTTCTTTGTACTCGTTTTTCTTTTTTCTCAGAAAGCCCGGAATAAGACGTGAAAGGTCAAATTCAGCATCTCTTTCTTCCTGATCGATTTGCATTTGACGGATTGTATTGAACTGGGAATTAATCAGTTCATATTGTTTCATCACGATTTCATGGAAATCTTTTTGGCTCAAATCGGATTTATTATCCTGATTATTAATGTTTTGTTCGTTATTCATCTTGAAAAAAATTTTTGACAAAGTTAATTATTTTTTTTCTTAAAATTTCGCATAAAAAAAATATTTTATGATTTTAACATTTTTTTAACGGACAGTTTCAAATATAAATGCTAATTTTGCACTTGAAATTTCATTGTTTACAAGACTCTGTGGAGCAATCTATACGGACGAAATAAACTTTGAATTTCATTTTCCTTCCCCCAAAAAGAAAACCTCTGAAAAATGATATTTTTGGGGGGAGGAAAGGATGTGAAATCTTGTCAAATAATATTATGTTCAATCTTTCAAAATTCATTTCTGATAGCGTTACATTTCGCAGTCAAAGTATGTTTTTGCCTGACATTGAGGCAAATAAAGATGCTTTGTCCAAAGAAATTAGAGACAAAAAAGTCTGCGTTATTGGTGGTGCGGGTTCGATTGGCTCGTCTTTTATCAAGGCGGTGCTGAGGTTTGAACCCAAGAGTATGGTCGTTGTCGATTTGAACGAAAACGGTCTGGCAGAACTTGTCAGGGACGTGCGTTCTACCAAAGGACTTTTCTGTCCCGACGAATTTAGGTGCTATACGCTTAATTTTGCCGACCCGATTTTTGAAAGAATTTTCAGAGAAGAAAAGGGCTTCGACATTGTGGCTAATTTTTCGGCTCACAAACACGTGAGAAGTGAAAAAGACAAGTATTCTGTTCAGGCTCTTATTGAAAACAACGACATCAAGGCAAAGAAACTGATGGATTTGCTTTGTGTCTATCCTCCTAAACATTTTTTCTGCGTGTCCACCGACAAAGCCGCAAATCCCGTAAACATTATGGGCGCAAGCAAACGAATAATGGAGGATTTGGTGATGGCATACAATGTTCATTTCAAGGTTACTACGGCAAGGTTTGCCAATGTCGCTTTTTCAAACGGTTCACTGCCTGACGGCTGGATTCACCGTATGCAGAAAAAACAGCCTCTCGCCGCGCCTAATGATGTAAAGAGATATTTTGTGTCGCCCGAAGAAAGCGGTCAGATTTGTATGCTGGCGTGCATCCTTGGCAAAGGCGGCGAAGTTTTCTTTCCAAAACTTGGAGAGGATCAAATGTTGACCTTTTCGTCTGTCTGCGATGACTTTGTAAAGGTACAAGGCTTTCAAAAGGTTGAATGTCAGGATGATAATTCCGCCAAAGAATATGCTGACCAAATGTCGTATGATTCGGACAAATACCCTGTGGTGTATTTCAAAAGTGACACTACGGGTGAAAAGGCATACGAGGAGTTTTATGTACTTGGCGAAAAAATCAATATGCAAAGGTTTAAGGCACTTGGCGTTGTTGAGGAGACCTCCCGCCGTCCGATGAATGAAGTTGACAATTTTTTCACTGAATTAGAAAACATATTTGCTAAACCTGATTTCACTAAAAATCAAGTTGTTGAAGCGATAAAAGGTTTTATTCCCAATTTCCAACACGAAGAAAAGGGAAAGAACCTTGATCAAAAAATGTAAAATTATGGCATACAAAATTCCTCTTTTTAATCTTAATTTTGACGAGCGCGAGGCTCAAGCAGCATATGATACTATCAAGTCTGGTTGGATTTCCACAGGACCAAAAAATGCTGAGTTAGAACAGATGTTTATTAATATGTGGAAAGTGAAGTATGCAGTGAGTATGAGCAACTGCACTGATGCCCTCCACGTCTGTTGTATGGTGTGTGGTTTTGGCCCTGGTGATGAGGTGATTTGTCCTTCATTAACTTTTGCCGCTTCTTGCAACTGTATTCGCTATGTAGGTGCAACCCCAGTATTTGCTGATATTGTTGGTTCAGACCATATAAATATTGATCCAGCAGATATTGAGCGCAAGATTACGCCAAAAACCAAGGGTATTGTAGTAGTTCATATGGCTGGATTTCCTGCGAAGATGGATGAGATTATGGCAATTGCAAAAAAACATAATCTTAAAGTAATTGAAGATGCTTGTCATGGACCTCTCTCAGAGTACCGAGGTAAAAAACTAGGAACTATTGGGGATTGCGCTGCGTTCAGTTTCTTTTCCAACAAAAATATTTCGACAGGAGAAGGCGGAATGTTCATCACCAACAATGAAGAGATGGAAAAGAAAGCACGCCTTATCCGTAGTCATGGTATGAGTACAATGAGTTATCAACGTGCAAGTGGACACGCGACAGAGTACGATATTACTTGTTTGGGATACAACTTCCGTTTGGATGACATCAGGGCTTCCATTGCTATTGAACAATTAAAGAAACTACCCGGTGATCTTGCCACCCGCATTAACGTCCGTAAACAATATGTTGAACGCCTTGGCAATGTTGAAGGTATAGTAGTTCCTTTTGCAGATAATACAGAATTCGTTAGCAACTATATTTTCCCGGTAGTTTTGTTAAACTCTAACAAGGAACGGCGTAACAGAATTCGTGATTATATGCATAATGCCGGCATCCAGACAAGTGTTCATTATCCAGCAGCTCATCGTTTTTCCACATATAAGGAACTTGGCGCCGTACTGCCACGGACGGAGCATGTGACAGATAATGAAATAACCCTTCCGATGTATGCAGCATTAACCAGTGAGCAAATCGACTTCATTTGTGACACTTTTGTAAAAGCGGAAAAGGAGATTAAATAAATGTATCAGGATAAAAAAGCTGTTTTAATCTTTGGAGTTGGACCTTTGCAGGAATCCATCATTGGACGAGCCAAGAAGATGGGGTTATATACAGTGGGTATCGACCCTGCTGCAGATGCCACTTGCCGTGACGCTGTAGATGCATTTGAAATAGTTGGTGGTCAAGATTTTGAGAGTACGTGTGCTGTGGTGGAAAAGTATGGCATTGATGCCATTGTAACCGCTGCCACCGATAAACCATTAGTGATGATGGCTCGAATTGCAGAGAAATATGGCTTCCCGTTTTATTCCGTTGAAACAGCGCAATGGAGTACTGACAAGTTCCAAATGAAGCAACGTTTTATTGAAGGCGGTGTGCCTTGTGCCAAAGGACGATTGGTGAAATCTGTAGAAGAAGTTGAGGACTTTGAATATCCTGTCATCATCAAGCCTCGCGACAATTCAGGAAGCCGCGGTGTCAAATCATGCCGTACAAAGGAAGAACTGCAATCCTGCATTGACGAAGCACTTGAATATTCGCACTTGAAAACTGTCCTTGTTGAAGAGTATATTGAAGGTCAGGAATATAGCATAGAAGGTTTGCATTATGATGGTAAAACAGAGGTAATACAATTTACTGAGAAAAAAACCACAGAGTTTCCTTACAATGTCGAATTAGGACATAAACAGCCGGTAATCCTTGCTGATGAGCAGAAAAATGCAATTCTAGATGTAATATATAAAATCGCCAATGCACTGAAATTTGAAAACTGTCCATCACATACTGAGTTGAAAATTAATGGGCGGGGCATTTTTGTGATAGAAACCTCTCCACGATTGGGGGGAGATTATATTACTTCAACACTTGTCCCGCTTTCTACAGGCATTAATATGGAAGACCAATTATTGAACATTGCATTAGGCGAACCTGTCGATACAAAAACGGGTCGTTTTGAAAAGGCTTCTGGAGTTTGCTTTTTATCGTTGCCGGAAGGTCTCGTGACGGAAATCAATAAAAGCATTAGTGAGGCCGCCTCTTGGGACTGTGTTGTTGATTTTAATTTTAATCTTAAAGTTGGTGACAAAGTCAACAAGATTACGAGCAGTTTGAATCGTTATGGGCATATTATTGTGCAGGCGAAAAATAGGAACGAGGCAGATCTATTGATTGAAAAATATGAAATTGAGATAAATAAAAGCGTTAGAATCGAATAGTGGTATAAACTATCAAAAGGGATGGGCAAAACAATAATTGTTTTTGGTGCAACAGGAAAAGTGGGTTGCTATACGTCTATATATCTTAAGGAGAAAGGATATAATGTTATAGCTGTTGGACGGCGTAAATCGGATAATGATTTCTTTGCAGATTATAAAATTACATACATTTCATTGGATATATTGAAATCCGCGAATTATGAGGTTTTGCCTCAGAAAGACGTGTATGGTATAGTTCACTTGGCAGCGACTTTACCCGCAACTATGAATGGTTATAATCCTCATGAATATGTGAGATCAAACTTGGATGGAACATTAAATGTGCTTGACTATGCGGTGAAAGTAGGAGTAAATCGTTTTGTATACCCGAAGTCTTGGTCAGACATCACCTATATGATAGGGAGTTTGAATCCGATTCCTGCTGATGCTCCTGTAAAATTTCCACTTGATAATGACCACACAATATATGCAATTACCAAGAATGCCGCTTGTGACATTATACAGCACTATTCGGTGAAATACAAATTCAAGTATTACATACTACGTTTCCCAAATATTTTTTGTTATCATCCTAATCCGACTTATTTTGTGGATGGTAAGAAAAGATGGACTGGTCAGAGAGCTATTATTGAACAAGCAAAGAAAGGTGAAGACATTGAACTATGGGGAAATCCAAATGCGGCTCGAGATGTTTTCTATGTGAAAGATTGTACACAGATTATCGAGAAGTGCCTTTCAGCGAATGGTGAGAGTGGAACATATAATGTAGGAACTGGTTGGGTAGTTACAAGAAGAGAGCAAATACAAGGGCTTATAGATATATTTGGCGACAAGATGCATCCCTCAAAGATTGTTGTAAGATCAGATAAACCTGATTCTCCAACATATCTACTTGACATATCAAAGACTATTGGACAATTAGGGTTTGAACCCAAGTATGATTATATCACTTATCTCAAAGACTTGAAGCACGAAATGGAGATAAACCGTTTCGAAAAACTATGGGGAAAAGAAAGCGATTATTTAGAAGGATTAGAATGATAGACAAAATTATAACAAGGATAATTTCTCCTTTAGCATCGTTGTTAGATGCGATGAAACTAATGGATAAGAGTAAGGTGAAAACTTTATTTGTGTTCAGTGGAGAGCATTTTGAGAGTATTGTTACTATTGGTGATATTCAGCGTGCAATAATCAACAATATCAGTTTGTCTGAGCCTGTTATTCGCATACTAAACAAGAATAAGATTTTTGGATATGAAAAGGAAAGTGAGGCTGATATACGAGGAAAGATGCGCAAGATGCGTGCGGAGGTGATGCCTATTCTTGATGAAGAAGGAAATTTAGTTGATGTATGGTTTTGGAATGACTTGTTCAAAGAATCCGAATCGCCTCATCGTAAGGACATAAACCTTCCGGTAGTTATTATGGCCGGAGGCAAAGGAACCCGTTTGAAGCCTATTACTAATGTTATTCCGAAGCCTTTGATTCCGATAGGCGATAAAACAATTTTAGAGGAAATTCTGGATCAATTTAAAAGTATTGGTTGCCGGAAATTCTATATGTCAGTCAATTACAAAAGCGATATGATTCGTTTTTATCTTGACCAATTAGACCATAAGTACGACATTGAGTTTTTTGAAGAGAGTAAGCCGTTAGGTACAATAGGCAGTGTGTCTTTGCTGAAAGATAAAATTAGAACCCCATTTTTTGTTAGCAATTGTGATATAGTTATTGATCAGGATTTCAGAGATGTTTATGCTTATCATTTGGAAAATAAGAACGATATTACAATGGTGACTGCTGTCAAGAGTTTTCATATACCGTATGGCGTGATTGAGACCGGTAGTGACGGATTGATGACCAGACTTAAAGAAAAACCTGATGTAACTTATCAAATCAATACCGGTGTTTATATTTTGAATGCAAACTTGATAAATGAAATTCCGGATAATCAATTTTTTCATATTACTGATTTGATGGAAGTTATTAAAGTTCGTGGTGGACGAATTGGATGTTTTCCTGTTAGTGAAAATTCATGGCGTGATATGGGCGAATGGCCTGAGTATTTAAAAATGATTAAGGTGTTTTAACTATTATGACCAAAAAAAAACTAAGAATTGCTCTGATTTGTGATTTTTCTAATTTTCAGGTTGTATCTTATTTACGATTACATACTAACTTGTTGGAAAAAATTCTGTTAAAAATCAAATGTGGACGAGTATGTGATGTTCAGCAATTGGTGAATGAGCATGGTATTTGGATAACGAATGCAATAAAAGAGTATGAAAAAATCAATAATGAAATTGATTTACATGTTATTTCTCCACATGCTTGGATGAAAAATGAAATACAGGAATTTGAAATAAACAATATTCATTACCATTTTTTTCAGAATGAAGAAGATATCTTTCTTTATAAAGTAATTCAACATATTATACCATCTTTAAGATATTCTGAATACAAAAGAAATAGAAAGTATATAAAATCTTTTGTAGATAATATACATCCGGATATTGTGTATATTTCAGGAGCCGAAAACCCTCATTATTCTCTTGCAGCCCTTGATATTCCAAAAGATATTCCGCTTGTTGTTCATTTACAGACGTTAATGAATGATTCGAATTTTGAGTCTAATTATCCAATTGAGCATGCTAGATATGTATATAGGGCTAATAATGAATTGAAAGTTTTGGAAAGAGCCGATTACATATGTACGAGTATAGAAAAGTTTGTAAATATAATTCAAAAAAAACTTATCCCAACAGCAAAAATTTTATCCGCAGTTCTTGCTGTTGGTGAAGATGTGAAGAAAAATAGTAATATTGAAAAAAAATATGATTTTGTTTATTTCGCGGCAGATATTAGCAAAGCTGTTGATTTAGCGATAGAAGGTTTTTTTATTCTTCATAAAAAAAAAGCGGATTTGAAACTATTAATTGTCGGTTTTTATGATGAAAATTACAAGCGAATTCTTGATGAGAAAATCGTTAAATATAATTTGAAGAATAATATTGTATTTACTGGCAGATTGCCGACACATCAAGATGTTTTAGATGCTATACAACAGGCAAAATATGCATTATTACCTTTGAAAATAGATATAACTAGTTGTACAATTAGGGAAGCAATGGCTTGTGGTTTGCCTGTGATTACAACTATAACAGAAAATGGCACTCCTTTTTTAAATGAAAAGCGTGAGACTGTTTTATTGTCAGAAATAGGAGATCATCAAGCATTAGCTAATAATATGATGAAACTAATTGAAAATCCTCAGCTTGCTGAATCGTTAAAAAAAAATGGAGAATTGTTATTAACCGAAAAGTATAGTAATTATATGGCTGTGCAGAGTCAGAAAAATTGCTTATTTGCGGCTTATTATCATTTTAAGTATGGAATTCCTATTTCTACAGAATTATTGTCATAAAAAATGTCGTTTCAAATAGATAGAAAAAAAATAACAAAGAATATTATTACCCTTTATATTCGGCAGATAATAACGATGCTCATATCGTTTTTTACTGTTCGTATAACGTTGGAACAACTTGGTGTTGTTGATTATGGTTTGAATAATCTAATCGGGAGTATTGTTTCTATATTTTCTTTTATAAATGGTTCTATGGGTACGTCAGTACAGCGTTTTTTTAGTTATGAGATAGGTAGAGGCAATGATGAACGACTTAAATGTGTTTTTGGAACAGGACTTTATATCCATTTGGTTGTAACCATAATAACTCTTTTCTTGTGTGAAATATTTGCTGTCTTTTTCTTGCAGAAAATGAATATACCACCGGAGAGAGGTTTTGCAGCGCAAATTGTATTTCAGATTAGTTTATTATCGATGTGTTTGGGTATCATTACTGTTCCTTATACTGCGTTGTTACGAGCTCGGGAAATGTTTTCTCAAATGGCATTGGTTGATATTTTTCAAGTATTATTGCGATTAGGTATTTTATATTTATTGATAATTTCTAATTATGATAAACTTATTCTTCTTTCTGTACTTAATTTGTTAGTATCGTCTTTGGGTTTTGTTATTTTGGTCCTTATGTCAAGGAAATTCACGGAAACCCATACAAAAATTTTGAGGGATAAGAGAATTATTAATGAACTTTTGAAATTTACAGGTATTTTATTAATGACAGTTTTGGCTTCTTTATTAAATACTTATGGTATTGTGATGCTGATAAACTTATTTTTTGGTCTTGCTATTAACGCTGCTTATGCAATAGCAATGCAGATACAAAATGTTGTAAATACGTTTGTAAATAATTTAAAATTTGCCGTTGTTCCGCAAATAATGTCTGCATATGGTGCTGGTGATTTAAAAAGTATGCACGATTTGATAACCTTTGGCACAAAAGTGACTTTTTTACTTTTGCTGATTATAACTTTACCTATAATATTTTGTTCAGAATGGATTTTAACAATTTGGCTTGGGAAACTTCCCGAATATACTTCTTCATTAGTAGTGTTATCGTTAATTAGTTTGAATATAGGGTCGTTTACATATTTTCATTATCAAGGTGTTCATGCTTCCGGATGTATTACAAATCATCAAATTTGGATTTCAATATCGTATGTATTAGCTGCAATAACCACGTATATATTGTTTAAACTTGGTATGAGTGTTTATTGGGCAATGATAATAAATATTTTTTTGGGTGTTGGGCAATGTTGTATAAATTTATATTATTCCAAAAAGAATTATGATTATCCTGTGATTTTTTTTGTTAAAAATATATTACCGAAAATTATTTGTGTGTTGTGTATTTCGATAATCGTTTCGATGGTATTAAAATGTTGGGTTTTTTATGAATTGTTATATTGTATATTAATTTGTATTTTCGTTCCATTTCTTAGTTTCTTTTTGTTATTTACTGCGACTGAGCGTGATAAAATATTGGGTTTTATTGAAAGTAAATTTATAGAGAAATGGTTTGGCTTTAAAAAATAATTTTTGTATGGATAAATATCGAAAATATATGAACCAATGTTTCTTTAAGAGAGGAATACCTGCAATTATTGTTTTTGTTGTCATATTTTATCTGTTATTTTCCGATTACCCTTATGTATTTGACAGATTGGTGTCGTTACCGAGTATTTTTGTAAATTTTATTTTTGCGGTAATTATTTTAATAATACTAATATTAGGAGGGAAACGTAAAATAAGATTACCTAATTTGTTAATACAATGCATAGTATTTCAAATCATTATTTGGTTTTTTTATGCCTATTTTCATTCTGATACATCATATATTGTTAGAATATTATTTCTTTTTGTAGTATTTTTGTCGATGATTGCAATAAAAAAATATTCTACAATAAAGAGATTTGTGAAATTAAATAATCTCCTTATTGCTTTTCAAGCGATATTTTGTTTTGTTGCTTTCACTTTAATACTTAGTGGAATATTGCATCCTTTACTGGAAGTCACAAACGTTGATAATAGAAAGTTATATTTTTTTGGTATTTCTTGTACAAATGATTTTAATGAAATTAATTTTGCTCGTCTATCTGGTTTTTTTGATGAACCCGGGGCATTAGCATTTTGGGGAATATATTCATTGATATTTAATAAACTTTTTACCAATAATAAAAAAATTGAATTATTATTAGTAGTAGGTTTGTTAGGAACATTATCTCTTGCTTATTTTGTACAACTATTTGTTTATTTTGTCTTATTTTACTATGATAAATTGAAAGTATTTATTCCAATTATCTTATTGTTATCTATTGGTATATTTATTGCGGCTAGTAACAATGACAGAATTCGTGAATTTACGATAGAGAGAATTTCTAATTTTTCTTTTTCTAACAATAACAGGTCAAAACCAAGTGAAATTGCTAAGGAGTACTTTAAAATGCATCCTATTTTTGGAAATGGCGCAAAAAAAATAGAAAAAACGAAATATATGGGAGATAATCCTTATGAGTTGCTTGCTAAAGATGGTATTTTGGGTATGTTAATAACTTATTTACCATTATTATGGTGCGGATTGTCTCTGAGAACATACAGAAAGCGAAAAGTATTGTTTGGTATTTTTATACTAATGTTAGGTTATATGCAAAGACCGTTTCATGTAAATATGATGCATTATATGATGCTTTTTTCATTTATGTATATGACTCTTAAATATTATAATTCAAGGTATTATTATGTCTCTAAGTAAAATAACAATAATAACAGTATCGTATAATTGTGCTGATTCGTTGGAATGTACAATTAAATCGGTTATGAATCAAAGTTATTTAGATAAAGAATATATCATAATTGATGGTGCTAGTTCTGATAATACATGTAATATTATCAAGAAGTATGAAAATATGGTTACGAAATATATCAGTGAACCTGATTATGGTATATATGATGCAATGAATAAAGGTATTGACCTTGCAACAGGTGAATGGATAATATTTATGAATTCAGGAGATGTATTTCATGATAATTATGTTATAGAAAATGTTTTTAGTGATGATTTTGATGATAATATTGGTATTGTTTATGGAGATATAGAGCTCCTGTTTTCTAATGGGTTAAAGGTTTTGAAAAGAATGAATCATATTTCTGAGGAACGAATACCGATGGAGATATGTCATCAAGCAGTATTTACTAGAACATATATTTTAAAGGAAATAAAATATGATTTATCATATAAAATAATTGCTGATAGAAAAAGTTTTATTGATATATATAAAATGGGTATGAAATTTAAATATGTTCCTTTTGTCATATCCGAGTTCGATTCAGTAAAAGGTGTTTCCTCTAAAAAACAATTTAAAATGTATCGGGAATTGAAACGGTTGAATGGAGAAAATATATATAGTCTTAAAAATATACCATCTACTATTTTAAATTTTTTGAAATCTTTGTGTTTTAGTATATTACCTAATAATTTTTTGTCCGTTTTACGTTCAAAGTTAATTGCTTCTAGAAAATTATATAAATAGTTATGAAGATAAAACTTTCTATAATAATACCGGCATATAACGCAGCAAAAACATTGGTGAGGACTGTTGATTCCATAGTAAATCAAAATTATAGTAATTTGAATTATGAAATAATTATTATCAATGATGGTTCAACCGATAATACTGTTTCTGTATTAAATGGCATTAGTAAGTCGTATAAAAATGTTTGTATTATACACAAGGAGAATGGTGGAGTATCTTCTGCGCGGAATGCAGGATTAAAAGTTGCGCAAGGTGATTATATTTATTTTATGGATTCCGATGATACTGTTGAATCTTGTTTTTTTGAAACTATTAATAATGATTTGGATGGAATTAATGATTTGATATGTTTTGGATTTAATTATTTTTATAAAAATCATAAGGCAAAATCATATAAGCCATTACGTCGAAAGAATTTTTTACTTGCCTTTTTACAAGGCTACTTTAAATTAGTTATTTGTTCTATAATCGCTAAAAAAGAACTTTATATACAGAATTCTATTTTATTTGATGTTGATACTTATTATGCTGAGGATATTGAAGTTATGGTTAAACTTATGGTTAATTCTACACGCATTCGAGTTTTAACTAAGTCAATATATAATTATTTGTATTCAGAAAATTCAGCAATGCATAATAATGAGTATTCAATCAAAAAGTTTTCTTCTGTTATTGCTCATCATCGTATATTAGAATATTTATTGCAAAAAAAATGTGAAAAGGAACTTATTAACGCTATGGAAAATCAATTAATTACTGTATATTATATGCATAAGAAAAAATATACTATTGGTAGCAATAAAGAAATTGATAGTATGTTTCGAGATTATAATTATATAGAAGATATTAAGCCTAAAGTACAATTTACTAAATTTTATGTGTATAATTTAATTGAGTATTTAAGAAGAAAATTATTTTAAAAATTATGTTAGATTTTTCTGTTGTAACCTCTGTGTATAAAAATGATAAAACAGAGTATGTGCGTGCGGCATTTGATAGTATGTTGGTGAATCAAAGTGTGAAACCTAATGAGATTATCATTATACGAGACGGTTTTGTTAGTGATGATTTGGAAGAATTTTTAAAGGAATATGAGAGGAAATATTCGGATGTCGTGCGCATAATTCGTTTGGATAGTAATAAAGGATTGGGAAATGCGTTAATGGTCGGAGTTGAATGTGCGCGATATGAATATATTGCAAGGATGGATAGTGATGATATTTGTATGCCTGATAGATTTTTTAAACAGATTTCTTTCTTTGAGTCTAATAGTGATGTCGACATTGTTGGTGGACAAATTTCTGAATTTGTTAAAATGCCAGATAACATAATTGGTAAAAGAAATGTTCCCGTTAGTAATGCTGATATTTATGATTATATGAAGTCCCGATGTGGATTTAATCATATGACTGTTATGTTTAAGAAGCAATCTGTTATTGAAGCTGGTAATTATCAGGATTGGTTTTGGAACGAGGACTATTATCTGTGGGTGCGTATGATGATAAAAAAATGTAAATTCGCAAATTTGTCAGACATTCTTGTAAATGTTCGATCAGGTGTGGAACAATATGCGCGACGTGGTGGCAAGAGATACTTTGAAAGTGAAAAGGGTATAAAAAAATTAATGCTTGACAATCAAATAATATCTAAGTTTGAGTATTATTTTTATGTTGCGCAACGTTACATCATTCAGGTATTATTGCCTAATAAAATGCGAGGATGGGTTTATAGGATGTTTGCAAGAAAGAAATAATATTTTACATATTTATGTTTAATTATAAAACAGTTAGACTATGAAGTTTTTATTTGATTTAGATGGAACTATAACTTCGGCAGAAACTTTGCCAATTATAGCATCACATTTTGGATGTCAAGAGCAAATAGCTGAATTAACGAGGCGAACGGTTCAAGGAAATGTTCCTTTTGTGGAAAGTTTTATTCGCCGAGTTAATATTTTGGGTAATTATTCTGTAGAAGAAACGGTAAGAGTTCTAGAAAAAGTTCCATTATATCCTGAAGTTAAGCGATTTATAGATGAGCATAAAGAAGATTGTATTGTCGTTACAGGAAATCTTACTTGTTGGTGCGCAGGATTATTTAAAAAAATTGGTTGTCAATGTTATGGTAGTGAAGCCGATTGCGAGAATGACAAAGTTGTCAAGTTGAAAACTGTGCTGCGTAAGGAACAAATTGTGGACAGATATAAGGCTTTGGGTGAAACTGTTGTTTTTATTGGTGACGGAAATAATGATCTTGAAGCTATGCGACATTCAAATTTTTCGATAGCGGTGGGTTTAACTCATAATCCTGCGCAAAGTTTGCTTTCTATATGCGATTATGTTATTTTTGATGAAACGGCGTTATATAGACAATTGTCGCAATTATCTGGAGAAATAGGTAAAAACAAATCAGTTGTGATAAGTTGCGCAGGAATTGGTTCTCGGCTTGGCTTGGGTTTGACAAAAGCACTTGTTCAGATTAATGGTAATTCTCTTATATCTTTGCAATTGAAATTGTTTAAAGATGTTGAGGATGTTAGAATTGTTATCGGTTTTCAAGCTAATGATATAATAGAGGAAGTTAGAAAATACCGTGGAGATATAATTTTTTGTTATAATCATAGATATTTTGAAACAAAGACGGGTGCAAGTTTTTTCCTTGGGGCAAGGCACGCCAATAATGAAATCATTGAGTGGGATGGAGATTTGCTTGTTCATCCTGATGATGTGCGAAAATTGCTTAACGTTTCCGGTGAATATATCTGTTATAGCGATAAAACAAGTGAGGAGACAATTTTTGTAAGGACTGATTCGGAAGGTAGGGTTGTGTCATTCAGTAGAGATTGTGGTGATTACGAATGGACGGGTCCGGCTTGTATGTTTAAGCGTAACCTTGTTTATAATTCTAATAACGTATTTAATATGTTTGAGCCGTTGTGCCCTATGCGTGGTATCAATGTTAGAGCCTATGATATAGATACATATAATGATTATTTAAGAGTTTCTGAAATAACAAAACAATGGAAATTTTGAGAAATATGAGGTATATTGAAATTACGGAATTGAAACAATTACAGTGCGAAGTAATGCAAATTGCACATAATTTTCTGACAGAACACGGACTTAAATATTCGTTGGCATGTGGAACTCTTATTGGTGCGGTTAGACATAATGGTTATATACCATGGGATGATGATATTGACATTTATATGCCGAGGAGTGATTATGATAAATTGATAAGAATTTTCCCATCGGTATATAACGGTTATTATAAATTGATATCTTTTGAGCGAAGCAATAAATGGTGTCGTCCGTATGCGAATCTTTATGATGATAGGACCGTTTTTTATGAAAAAAAGTCATCAGTAGAAGAGCAAATAGGTGTTAAGATAGATATATTTCCTATAGATAGTGTTCCTGATGATGATAAAGAATGGGAAAAATTTAATAGGAAACGAAAATTGTTGATATATTTGCATTCTGCTAAATTTACAGCTTTGAGAATGGCAAATAGAACTATTTTTAAAAATTTAGTTATAATTTTATTAAAAATTGTTTTGTTACCTTTTTCTTCTCATACAATAGTTAAGTATGTTGATAGATATATTAAAAAGTATAATCATTCTGGAACCAAGAGATTATTTGAAACATCATGTGGAATTTTACAGAAAAGACCATTTTTGAAGGAGGATTTTGATGATGTCATATTTCATAAATTTGAAAATTATGAATTCTATATTATGAAAGGATTTGATGATTGTTTGAAAAACGGATTTGGAAATTATATGCAACTGCCTCCAGAACAAGATCGGGTATCGCATCATTATTATGTGGCGTATTGGAAATAATTGTATTATGTCAGAATATATAAAGATTTTTTCATTTGGTTCTTTATTGCTGTTTTTATTTTTGTTACCATTTGGTTTAACTATTGCCAATGTATTATTATTTGTCTTTATAGCAGGGGTTTTGCTTAACAAAAAAACATATTTATGTTCGTTCTTGAAAAAACTTTGCGGCGGAGAAAAATATTTTTTGTTTTTTTCTGCTGCTTATTATTTTTGGTGCTTTTTAAGTCTTTGTTGGTCAGATAATTGTGAACGTGGATTACAACTTGTCGGACGGTATATTTTAATACTGATTCTTCCTTTTTCTTTTATTTCTGCTAAATCTAATGACATTATTAAAAATGTAAGATTGCTTAATTTCGCTTTTATTGTCGGTGTTTTGATATCCTCTTTTGTCTGTATTTATTTTTCTTATTTAGAGTACTATGAAGAATTTAAAGATACAGAGTTATTGTACGATTTTTATGCTATTATTGTTTCTATTTCGAAAGGAAATAGTTTTTTTTCTTATACTTATATTTCTCATTTTATACATCCGTCGTATTATTCTTTATATTTTTTGTACACAATAATCGTTATTTTATCAGAATTGGAAAATTGTACAACCGTTAAGTATAAAGTGTTGTGTGTTATTCTGATAATATATTCATTATTATTTATTTATTTATTGCAAAGTAGAAGTTGTTTTGTGACGTTGATTTTTATAAGTATTGTATTTTTACTTCGTTTAAATAATAAACATAAGATGTTTATTATAGGGTTGTTTATTCTTGGATTAGGAAGTGTCTTGTTAATTACACATAGTCGTTTCCGCTCTATTATTTATGTCAATTCAAATAATATAGAGTTGAACGTAAATCAAAATAATCGTAGTATCATTTGGCACAATGCACTTCAAGTTATAAAAGACAATCCTATTCTTGGCGTTGGTATTGGTGACACCGATACAGAATTAGAAAAACAATATCAAAAAAACAATCTTGATTTTAAATATGGCACTCACAACCAATATATATACGCCCAACTTTCGATGGGTATTGTTGGCTTGATTTTGTTGCTTGCAATGCTTTTGGTACCATTTTATTACGGGATTAAAAACAGATATTTCCCGTTGATAGGTTTTTCTGTCGCGGTGATGATAAATCTGCTTTTTGAAAACATGCTTACACGAAATGCGGGATTGATGTTTATTCCGTGGGCAACGATGTTGCTATTGATGATGAGCGAAGAAAAGAAAAAGGAAATTAGCAATGAATGAATCAGAGTTATTAACTCGTTTACAAGGTATTGAATTTGACGACTTTGAAGTAAAAGAAGCAAAGTCGGAGTTGCCTAAAAACATTTGGGAAACGGTTTGTGCTTGATTAATATGCTTTCACATGCGGATTATTTTAGTCCTATACACTCAACGATAAGGGTTTTTGATGACAGAATTGAATTTCAATATCCGGGACGGTTTGCAATAGATTTGAATTTAATTGGAAAGGTAATAATATCAAGTCCACGCAATCCAGGAATTATAAAGTTGTTTCGCTATGCTAAATTGTCGGAAAATGCCGGATACGGAATGACAAAACTTTTGACTTGGGAGAAATTAACAGGCTGCAAAGTAAGTTTTGATTCTGATATAACATTATCGAATGTAATTTTTAGACGAAATCATACCGTTAAAAATGACCCAGAAAATGACCCAGAAAATGACCCAGAAAATTTGACCGATAGACAAAAGACGATATTGGATTTGTTACGGAAAAATTCAAAAAAATCACGGAATAAACTTTCTGAAGAGTTAAATATATCTGAGGCAACAATAAAAAGAGAACTTTCTTATTTGTCAAGTATTGGTTTAATTACTCGTATTGGTCCAGATAAAGGCGGACATTGGGAAGTAATAGAAAAATAGAGATGTTTGATAATCGAAATCTATGACTAAAGACGAACTTATACAGAAATTATCTGATATTGAATGGGACGATTTTGAAGTAAAAGCAGCCAAAAATGAGTTACCTAAAAATATATGGGAAACGGTTTCTGCGTTTGCTAACTCTATTGGAGGGTGGATAGTGCTTGGTGTCGCTCAAAATGGTAAAAAGTTTGAAATTGAGGGCGTTGAAAATCCTGAAAAAATAGAACAAGATTTTACAAGTGTACTTCGTTCGGGTCAAAAGTTTAATCAACATTTGTTGTTTAAAACTTCTAAATATGTCATTGATTCAAAAGTTGTTTTAGCGTTTTATATTTCATCTTCAAAGTTTAAACCCGTTTATATAAATAATCCTACTAATACTTTTATTAGGGTTTGTTCTGGCGATCAACGTGCTACTGATTCTGAAATTATGGCGATGTATCACGACCAATCTTTTGGACTTAAGTCGGAAGAATTTGCTAAAGGAACGTCAATCAATGATTTGAATCCTCAGTCGTTAAACACTTTTAGAAACCATGTCAGAAATTTTAACGCATCGTTTCCTTATAATGATTTAGACGACAATGCGTTTTGTCGCAAAATAGGTATATGTTCCAACGTATCAGGAGAATTAACATACGGCTCGCTTTTGATGTTGGGCAAACAAGACATCATAAGGGAATTTATACCAAATTTTTGGGTGGATTATATTGAAATTCCTAGTGATTCTGTTGCAACGGCTGTTCCGAGGTATACATTTAGAATGCAAGAACAAGAAAATATTTGGGAATACTATAATGTTGTAATTCAACGACTTAGACTTTATGCTGACAATCCTTTTACTACTACAGAAACTGGTGTTTCGCCGGATGATGAATCTCGGTTGTATGCTCTGAGGGAAGGATTGATAAACTTTCTTGCACATTCTGATTGGTTTAGCCCTATGCACCCGACCATAAGGGTTTTTACTAATCGTATTGAATTTCAAAATCCGGGCGGATTTATAGTTCCTGTGGAAAAAGTAGAGCAAGAGGCTATTTCTCTACCACGCAATCCAATTATAATTAAACTTTTTCGTGCGGCAAAACTTGCGGAAAATGCAGGTTATGGTATTGACAAAATTAAAACGTGGACTTCACTTACTGGTCAATTAATAAGTTTTAAGTCTGAAATAACACATTCTACGATAATTTTCAGTAAAATTTCAGGTTTGGGTCAATTAAATAACCCTGAAAATGTTACAGGAAAAAGTACCGAGAAAAGAAATTCACAGACTGAGGTTAAAGAAAATAGTGGTCAAGTAAGTGGTCAAGTAAGTGGTCAAGTAAGTGGTCAAGTAAGATTAGATGAGCAATTACTTTCGTTGTTGAAATATCTTTTAGGTAAGGAATTATCGTTAAAGGAAATAAAAGAATTTGTTGACATTTCAAGTCGTAGGTATGTACGAGAAAATATTGTAAAACGTTTATTAGATTATGATATTATATCAATGACACAACCCGACTCTCCAAATAGTCCAACTCAAAAATATTATTTAACCGAAAAAGGTAAATCGCTTATATAATGAAATCACAGGCTTTTTCCGATGTTTTAAATGCTGCAAAAAAACAGATATTTTCTGTTAATAGGTATGATGATGAAAATATGTTAATTTATTAATTTTTTCGTGCTGCAAAACTTGCGGAAAATGCAGGTTATGGTATTGATAAAATAAAAACATGGACTTCACTTACTGGTCAAACAATAAGTTTTAAGTCTGAAATAACACATTCTACGATAGTTTTCAGTAAAATTTCAGGTTTGGGTCAATTAAATGCCCCAAAAAATGATAATGGAAAAAGTATCGTGAAAAGTGCCGTAAAAATTTTATCGTTTATGAAACATGATCCAAACATCACAATTCCTGAATTATGTGAAATAACTGGATTATCTGACAGAGGAGTCCGCAATAATATTGATAAACTTAAACAACAAGGTTTAATTACCCGTGTCGGTCCTGATAAGGGCGGACATTGGCAAGTGAACTGCGAAAACAATAGTATATAATTTCGAAGAATATTATGCCAAAAGTTTCAATAATAACACCATGTCATAATTCAGGAAAATTTATTTCTGATACTATTAATTCCGTTTTATTACAAACATTTTCAGATTGGGAAATGTTGATAACGGATGATTGTTCTACAGATAATTCTGTTGAAATAATTGAAACGTTTGTAGAAAAAGGTAATCGTATAAAATTAATTAAATCAGATAAAAATCTTGGTGGTGCGGGTGCAAGAAATTTAGCAATAAGACAAGCGCAAGGAAAGTTTATTGCATTTCTTGGTAGTGATGATATTTGGGAAAAAGAAAAATTGGAAAGACAAATAATTTTTATGGGAAAAAATAATTATGCTTTTTCTTTTTCGCAATATTATATAATGGACGAACAAGGTAATAAAACAGAAAAAATTATTCAAGTTCCCAAAAGTATTGATTATAAACATTATTTATCTAATACTATTATCGGTTGTTTAACAGTCGTTATAGATCGGGAAAAGACAGGAAATTTTGAAATGCCTCTTATCAAAAGTAGTCATGATATGGCTTTGTGGCTTTTAATAATGCGTAGAGGTTTTCAAGCGTTTGGGATGCAGGAGATTCTTGCAGGTTATCGGATTGTATCAAATTCAAATACGGCAAAAAAATGGAAAGCTGCAAAAGATGTATGGAAAGTTTATCGTAAATATGAAAAACTTTCTTTGTTATACTCAGCATATTGTTTTATTGGATATGTTTTTCATGCAATAAGAAAAAGATTGTAATTATGCTATTGAAACAAATTTTTGACAAAACAGCCTCATTCTTCGGATTGTTTCTTCTTTGGCCGGTATTGATTGTTGTTGCTGTGTTGATAAAAATAAAAATGCCAGGCGGCAGTGTTTTGTTCAAACAGCAGCGTGTCGGACAAAATGGAAAATTATTTACCATGGTAAAATTCCGTTCGATGATAGTAAATCATTCTGGTTCAACAGTTTCTGTAGCCGGAGAAAGCAGAATTACACCGCTTGGATCGAAATTAAGAAAATATAAACTTGATGAACTCCCAGAGTTATGGAATGTTCTTAAAGGCGATATGAGTTTTGTCGGTCCGCGACCTGATGTACCAGGATATGCAGATAATTTGCAAGGTGAAGACCGTGAAATTTTGAAATTGAAACCAGGAATAACAGGTCCTGCAAGTTTAAAATATCGTAATGAAGAAGAATTACTTGCGTTACAGAGTAATCCTAAAGAGTATAATGATACTGTCATTTATCCTGATAAAATAAAAATTAATCTTTATTATTATAGAAATTATTCTTTTGTTACAGATATAAAAATTATATTTTGTACCGTTTTAGGGAAAAAAATGTTATATAACGGTGAATTAATTTAACATTAATCATGCACACAATAATACCTTTTAAGAATAAAATATGGCTTTCGTCTCCTACTATGCACGGCGAGGAGCAGAAATGGGTCAACTATGCCTTTGAAAAAAATTGGATTACCACTGCCGGTGAAAATGTCAACGAGGTTGAAAAAATAGTTGCAGAGCGTATTGGTGTTAAATACGCAGTTGCTCTTTCTTGCGGTACGGCAGCACTTCATCTT
>JAFXUC010000085.1 GCA_017535325.1 Bacteroidales bacterium | reverse complement strand
GTTTTGGAGCGTCGAGCCTCGGCGGGGTTTTCCACTCGCTTAAAGAGGAGGACGGCATAAGGGCGGTGCATACCGCTGTGGAAAATGGTATCAACTTTATCGACGTGTCGCCGTATTACGGACACCTGAAAGCCGAGATGGTGCTTGGCAAGGCGTTGAAGGAGATTCCTCGCGACAAATTCATCCTCTCCACGAAGGTCGGTCGCTACGGTAAGGACGGTGTCAACACTTGGGACTATTCCGCCAAACGCGCCCACGACAGCGTTTACGAGAGTATGGAGCGTCTCAACGTGGATTACATCGACATCATCAACGTCCACGACATAGAATTTCAGGCGGCATTGCCCGGCGGATTGCAAAAGGTTTGCGATGAAACCCTCCCCGCACTCGTGGAACTCCGCGAAAAAGGCGTTGTTGGACACGTGGGCATCACCGACCTCCAACTCGAAAATCTAAAATGGGTAGTGGAGCATACTCCAAAAGGCACTGTGGAATCGGTATTGAATTTCTGCCACTACTGCCTTTGCGACGACAAGTTGAACGACTTCCTCGACTTTTTTGAGAGCCGTGGCGTGGGCGTTATCAATGCAAGTCCGCTCTCGATGGGATTGCTCACAATGCGCGGCGCACCCGATTGGCATCCCGCTCCCAAGGCATTGCGCGACGCCTGTGCCGAGGTCGCAAAATATTGCGATTCAATTGGTTATCCTATCGAAAAACTCGCAATGCAGTACAGCCTTGGCAATAAGAGAATCACATCCACGTTGTTCTCCACCACCAATCCGCAGAACGTATTGAAAAACATCGACTTCATCAGCACTCCTGCCGACGAAGAGGTTGTCAAAAAAGTTCGCGAGATTATCGGAGAGCAATTCCGTGTAAGTTGGAAAAATTCGTAGAAATAATAAAATGATTATCCGCATAAAAAATACAAATTGCGGATAATCATTCATTCTTTATTCCGACATATTTTTTACATACTTCAACACCGGCAAATCCTTGAACCCATACAACTTAACCGCGTTTTCGCCGAGGAAAGCCGACTTTTCGGCATCGGTGAGTTCGTTGCTCTTGATTACAAAATCGTACGACATCTTGTAGGTGATGGCGCAGATGGTGCGGGGATAGTCGCTGCCCCACATCAGTTTGTCGATGCCTACCAAATCCGCCGCCTTGCGAATGGCTTTAATTGCCGACGGATAAGGGTAAAACTCGCTGTTGTAGAGCCAACTAATGCCGCCCGACTCAATATAGACGTTGGCATTGCGGGCAAGGAGAATTTGACGTTCCCAATTCTCAGTGGTGGCAAGACCAAAATGTCCGATGGCGATTTTAAGGTTTTTACATTCTGAGATAACATCCTGAAATTCCGCAATTTGTCGTGCATCGTCGGCAAGGCACATCGAGAAAATCATATTATTCTCCTCCATAAACTTCATTGCCGGCAAAAGGTCAGTCATCGGTCGGCGGACACGGTGTCCGGGAATTGCAATGCCTTTGAAACCTCGTGAATACAAGTCTTTTACGTCGTTCAGGATGTCATCGGCAGAAATCTTCTGTTCGGCTTCGGCATTTTCGAGACCGAGGCGCGGCATTCCGCAAACGAAGAAACGGCTCGGATACTTTTTTGAAACCTCCAAAAGATAGTCATTTTGGTAACCGTCGATAACTTCCTGTACCACAACCGCTCCGCCAACTTGCGCATAATCCATATTGGCGAGGAAAATTTCGGCGGTGTTCTTGCCGTCAGCCATATGGGCGGCAGCATTTGACGTTCGCCGTCGAAAAACATCGAACGCCCGCGTGTGGTGGTAAATATCCGCTGACCGTCTACAACTGTATCCTGTTTGAGCCAAAGGTGGCTGTGAGCATCTACTATTGTCATCTCTAAAAAAAATAATAAAAAAACCGTACACCTTTCCGACTAAGCGTTGGCAGTGTACGGGAAATGTAAAATTAATCCTATTTAAAAAAAACAAAATTATTTAGCCTCGTCAATAGCCGTGGAAATAAGGTTGAAAATATCGTTAATTTCACCTATACCGTTGATTTCTACGGCTTTGCCCTGAGCCTTGTAATAGTCTGCAACCGGCAAAGTCTGCTCGTTGTAAACTTTTATGCGGTTTTCGATAACGTTGACGTCCGCATCGTCGGCACGTCCTGAATCTTTTGCACGGTTCAAAAGTCTTTCCACCAAAGTGTCATGGTCTGCGGTAAGACAAAGGAATGTGTCAAGTTTGAGACCTTTTTTAGAAAACATCTCGTCCAAAGCCTCAGCCTGCTTTACAGTACGGGGAAAACCGTCGTAAAGAATACCTTCCGCATTGATGTTTTCATCAACTTTCTTTTCCAACATGTTGATAATGAGTTCGTCAGGAATCAACTGACCTTTGTCCATGTAAGATTTTGCCTTAACGCCGAGTTCTGTGCCTTTTGAGGTTTCTTCTCTTAAAATATCACCCGTCGAAATGTGAACGAGGTTATATTTTTTTTCAATCAAGGCAGACTGTGTGCCTTTGCCCACGCCGGGGGCTCCGAAAATTGCTATGTTTAACATTTTTTTATAGATTATTTTTTTTAATTTTTTTCCGTTGCAAATTTATAAAAGTTTTCAACAAATCGTATAAATTTCCGGCAGATTTCTTCCGTATCCGTCGTAGTCAAGACCGTAACCTACGATAAAATCATTCGGTATGTTAAAACCGATGTAATCCACATCGAAACCGCCTTTGAAACTTTCGGGCTTAAAAATCAGCGAGGCAATCCTTATGCTTGCCGGATTTTTCTGTCTCAACTGCGACAAAATCGACTTCATCGTAAAACCCGTGTCAACAATATCTTCTATTATGACAACTTCCTTGCCTTCGATGTCGGCGTTAAGACCGATTAATTCCTTAATCACGCCCGTCGAAGTAGTTCCCTGATAAGAAGCAACTTTTACAAATTGTATAGTACACGGTACTTTAATGTTTTTCATAAGGTCGGAGGCAAACATAAAAACTCCGTTTAAAATACCGATAAAAAATATCTCCTTGCCATTATAATCGGCGTTGATTCTCTCTGCTAAATTTTTAACAGTTTTTTTTATTTCATTTTCGCTGATACTTACGGAAAATTTCTTATCTTTGACGATTATTTCATTCATTGTTTTGACGTTTTATAGTTTTAATATTTAACGGCACAAAGTTACACAAAAGAAAATAAAATACATAATAAAAATATCATAAAAAATGACACCGTTAGTAAGTATTATTATGGGAAGCACCTCCGACATGCCTGTAATGCAGGAGGCGGCGCAATTCTTGAACGATATGCAGATTCCCTTTGAAATTAACGCATTATCAGCACACCGCACCCCCGATTTGGTGGCTGACTTTTCCAAAAACGCCGCCTCACGCGGTATCAAAGTTATTATCGCAGCAGCAGGCGGAGCGGCTCACCTGCCGGGCGTTATCGCAGCCTCAACCCCTCTGCCGGTTATCGGAGTGCCGATAAAAGCCTCTATGAGCATGGACGGCTGGGATTCTATTCTGTCAATTATCCAAATGCCTCCCGGTATTCCCGTGGCAACGGTCGGAATCAACGCCGCCAAAAATTCGGCAATACTCGCCTGCCAGATTCTCTCGCTGACAGACCCCGAAATCAAAACCCGCGTTGAAAAGTTCAAAAATTCCCTGGCTCAGAAAATAGCAAAAGCAAATGAAGATTTGGCAAAAATAAAATTCGACTACAAAACCAATTAAACAATTAAAATGAAATTTTTAAGCACTTTAATTTTAACATTAATTATTGGCTTTCAGGCGGTTGGACAGAAATATACATTAGAAGCAAAAAGAGGTGTCTTGCCCGGTAACTACAATTACTGGGTTTGCACCCCGCCCGATTACACTGCAAAAGACACTATCGAAACAGATTCAGTAAAAAAATTTCCGCTTGTAGTTTTTCTTCACGGCGCAAGTCTTTGCGGACATGATTTGTACAGAGTAAGACGTTACGGCTGTCTCAACGCCATTCAGATGGGAAGGGACATCAACGCCGTTGTCATAGCCCCGCAAAATCCCGGCGGAGCATGGAACCCCAAAAAGATTTCCGACATAATGGATTGGACAACAGAAAATTACAATATCGACACCAACAGAGTTTATGTTCTTGGAATGAGTCTCGGCGGATACGGTACAATAGATTTTTGCGCCACCTATCCAGAAAAAGTGTCAGCGGCGATGGCTCTTTGCGGCGGCTCGTCAGGACAGGGCGAAATCTCAAACCTCGGAAAACTTCCGCTTTGGATTATTCACGGCACTGCCGACCGCAGAGTGGGCATAAGTTGTTCAAAAACAATAGTTTCGGAACTTGAAGCCTCTCAAAACGACTCACTTTTGATGTACACATGGCTCAAAGGCGGCAGCCACAGCGCACTCGCAAAACTTTTTTACATGGACAAAACCTACGAATGGCTGTTTTCGCACTCGTTAGCGGATTCCGTAAGGCAGGTCAACAGGGATTTTTCGGTTGAAATGTCAGACCTTCCGCACGCTTACGAAAACCTCATAAGAGGCGACAGAATCAATGTCATTGACACCGCCTCATACGCGGTAAGGCATTACGTTCCTGATTGTCCTGACTGCGAAGTCTGGGTTGTAAAGCAGGGCGACGTCCTTGTTAACATAGCCCGCTCAACTCACACAACGGTTGACAACATCTGCCGTCTGAACGGAATCACAAGAACTTCAACGCTCAGAATCGGACAAAAACTGAAAATAAAAGCCAGATAAAAATTTAC
This sequence comes from Bacteroidales bacterium, assembly GCA_017535325.1. Classification (GTDB taxonomy): domain Bacteria; phylum Bacteroidota; class Bacteroidia; order Bacteroidales; family UBA3824; genus UBA3824. Next base: position 1,734 of record JAFXUC010000085.1, on the reverse strand, counting down.
CCGAAAGGGTAAATTTTTGTATAAAAAAAACTTGTAACTTTGTAACGGATTTTTATACACAAAAACATTATAAAGTTACATTGATGAAACACTTTTTATTAACACTTTTAGCCGCCGCTGCGTGCTGTGCGGCTTATTCACAGGAAACACAGACCGTGTGTCAGGGCGCAGAAAAATTTTACCATATAGAAAACCCCGTTGAAAATTCGGAATATATATGGTTCATTTCGCCCGAAGACGCCGGCACAATCACAAAAGACGAAAACACAAACAGAAAGGTTTCCGTAAAATGGGAAAAAGAAGGTACGCTTTCTGTTTACGAAGAAAATTCCGACGGCTGCAAAAGCGAAGTTTCTTTCGTAAAAGTGAAATTTTCAAAAGCACCCGAAGCGGAGTTTGACAATGCGCAAATATGTTTTACGGAAAACCTTCAATTTGTATTTCCTAAAAATTCTGTTCCGCCGCTAAAAGTAATCTACACGGTTAACGGCACTGAAAAAATTGCAGAAAACATCACAACAGAAAAATTCACCGTTGAAAAAATTGCCGGCAAATACAAAATCATAAAAGTAACCGACGGTAACGGCTGCGAAGGGTTCCCGAAAGAAAACAATACGGCAGAAATCGCACCCGAACTCAAAACATTAACCATAACCAAAGACTGATTATGAAAAAGATTTTTTGCATTTTTATATTTTTAGCGGCGGTTTTGTGTGCCAAGGCGCAAGGTAAGTTTGTGGCGGACTACACCTTTGAAGCCACAGTCGGCGAGGAAGTTACACTCAGTGTCAGCGGACTTGCCGATGAAAATTATTCCTTTCTCGCTATACAAATAAAACAAAACGGTGGTATGAAATACCGCATTGAACAAAACGGCGACAAGGGTAAGGTTTATCTTACATTTTCGCACGAAGGAGTATACGATTTTGATTTGTTTGAACAATACAATCACAATACTCGTTGCATAAATTCAACAGCAGTAAAAGTTATTGTCAAAAGCAATATTGAACCTGAACCAGAGCCTGAACCTCAGCCACAACCACAAATTGAACCTGAACCAGAGCCCGAACCGCAACCGCAACTCGACCCCTTCATTCCCGTTGAGCCGGAAATTGTTACGCCGGTAGTTTATGAAACTTCGGTTACGGAAAGCGAACCGTTTGTCTTAAAAATAACGGGTTACACTCCCGAAGCCGCTTTAACTTTTTCCACGCCAGATGCCGAAGTTGAGTGGCAGGACGAATTAACGGGAAAAATTTCACTTTCGTATCCGAAAGAAGGCGTTTATGTCGTAACCGTTACGCAAACCTTGGGCTCTTGCAGCGATTCTGTACAAATGCGGATTACTGTCAACCCCAAAAAAGAAGAACCACAGCCTGAACCTCAACCAGAGCCTGAGCCTCAACCAGAGCCTGAGCCTGAACATGAACCGCTGCCAGAACCTGAGCCGGAGCCAGAACCGGTTATCACGCCGGACGAGATAAAAGAAATTGAATTAACAATTCCGAATGTTTTCACGCCTGACGGAGACGGAATAAATGACTGTTTTCACATAAACTACGACATACGTCCGCAGTTTTTGAGCATTGAGATTTTCAACCGCAACGGTCAGAAAGTGTATTCGTCAAAAAATCCCGATTTCAAATGGTCAGGCTCTGAATGCCGTCCGGGAACGTATTTTTACACGATTCTCTACGGCGACGGAAAGTCAGCAAAAAAATTATCAGGTTTTAT
>JAFXUC010000084.1 GCA_017535325.1 Bacteroidales bacterium | reverse complement strand
CTCCAATTTATTCCAACAAGAATTATCTGTCGCGAAATGCCTTTCAACGCTGACGGATAATTTTTGTTTTTGATTTGATCGATTGCGCCTTGGGCGGATTTGTTGTGTTTGAGTTCAACCACAATCGCCGGACGTGTTGAATTGTGAAGCGGAACGAAAACCATATCAGCAAAACCTTTTCCAGCGGGTTGTTCGCGGTAAATCTTGTAGTAACGTTTTGCGGCATAATACGCAATAGTTATCGCACACGCCATCGAATTTTCGTCTTTGTATCTGATGATTGACGACGATTCAAAACGGTACTTGTCGAAAGCCTCTGAAATATAATCCGCATCCATGGCTATTGTTCTGTTAATCAGCGTTAAAGAATCAGTCAGAGCAGCAGAAACCTCACCCCACCCGGCACGCCCGATTGAAAGACGGAACTCTCCGGCAACTTCGGTATTCGGTATTCTAACAGTACAATCTTCGGGGTTGTAAGACAAATAGCCGAGATGTGCCAAAAGCGTTAAAACATCGTCTGAATTGTCAATGTTTTTCATATCGTTGCGAAAACTTGTAACCTCTACCGTAACACTTTCACCGTTAAGCATTTTGATGATTTTTTGTTGCACATTATCGTGATCGACTTCGATGTAATGTTCTATCGTTGTGTAGGCTGCGGATTTCGACCAATGACTATTATAGTTGCGTTTTTCTACAGCAAGCATTACCGAATTTGGATTAAACATCGATTTTTCACTACCGAAAATATATCCGTCGTAAGCGTGTTCCATAAGGGGGAAATCCATTTGGAATTTTTCGCATATTTGTTTAACTTCATTTTCGGTAAAACCATAATACTTAGCGGTTTGTGCAGGATCTATTATACTCAGTTCGTCAAAATTATTCAATGCCGATTGTGTTTCGGTTTTGATAATCGGCAAAATTCCAGTCATGTAAACCAACAGAAAAATCTTGTTTGCCGTATTTGACTTAAACAACGACCTCAACAAATTAACGTACTCTTTCTGAACCTCTTCGTTAACGTCTCTTACAAGCATATCCCATTCGTCGATGATGAAAACAAAGCGGTCGCCGGTTTTACTGTTGATTTCTGTTAACGCAAACATCAAATTGTCAGTTTCCTCCAAAAAAGGATACGACTCTTTTAAATCTTGAATTATTGTTTTTTGAGCCTCTTTTACTACGGTATTTTTATCTTTTGAAACAAAAAAATTCCAATCCAAATAAATCGTCGGATATTTGTTTAAATGCTTTTCAAAATCGGGTGATTTGGTGATTTCCAAGCCTTTAAACAATTCGCGTGAATCGCATGAGCGGTCGTAATAAGCATAAATCATTTTCGCCGCAACGGATTTTCCAAACCGCCGGGGACGTGAAATGCACATAAAACTTTTTTCGGTGTCAATTTTCTCGTTTAAAACGTTGATTAATCCCGATTTATCAACGAAATTACTGTTTTTTATGCGGTTAAAATCCGAATTTCCGTAATCCAAAAATTTGCTCATGACGTTTCAATTTTGATTCTTGCGCAAAAATAGCAAATTTTTTGTTGAAATGCAATTTATTTTTTCGCTGAATTTATCCTTGATTTTGCGCTGAAATACGAGGTTGCTTCAATATCTGTAACCTGTAACCGGGACAGGGACACAGAGCATCCGGCAGGAACTCCGCTTGACGATTTGATTTCAGCGGATGTAATGTCAGTGAAAAAACAAATTGAAAGCGGTTATAAAGAAACAAACCATTTCTTTTTTTATAATACGCTGTCAAACATTGATTATGCTAATATCCGCCCGTTTACAGACTTCATGTATTTGTATATGCCATCACCGGCGGTCAGGGAAGGGAAATATGTTTTTACAATTTCTGTCGGTTTCGACAAAGATCCGATTAGCGGATATAATGTATCAATAGAGCCTGCTACGGTGGAAGTAGAATATTAAAACAATTTATCGTATGTAATTCCGGACCAGATAAAAAAAAGGCTGTCTAAGAAAAGGCAGCCTCTTTTTTGTTATAAAGCAGATTACAATTTGAAAAATCTTATCATGTCAATCAGTTTGTCTGCCTGGTTTGAGAGGTGTTCGCTGTTGGAGGCCATCTCCTCTGAAATTGAGGCAAACTGCTGTGTCGTGGTGTTGAACCTCTGTACGGCAATGTTGATTTGTTCGCTGCCCGTCGCCTGTTCCCTGCATGAGGCGGTAATCTCTCTTACGAGGGTTGTCGTCCGTTCCATCTGAGGAAGCACGCCTGCAAACTCTTCGCCCGTGGTTTTGGCGACATTCTGACCTTCTTTTGAAACCTGATCAATTTCTTTGGCTGCAACGGCGCATTTTTCTGCGAGTTTTCTTACTTCCGCAGCCACAACTGCAAATCCTTTTCCGTTTTCACCGGCTCTTGCGGCTTCTACGGCTGCGTTAAGGGCGAGAATGTTGGTTTGGAAGGCGATGTCGTCAATAATTGATATTTTTGAGGCGATGTCGTTCATGGCAGAAACCGAACTTGCGGCAGCCTGACTGCAATTTTGAAGTGTTGACGAGGCTTTGAAAGCAATTTTTTCAGTCTCGTTGGCGTTTTCGCTGTTCTGCTGAATACCTGACGCCATCTCCTCAATCGACGAAGAAACCTCTTCCGCAGAAGACGCCTGCTCGTTTGCGCTCTGACTCATTTTCATGCTTGCGGCGTTGAGTTCGTTGCTCGTGGTGGAAATTTCGTTGGCGCATACTCCGATTTCACTTACTATTTGTTGAAGGTTTTCGGTCATTTTCGCCATTGAGTTTTGAAGTTTTCCTATTTCGTCTTTCTTTTGGGTGTATTCAATTGACAGACTCAAATCTCCGTCGGCGATTCTGCCGGCGGTTTCGATCCCTGTTTCAAGAGGGCTGACAATGTTTTTGTCGGATTTTTTTGCTGTCAAAACCGTGATAAAGATACAGATTATCACACCCGTTAGAAGAAAAAGCCTTGAATCCAAAAGCGATTTGTTGATGTAGTCAGCCGAACTGAAAACCATTGAATGTGCGGCTTCCTGCAATTCAACCGATGTGTTTGTAACAATGTCGCTCAAAGCCAAAAGTTCGTGAATACCGCCTATTGCGCTGTTAATCATTGTGTTGTAGTCAACGGCTTGCGAGAGATAGTCTTTGCGGATTTCCACCATTTGCCTGAATTTAACAAGGTCGTCGCCTTCGAGCAGCGTAGAAAGTTTGTCTTGTATTATATCCTGACGGTGAATAATCTCCTGTAAAAACTGCGGGTCGCTTACCGAATCCTTGTTGACGCTTATGGCAATCTGCATGGCAAGTTTTTGCAGACAGACTGCGGCGCGGCTTGCGTTGAGGGCTGCTTTTTTCTGATTTGAAGATATTGCGCTTTCAATTTTTCTCTCCTGATTTTCGGCAATTTTGGAGAGCAGTCTGCTGTATTGTTTTCTTTTTTCAACAAGGGAGTTTTCTGTCTGCTTGGCAAAAATCGAACTCCTGCTGTTGATGTGGTTGTATATGTTGTTGATTTTGTTGACAGATTCCTGCATTTCCTGATAAACCGGACGTATAGAATCGTACTTGTCTGATTTTGAGAGAATCTTACCGAGTTCAGAAAGTTCGCTGATTGCGAGTTGCATATTCTCGTTTGCCATGTGGATTCCCTGAGTCTCCTTGGTGTCGATAATTTTTTCGAGTGCTTCGATTGCCGCGTATGCGTGTTCGTCAATGTTTTCACTCAAAACCATAATTCTCAAAAAATCATTTGCAAGCAAGTCGGTTCTGCGGTTGATTTTTCCCGTATACAAAAGCATTATTGCAGCCACAATAATAAGCGGCAGAGTCGCTCCCAACAGGCTTAATCCGAGTTTCTGTCTTAATGACAGATTTCTAAAAGAATTAACTAAATCCATAAATATAATATTTAAAAGTTGTGTGTTCTGTTTTTGTGAAAACACGGGTGCAAAGGTACTGATTTTACAGGTACGTGTGTGCTAAAAAAATTTAAATAACCGAAACTTAACATCTTTGTTTTTCTTTATCTTTCCAGCACTTTTTCATACACCAACTATCTTTTTTAGTTTTTTAACTATTTTTTTTAGTTTAAAATTTTGCCGTGATATTATTTAGTTATAATTTTGCCGTCAGAAAAATTTAAAACACAAAAATGAAACGGATTTTTATAATATTATTGACACTTTGCGTGTTGTATTCCTGTAACGCTGTTAAAATGCCTTTTGAAAGTAATTATTCCCAGTGGCGTTTCAACAACGACAGCGATATTGTCCACAACATTGAAAAGGGTCTTGTTGTTGACTATTTCAACGAAGAATCAGTTCAAAGCCTTCACAACGAGGGAATGGACGACCGCAAAAAAAATGTTTACTACAAAAAGTATATCGTAAATGAAGATGATTTGCATTTTTTTACAAAGCAGAATTTTGAAAAGGACAATCCGAGACGGAAATTTTTTAATTTTTGCATGAAAAAAATTCCGTTTTTGGATTCAGTATGTTATGTCATCACCGATAATTTTGTGATGTTTACGGTGAAAAACAACGAAAAATATCTGCCCGATTATTTCTCAAATGCTTACGAAGAAGACTGGGAAAATATGCGGATAAACGGCACGAAAGCGGTTTTCAACGACAGCATTGTCTGGCGTAATGTAATTGTGGATTCAAAAAATATGATTTTTATGGTTGTTGACCGGTTCAAACTCAAAGGCAGAATTTACGGCACAGCCTATATAAAATCAACTGTTTCAAAGAAATTTCCGTTTAACAGTTCTCATTCAAATATTACAAAAATTGAAAACATAAACAGTAGAGGGCATCTTTGTATGTTTTACGACCAGTTTGCAAAACGTTTTATAAAACAAAACAATTTCGGAGCACCGACAGTTCAGAATTTTAGTATGCAATATTTTGCGGGACACCGCGACAAAATCAGAGTAGAGAAAACGCCAATACCTAAAAACGATGACAAAGAAAATATCTGTTACGATTCAGGGAAAAAGGCGGTTTTTGACTTCAAAAATCAATTTGTTTTCGACTTGTCAAAAGACACTGTCCAAGGTTTTGAGGATTTGCTGAAAGGTGAAGTAAAATTGACAACTTCAAAAAGTTTCAGTTTTAAGAAAATACCGTTTTTAACGAATGAAATATTTTCCGTTAATGACAAGATTTTTGTTTTTGAATTTGACAAAACGCAATATTTACGGCCGAATTACGAATTCAAAGCCGATGAAATGCTTTTTATTTTGATTGACGATGAATACACGGTAAAAGGACATGAGGACATTTGGTCGCCGAATCACAAGAAAAAACAGCCGTACAATTTTATCTGGCGGAATTTATATTTTGACAAAGGTAATTTGTATGTTTTTGACAGAATGTTGTT
>JAFXUC010000009.1 GCA_017535325.1 Bacteroidales bacterium | reverse complement strand
GCACACGCCGCAGAAGACGATGACGGCGGACACTTTCAAATGAAAGACTATCACGCTCTCTCCATTGACGGCGACCCGATGACCGGCAAGGTAAACGATCACGGTGTAATCTTCGACGTAAAAGATGTGCCGTGGGCAGAAAAACAGTTGTGGGACAGCGACGTAGTGGAGAAAAACGGCAAATATTACTACATATTTTCAGCCAAAGGCTACGATGGCGTATTCCGTCTTGGCGTAGCAGTTGCTGACAAACCCGAAGGACCTTTCAAGCCGCAACCACAGCCTATTCGCGGTTCGTTCTCGATTGACCCATGCGTTTTCAAAGACGACGACGGCACAATTTACACGTATTTCGGCGGTCTCTGGGGCGGACAACTTCAATGGTGGCAGCCTTTTGAGCCCGGCTTTGCTCCCGTACATGGTAAGCACGGCGATGACAATGGTCTTGTTGATATGGGTTCAGAGCCTACCCGCAACGGTGAACTTTTTGCTCAGAAAGATATGCCCGCTTTGCCGAGTTTCGTTGTAAAAATGAGCGATGACGTATTGCAGTTTGCCGAAGCACCACGCCGCGTTGTTATCCTCGGTGAAGACGGTAAACCGTTAAAAGCGAGCGACCCGCACCGTTTCTTTGAGGCTTCGTGGATGCATAAATACAACGGAAAATATTACTTCTCGTATTCAACGGGCGACAGTCATTTTCTCTGTTATGCCATCGGCGATAATCCTTACGGACCATTTACTTATCAAGGCGTAATTATGACACCCGTTGTTGGTTGGACAACTCACCATGCTATCGCGGAATACAAAGGCAAATGGTATCTTTTCCACCACGACTGCGTACCCTCAGATGGAAAAACATGGCTCCGTTCGTTAAAAGTCTGCGAACTTGAATACGACAAGGACGGCAAAATCAAAACCATCGAAGGTCTTGACAAATAATTTACATGGAGTGCGGGCGGCTCGCCCGCGCTTTTATGAAATGCAGGCGGCTCGCCCGCTTTTCAAATAAAAACAACAAAAATGGATATATCAGTTATCATTCCGCTATACAACGAAGACGAGTCAATCCCGGAGTTAAAAGACTGGATTACAAGGGTTATGAACGAAAACCGTTTCAGTTATGAAATCATCATGGTTGATGACGGCAGCACGGACTTGTCATGGCAAAAAATTGAAGAAATGTCTGCGCAGGATCCGCACGTAAAAGGTATAAAATTCCGTCGCAACTACGGCAAGTCAGCCGCCTTGAACACAGGTTTCAAAGCCGCAAAAGGCGATGTCGTAATCACAATGGATGCCGACATGCAAGACTCTCCCGATGAGATTCCCGAACTTTTCAGAATGATAAAAGAAGAAAAATACGATATTGTATCAGGCTGGAAGAAAAAACGTTACGACCCGATAAGCAAAACCGTGCCGAGCAAACTTTTCAACGCGACGGCAAGATTTTTTTCGGGCATAAAACTTCACGACTTCAACTGCGGACTGAAAGCGTACAGAAACACCGTCGTAAAATCAGTGGAAGTCTACGGTGAAATGCACCGTTACATTCCCGTTTTGGCAAAACAGGCGGGTTTTAGGAAAATCGGCGAAAAGGTCGTTGAACACCGCGCAAGAAAATACGGAGTTACAAAATTCGGTTTGGAAAGGTTTATCAACGGCTTTTTAGACCTTTTGACGGTAAACATCGTGCTAAAATTCGGAAAATCTCCCATGCACTTTTTCGGATTGGCAGGCACACTGAGTTTTTTCATCGGCTTTGTTATTTTGGCGTATCTGAGTTTCGCAAAATTTGCATGGAATCAGTACCAAATGACAGACCGTCCGCTGTTTTATTTCGGACTTTTGACCATAATTTTTGGTGCGCAACTCTTTTTGACAGGTTTTGTTGCAGAACTCGTGGCACGCTCCTCGTCAGACAGAAACACCTACATCATAGAAAAAAATACCGGTCTTGATTAAAATGGTATTTTTTTTGTTGGATTCCAAAATGATTATTATATTTGGGCAGTCAAAAAAAACAGTTAGAATATGGAATTTTTAAACGACGAAAAATCACAGAAGTCAATTAAGGAAATTATCCTTGTTTTTTCTGATATTGACGTGAAAATCACTGCGTTAAACGAATGTTCGGCAGAAGATTTTCTGTCGCTGAACACCAACTTGAAAAAGTTTTACAAAGATGCGAAAGTGATTTCCGACCAGACAGGTCAGATTTATGACATTATAGCCGGAGACGAGCATAAAAAGTTTTTTGAGGAACTTCTCGGTCTTCAAGAGTCGCTCAACAAGAGGATTAACATGCTCAAAAACAAGATTTTAAAGAGCATCAGAGGCTTGGAAAAAATGTTAACGTCGCTCAACTTGGTGTTTGTGCCGTTAAAAAATTTCAATCTTAACATCTTGACACTCAACTTCTTGTTGGTCAACCTAAAACTCAACATCGCATATTGCGACAACGAGGCTGTAAAACCGCTCGCCGAGACTATCGACACGGTTACAAACGAAATCAACAAGTTGAAAATAATACTGCCGAAAATTTCGGAATCTCTGACGATGGTCAAAAACGTTACAAGACTCTCGTCGGGAAAACTTATTGAAATCCGCAAAAAAAATATCCTTGACATAGACCGCGTTACAGGACAGATAAACGATTCTGTGATTCTGCTCAAAGACAAGCAGGCTGTCGCGGCAAAAAAAATGCCCGAACTTACAAAACGCACCGAAAGTTATTTCGACAGCGTCAACAAAATCATCATGAACCTCCAATATCATGACATCATACGTCAGAAAATGGAGCACGTTCAGGAAACCCACAAAAACATCATCAAGGAACTTTCTACGATGGGAACTTTGCCCACGCACTCCGACGGCACAATCGACATGTCGGAGACCGCGAAACAGTTTCTCCAAATCCGTGACATTGCGGGCGTTCAGGTTGCGCAACTTATCAACACAAACAAGGAATATCAAAAAGCCTTTGCCGTGATAATGAGGAAGTTCTGGGACATCAGCGAGGACATGAGCGTAATCTCGCAACTCTGCAACGAGTTTGTGGGCAACAACGATTTGACCGATAGTTATTACAAGGACGTTCAGGACAGATTGCGCGGCACGACAACCGTTTTAAAACGTCTTATAACGGCAAACGAGGATTTCGGCGGCGAAATTGACACAATCAACTCCACGATTGACGAAAAACACGACAAAATCGACGAAATAAAGAGCGTCTACGGCAACATAAACGACAAAATCGAATACATTTTTGATACGATTGCAAGTCAAAAAGACACCGGTCTCGACCGAATAACGGAAGAGGTAAGACAGATGGTAGAGACAATTTTGGAGAATTTGAACGACGTTGTACTATTTTTCTCGCAGGCTCAAAACATCAGCAAAAAATTGCAGGAAATCAACCGCGAAGACTCAGGCAACGAAATTTCAAACAATCTGAAAGAACTCAACAACAAGATTTCGGAACTTTTGGCGTCGATAGAAAACCACAACGAAAAAATCGAAGTGATTTTGACCAACAACTCCAAACTGAGTCTTAACCTTTCGAGCGAGATAAAATCGTCGGTTGAGCAGGTGAAATACTACGATTTCTTTGAAAAAATCATGCTTGAAATCGTATCGCAACTCAACACGATATATTCAAAACTCGACAACAACACCCTCAACATGATAAAGAGCAACAAGGCTGAAAACTTAAAGAGCCTTGAAGACCGCTACACGATGGAGAGCGAAAGAATTATCCATCAGCAGATTATCAACGAGAGTGCCGACATGGAACTGCCGGTTCAGGAGGATGACAACGACGTGGAATTTTTCTAAACTTTTTTTTGCAAATCTGTAATATAATATTTACTTTTGCAAAAAATTAATGAAAAATGGGACGGAAAAAAGCAGTTGAATTTGTTTCCCCTATCGACAGATTTAAGAATTGGTGCGGCGACGAAAGAGTGAGATTCGTTTCAAGTATGGCGGTTTTTCTTTTGTCGGTGGTTATGTTGATAGGTTTTTTATCGTTTTTGTTTACTTGGAAAGAGGATCAGGCAAAATTTGAAATAGGCATTATCCGCTACCTTTGCGACAGCGAGATTCAGGTTGAAAACTGGGGCGGCAAATTAGGAGCGGTTTTGGCGCATCTTTTTATTCACAACTGGTTCGGCATTCCGTCCTTCTCCTTCATCTTTTTGAGCGTTTTGACGGCGTGCAAAATCATCAAATACGAACCCCTGCCCTACTGGAAAGCCGTAAAACATACCGTAATCTGGACGGTGTGGACATCGGTTTTTTTGTCGTTTGTATTCGGCGACGACTTTTTCTTTTTGGGCGGCGTTTTCGGTTATGAAATTGACTATTGGCTGGAAACCACTTTTCAGAAGGTCGGCACGTTGCTTTTGCTGTTAATCATAGCCGGTGCAATTTTGGTGGCAACGTTCAAAAACTCGTTAGGCTGGATAAAAGTCTTTTGCAGAGACTTCAAAGACAACAAAAACATCAGAAAGGCTTACAACAGCGCAAATTCTTATCTCAGAGCCGTTTACGCTAACGAAACCGACAACGCGGAAAACTTCCAACAAAAGAAGAAACCTGTTGAAACATTTGAAAACAACGTATATGACGAGGACGAAGGCGGGCTTTTGAACTCGCCAATCAACACCTCGGCAAGCAAGACAACATCTGCCGCCGCCGCAACGCAGTCCGTTATGGAAAACGCTAAAAGTTTTTTCCGCGACATGCTCAAAGGCAAAGACTACAAAGGCGAACAGCAGCAGATACCTTTCGAGAAGACGGAAGAAAAAACAGAGCCAGCAGGCAAAACCTTTGAAAGCGAGCGTTTTATCTTAAACGACAACGGACAAAAACAGGATTTGGACTTTGAGGTTGAGGATACGACTTCAAAACCCGAACCGTCAACACCGGCGGAAACACCCGAACCTCAACCCGAGCCTGAAACAGTTCCTGAAAACAAGGAAGAGAAAACTCCCGCCGCTAACGAGACCGCAGAAAATTCAGGCGGAATGGCTATCGAAGTGGAAGTCAACCGTCCGAAAACCGTTGAAGATGTCAACAATCTGCCGCCTTACGACCCGACGCAGGAACTTTCAGACTATCATCTGCCGGGAATAGACCTTCTCAACAAGTACGACACAAGTGAAAACCTTGTCAACAAAAGCGAACTTATCGAGAACAAAACGCAAATCGTTGAAGTACTCAAAAACTTCAAAATCAAAATCGACAAAATCAAGGCGACAGTCGGTCCTACGGTAACGCTTTATGAAATCACTCCCGCACCGGGAATCAAGATTTCAAAAATCCGCAGCATCGAAGACGATATTCAGTTGAGCCTCAAAGCCTTGGGTATCAGAATCATTGCGCCCATGCCCGGAGCAGGAACTGTCGGCATAGAAGTTCCGAACAAAAAACCCGCAATCGTCGCAATGGAAGACCTGATAAAATCGGAGGAGTTTCAGCACAGCAAATACGAACTGCCGATTGCACTCGGAAAAACCATCGACAACAAGTGTTATGTAATTGACCTGACAAAATGTCCGCACCTTTTGGTAGCCGGCGCAACAGGTCAGGGAAAATCAGTCGGACTGAACGCGATAATCGCCTCAATCCTGTACAAAAAACACCCCGCTCAGGTGAAATTCGTACTCGTTGACCCGAAAAAAGTGGAACTCACACTTTATAATAATATAGAAAAACATTATTTGGCAAAACTTCCCGAAAGCGACGAGGCTATCATCACGGACGTTGACAAGGTAAAGGAAACTTTGAATTCCCTGACAGTCGAGATGACCAACCGTTACGACCTTTTGAAAGAGGCAAAAGTCAGAAACATAAAGGAATACAACGAAAAATTCATAGCAAGACATTTGAACCCGGAAAACGGACACAAATTTTTGCCGTACATCGTGGTTATCATAGACGAGTTTGCCGACCTGATTATGACCGCCGGCAAGGAAATTGAAAAGCCGATTGCCAGAATCGCGCAACTCGCCCGCGCAATAGGCATTCACCTGATTGTCGCAACCCAGAGACCGACAACCAACATCATCACAGGTCTTATAAAAGCCAACTTCCCGACAAGAATCGCTTTCAAAGTGTCTTCGATGATGGACTCGCGCACGATTCTTGACTGTCCGGGAGCAAACCACCTGATAGGACGCGGCGACATGCTGATTGCAAACGGCGGAACGGATTTGGTACGGCTTCAATGCGCGTTTATCGACACGCCGGAGTTGGAAAAAATCACGGAATTTATCGGTTCGCAGCGCGGCTATCCCACGACTTACGAACTACCCGAACCCGACATCGAGGCTCCCGACGGCTCAGAGCCCGTGGATTTGTCAAAACGCGACTCGCTCTTTGAAGAGGCAGCACGGATGATTGTGCTTTCAGGACAGGGCAGCACGTCGATGTTACAAAGAAAATTTGAAATCGGTTATAACCGCGCAGGCAGAATAATGGACCAACTCGAAGCCGCAGGAATCGTAGGACCTAACGAAGGCTCAAAAGCACGCAGCGTGTTAATCGACTCCGAATACGCTTTGGAACAATATTTGAGCAATTTGGACAGAAGTTTGTAAAAAAAAAATTCAACTGCCGGACTTCCGTTCAACTATACTAACAAAAAAAATTATTAACAGCATAATATTTTTAGGAAATGAAAGTTTTAATGTCATTAATTTTGGCGGCTTTGATGGTAGTGCCCGCCTTTGCACAGGATACTCACGACCCTGAGGCAAAAAAAATACTCGAAAAAATCTCCTCAACCACACAAGGTTACAACAGTTTGAGAGCCTCTTTTGTATGGACTTTGGAAAACAAAGCCGAAAAGACAAAAGATTCTAAAAACGGTTCTATGTTTATAAAAGGTGACAAATACAAACTGATTTTGCAGGGAACGGAGATTTTTTCAGACGGACAGACCACTTGGACGTACACAAAGGACGCTAACGAAATCACCGTAAACTCGGTTGAGGAAAACGACGAATCCATAGTCAGCAACCCGACTAAGATTTTCAACTTTTACGAAAAAGGTTTCAAATATGCGTTAAAAGGCGAGGCTGAGGTCAACGCAAAAGTAAAAGTTGACGGCAAGGTAACAACGGCTAAGAAAAAATGCCATGTCATCGACCTTTATCCCGAAAACCCGAAAGGCAAGGATTTTCATACCGTTCAACTTTTGGTTGACAAAACCAACAATCAAATCGTCTGCATCGACATAAAGTTCAAAAACGGCAGCGATCAACTCATCGAAATTCTTGATTATAAGCCCAATGTTACGATGCCGGACAACCTCTTTATCTACGAAGAGAGCAAATATCCGGGCGCAGAGGTCAACGATATGAGATAGTAAGTATTTGTAAGTCAGACAGATAACTGGTTTTAAGAGGTTATTTGCCTGACTTACAAATATTTCAGATTTTTTTTTTGAAAAAAAAGTCGAAAAAAGTTTTCTATGTCAAATAAAAGGCGTATATTTGCACACCGATATTTAAACGACTTAATAAATTAAAAAAATATTAAAAATGACAAAAGCAGACATCGTAAACGAGATTTCCAAAAACACGGGAATCGAAAAAGTAACCGTTCAAAAAGCGGTTGAGGCTTTTATGGACACCATCAAAGAATCTTTGGTTGAGGAAAACAACGTGTACCTTAGAGGTTTCGGCTCTTTCATCATCAAAACAAGAGCGAAAAAAACTGCACGCAACATTTCTAAAAATACAACCATCGTTATTCCCGAGCACAACATTCCGGCGTTCAAACCCTCAAAAGTGTTCGTAAGCGAGGTTAAAGAGAAAAAGAAAAAATAATTTTATTTTAAGTATAATTTTTAAAATCATAAAAAAATGCCAAGCGGAAAAAAAAGAAAACGTCACAAAATGGCTACGCACAAACGTAAAAAACGTTTACGCAAAGACAGACACAAGAAAAAATAAAATGATTCTTCGTCTGTTCATGTAAAAAGAATCAAAAGAGCCCACACTTAGATTGTCGGCTCTTTTTGGTATTCTTTTTATTAAAAAATAAAAGAAAAATAATCAAAAAAAATTCTTTTGTATTCAAGTGAACAACGATTTAGTGATTAATGCAACTGAGTCGGAAATCATACTTGCGCTGCTTGAAGACAGCAAGTTGGTAGAAATACACAAGGAGAAGAGGAACCGGCATTTTTGTGTCGGGGACATTTATTTAGGAAAAGTCAAGAAAATAATGCCGGCCTTAAACGCGGCGTTTGTGGATGTCGGTTACGAAAAAGACGCGTTTCTGCATTATCAGGATTTAGGACCGCAGTTTTCGACGCTTCACAAATACGTGCAGACGGCAATTGACAATCCTAAAAATTCCAAGCCTCTTCAAAACATAACTCTGATGCCCGAAATTAACAAAAAGGGCAAAATTAACGAACAACTTTCTTCGGGTCAAAGAGTAGTTGTTCAGATAAGCAAAGAACCCATATCGACCAAAGGACCAAGACTTACCTCCGAGATTTCAATCGCGGGACGAAATCTGGTGCTCTTGCCTTTTTCGGACAAAGTGTCAGTTTCCCAGAAGATTAAGTCGAAGGAAGAGAGGGAAAGACTGCGGCAACTCATTCAGTCGATAAAACCGAAGAACTACGGTATAATCGTCAGAACAGAAGCACAAAACCGCCGCGTAGCCGTTCTCGATATGGAAATAAAATCTTTGGTGGAAAGGTGGGAAAACGCCTGCAACGCGATGGCACAGGGAGTGCCTCCGAAACTTCTTGCCGGCGAACTTGACGCAACTTCCACTATTTTGCGCGATACGCTCAACGACTCTTTCAACAGCATAGTCGTAAACGATGTTGCAATATATCACGAAGTTAAGACATTTATTTGCAATATTGCCCCCGAAAAGGAAAAAATCGTCAAACTCGACACCGAAAAAGTTTCGGTTTTTGACAGATATTTTAATATCAACAAACAGATAAAAACCCTTTTCGGAAGAACGGTAACTTTTAAAAACGGTGCATACCTTATAATGGAACACACCGAAGCACTCTTTGTGATAGACGTCAACAGCGGCAACAGAGCGTCAAACGTGGATCAGGAGGCAAACGCGCTTGAAGTAAACCTTGCGGCTGCCGACGAAATAGCAAGACAGTTACGTTTGAGGGACATAGGCGGAATTATCGTGGTAGATTTTATCGACATGCACAAAAACGAAAACAAAAAGGCTCTCTACGATAAAATGCGCGAAGTAATGTCGCCAGACAAAACCAAACACAACATTCTGCCCCTCAGTAAGTTCTGTCTTATGCAAATAACAAGGCAGAGAGTAAGGCCGGAAATGAAAATGTCAACCGAAGAGACCTGCCCTTACTGCTCAGGCACAGGAAAAATAACTTCGACACTGCTTCTTGAAGACGAAATCGAAGATACTTTGAAAAATATTTTGACCCAAAACGATAATATTGAAAAAAAATTAGTTCTCCGAGTAAGTCCCATTGTGGCTGCGTACCTGAAAAAAGGAATTTTCTCGCTGCGCATGAAATGGATGTTAAAGTATAAAGTCAGAATAAAAATTTTTGCCGACTCAGACTACGGCTTTATAAAATACGACTTTTGCGATGCGGACGGAACTCCTCTGAACAATTACTAAAAAAGACCGCTTTTTAGGCGGTCTTTTTTTTGCTCCTTACAAAAAAAATTGCTAAACTTGCACTTGAAAATACTCTAAAAAATGAATACCGAGCAAGAGTTTAAAAATCAGATAGTTAAATGCAAAGAGACTTTCTTGAAAAAAGCCTCTGACTACGGGACAGCATGGCGGATTATGCGCCCTGAATCCGTTACTGACCAAATTTTCATAAAGGCAAACCGCATACGCGGACTCCAAACCATGAAAACGCACCTTATTGATGAAGGCGAAGAACCGGAATTTGTCGGAATAGTAAATTATGCCGTTATGGGACTGATTCAGTTGGAGTTGGGTTTTGCCGACACTGCCGATTTGGAGGTAAAGGCGGCTGAAAAGTTTTACGACAAATACACCTCGCTCGCCTTGGATCTCATGCTGAAAAAAAACCACGACTACGGCGAGGCATGGCGTCAGATGCGGATTTCAAGCATTACGGATTTGATTTTGATGAAACTTTACAGAATCAAGCAGATAGAAGACCACAACGGCGAAACAACAGTTTCGGAAGGCATTGATGCCGGATATTTCGACATTATAAATTACTCAGTGTTTAATTTAATCAAAATAGAAAATGAAAAATCAGGAAGAAATTAAAACCGCTTCAAAAAGCAACAAACTGCTCATCCTTTTGACAAGGATACTTGTAGGCGCAGTTTTTGCGTTTTCGGGTTTCGTAAAAGCCGTTGACCCGCTCGGCTCGTGCTACAAATTTACGGATTATTTCACTTTGGCGTTTGACATGCCCGCGCTTTCGGCGTTTTCGCTGCCGCTGGCGTTTATACTCGCCGCATTGGAATTTACAACGGGTATAATGCTGATTTTCAACCTTAAACCGAGATGGGCGGTATGGCTTTCGTTTGCATTTATGATTGTCTTTTTGCCGCTGACACTTTACATAGCGTTAGAAAATCCCGTCCATGACTGCGGCTGTTTCGGCGACGCACTTGTGATTGACAACTGGACAACATTCTTCAAAAACGTTGTTCTTACAATCATGATTCTGTATCTTGTCTTCAACCGCAAAAAAATGGACAATCCGCTTTCGGACAACGTAGAACTCGGAATTTCGGTTGCAGTATTTTTGATAGCGATTGTCTTCCAGCACTTTATGATAAGACACCTCCCGATTTTCGACTTCCGTCCTTACAAAATCGGCAACAACATTGCCGAAAAAATGGCAATTCCGGAAGGCGCAAAACGCGACGTTTACGAGACAAAACTCGTTTACAAAAACAGCGTAACCGGCGAAGTTCAGGAATTTTCGTCAGACAATTATCCGTGGCAAGACTCCACTTGGGTTTGGCAGGACACAAAATCGGTTCTCATTGAAAAAGGCTATCAGCCTGAAATTCACGATTTTACAATTCAGGATTCCGTAGGTGTTGACCACACGGAACAAGTCTTGAACTACGAAAAGCCCGTTCTTCTTGTAGTAACGCACAAACTCGAAAAGAGCGATGAAGACGGTCTCGACATGTTGAGACACCTTCAAAACTACGCCCTTAAAAACGATTTTCTGATTATCGGTCTTACGAGCAGCAACTGGGACAAAATTCAAGAAGTCAAAAGCGAATTTTCAGTTGACTTTCCGTTTTTCCAGACCGACGACATAACCCTGAAAACCATCGTCAGGGCAAATCCGGGAATCGTAAAACTTGAAAAAGGTACGGTAACGGGCAAATGGAATTTCAGGGATTTCAGATTAGACAAATAATTTTGAAAAATGGGATTTCTTGATTTCGGTTTTATAGACTTAACTGACATACTTTTAAGTGCTTATCTGCTTTACCTGTTGTATGTAAAGATGAAAAACACCGCCGCGATGAACATACTTGCGGGAATTTTAATCGTGTATGTTCTCTGGATGGTTGTCAAGGCACTTGACATGTCGCTTTTGTACACTATAATGGACAGAGTTGCAAGCGTGGGAGTTCTCGCGCTTGTAATTGTGTTTCAGCAGGAAATCAGGAAATTCCTTCTCGATATGGGAAACGCGAAAACGTTCAAAAAACTGTTTTCGTTGGAGAGAATTTTCCAAAAAGTCATAAAAAAATCCACCGAAGAGTTGAACATTCCCGAAATCGTAACAGCCTGCACTCAGTTTGCAAAAGATTATACTGGTGCTTTGATGGTTTTTCCGAACCATTCGGATTTGAGTTCGGTGATTGCAACTGGCGAAAAACTCGACTGCGCAATAACGGCGCGGCTTTTGGGCTCGCTGTTTTTCAAAAATTCGCCGCTCCACGACGGTGCGGTCATAATTGAGCAAGGTAAAATTTGCGCAGCAAAATGTATATTGCCTTTAACAGAAAACCCCAACGTCCCCGCAAACATCGGCACAAGACACCGCAGCGCAATCGGCATGAGCGAAGTTTCTGATTCTCTGGTAGTTGTGGTTTCGGAAGAAAGGGGTGAAATTTCATACTGCGAATACGGCAGCATTTGTCAGGACGTAACTCCCGCACAACTTGCCGACAAACTCAAAGAACGTTTTGCCGTAACGGAAGACCGTACAGTAGTCTCAAAACGAAACATCATAGTAAAAATGATGAATTATTTAAAAAGTTAAAAATTATTTTTCAAAAACGACTTGCCGCTTAAATTTTTTTTTTCTATTTTTACAACGTTAAACGAAAATTATAAACTATGGAAACCGAAGTTAAAAACCAACACATTATGCGCTATTGGGACTTGTTGAAAGATTTGAGCGACAGCGACAAGTTTGAACTCGGACTTATGCTTATGGAAAGTGTCAAGTCTTCTTTTTCCGCGCCTAAAAATGACGAGGACTGGTGGGTCAAAGAGATGTGGAAAGAACCCGTCAAACCTTACACCATAGACGAAATAAATGCAAGAATCGACCAGTCTGAGCGTGAAATGGCGGCAGGTCTTGGTCAGGACAGCGAAGAAATGTTCCGTGAAATCGAAGAAGAATTTTTACGTGAGGAAGCGGAATATGAATTGGAAAACGAAATGGCAGAAGCAGTATGAAAGTTATATGGACTCCGTTTGCAAAAAAAGAATTGATAAGAACGGCAAAATACATCAATATGGTGTTCGGGAAAAAAACAAAAAATGAATTTTTACAAAATGTCCACCATGCAAACCGTCAAATAGGCATTAATCCAAATATCGGAAAAGTTGAACCCACATTATATGACCGTGTCATTATGTACCGCTGTTTCGTGGTCTCACGTCATAATAAGATTGTGTATTGTATCATGGATGATCATATTTCGGTAGTTGATTTTTGGGATTGCCGCCGTGATCCTGATGCGCTTGTCGCACAAGTTAAATAAAAGTTTTCAACACCGTAAGAGGTATAGAAAATTTATTTTTTTATACCTTTTACAAATCTGTCTTTTCCGTAAAAATCTTTTATAACTTCGACCTCATTAAAACCGTAACTTTCAACAAGTTGCGCGGTTTGTTTGCCGAAATTTTCGTTGATTTCAAAAAAGAGTTTCCCGCCCTTAGTCAAATGCGAAGCCGCAAATTCTGAAATCCTTTTATAAAATTTTAATGCGTCATCATCAGGAACAAAAAGTGCTGTAAAAGGCTCATAATCAAGAACATTTTTCTGCATCAAAATTTTTTCGCCCTCGGTAACGTATGGCGGATTCGAGACAATAACGTCAAATTTTTGCGAAGTTTCAAACTTAAAAATATCCGCTGAAAAAACGTCCAAATTTTTTACGCCGTATTTTTCGATGTTTTTTTTGCAGACTTTCAACGCACTTTCAGAAATGTCGCAACCAAAAAATTTTTTGTCAGGATTTTTCAGCGCACAATAAAGCGAAATGCAGCCGCTGCCAAAACCGACTTCAAAACAAGAAACTCCGCTTTCCTTTGAAACCATAAGCGCAAGTTCTTCCGTTTCTGGTCTCGGAATCAAAACCGACGAATCAGTAAACAACTCTAAATCAAGAAATTGTGCGTTGTTAAAAATGTATTCAAGCGGCTCAAAACGTTTTATGCGTGAAAGAATTTCGTCAAATTTTTGAGAAGAAAAACCTTCAATTTCTCTGTCAAGATGCGTCAAAATCTCAGACAAAGACGTATTATAAAGGTGCTGAAACACTTTAACGGCAACGGCTTTGGCGGCATTTTGGTCGCCGTCATAAACCTCAGTCAAAGTATCTCTAAGCGTATAAAAAAGTTCTGAATTTTTCATAACGCAAAATTATTAATATTTTTTTGATATTTCAGTGAAAAACAACTATATTTGCACGTTAAAATTTTTAAGGTTATTATGGAAACGCAGTTTTTTACAGTGTTCAACGGTCTTCCAATGGACGTTAACTTCATCAGAAAGCATTTGGAGAAAAACGGCATCAAATGTTTTGTGAACAATAAACACGCTGATAATCAGAAGAATAAATGGTCAGAACCGAGTTTTGACCCTACTGTCAGTATAGAGGTTGAAACACAAAACGCCGAGGCCGCATTACAACTTATCAACGTTTTCCTTAAAACCAAAGCAGAATAAATTTATGAGCAGCATAGTAGCAATCGTAGGTTGCCCGAATGTAGGCAAATCTACCCTTTTCAACCGTCTGACCGGCTCCCGTGAGGCAATTGTTCACGAAACGGCAGGCGTTACCCGTGACCGTCATTATGGAAAATCCGACTGGAACGGAAAAGAGTTTTCTGTAATTGACACAGGCGGTTACGTCAACAATTCGGACGATATTTTTGAAAACGAAATTCAAAAACAGGTTCACCTTGCAATAGAAGAGGCTGACGTAATTATTTTTATGACCGATGCAAAACTCGGCGTAACAAGCGGCGACGAAGTTATAACAGAAATTCTCCGCCGATGTGAAAAGCCTGTTTTTTTGGCTGTTAACAAAACCGACAACCCTGATTTGGTTTTGGAAAGTAATGCGTTTTATTCGCTCGGCTTGGGCGAAATCTACACGATTTGCGCCGCAACGGGTTCGGGTACGGGTGAATTGTTGGACGCCGTTGTCAAGGACTTCAAGGAAGAGACCGTGGACGATGAAGCGGGAATCCCCAAAATCGCAGTTGTAGGCCGTCCCAACGTTGGTAAGTCATCGTTAATCAATGCGTTGACCGGCAGCGAAAGAAACATTGTAACACCGATTGCCGGCACAACACGCGACACAATCAACACCCGTTACAACAAGTTCGGACACGATTTTATACTCGTTGACACGGCGGGACTGAGGAAAAAAAGCAAAGTTTCAGAAAACATTGAGTTTTATTCGGTTTTGCGCTCCGTCCGCGCTATCGAAGAGGCTGACGTTTGCATTTTGATGTTGGACGCAACCTTAGGTCTTGAAGCACAAGATATGAACGTCTTTCGCCTTATAAAAGAAAACAACAAAGGCTTGGTGGTTTGCGTCAACAAGTGGGATTTGATGGACAAGTCAGAGAACAATTCCACAAAACGTTACGAAGAATATATTAAAAAAGGTCTTGAACCTTTTGACGATGTACCCGTAGTTTTCACCTCGACGGTTAACAAACAGAGAATTTTGAAAGCGATGGAAGAGGCGGTACACGTTTACGAAAACCGCAGCCGCAAGATTTCGACGAACCAGTTGAACCGTCTGATTCAGCAGTACGTGGAGGAGACTCCGCCGCCGGCATGGAAAGGCAAGTTCATAAAGATAAAATATGCGACACAGTTGCCGACGTTTTATCCGACATTCGCGCTGTTCTGCAATTTGCCGCAGTACATCCGCGACCCGTACAGGCGTTATCTTGAAAACCGTCTCAGAAAGGACATTGATTTTTGCGGCGTGCCGATTAAGATATTTTTCAGAAAGAAATAAAGTTTTTTTTCATCCCCGGAACAAAAGGTTTCGGGGATTTTTTGTTAATTCTCTTTTTGCATTTCAGCCCCCTGTCTGTTTACTCCAAAACACGCTTTACCATTTCAACTGATATGCCAAGTTGAGCGGCTATTTGTTCGGGGGATGCGCCGAGCGATGCAGAAAACTTTATCATCGTGATTTGAGTTTCTGCCATTTGTTTGTCCTTTTCCGCCAACTGGTTCTGTTGCTCTGTCAACAAGTTCTGTTGCTCCGCCAACTGGTTCTGTTGCTCCGTCAACTGGTTTTGTTGCTCCAAAATTTGGTTATGTTGGTCGGAAATCATACCGCGTGCTTCGTTAAGAGCGTCCGTGAGTTCAGCCCTTTCATAACGGAAACGCTTGAATTTGCGTTCCATTTCCTCCTCAAATTCTATCTTGCCGCGCATATCCTCGTCAACGGTAGCCTTGTAAAGCCTTGTTATCAGCGTTTTATAATCTCCTGACGAATCCTTGTCTTCGTCAATGTTGATGTATTTTGGATTATCCTTGTCGATTATCTGACGCTGGTCAAAGATGCTCAAAAGTTTTTCAACATGCTTTTTCGGCTTATCCGCCAAATGCGGAATCTGAACGATATACAAGTCATGCGTAAGCCCGTTCGGAAATTCGTGATGCTTTGGAATCTCTACGACCTTACCATCCAAATCTTCAAAAACATACTTTCCTTTCAGCACAGAATACTCCAAACCTGAACCAAGTCCATGCCCCAAAATGTATATGGCATAGATATGCATTGGTTTTTGCACGACATATTCATCTTCAGTTTTGCGGTGTTTTTTGGTGATTTTAATGGTGTTAGCCTCATTCTGATACTGCCGACCGAGATATTTTCTGAACCTTACCACTTCTTCCTCGTCAAAAGCCTTTTGAAGTTCAATAGTCACCACTTCCTCCGCCTTTGTCTTTTTGTCAATAATTGTGGCACAGAAATCCAAACGGACGATTTTCACGCCATCTTCCGTTACGATTGTGTAGTCGTTGTTTTTAAGCGTGAGGATTTTGATTTTCTTGTCCAAAATGCTGCCTAACAGCACTTTGGCGGCTCTGTCGTCCTCCATCAGGTACTTAAAAACAGTGTCATATATTGGATTATAGACTTTTACCATTTTGCATAAGTTTTACGGCGTAAAGATACGAAAAATTTTTGAGCCGGGAAAAAACTCCCCAAACTTTTTTTGCCTGACAAAAAAATATTTCGTAATTTTGCGCCGCAAAAAAACAATATAATTATGAGACAATTATACTTCAAAATGTCAAGTTTACTTATGGGGGGGGTAAAACACACTTTACAGTCCTCCGCAAAATTATATGCTTATCTCCTGACAGGAATGTTAAATTTCTTGTCAGGAGATTTTTTTGTATTAACGGATTGTATAACAAATTATTAGATAAAAAAATGCTGTTCAACTCGTTTGAATTTTTGGTGTTTTTACCGGTGGTTTTCGCCTTGTATTGGTTTGTTTTCAAGGGTAGAAAACCGCAAAACTTGCTCATAGTTTTGGCAAGTTACGTTTTTTACGGTTGGTGGGATTGGCGGTTTCTGTTTTTGATTGCGCTCACTTCCGTATGCAGTTTTGGCGGCGGTCTGTTGACCGAAAAGTTTTCGTCTGACCCGAAGAAACAAAAGGCTGTATGCGCCGCTAATATAGTGCTTAATTTATTGATTCTCGGCGTGTTTAAGTACTACAACTTTTTCGCCGAGAGTTTGCAGGATTTGCTTAAAGTCTTCGGCGTGGAAACCGATTGGGCG
>JAFXUC010000083.1 GCA_017535325.1 Bacteroidales bacterium | reverse complement strand
GGCGTCGAGGTTCATTTCCACAATGCCGTCGATGTACCTCGCCGACGGCACAAGACCCGCAGCATTGATGCCAAGCCGCCGCGCTATCGACGAGCGAACCTGTTGGATGTTAAGGTTTTCGCCCTCTATTTCAGACGATTTGATGATTTCGAGCGAGAGAGTTTCAAGGTATTTTTCGTTTTTGACGTTGAATCCCAGTCTGCTCGCCTTGCCCATCAATATGCCCTGTTGCAATCGTACTTCGCCCAATATACTTGTAATCAGGTCGTTGTCGTATCTAAAATCCTGCCAATTATTTTTTTGATGCAGATACATAATGCAAAAATTTTTGCGCAAAGATGACAATTTTTCGGCGAATATGCAATTATTCGCCGAAAAATCTTCGGCGAATGGCAATTATATAAACATCGCCATATAAATCGGAACACAAAGCAAATCACCGTCCTTCTTTAAATCTTTGGTATAGACCAAATATTTTTTTCCTATGCGACCCGAAAATTTGTCACAAAATTTGTCAAGAGAAGTGTGCGACTTGTAACCCGACGACTTGATTTCTATCGGCATCAATTTGTTGCCCTTCGACAACAAAAAGTCAACTTCGTAGTAACTTTTGCCGTCGTCTTTTTTTATCGTGTGATAATAGAGTTCGTAACCCGATGCACGGAAAATTTGTGCCACCACATTCTCATAAATGTAACCGAGGTTGGTGTCGAGTTTGTCGCTCAGAAGTTTTTCGTAGATAATATTTTCAGTAACGGACTTATCCATAAACGCCTGAGTTACAAACAATCCCGTATCACAGAGAAATAATTTGTAGCGCAAAATGTCTTTTGTTAGAGCCATACCGACTTTTGGGTCATCGGTGTGATAGACAACGTTCACCGTCATAGAATCGGCAAGTTCGGCGATGTTGTCGGTTGTGCGCAGGAACGTTTCATTAGACAACACCGACGTTACCTGATAACGCGAAACATTTTTGCTCAATTGGGATGGAATTGCCTTGAAAATCGCCGAAGTTTTGCCAGACGTGTCGATTTTTTTCAAATCGTCGGCATAGAGCGAAATGATGTCGCGCTTTACCATATCAACCTCCGACAAATTGTTGGTTTCCAAATATTTATTGACAGCCTGCGGCATTCCGCCAACAAGCATATAAAGCCTGAAATCGCGCATAAGTTTGCGGTGTGTCGCCTCGCCCAACGGCACAGGTTTTTCAAAGACCGATTGCAATAGAGGCACAGTTGCCGTGTCGCCCAATGCCCATCTAAATTCCTCATAATCCATAGGATACATATTGAGTTTGGTCTCTTCGCTTGGCAAAATAATATCCTTGACGTTCTGTTTTATTGAAATGAGAGACCCCGTTTCGATGTAATCGTAACGTCCGTCGGCTACAAGATGCTTGATTGCCTGACGTGCAAGCGGCTGTTTCTGCACTTCGTCAAACACAATCGCCGACTTGCGTTCGGTCAATCTAACATTATAATACAATTGCAGACGCATAAAAATGTATTCGAGATCCGACAAATCCTCAAACAACGCCAATATTTCTTTTTTGACCTTCGAAAAATCTATCAAAATATATGTATCATATTCATTTTCAGCGAAATGCTTTACAATGGTAGACTTACCGATACGTCTTGCGCCCTGAATCAAAAGGGCGGTCTCACCTTTGCGCTTGTTTTTCCAATCAAGCATCTTTTGGTAAATTTTGCGCTTAAAAATCGCCATATTTTTTCGTTTTAAGTTTAGTTTTGTAACTGTGCAAAAATAAGCATTTTGCAGAAATCCGCAAAATTTATTTTAGCATTTTGCGGATTAGCGCGATTTTTTTTTTAGCATTTTTGCGGATTAGCGCAAAATGTTTTAAGATTTTTCGACTAATAAATATATTTTCTTTTAAAAAAATCCCCAAATCATATACAAAGTTTCAAAAAGTTTTTCTACTTTTGTTTCGATAAAGAAACAGAAATAAAGAAAGTATAACATATTAAAAAATTGGGCTTTACGCTCTTATTCTCGGTTCAGAAAAATCGCCAAATTTGAATGTACACGGAGAATAAGTCGCGAATAAGGTTCACGTCGTATAGGCGTGAGCCGTTTTCGTGCTTATTTACGTGTATAGGCGTTTGGCGATGCCTTCTGAACCAAATAAGCAATGTATAACGAAAACGGCTACACGCTTTTTCTTTTTGCTTATCATATTAAGACGCAAAGTTCGTAAAAGATACAGACAAATTGTAATTAATCAATGTAATAATTTAAAAATGAATCTATTATGAAAAAGTTACTTCTTTTATTGCTTTGCGTACTTCCATTTATTGGATATGCACAAAATGACGTAGCCACCAACTTTGTATCAAGCCCTGATCCAAGTTACAAAGGCTTAAAACCAAAAGCAAAAACTTATTTAGACCAAGTATTTGCCAATGCGATAGAGAGCGATGACGGACGTCTAATAGCGAAAATTGATGTCAAGCAAAAATGCAAATTCAATGACATTGTGACATATATCAACGAACAGAACGCCTATACAACTATTACCATGATGGGCAATAATGCCACTATGACAGGTATTAGATTAGACCCTCACGACCCGAAAGCGATTGTAACTACGGTGCTTTTTTTGAAAAAAGGAGATTACAAAAACTATGCACTAAAACATCTTGCAAAATATGCTGCTCCTCTATCCAAAGTGTCAATCAATGGTACAAATGCAAATGCTTATATATATACGTTCGATTATCTAACACAACTATTGACACAAAACAATGTAGTTTGGAACGGCAATTTGTCAAACGGCAAAATATCCGGCGACGGACAAGGTTATTATTATAACAACGGCACAATAATATATTTTGATGGTTCATTTAAAGATGGTTATCCGTCTGATTGTCGTTTTTACCAATACACTATTAAAGAAGACGAAATTTTTCAACGTTCCAAAGTAAGAGAAGAAGGAATTATGGTAGGTGATTTTAGTGAAGGATTAGCAGTTTTTACGAAACCAAGAGAACTTTATGGTTTTATCAACCAAAATGGCGAAATAGTTATAGAACAACAATATACAGAAGTAGTAGAGCCATTTCACGATGGTAAAGCCGTAGTTTGGGACGATAAAAGACATAGCAACATAATTATCAATACAAACGGTGATATTGTTGACTATGACGAAAAATACATTTATGAAAATGTGATAAACGGCACTTCATCATATAGTCAACTTTCTTCCACAGGCAAAGGTATGGTCTTTGGTTTCGATTTTGGAGGAATAATGATTGACAACTTCAAATGGTCAGGAGATGTTATCAACGGAATGATTAATGGTAACGGCTCTGGATTTGTAAAAAAAGGGAAAGACTATTATTGCGTTAGTGGCACGTTTATTAATGGATTTCCTAATGGTACAGTTGTTTTTAAAAAGTTATATTTATCAAATGATTTTTTTGATTTGAATAACGTAAAACCGATTGAACACAAAATAGTATTTGATGATCTTAGCGAAGGTATGGCATTTTTTGAATACAGCGGAAAATATTATAGTTTAGTCAACGAACAAGGAAAAGTCATTGCTTTGAATATGTACCGTGAGGTTTTAAAACCATTTGAAAACGGATATGCAGAGGTGGTTAAAGATGACAAGGAAATAATCATTGATAAAAACGGTGAGTTTGTTGATTATACTGCATATCAAAAAGAACATGATGAGGCTGAACGCAAAGCCGAGGAAGCAAAACGTATCGAAGAGGAAAAACGTCGTATAGCCGAGGAAAAAGCCGCCGAACAAGCCCGAATAGCCGCACAAAACCAAGCCAGGATAGAAGAGTTAAATAAAGAATGGGACGACTTGGTAAAAAAATGCACCGAAAAGTGTATGGAAGAATGGAAACGTACAAGTCTCGTTGGAAGAGAAGTCGCTTGGGAAGAAAAAATTACCTACGACATCAGCAATGGCAACCAAGGTCTAATTTTGAATCTTTTGTCAAGCGCATTAGGACAAAACAGCGTGTCGTATACAGTGAGATATACGGCAATATTAGAATCATATATCGGAACTACTGCATGCAAAGTAATTATTTCCCGTACCGATATACAAGACCCAAGTTGGGCGTCGGCAAACTACCTAAAATACCGCAAAGCCGCTCAAAACGACATAAGCAAAAACCTTGGACAAACACGTGTTAAACAACTGAATGAAATATACGAACAAACGCCTGTAACACAGGAGGAAATTGAAAGTTTTGGGCAAAAGTTTCTCCAATCGCCCGAAGGAAAAAAGATAAATAAAAGAATAGAAGAAATTAAAGCCGAACTTTTAAAAAACTTCAAGGCGAATAATTTTAAAACACAAAAACCGCTAAAAACTTTAAACAGATTTTAGCGGTTTTCTATATTTGTTCTTTAAGCACGGAGTCGAATCTTTTTACAGCACCTCGGCGAAGTAGTGTTTGCGCAAAGGCATTTCAACTTTTTCGCCTGAAAGTTCCATGTCGGCTTGTTGACGGATGTCAGCAGACGACGCACCGATTTTGACAGTGAATTTGCCCGGAGCGATATTCCAATGTCCGCCTTCATAATAGCCTGACTGCGAAGGCGCAACGGCAAATTTAACGGTCTTTTTCTCGCCGGGTTTCAAAGACACACGGGCAAAACCTTGTAACTGTATCTTTCTGATATTCTGATTATTGTCAGCAGGAGAAAGGTACAACTGAACAATCTCGTCAGCGGCTGCTTTGCCGGTATTTTCCACGTCAACGCTCACATTAAAACGCTCTTCGGAGGTTGCCACGGACTTGTCAACCACGATGTTAGAATACTCAAAAGTGGTATAAGAAAGTCCAAAGCCAAACGGATAAGCGATTTTCTTGGTGTCAAGGTTGTCGTAATTGTAACAAACCGGCTCATGCAACTCCTCGGCGGGATAAGAAACAGAAAGTTTTCCCGACGGGCTGACGTTGCCTAAAATAATGTCTGCCAATGCGTTGCCGCCTTCCTCGCCCGGATACCACGCCTGAATCACTGCGGCGCACTTCTCGGCGAGACCGCTGATTACCTGCGCCCTGCCGCCAAAAATCACAAGCACGACGGGTTTGCCGGTAGCAATCAATTTATTGACAAATTCTTCCTGACGTCCGGGCAGACGGAGATGTTTACGGTCGCGGTTTTCGCCGCAAAGTATGGCGTTTTCACCGACTGCTGCAATGATGACGTCGCTCTTTTTGGCAATTTCAAGGGCAGATTTTTCGTCTGACTTTTCGCCGCTGTCAATTTTGCGATTTTGAATGTTTTTAAGGTACGCAACACGCGGGTCGCCGCTCTGTTCCACCATTGTCTCCACTTCCTCTGTCCAATCGCAACCGCGCTGATAATCAAGCGAGTAGCCGTCGGGCAGACGGTTGGCAAGACCTTCGCGGAGGCTCACGATTTTCGGGTGCAAATCGTCCTGTATTGACTCTTTCCAAAAGAACCTCATTGACTGATAAGTGTAATCGCCGAGCATAGCCCACATCGTGTTGGCGTTAGGACCTGTGAGGGCGATTTTTTGCGGTTTTTGAAGCGGGAGAACGCCGTTGTTTTTTAACAGCACAACCGACTGAGTGGCAAGTTCGTAAGCGGTTTTGCGCTCCTCCGGCGTGTCAAATTTTATGCTGCTCTCGTCGTAAAGTTTTACGCTGTCGCCGAGCGTGCCGACCATAAATTTGAACTTCAAAACGCGCTTTATAGCCGCTTCAAAAGTCTGTTCCGTAACAAGTCCATGCTTGATGGCTTCGGGGATAAGTTTATAATTGTCGCCCTGCGGAAAGTCAACATCGTTTCCGGCGTTGATGGCTGCGGCAGCGCGTTGAAGCGGTGTCATATTGTCGTCCACTTGGTCTATTGAGCCGTAATCGCTTACCATAATGCCATCGTATCCGAGATAATTGCGGAGAATATCTTTCTGTATCTGACTGTTAGCCACGCATTTAGTACCGTCAACAGCGTGATAACCGGTCATAACGACTTTGCTGCCTTCCTGACGGATACAAGCCTCGTGCGGCAGAAGAATTTCTTCCATAAGTTCCTTTTTGTCAGCGTTTCCGCCGCCGCCGTAACCGAGAAAATGTTTTGTACAGGCTGCCACGCCCTTCTGTAAGTCGCCGTGTTGAAGACCGCGCACAAACGCCGTCGCCATCACCGCTGAAAGGTAAGCGTCCTCGCCGTAGGATTCTTCAAGACGGTTGAACGAGGGGTCGCGCACCACGTCAATCATCGGTGAAAGCGAGAGAAAACCGCCGATTTTCCTGAGCGAAGTTGCTGTCTGAAAGGTCTTTTGCTCGGCGAGTTCAGGGTTGAACGAACATGCCAAACCTATTTGCTGAGGATAGACCGTCGCGTCCAAAGCGTTGACGCCGCTCAAAACTTCCTCGTGCATAAGAGCCGGGATTCCGCTCGGCGTGTTTTTGATGAGCCAGTCCTGCATCTGCGCCACCATATCGCGGAGTTGTTCGGGGTTGCACTGCGTGTTGAGCGCAAACTGCGAACAGTGTCCGATGCCGTTAGGGATTTTTTCGGCGCATTTTTCGGGCAACAGTTTTCCGTTTTCGTCAAAAAACTGCGTCATATAAATGCCGCACAACTGCGCCACGCGCTCCTCATTGGTCATTTTTTCGTACAGAGTGTTGACCTGTTGGTCTATGCCGGCAGTCTGTTGCGGCATTTGCGAGTTGCAACCCGCCATCGTTCCTGCAAGTGTCATAATTGCTGCGTATTTTGTGATGGGTTTCATAAATATTGTTGTTAAAATTATTGTGAAATTGCAACAAATATAAAAATAATTTTTTCAGGCAGCAAATTATTTCTTCAATTCCGCCTCAATCTTCGCCCTGTAATATTTCACGCCCTTGGAAAATAAATGAATTTTCTTGTCTTTTGTAATTACCTTATAATCAGTTCGTTTGAACATATCAAAAATTTTTACTCAGTGCATTGAGTAAATATTGAAAGTTTTTTCTGCGACAAAATCGTCGGCGATGTAAAGGTCGCTATATAAATACAAACCTGTCGCCTTATTATGGAGATTTTCGCAGGTCTTGCTCTCATAGAATAATTCGAGTGCTTTAATAGG
>JAFXUC010000082.1 GCA_017535325.1 Bacteroidales bacterium | reverse complement strand
CTTTTGAAGTTTTGGTATACGAGCCTAAAAACAAACGCGTAAAGCGTAATGGCGACAAAGTTAAGAAAACCACTCTTGACGGAGAAACTTTCCACAAAGTAGCGGAGTATAATGGAAAAGCGTTAACAATAAAGTTTTAGCCCTTGGGCTAAAACTTTATTGTACTAACATTTTTTTTGCTCTTTTGATTCCTTCAATCAGGCGGTCAACCTCTTCAAAAGTGTTGTAAAGCGCAAAACTTGCTCTTACCGTTCCTGTTATGCCGAAATGTTGCATAATGGGTTCGGTGCAGTGCGTACCCGTGCGGACGGCGATTCCGAGTTTGTCAAGAATCATACCCGTATCGTAATGGTGCGCTCCGTTGATGTTGAAAGAGAGTACTGAAACTTTGTTTTTGGCTTTGCCGTAAATGGTTATGCCGCCGATTTCTTCTACTCTTTGTGTCGCGTATTTCAAGAGTTCTGCTTCGTGAGCGGCGATGTTTTCAAGACCTATTTTGTCAACATAGTCGAGTGCCGTATGCAAAGAACCAGCACCGACAAAATTTGATGTTCCGGCCTCAAATTTCAGCGGCAGTTCGGCGTAAGTGGTTTTTAAGAAACTTACGTTTTTAATCATATCGCCGCCGCCTTGATACGGGGGAAGTTCTTCCAAAAATTTCTCTTTGCCGTAAAGGATTCCGATTCCGGTTTCGGCGTAGATTTTATGACCCGAAAGCGCGAGAAAATCGCAGTCAAGTTTTTGAACGTCTATTTTAACATGCTGAATAGCCTGCGCCGCATCCACCAAAACGGGAATTTGGTGTGAATGTGCCGTTTTAATTATTTTTTCAACATCATTAACCGTTCCCAAGGTATTTGAGGCGAAAGTTACGCAAACTATTTTCGTTTTTTCGGTGATGAGGTTTTCTAGTTTGTTCAAAAGAAGTTCGCCGTTATTATCAAAAGGCAAAACCTTGATAATTGCGCCTTTGCTTTGAGCGTAAAGTTGCCACGGAACAATATCCGAATGGTGTTCCATTTCGCTGATTATCAACTCGTCGCCGGGATTTATGTATTTTAACGAAAACGAATATGCCAAAGTGTTAATCGCTTCGGTGCTGCCTTTTGTAAAGACAATTTCTGTGCGCGATTTTGCGTTGATAAATTCTTTGACTTTTAGACGTGCGTTTTCGTAAATTTCGGTGGCTTTTTCGCTGAGAAAATGTACACCGCGGTGTATATTGCTGTTATACTCCGTATAAAATTTCATGATGTAATCCAAAACGCATTGCGGTTTTTGGGTTGTTGCGGCATTGTCAAGATAGACAAGCGGATAGCCGTATATTTTTTGTGTGAGTATCGGAAAATCGTTTCTAATTTGTTGTATATTCATAATTGAAAAATTTTGAAAAAATTTTCGGCAAAGGTAGCAAAAAAATTCAGCACTCATTACCAACTTTTTAAAAAATGCAATATTTCACTTTTTTAGGTGTAATACTACACACTTAAAACTTTCTTGGTTAAAAAACTTATTCAGAATTTTGCGGCGAAAAAAATCTTAAAATCTTTTAAAAAAAATGGCAACATATACATTAGACATCACAAAAGAACATTGCCCGATGACGTTTGTTAAAACCAAACTCCGTCTCGCGCAAATTAATACAGGCGACATTCTCGAAGTGCTTTTAACAGAAGGCGAACCGCTTAACAATGTCCCTAAATCCGCTAAGGAACAAGGTTTCAACGTTTTAAGCGTTCAACACGTGGAAGGTAATATTCACAAAGTTACGATTCAGAAATGATAACAATTACATTGAAGGCATATAATTCTGTTTTAACGCAGGCTTTGAAAGATAAGCCCCATGAATCGTGCGGTTATCTTTTAGGTCCTGACAAAGAGACTGTTACCGAAAATTATCCGATGACTAACGTTGATAATTCGGGCGAGCATTTCAGTTTTGACCCGAGAGAACAGTTTGCGGCTTTGAACTATGCCCGAAAAAACGGTCTTAAAATCATCGGTAATTGGCACAGCCACCCGGAAACGCCGTCAAGACCTTCCGAAGAGGATATACGCCTTGCATACGACAAAAATATTCTCTATTTTATCCTTTCGCTAAAAGATTCTGAACCCGATTTCAATGCTTTTAAAATTGCAAACGGAAAAGTAGAGGAAAAGATACATATAGAAATATAAAACTGAGTATTAATTAAAAAAATATATAGTTAAAAAAAATGGCAGACAATAACATTCAGCGCAGTATTACCACTGCAACGGCAAGAAAATTAGCCGATACCACCAAAACCCCGCCGCAGATGGGGTCAATTACCCCGAGAATACTTTTAAAACTTCTCCCTTGGGTTCAGGTTCAGAGCGGAACATACCGCGTTAACCGTACAAAAGTAGAACTTAAAAAAGCTGAAAGAATTGAAATTCAGTATTTTAACGGCGTTCCGAGTTTCACTGCTAAAAATCTTCGTGCAATTCCTTTGTTTGCTAACATTGATGCGGAAATTGTTGCCGACCTTGCTAACAATTTCGTTCCCGTTTCTGTAAAACGTGGCGAAAACCTTATCACTCAGGGCAAAGACAAACAAAAATTCTTCATCGTTGCTAACGGTCAGGCAGAGGTTATCAGCACTGGTCTTCACGGCGAGGAGTTAAGAATTGCTTTGCTCGGTTCGGGCGAGTATTTCGGCGAGGCTGACCTTTTGAGTGCAGCCGATTCAACGGTTTCTGTTCGCAGCGTTACGGATTCGGTTTTTCTTCAACTCAATACTCCCGTTTTGGAAAAACTCATCAGCGAAAGACCAAATTTCCGCGAGCAGTTCAACAATGCCGTTAACGATCATTTGCGTCTCAAAGCAACCGTTAACGACCACGGCGAAAAACACATCGACCTTGTCAGCGGACACGAAGAGGATAATATTATCCCCGAAACTTACATCGATTATGATGAAAATCCTACCGAATATTCTTTGAACACTTTGCAGACCGTTGTCCGTGTTCATACACGTGTCAGCGACCTTTACAACCAGCCTTACAATCAGTTGGAAGAGCAGTTGAGACTTTCAATCGAAAGTATCAAAGAGCGTCAGGAATGGGAACTTATCAACAACAAAACTTTCGGACTTTTGGCACAGACTTCGCCCGGATACCGTATCAGCACACGTTACGGCGCACCTACGCCCGACGATTTGGACGAACTTTTGTCTTTGGTATGGAAAGAGCCTGCATTCTTTATCGCTAATCCGAGGGCTATCGCTGCTTTTGAAAGAGAATGTACTTGGAGAGGTGTTCCGCCCGTTTCAATTGACTTGTTCGGTACAAAAGTGATTACTTGGCGCGGCGTGCCGATTGTGCCGTCCGACAAAGTGGAAATCAAAGGTCAGTACCTCACAAACCGCGGCGTAGGAACTACCGAAATTATTCTTGTCAGAACGGGTGAGGCTTCACAAGGTGTTGTAGGACTTCATCAGGCAGGCATTCCGGGTGAAATCGCTCCGTCGCTTTCGGCACGTCTTATGGGTCTCGACCAGTACGGCGTTGCAAGTTATTTGCTGACAAAATATTTCTCGCTCGCAAGCCTTACCGACGACGCAATCGCCGTTTTGGAAAACGTTGAAGTGGGATATTATCACGATTACCAACACAGAAACCAAATTGAAAAATAATGTACGGCAGCGAGTTACAACAATACGCACCCGTTAACTTTGCAGGAGAACTGCCCGAAAACGATCGGGCGGTTTTTGAAAATGTCATCAAGAAATATTTTCCTGATGACATTCCCAATCCTTCGGCGCAGCAGGACGGCGGGAAGCGAAAATGCCTTCTCAAAGACGACGGCTTCGGAATCGGTATCCCCGAAACCGACCTTATAAGAAAACTTCGTTATGAGGAAACCGACACTTTGAACTCTGAGGCTATACGCAAACGTTTTCCTATTCTGCATCAAAAAGTTAACGGACATGATTTAATATGGTTTGACAACGGCGCAACAACGCAGAAACCTATTAACGTGATTGACGGTTTGAGCGAGTTTTACAAAAAAGACTATTCTAACATTCACCGCGGGGCTCACACTTTGGCGGCGCGTTCAACCGACAAATACGAAGAGGCTCGTCAGAAGGTTGCAAAATTTATCAACGCACCTAACGATGAAAATATCGTTTTTGTACGCGGCACAACCGAAGGCATCAACCTTGTTGCAAAGACATTTTCCGAAAAATATCTTTTGGAAGGCGACAACGTGATTGTTTCGACGCTCGACCACCACGCCAACATCGTTCCGTGGCAGCAGGCGTGCAAATTACATAAAGCCGAGTTGAGGGCTATTCCCGTTGACAAAAACGGCGACCTTATACTTTCTGATTTTGAAAGACTTATAACTCCGAGGACAAAGTTTGTTTCTGTTGGTCATGTCAACAATACTTTTGGCACTATAAACGATGTTAAAACGATAATTCAGATTGCACATTCTCACAACATTCCTGTTTTGTTGGACGGTGCGCAGTCGGTTGCACATACGAAAATTGATGTTCAGGATTTGGACTGCGACTTTTTTGTGTTTTCGGGACACAAAATTTACGGACCTTCGGGCATAGGCGCAGTTTACGGCAAAAAACAGTGGCTTGAAAAACTTCCTGCTTGGCAGGGCGGCGGCAACATGATTAAAGACGTTACGATTGAAAGAACGGAATTTAACTCTCCGCCCGCACTGTTTGAAGCCGGAACGCCGAACATCGCCGATGCAGTAGGTTTGGGTTACGCTTTGGATTTCGTTAATAGCGTTGGAATAAGCAATATCGAAACCCACGAACACGATTTGACGGAATACGCACGGACACAAATCAGCAGAATTTCGGGCGTTAACATTATTGGAAATCCGAGACACAGAGTTAGCGTTATCTCTTTGGACATTCCGGGATTGCCTGTGCCTGAGGTCGGTCAAATGCTTGATAAAGAAGGTATTGCCGTAAGAGCGGGACATCACTGCGCACAACCTGCGTTAAGGGCTTTGGGGTATGAAATGTCCGTCAGACCGACGTTTGCGGTTTACAACACAAGGGACGAAATCGACAGATTAGTTATTGCTCTTGACAAAATAGCAAGTCAAGTGAGGTAAGTTATTTTTGAGAGAAAATGAATTTCGTTTTTATATCGCCAAATTTTCCGAGGACGTATTGGCAGTTTTGTTTGAGGTTAAAGCAAAACGGTGTCAATGTCCTCGGTATAGCCGACACTCCGTACGACAGTCTGTCAAAAGAGTTAAAAACCACTTTGACAGAGTATTACAGGGTTAATTCGTTGGAAAACTACGACGAGGTTTACCGCGCCGTGGCGTATTTTGCTTTCCGTTACGGACGCATTGACTGGATAGAGTCTAACAACGAATATTGGTTGAAACAGGACGCGCAACTCCGCACCGATTTCAACATTAATACGGGAATCAAAGCCGACAAAATCGCCGCAATCAAGGAAAAATCCGCCATGAAAAAATATTATGCGGCGGGTAATATTCCTTCGGCAAGACAGATTAAAGCGGTTGAAGGTTTTGAAAAAGTAAGAGCCTTTGCCGAAACAACCGGTTATCCTTTAATCTTAAAACCGGATGTCGGCGTAGGTGCAAATGGTACGTATAAAATCTTGAACGTTACAGAGTTGGAAGATTTTTTTCATAACGAAACCAACTTTCCCGTTTACGTTGCCGAGGAGTTTATCAGCGGCGAAATCTGTTCGTATGATGCTGTTATTGATTCTCATGGCGAGCCGCTTTTTGAATCGATGACCGTTTGGCCGCCGTCAATTATGGACATCGTAAACCGCAAACTCGACCTTTCGTATTATGTCGATATGAATATGCCCGAAGAACTTCGCACTCTCGGCAGACGGACGGTAAAATCGTTCGGAATTTTCAGCCGTTTTGTGCATTTGGAGTTTTTCCGTCTTGACTGCGACCGTGAAGGTCTCAGCAAAAAAGGCGGTTTTGTGGCTTTGGAAGTTAATATGCGGCCGGCGGGAGGTTATACGCCCGATATGATAAATTTTGCACATTCTACGGATATTTACAAAATTTGGGCTGACATGGTTGCTTTTGGCGAAAACCGTACTCCTCAAAACGGAGACCAATATTACTGCGCTTTTGCAAGTCGCCGTGATTTTTACCGTTACAAACATTCCCACAAGGAGATACAAGAGAAATATGCGTCTTCCATGGTGATGTGCGAGCGCATGCCGGAACTTTTTTGGGCGGCGATGGGGCAGCAAATGTACACCGTACGTTTAAAAACTTTTGAAGAAGTTGAAAATTTTGTTACTTTTGTCCACGAAAAAAATTAAAAAAATATGGAAATCGGCTACATGAAAAAATACAGTCATAATTTGAACCGCGACATGGAGTACAAAACTTACGGTACAAGCGGACATCCGGTTTTGGTTTTTCCGTCTCAGGACGGCAGGTTTTACGATTATCAAGACTTTGATATGGTAGGCGTTTTGTCGCGTTTTATTGACTCGGGACAAATCCGCCTTATCTGTGCCGACAGTATCGACAAGGAAACGTGGTCTGCAACGGGCGGGGATTACCGCTGGCGCATAGAACTTCACGAGCGTTGGTTCCGTTACATTACCGACGAACTTATTCCCGATGTAAGGCATTATGATTCAGAGACTTTTATCGTAACGGGTTGCAGTATGGGCGGTTTTCACGCGGGGAATTTTTTCTTCCGCCGTCCCGACCTTTTTGACACTCTTGTGGCATTGAGCGGCTTGTATTATGCGGGATATTTTTTCCCGAATTACAACGACGGTTTGATTTATGAAAACTCTCCGTATGACTTTCTTAGAAACATGCCCGATGACCATTATTATTGGAACGAGTACCGTAAACGCAGAATTATAATGTGTGTGGGTCAGGGTGCTTGGGAAGACGAATTGTTGGAAAGCACGCGGCAAATGGACGCTCTTCTGAAATCTAAAAATGTTCCCGCTTGGATTGACTACTGGGGCTATGATTCGGCTCACGATTGGGCTTGGTGGCGCAAACAAATCGTCTATTTTATGGGCGAGATAGTTGGCGGTTTTCAGGCGGAATATGTGATTTAATTTTTTGTTTAACTAAAACTTTCGTCAAGAAAATGAGTGAATATAAAACTGCTGAAAGCGTAACGGGGCTTGTGGGCTCAACACCGCTTTTACGGCTAAAACGTCTGACCGACGGCTTAAATATTTCGGCAGATATTTTGGCAAAATTGGAATGTTTTAATCCGGGACGCAGTGTCAAAGACCGCACGGCGCTTTCGATGATTGAAGCGGCAGAAAAGAAAGGGCTTATCAACAAAAATACCGTTATCATAGAGCCGACAAGTGGCAATACGGGTATCGGTTTGGCGATGGTAGCGGCAACAAAAGGTTACAAACTGATTCTTACGATGCCTGATTCGATGAGCATTGAAAGGCGCAGAATTTTGACGGCTTTGGGAGCAGAATTAGTTTTAACTCCGGCTTACGAGGGCATGCCTGGCTCTATACGCAAAGCCTTTGAATTGGCAAAGGAAAACGTCAATACTTTTATTCCGCAACAGTTTGAAAACGAGGCAAATCCGGCTATTCATTATAAAACCACGGCTGAGGAAATCTGGAACGACACCGATGGCAAAGTTGATATTTTTATTGCAGGAGTTGGCACGGGCGGCACAATCAGCGGCACGGGCAAAAAGTTGAAAGAGAAAAATCCGAATATAAAAGTTATTGCCGTAGAGCCGTTTTCGAGTTCGGTTCTTTCGGGACATAAAGCCGGACCGCACAGACTTCAAGGCATAGGCGCGGGTTTTATTCCGAAGACCTTGGACACAAAGGTTTACGACGAGATTTTCCGTGTTAAGGACGATGACGCATTTCAGACTTCG
Source organism: Bacteroidales bacterium (assembly GCA_017535325.1). Taxonomy (GTDB): domain Bacteria; phylum Bacteroidota; class Bacteroidia; order Bacteroidales; family UBA3824; genus UBA3824. The sequence continues at coordinate 6,879 of JAFXUC010000082.1, read as the reverse complement.
CGGGATTTTGCGACAAAAGAAGGTCTTTTGGTCGGAATTTCCTCAGGTGCAGCACTTTATGCGGCATTGCAGATTGGTCAGCGTCCCGAAAACAGAGGAAAAATCATCGTTACGCTTTTACCCGATTCGGGCGAAAGATATTTATCTACTTCACTTTTTAAAATTGATTAAAATGGCAAAAATTACTGTAAATGATAATAGTCAGGAAGTAACCCTTCCTTTAACTGTAAACGGTCTCATCTCTCTTAACGGCGTAGAGCAGCCCGATATGGTGAGTGTTCAGATAAACGGCGAGTTTATTGAGCGTGAAAATTTCTCTACAACTGAAATTAAAGACGGCGATACCGTTGATTTTCTGTATTTTATGGGAGGAGGACGATAGAGATGTACGATTTTACGGAAGAAGAACTTCAACGCTATTCTCGGCACATTTTGTTGAAAGACGTTGGTGTTGAGGGGCAGGAAAAAATTAATAACGCCAAAGTTTTGGTAATTGGCGCGGGCGGTTTGGGTTCGCCGGTGATTTTGTATTTGGCGGCTGCCGGTATTGGTCATATCGGCATAATTGACGGTGATGTTGTGGATTTGAGCAACCTTCAACGGCAGATTATTCACACTACAAAAGACGTTAATTATTCAAAGGCGTTGTCGGCAAAGGAAAAGGTCAACGCGATAAATCCGCATGTTAAAGTTACTGTTTATCAGGACTTTTTGCGTGCAGAAAACGCCATGGACATTATCAAAGATTATGATTTTGTGGTAGACGGTACTGACAATTTTCCTGTTAAATTTTTGATTAACGATGCGTGCGTAAAAGCGGGCAAGCCTTTTTCTCACGGAGGAATTTTACGTTTTGAGGGTCAGACGTTTACATACGTTCCTGGGCATAGTTGTTATCGTTGTATTTTCAACGCTCCGCCTCCTAAGGATTCGGTTCCGACGTGTTCTCAGGCGGGAGTTTTGGGTGCGATAGCCGGAATGTTGGGTACGATTCAAGCGGCTGAAACGCTGAAATATTTTACGGGCGTAGGAGAGTTGTTGACGGACAAACTCCTTATTTTCAACGCAAAAACGATGGATTTCAGAAAAATCTCCGTTAAAAGAAGAGAAAAATGTCCTGTTTGCGGAGAAAATCCTACAATTACGGAACTTATTGATTATGAGCAGGCTGCCTGCGATTTGCAAAACCACTAAACAAGAGAAAAAATGGAAGAAACACAAAAGAAAAAACTCTCGTTAATCGCTTTTTCGGGCGAGTTTGACCGTCTGACGGCTGTTTTTACGCTTGCAACGGGAGCGGCGGCAGTCGGTTACGAGGTTAACATATTTTTTACGTTTTGGGGACTTGACGCAATAAAGCAGAAAAGGGGCAGAAGTTTTGTCGGAGGAAGTTTTCTGACAAAGATTTTTGGTTTTATGATGGGCGGACTAAAAAATACGCCGACGAGCCGTTTTAATTTTTGCGGTTTGGGACCGAAAATTTTCCGCTCTTTGATGAGAAAAAACAACGTTGCGACTTTGGAAGAACTTGTTGAAGCCGCAACTGCCCTCGGCGTAAACCTTTACGCTTGCGAAATGGCAATGCACGTTCTTGGTCTCAAACAGTCTGATTTTATTCATGAAGTAAAAGACACTCTCGGTGTGGCAACATTTTTGGAGTTGTCAGAGGGAGGAAGAACGATGTTTATATAGAAAAAAGTTAAGATGGAGAAAAAACAAATTTTGGCAAAAAATGTCAACCTTCTTGCAGAAATTTCTCAGCAGGAAAAGACTATGAAAACCGAGGGCGGAAAACAGCCTTCGGCTATTGTGATTGAAAGAATTATTGAACTGTTGAAGCAGATAATTTTTCCGGGGTATTTTGGTGCGGAAATCCGCAGCCGCGAAAGTCGTCTTTATCATGTCGGCGTTAGCATGGAGGCTTTGGAAAAAGATTTGAAAGAGCAGATATGTCTGAGTTTCAGGAGTTTCAAAGGCGAAGATGTAAAAGAGGAAACCTCCGACGAAATCGCTTTGAAATTTATTGACACGCTCCCCGAAATAAAAAGGGTGCTTTATACGGACATTGAAGCAATGTCAAATGCCGACCCTGCGGTAACGGCATACGGCGAGATTATTTTCTGTTATCCGATAGTTCAAGTAATGCTTCATTATAGGGTTGCGCACGCTTTGTTGAGGCTTGGTGTGCCGGTTTTGCCGAGGATAATTACCGAAATGGCACATTCAAAAACGGGAATTGATATTCACCCCGGGGCGCAAATCGGTGAGTATTTCTCCATTGATCACGGTACGGGCGTAGTTATCGGCGAAACGTGTATTATCGGCAATCATGTTACTTTGTATCAAGGTGTTACGCTCGGTGCTAAAAAGTTTACTTACAACGAAAACGGCACACCTGTCAACACTCCGAGACACCCGATAATAGAGGATAACGTTACGATATATTCCAATTCGTCTATTTTGGGCAGGATAACTATTGGACACGATACTATCGTCGGCGGTAATATATGGCTTACCGAAAGCGTTAGACCGTATTCAAAAATCGTTCAGCAGAAGGCTGTTTCAGAGGCGTTTATCGACGGGGCAGGGATATAATCCTTTTACGGATTATATCTTGCTCTTGCGTAAATTGAGTTCAAATTGGTTATTTCCATAAGTTCTTTTAGCGTAACATTCGGATTTTTTTGCATAAAACTGCAAACAATTCCGAAACCGCAAAAAGAAGCCGCACCCGGCGCAGATTGATTTCCAAACGCGTTTGTGAAAGGTCCTTCGCCGGTTAAATTTCTGATTAACAACGGATTGGTGTCAAAAAGAAGTTTTCTGTCGATGAGGTAAGTCCAGATATTGGATTCGTAAGTTTCTGCCCAGCGGTATTGATAATCGGAATATCCCCAAAGCAGAGAATCGGGCGTTTCGGGCAACATTGACTTTAAGAAAAATTGTAAACGACCTTTGTAAATCATTTCGTTTAAGAGGTTGTCTTCGTTTTTCTCGTCTTTTGGGTATTTTAAGGCGGCTAACGTGCGGAAATAATCCACCGGCATCATATCTTTTGTCATCCGGCGGCGTTTGTAGTTTTCGATTCCGTATTGTTCGTAACCGAACTCTTTTCCGAAATATTTGTCCAAGGCAAAAGCGATAATGCCGTCGGTCGGAAAAACAGACTCCTGAAAACCCGAAAACACAGTATAAATTTCAGGCAGCGAATCTTTTGGAAAATAGTATTTGTAATGTTTGAAACCGTTTTCAAAAAGTGCCGCCAAGTTTTCGTCTGCCGGGAAACCCCTGTCGGTTTCCTTGAAAATGGAATTGAGTTTGCAGTAGTTGTAAAAATCCTCGTAATTGCTTATAAACGAGGACGATTCCACGCTTGTTAAGCCGGCAATACACTCAACGTAAAAGTCGAAAAACTCGCCGTATTTTTTCTTCAAATTTGGCAGCGAGTCGTAAACGTTTTCGGGTTTTATGACGTTAAAATCCCTGTCGAAACGTTTTAATTTTACATCGGCGTTGATGTTTGAGACATCAACGTTGAAATCGTTTTTGCCGCCGCACGAGGCAAGCAAAACTGAAAATATAATTAAAAGTTTTTTCATGTCGGTTTTATTTTTTTAAGTTGTAAGTGCGGTTTTTGAATGTTCCGTTTGCTACAATCTGTTCCGATTGTAACAGAGGCTTCAAATAAAACTTAACCTGAGTAATGCTTAGATTAAGCACTTCCGCCAATTTTCTCGTTGGCACGTTTGTATTATGCGACAAATAATTCAAAATGACCGCTTGTTTACTGTCGGTTTTTGGAAATACTGTCGGTTTACTGTCGGTTTCCTCTTCGTCAGGGGAAAATTTTGCCATTGCCTTTTTCCAAAAGTTTCATTTTATGTTACATATTAGTAATATTAACTGCTAACTAAGTTTAGGCATTGCAATTTCTAATAATACAGTTTTTAATTGTTCCAATTCATCATCCCATAAATTGTTTTGTCTGAGATATGTCTCAATTTTAGGATATATTTTGCTATCGTACAAAATATATGTGGAAATGGCTGCCGAAAAACCATATTTTGGCCTGCATTTTTTGAATAATTTCTTTAATATCCTCAACGACACATCATTTTGGGGATTACATAGAATCAATTTAAATTTATCTTCAATATCCAAAACAATATCCCATTTGGGTTTTATAAAATGAGACTCGTCATTCAATCCAAGGTTTATAATAGTATTCACACCTTTCTGATTGTTTCCTACGGCATAATATCTCAATCCTTTGATGTACAAGTAATCTTTCGGATTGTCTATCAAAGGATTAACTATTGGTGTTTCGTTGACATCTATTGACCTCTTCTGAGAATTACATTTTTTGCAACACGGCAACAAATTCCCCCATCTAACAACCTCATCCGGATAGTTTTTCTTGCATTTGAAATGATCAACTTCCATATATTTACCGCCTTCATTGAGTTTTAACTCAGAATAAGCGCATTTACTATTGGTCATTTTTAGCAAGGCATCCACAATATACTTCTTCCGCCAAACAGGTTTGCCGGTTGCTTTATAAATCCTGACAAGTTCGGCTTCATTCTCGGCTGTAAGTTCCGAAGGCTTTTCTATCATTGTAATCTTAATCATCTTCGAGCAAAAGGTCTAATTGCATCTCCAAAAGCCTACGGGATGAACTTTCCGGATGCAAAATTTGTATCAAAGTTTCGTATGCGGCTTTGGCTTTTTCTTTGTCGTTGGAATCCAGACTATCAGTGAAATCCCTGTATTTTTTCTGATAAACATCAGAACGGATGTTGTCGTCCAATTTCATCAAATCCCTGAGAATTTCCTCAACCGTCCAGCCGCTAAAATTGGTAAATTCAGAATGTTCTGCAACAATTTTTGCACCCTCGCGCCTCAAAACATAAAGGTTGACATTTTCCATCGACTGGATAACAAGCGGACTGTGCGTTGTTACGATAAACTGAATATTTGGAAATACCCTTGAAACCGTTGCTATTACCTTTCTCTGCCATTCAGGGTGAAGATGCAAGTCTATTTCGTCAACCAAAACCACTGCGCTTTCGTTGAAAGGATTTTCTGAAGCAGGATATTTTTCAAACAGTCTTTTACCTAAATCTACAACCCACGAAAGCATCGATTGATAGCCAAAACCAAGCTGCTCATATCTGAACCAACCGTCCAAAGTCTTGAAAAGCACATAGTTTTTAAAATCTTTGCTTTCAAATTTTACGTCCAAGATTTCGGGGAAAATATTGCCACAGATAAGATTTTTGATTTTGTCGCGACCATCCTTAGCCACTGCATCTTTGCTTGCTGCATAGTCGAGTTGCATCAGCCATTCTTCAATGTTGACTAATTGCCTGTCGTGATAAAAAAGAGTATCACAATCGCCACTCTGTTGGTCATAAAGGCTTGTTTTTGAAGGATAACGGCTCACACCGTATGCATACAGCGGATTTGCTATCAAATCGCCGGTAAATTCATAAACAACATTGCTGCCGTCGCCAAATGGCAATTGAATTTTCAGGGGATTAATCCTTTCAACATTATTTTTGATGATATTGTGATATTCCACATTATCCACACCCTTGAAGCCTGCAATTCTGCGCAAAAGACTTGTTTTGCCCGTGTTGTTGTTGCCAAGCAAAACAGTCCATTGAAAATCTCCACAGTCTATGGTAAAATCTTCAAAGGCTTTGTATTTTTTGAATGATATAGTGCGAAACTTGTTTCCCATCGCTTTAATATTTTCCGCAAATATAATACTAATTAGCCAATTATCAAAACGTCAAAGGCATTTTCTTTTTTTGTTGCACGGCACTTTCATTTAAAAATTTATATCGGTTTGGAGGTTGTTTGGAACGCAGGCGGCTCGCCTGCAAGTACCTGTAAAGCGGATAAGCCGTCCGCACTCCAACTTTTTAGACAGTCCCATTTTGATTTGTTTCCTCTTCGTCAGGGTAAAATTCTTCCATTGCTTTCATGTCGGGTTCGTTGCCCAATTTTTTTACACCTCCTCCAACATTTGTTTAGGGTTTTCTGCCGCCTTGACGTTGGAAAACGCCTTTACGATGATTCCGTTTTCGTCAATTAAATATGTAGTGCGGACAACGCCGAAAGAAGTTTTTCCGTAAAGTTTTTTCTCTTTCCAAACGTCATACGCCTGAATGACAGTCTTTTCCGTATCAGACAGAAGCGTGAAAGGCAGACCGTATTTCTCCTGAAATTTTTTGTGAGAGGCTGTACTGTCTTTGCTTACGCCGAGAATTTCAACGCCTTTTTCCCTGAAATGCGGAAAAAGTTCAGCGAAGTTGCACGCTTGTTTTGTGCAGCCGGAAGTGTTGTCTTTCGGATAAAAATAAAGTATAATTTTTTTGCCTTTGTAATCGCTCAGATTACGGATTTTTCCGTCCTGATCCGGCAGGGAAAATTCAGGCGCAGGAGTGTTGATGGGTAACATAATCGTAATATTTTTCTTTTTTGCAAAAATAGGGATAATTTTCAAAAATGACAAAAAATACTTCGCTGTCCCATAAAAAATATTTTGTGGAATTGGTTGAAAAATGTTAACTTTGGCGGTGCAAACATTAAGCAATTATGGCAGAAGTAAATTATAAAAACATTCCTGAAAAGGATTGGGACATCTTTATTTCGTGGCACGACGACAAGGGAAAATCCCCAAAGTACGGTGAGCAGGTGAAGATGTTTTTGGATGCTATATTTGATAATAAGAAAAACATCTTCTTTTCTGCTGATATTCCATCTGGACAGTGGCGTGAGCATGTGAAAGAAGCTTTGGAGCAAAGTAAGTTTCTTATAATTTTACTTACAAACGAAGCTTTGGAATCTGGTTGGGTTCATGCGGAATAT
>JAFXUC010000081.1 GCA_017535325.1 Bacteroidales bacterium | reverse complement strand
GTGTGTTGTCGCTGAAATACAACAAAACACAAAGGTTGCCCGTTGCAACCGCTTTTATTATGTGCAGACCGTTCATTTTTTGTTCCCCTTTATTCTTTTGGTTATTTTTGTGTTTCTTACTTTCTGTTTCATTACAAAAAATTTTACCCATTTTGCAATGATATTTTTGTAATAAACTTGTATAAACTCAATTACATCAGCCTCGTCTTCCGGTTTTAACGGCTCCATACCCTTTTTGTACCGCTTGCGTATTTCTGACAATACGCCGTTTTGCATTATAATATCAAAAATGCTTTCACGCTCTCCGAGTTGAACGTGAACGTGTACAGGCTCATGGTCGTTTGAATAGAAATAAAATATAAAGCCGAAGTATTCATATATTTTTGGCATTTTTCACCTCCTTTTTTTAAAACATTTTCCGCCGCAAATATACCTTTTTTTCACTTCTTTTCCAACAGTGAAATCAAACGGTCTATCTGTTCCTGTGATTTTTGTAGTTGCTTATCCTTTTCGCGGATTATTTCCATATAATTCTCCTGCGTTATATTAATAGTGTTATCTCCGTTGACGTTATTCTGAATAACGCTTGTTTTTAACATTTCGCCTTCTTTAATCTTTAACCAATTAATATCAAACTGAGGATATACTTTTTCTAATTTGCTAACAATTTGCTTGCTAATTGCTTTTTTGGATTGCATAAGTTCAGACATATAACCAGACGATATACCAAGTTTTTTGGCAATATCGTTCTGTGAGAACTCTATTTTTTTATCCAAAATATAATTTACTATGCTTATAAATCTCTCATTCATAACTGATTAACATATTTTAACTAAAATATCTTGCATTTTGTTTGTAAAATGCTTGCATTTTGTTTGCAAACTACATACCTTTGCAGTGTAAAAAATCACATAAAATATTACGTGAGTTTTTACAAATAGAACGCAAATATATAAATAAAAAGTATATGAACGAAACTATCGGTCAGGAATTTTTTTTAACGCCGTCGGCAAGACTAAGGCAACAAACAACCGCTTTTATTAAAAGCGAATTTGAAAAGTTGAAAAAACAATATTCAGACAAAAGCAACTGGCAAATTGCTTTTTACACATATTGATTAATCAAATTTTACACCAGTTTCAGAACTTAGTTTTTGATAATCAAGAATGAGAGAAGATGTCGGATTTGTGAGTTTAGTTTTACCATTTGGCAATACCTCATCAGAAAGGAAACGCACATCTTTTGTACAAACAAAAAAATCCGATTTTATGATACTATTCCTGATTTCACTCTGACTTTTGGCATTGCTACCAACCTCTTTTTCGTACTTTTCGTATATCAATTTGAGCCTTATAGCAATTTTATATTTTTCTCTCAAAAATTTCAGATCTCGACCTTTCTTTATAATTTCACGGTAAAACAATGTTTGTACGACATCCCAAAAATTAGAATTCGATATTTTGCCGTTAATGACTCTAAATTGTTCTTGAATATTCTCCTCTGCCATTGTTATAAGCCCCTTGGCAAAATTTAATTTCTCCATACGGATTTTCTTTTCGTCCAAAAGAATCATCGCCGGAGCCAAAATGCCCGCCATATTGTCAAGGAAACGGGTGTCAATGCCCGGCAGACGGTTGAAAAAATACTCAAACAGAGTGTCGTACATTCCTTTGAAACGCTCCTCTATTAACTTGCGGTATGTTAAGAGTTCCGCGCAAATACAGGACAGTCCGCCGCGCTCAATTTCAATTAGTTTCTTGAAAGCCTCACGCTGCTGTGGCGTTTTACTCGTCTCGTTTGCCTGAACCAAAATCGTCCTTGTAAAAAAGATTTCATTTTCAGGCAGGTAGTTGGAAGTCAAAACCAATGACGATTGTACATCAACACTGTCAACCTTGTTGTCGTTGCTGAAACTCGCCTTCTGATAGCCTGCGCCGTCATACATACTTTGCAGCATGCCCTGAACGTTGCCGACAATGCCGTTGTGGTACTCATCAAACCAGACCATAGAGTTGGATTTTTGGTTTAACATTCGTGCCATGGATTTGGGCGTGTTTTGGTTGCCTCTTAGCGAAACTTCTTTTTGAGGTTTCCCGAAAACCGCCGTCAAATTTCTGATTATTGACGACTTACCCGAACCGCGAACACCTTTTACATACAGAATCGGCATAAACTTCAACTCGTCGAAAAGTATGTCCCGAAAAATGCTTGCTATCATAAAGCACGTCGGCAAAATGCAATAGTGTTTGTGTGCGTCTAAAAGCAACTGAAACCACTTGTTGAACGTGATTTCGTTGTTTTCAAAATACTGAAAACTGTCTGCTACATCGTCTTTTACCACGCCGCCTGTTATCGAATCAACATAAGGCATAAAGAAAGATTTGTTACCGACTTTTACAAGTCCGAACTCGTCAGGTTTCAAAACTCCGCCGTCCTTGATTGCTACGTTGGAGAAAAAATAAGCGTGTGCGTCGTTGTTCCAACCAAGTTTTTCGACATAAACACTTTCATCAACAGCGGGCATAACCTCCAAAATTTCAATTAAATCATCATTATTGCCTTTGAACATACGTTTCTTTTTGTAAAGCGCAGTGCGAAATTTTGCTGCCGAAGCAAAATCATTGTTGGAAAGTATTATATACTGCGGCTCGTCAAGTTCCAATTCCTTGTCGTTTCCGAGTTGAACGATACGGAAAACATCGTCATTGGCATTGCGAATTAAATGTTTTATTTGAATCGGAAAATTTGCTACTTTTTTCCATACTCCACGCTTGTTCCTAACAAGAACACCAGTCGCATCAATTTTCACGTTTTCCGATAGTAAATATACAAAATTTTCGTCTTGGTTTTCGCAGTATTTTGGGTACATCATTTTTGTCATTTTTTACTGCAAATATATGCTGTCAAATTGAATTACACAAATTTTCTTAATTTTTTTATATCCAGCAGGACGTAAAGCGTTGGAACGCGCCTCAGTCGGAATGAAAAAAGATGAAATTATAAACCTTATAAACAGAAACGTAAAATGAAAGTATTATCAATCGAATTGAAAATTATTCTTTTCACGCTTGCCTCGCACCTGTTTTATTCCAACAGTGAGTTGCTGATAGCGGCAAAAGAATGTGCGCAAAACGGCATAACAACGTTTGACAAAGTAGTCTTGACGGCGTTTGCTCTCTCTTACTCAGTAATGACAACAGTAAGCGTTTTTGCGCTTAGAAAGTTGTTCCCGGTCTTGGTTTTTGCGGTGTTGGACGGTTTAGCGGTTTATATGCGCATAAACATTGACCAACAGAATTTTGTGCTGTTTTCGGCGGTGTTTTATGGTTTTTATACGGCGTATATTATTGTAATCGCCTTCATGTTGAAAAACTTGAAACCAATACAGCCTACATCGGAGACACCTTCGGCGGAAAATTCCGTTACGGCGGAAAAAACTACGACAAAGCGCAAAGGTCAAGCAGCCCCGAAAAAGCAACTTCCGCCGCAGCCTCTTGAAACTATTTCAACGACTGTAACAGAGAAAAATAAAGTATTAAACCAATTAACCTTGTTTTAGATGAATACACTTAACACTTGGATAATCCGTTATGACTATCCCTCATTAAGTTATCTTCCCAAAATTGGGGAAATCATTGATGATTATGTTAAACATTTTGATTTTCACACCATACCGGAAGACGAAATAGATAACCTTTTAGAGGACATAAAAAAATATCAAAAAGAATACATTACCGGGAAAAGGTTAAAACCTATTGAAATATTGAAAACACAAACCCACGACAGTATGATTTCGATATGTACACCTATGAAAACCGGATACGGTGAATATGTAACATTCTTGGTTTTGAATAAGATTCAAGGAGTTATTTATCATTTTTAAACGTAGAATGTATGGACAAGATTGAATTAACAGAAAAGCAAACGCAATGGCTTG
>JAFXUC010000080.1 GCA_017535325.1 Bacteroidales bacterium | reverse complement strand
TCGAGGTCTAAATCCTGAATATTTTCACCCTCCAACGAAGTAACTTTTTCTAAAACTTTTGTCAAAGTTTGTGTACAAATGTAATCTTTGAAATCACTCAACGCTCCCTGAATTTCAGGCGTTTCGATGATTTCAACTTTGATTTTGTCCGTAACGTCAAAACCCGAATCCTTGCGGATATTTTGTATGCGGTTGATTAATTCACGCGCATAACCCTCGTTTTTGAGTTCAGAGGTAATATTAATATCAAGCGCAACTGTCAAACGTCCTTCGCTCGCAACCAAACGTCCCGGAATATCTTCCGATGTGATTTCAGTTTCACTTGTCAAAATGTTTACAGTTGTATTATTTATGTCAATATCAATACTACCCTTGTCTTCAAAACTTGCTATTTCCTCTTGACTAAGGTTTGCAAGGAAGTCAGCAACGGCTTTCATATTCTTGCCGAGTTTTTTGCCAAGTTGCTTAAAATCAGCCTTTACCTTCTTGGTTAAAATACCTGCCGTCTGATGCAAATACTCCAATTCTTTAACATTTACTTCGGTGAGAATCAGATTTTTAACAGCATTCAATTGAACTTCCGCTTTATCATTCAAAATCGGAATCATAATCTTCTGCAACGGCTGACGAACCTTTATATTCGCCTTACGGCGCAAAGCAAGCACCATAGATGATACCTTCTGAGCCACGTCCATTCTCTCTTCCAACTCCTTATCTATCGCTTTATCGTTGTAAACCGGATAGTTAGCGATGTGAACAGAGCCTTCAAAACGTCCCGTTACCGCATTCAAATCTCTGAAAATTCTATCAGCATAGAACGGCGCAATCGGAGCCATAAGTTGCGATATTTTTTCCAAACATGTATAAAGCGTCTGATAAGCAGAGATTTTATCGTCGTTATATTCGCCGCCCCAGAAACGTTTTCTGTTAAGACGGACATACCAGTTAGAAAGATTCTCCGTTACAAAATCCTGAATCATTCTTCCCGCTTTGGTCATATCAAAGTTTTGGAAACAATTATCAACGTCTTTTATCAACGAATTTAAAAGCGAAAGAATCCAACGGTCAATTTCCGGACGGTCGCAGACCGCTATTTCCTTCTCTTTGTACGTAAAGCCATCGACATTAGCGTAAAGAGCAAAGAATGAATACGTATTATAAAGCGTACCAAAGAATTTGCGTTTGATTTCGTCAACGCCGTCAATGTCGAATTTGAGGTTTTCCCACGGCGAAGCGTTTGTCAGCATATACCAACGTACGGGGTCAGCACCGAATTTTTCGATTGTTGAGAACGGTTCAACGCTGTTGCCGCGAGATTTTGACATCTTTTCGCCTTTCTTATCAAGCACAAGACCGTTTGAAACAACATTCTTAAAACAAATCTTGTCAAAAACCATCGTCGAAATAGCGTGAAGCGTAAAGAACCAGCCGCGTGTCTGGTCAACACCCTCAGCAATAAAATCTGCCGGATAAACTTTTTCAAATTTTTCTTTGTTTTCAAACGGGTAGTGAAGTTGAGCGTACGGCATTGCACCCGAATCGAACCAAACGTCAATCAAATCGCTTTCGCGTTTCATCGGTTTTCCTGACGGTGAAACCAAAATCACTTGGTCGATATACGGTTTGTGCGGGTCAATCTTATCATAATTTTCTTTTGAAAAATCGCCGACAACAAAATCCTTGTAAGGATTCTCTTTCATAAATCCTTTTTTGATTGACTCATTGATTCCGTTAATCAATTCTTCAAACGAACCGATACAAACTTCTTCTTTGCCGTCTTCGGTGCGCCAAATCGGAAGCGGTGTGCCCCAATATCTTGAACGCGAAAGATTCCAGTCAATAAGGTTTTCAAGCCACTGACCAAATCTGCCCGAACCTGTTGAAGGCGGTTGCCAATTAATCGTTTTGTTAAGTTCGATTAACCTGTCTTTAACAGCCGTTGTGCGGATAAACCATGAATCAAGCGGATAATAAAGAATCGGCTTGTTAGTTCTCCAACAATGCGGATATGAGTGAGTTATTTTTTCTGATTTGAATAATTTGCCTTCGTGTTTGAGTTTTACAACGATGTCAACATCAACGTCTGTGTTGCCGGTTTCGTCGTATGCTTTTTTAACGACTTTGCCCGAAAATTCGCCAAGACCGTCAACGAGTTTTCCTTGTTTATCAACTAACGTGAGCGAACCGATTCCGGCTTGTTTTGCAACGCGGAAGTCATCAGCACCGAAACTCGGCGCAATATGAACGATACCCGCACCGTCAGAAGTTGTAACGTAGTCGCCGGGGATAACTCTGAAAGCATCACCGTCAGTAGGCTGAATGTAAGGCAAAAGTTGTTCGTAACGGATTCCGCACAATTCTGAACCTACGAACTCTTTTTCAACTTCGTAAGGAACGTCTTTTCCCTCTTTGTAGTCCTCAAATTTAAGGTCTTTGTTTTTTTCGGGGAAATAACTGTGCAAAAGGTCTTTTGCTAAAATTATCGAAACTTTTTTGCCGGTAAACTGATTGATTGTCTTAACTTTAACGTAAACGATTTTTGGTCCGACAGCCAAAGCAGTGTTAGAGAAAAGTGTCCAAGGCGTTGTTGTCCAAGCCATAAAACGAACGTCTTCGTCATCAGAAGAGAAGATTTTTTGGGCTTCATCTGTGTTGTTAATGGCCTTGAAAAGTACGGTTGCCGTTGTGTCTTTTGTATCGCGATAACAGCCGGGCATATTGAGTTCGTGCGAACTGAGTCCCGTACCTGCTGCGGGCGAATACGGTTGAACGGTGTAACCTTTATATAAAAGTCCTTTGTTGTAAAGTTGTTTCAACAGCCACCAAAGGGTTTCGATATAATCGCTTGTGTAAGTGATGTAAGGGTGCTGCATATCAACCCAGTAACCGATTTTTTCGGTGATGTCCTCCCATTCGGAGGTGAATTTCATTACGGCTTTGCGACAAGTTTTGTTGTATTCTTCGACAGAGATTTTTTTGCCGATGTCCTCTTTTGTGATACCCAGAGATTGCTCAACGCCGAGTTCAACGGGTAATCCGTGAGTATCCCAACCGGCTTTACGGTCAACACGATAACCTTTTGCCGAAAAATATCTTAAAACTGAATCTTTTATAGTACGCGCCAAAACGTGATGGATTCCGGGTTTACCGTTAGCGGAGGGCGGACCTTCGTAGAAAATAAAAGCGGGCGAGCCTTCACGGGTTTTGAGACTCTGTTCAAAAGTATGCTCTTTCTGCCAGGTCTTTAAAACCTCGGCATTGATTTCAGGCAGGTTGAACTGTTTGTATTCTGCAAATTTCTTATTCATCGTTTTTCAAAAATTAATTTTTTGCAAAATTAATTCAAACTAAGATAAATGCAAAATTTTTTTTATGCAGATTTTTTTTATACTTTTGCGAGGAACTAAAATTTTGACGATTATGAGCAATACAACGCAGATTGTTACCAAAATGATTGCCGAGTACTTCAAGACGCAACCTATTACGAAGGCTTGGCTGTTCGGGTCGTGGGCAAGAGGTGAGGAAACGCCGCTAAGCGACGTTGACATTCTCGTACAATATGACGAAGACGGCATCAGCCTGTTGAAACATGCCGCAATGATATGCGAATTGGAAAAAATCCTCAACCGCCCCGTGGATATTGTTGAGGACGGAACGCTACGTCCGTTTGCCGTCGCAAGTGCTAACCGTGATAAACAATTGATTTATGAGAGAAAACGTTAAAGACCGCGACCGTCTCGAACATATTATTGAAGCAATCGACCGCATTACAAGTTTTGCGGACGGCAAGTCGAAAGAACAAATTGAAGCCGACAATCTCAGATATTATGGCATTATCAAAAACATAGAAATCATTGGCGAGGCGGCATACAAACTGACACAATCATTTTGTCAACAACATTCAGAAACACCGTGGGAGTTTATTGCGAGGATGCGGCATGTGCTTGTTCACGACTATTATCAAATTGATGCCCGTGAGGTTTGGAAAGTAATCAACGAAGACTTACATCCGCTCCGCGAACAAATATTCCGTTACCTGTCCGAAACTGATTGGAGCGAATGGGGAAAACAGGAAACAACCGTCAATGAATCGTCGGCACACAAAGTCCTTGTACAAAGCGCAGAACGTATGAAGAAAAAGGGCTACGACATCAGCGAAATTTGCAAGATAACGGGTCTGAATAGAGAGGAGATAGAAGCATTATAACAAATTTTCAAAAAAATGAACGAAGTAATAAAAGCATTAAAAGAGCGCAGAAGTGTCCGCAAATTCAAGGCGGATATGCCCCAAAAAGAAGATTTGAACCAAATCATTGAAGCGGGTTTGTGGGCGGCAAGCGGCCGCGGTCAGCAGTCGCCAATTATTATCGCCGTAACTAACAAGGAGTTGCGCGACAGACTGTCAGCGGCAAACTGCAAAATAGGCGGCTGGGACAGCAGTTTTGACCCGTTTTACGGTGCGCCTGCAATTCTCATCGTTTTGGCGGACAAGAGTTTCAACACATACCTTTATGACGGCAGCCTTGTAATGGGCAATATGATGGCTGCGGCACACTCCATAGGATTAGGCAGCATTTGGATTCACCGCGCAAAAGAAGAGTTTGAAGCCCCTGAATGGAAAAAACTGCTTTCAGACTTAGGCATCAACGGCGATTTTGAAGGCATAGCACATTGCGCAGTCGGCTATACCGACGGCGAACTCCCCAAACCGTCAGAACGCAAAAAAGGCAGAGTTTTTTGGGTGGAGTAAAGAGAGTTTAAGGTCGCAAATTGCGACTTCCAATTTTGTTCCAAAATTACAACAAAAAATCGAAAATACAAAAAACAACCTCCCCTGCCCCGCGCTACATCGCGCAAGACAGGGGATTTTTAATTTTGTGCAGTCAGTCAAACATGGCTAATTGCAGTGATTAACCACGAGAACCGACATAAAAACCGAAATACATTTGTACATTCCGAAGGAAATGCGTACCTTTGTGCCTAATAATAAAAATCGCGGAAAGGTGTATATTTGGTATATCTAAAAATCGCGGAAAGGTGTAAAAATAAAAATCATAAGTATATGAAGAGAAAGATATATGACAATTTGCTGAAATGGAAACATGATAAGCAAGGTTCTACGGCTCTGCTGATTGAAGGTGCAAGGCGCATAGGCAAAAGTTACATTGCAGAGGAGTTTGCCCGCAATGAATATAAATCGTATATACTTATAGATTTCAGCAAAGCACCTGCGCGTGTAAAGTCGTGGTTCGACGAATATTTGGAGGATGTGGATACGTTGCTGCAAAACATCCAACTACACTACAAGAAGCAACTGACCCCACGGCAGTCGCTAATTATCTTTGACGAAGTGCAGAAATGCCCACGCGCCCGTGAAGCCATCAAAGCACTTGTGGCAGACCATCGGTTTGACTATATAGAAACGGGTTCGCTGATTTCAATAAAGAAAAATGTGGACAATATCTTGATTCCCTCTGAGGAAGAAGGTATCGACATGTACCCGATGGACTTCGAGGAGTTTCTGTGGGCTATGGGCAACGAGGTTATGATGCCTTATATCCGCAGCCGATTTGAGAAACGTCAGGCGATGGGCGAGTTTCACCGCGAGGCAATGCACTACTTCCGACAATATTTGATAGTAGGCGGAATGCCACAAGCCGTAGCCGAGTATGCACAATCACGCAACTTTATTAAGGTGGACTCCATCAAGCGACAAATCCTGCGTCTGTATAAAAACGACATTAAGAAATACGCCGGAGGAGCCACAGCAAGGGTCAGTGCAATTTATGACGCCATTCCGGGACAGTTGCAAAAGAAGGAAAAGAAGTTTGTGCTTTCTGCACTGAAAGACGAAGCACGGATGCGAGAGTATGACAGCGCATTCTTCTGGCTGGAAGACTCCAAGATTGTGAATATCAGTTACAACACAACGGCACCAAACATCGGATTACAGTTGAATGAAGACAGAACTGCTCTCAAATGCTATTTCTGCGATACAGGTCTGCTGATTTCGCTTGCATTCAGTTCACGTGGCATTGTGTCAAATGAAATTTATCAAAAACTGATGTTTGACAAACTGGTAGTGGACGAAGGGATGCTGATGGAGAACATCGTGGCTCAGATGCTAAAAGCGGCTGGCAACGAACTTTTCTTTTACTCCAATTACGACAAGGCAGAAGCGGACAACAGGATGCAGGTAGATTTCTTAATACAGAAAGAGGAGATTACTTCTCGGCATAACATATCACCTATTGAAGTAAAAAGCGGCACAAACTACACCCTGACTTCAATAAAAAAATGTATAAAGAAGTTCGGGCAATATCTCTCCACTCCATACGTGCTTCACCCAAAGGATGTGGAGATAAAAGACGGCCTGGTTTATCTTCCACTATACATGACACCTCTGCTGTAACAAATTCAGACAACGGGTTGAAAATATTCATACACAAAAACAAACTCCCCTGACCCGCGCTCATTCGCGCAAGGCAAGGGAGTGTATCATCACACTTTTATCAAAATATCGGGAATAAAACTTGCGTCAAACAAATCGAATGCAAAACATTTTTTGCCTAAATCTTTGAGCGACGCGCCGATATGGTAAAGAATTTTGTGGTCAATAATTAGAAAACGGTCGTGCATTTTGTCGGTATAATTGACCGTAAGCGGCGGATACTGTGCATTGAAATTCTGTATGTCCTGAGCCGTAAGTTTGGTTTTTGAGGAAGTATAAATAGTTACAGCAACGCCGCTGTTCTTAGTTGCGAGCCTTTCAAGTACCGAAACATCTACATAATTGTCAATCAGGACAATATCTTTTTGCGCCTGAGCGATAAAACTTTGAAATTTTGCGTATGCGTCAAAAATCTGTCCCTGATAAAAAATACCCTGCGTGTCAACAACCTTGTATTTGTCCATCAGGGAGAAAAGTTCGTCAATACGCTTGTCCGATTCAATCCGGTGCATTTCAAGAGAATCAAGGCGTTGAAAAATTTGCGCATTTGACACAAGAAATCTGCGCATCGCGACAAAAGCCTTTACTATCTGAATACTTGCATTTACCGCAGTTTCACTTTTTAAAACCGCCGAAAGCATCGTAACCCCATGCTCCGTAAAAGCAAATGGTTTTTTCCTGATACCCATTTTTTCTGAATTGGATATCACAATTTGTGATTTCCAATTTTCAAATTCACTGTCATTAAGTTGAAAACAAAAATCCTCAGGAAACCGTTCTGCATTACGCTTGACGGCTTGATTGAGTACACGGGTTTCCACTCCATACAATTCTGCAATGTCCCGGTCAATCATAACCTGCTGATTACGAATGACCAATATTTTGTTTTGAATTATCGCAACTTCGTTTTGTTCCATTGGTTTTAAATCTTTAAGGTCGCAAATTGCGACTTCCAATTTCGCTCCAAATGTACGACAAATAATCGAAAATACAAAAACAACCACCCCTGCCCCGCGCTACATCGCGCAAGACAGGGGTGGTTTAATTTTATTCAAGAAAATCGTTTACGGGTGAGTAGATGTCCCAATTATTACCACCCGTACCTAATTTCGCCGCCCTGATAATTGAAGACGGCGTCGTCTTCGTTTACATATATACTCTCAATAGAGCCACCGTACATATTTACTTTACCTTCCGGCGCCTGAACACGCGATATTGTTACATTGTCACAAATATTCAACACAGAATTTTCATGCATCACCTCAACACCTGTCATAATAGCATTTATTGTTACATTGTCATAAAGATTCAGCACGGAATTTTCCTCCAATCTAACACCACCCATTTCAGAGCCAATAATTGTACCTGAACCACGCAATGTCAGCGTAGCATTGTGAACCATAATACCGTCACTCACAGTAATGGTATGACCGTTCAAGTCAATGTCGATGTTGGAGTTGGGAACGGGACGAAAATCATCCACTGATATATCATTCTGTAAGATGTATTTGCCCGATTCATAAAGATGACCCAAATCACTTATAGGAGTAGCGGAGGCATTGGACTCCACACGTACATAACACTCGCGATATACACCGCTGCCGTCGTTTGCCGTGGCTGTGATGATAGCAGTGCCGCTTGCAACCGCCGTTACTTCGCCGTTTTCGTTAACAGTGGCGACATCCGTATTTGACGAAGTCCATGTAACCGAATTGTTGGTAGCATTGGCGGGTGATATTGTTGCCGTCAAGGTTTCTTTATCGCCTACGGTGATTTCTGTTGAGGTCTTGTTGAGGGAGATACCCGTTACCACATTCAACGTCTTGAAATAAACATTGCCGCCGGCTGACAGTTCAACACTGTTAAGTTCAAGTGCTGTACTCAATACAGTTTGATTCTCTTTGAAAGCAAAAACAACAGAACTGCTGTAAGGATTGTCATTAATGTCAACTTCTGAAAACTTATTTGTTTCTACAACAAAATACGAAACTTCATCATAAAGAGTTACAGCAAAATTTTCAGCAGTGGCATTATATGTAAAAGTTCCTGATAAAGAAGCATAATTACTTACAGCAGTCGCAAAATCAGCACACTCTGTAAGTCCCGAAGGTGTTTCTTTCGGAAGAATTTTTGCAGAAATAGTCTTGCCGTCTGCCGAAAGGGGAATTTCACCGCTAAATGTTGCCGTTGTTTTACCTGCACCGTCTGTAAGTGTAAGCGTTGTTATTTCTTCGCCATTTAAATACAACTTCAAAACTTCGCCTTCTGAAAATACTTCTTCGTATTTGCCTTGGTTTTCGCTGCCCAAAGCAACTTTTGAAACTGACGATTTTTGCTTTGCTGATACAGTTATAGCCTTTGTAGCGTTAACCTCTGTCTGATTGTTAACTTCTTTTGTATCAACAGTGTTGTCTTCTTTGCTGCAAGATGAAAAAAACATAACCGCAGCACACATCGAAATTAAAAGAAATCTTCTTTTCATTTTAAATCAATTTTTTTTAAAAGGTTAATTACTACAAATTAAAAATGTTCAAACCGTTTGTTCCAACACCGCCATCTGTCGGTTTTGATTCTCCGCTTGCCGCCAAAAGTTTCGGCGTCTCTTCGAGGTCGATTACCTCAAAATCGGGCTTAACGTAAGGCTTTTTGTTTGCCGCTGCCTTTACTTCGGCGGCATTTTTCAAATCTTTCATATTATTATATAGATTAAAACATTAAACATTCTTACAAAACAAAATCCCCTTGCGGACAGAAGTCTTCACTTTTGTCCGCAAGGGGATGTATATTATTCAACGGCTCAAACGCCGGTTTTTCAAGACGTTTAAGGGCAAATTTTTTATGCGATGCGATGCGATGCGATGCGCAATATTTGTGCCAAGTTGTTGATTTTCATATTAATTCTGCTGTTATTTTATGCCCAAATTTCTTTATTTTTTATAAATTTAACAAATTTTCAAGATTAAGTTATTGTAAACTTTTTTTAGGGCGATAATTTTACTTCTTTTCCAATTCCCTGTATTTTTCTCTTGACGAGGTCGCAAAAACACTGCCCGGATAATCCGTCAGAATTTTCATATAATATTCCTTCGCTTTTTCCTTGTCTGAAAGTCTGAAAGCAGAAATTTCCGCAAAATTATACGCAGCCTTGTCAGCCAAAACATCATAAGAATAGTCATCGGCAACTTTTTTATAATAGTCAGCCGCCTTTTGCCAATTAAGTTTGCGCTCATAAATCTTTGCTTTCAAGAAATAACATTCGTCCACAAGGGGCGAAGTTGAATATTTTTCAATAATGGAATCAAGCGAGGCTTCTGATTTTCCAAATTGATTTTGAGAAAAATACATATCTCCGCGTGCATAAATTTCCAAAACCGAATCCGCGTCCTGATTGTCGGTGATAAGAAGCGAAAGTTCCATTGCGTCGTTTGCGACAAGTTTTGAAGTAGCCGCTTTCAAAACGTCCAACTGAGAGGCTGCCCATTTGAAATTGCCCGTATAATACGCAATCCGCGCTTTATTAAATTTAGCCTCGTCGCCGTATTCGTTTTGCTTGTTGTCGTTTTCAACTTTTGCAAAAGTCATAACCGCACCCCAAATGTCGCCCGAAAAAAGTTCTATATTACCCAAAGTAAGATTCAACTGTGCTCTTTGAGAATAATTCAGAGACGGGACATTAAGAGTTTTTTCAACCCACGTTTTAGCCTTGTCAGGAGAATTAAGATAATAGGTTTCGAGTATGGAAAAGTTTTTTATATCGTTGACACTCTGATTGTTGAGACCGAACTCTTCAAAAGTTTTTATGTAACGTTTTTCCAAAGCGTAAATCTCTGACGAATCCGTTATCATACCGCCCGCAATTCTCTCGTACATAGAAGTCAGCACCCCGTAAACCGCGCGTTTGTAATAACGGTTTTCAATGCCTTTTTCTTCCATGACGTAGGAATAACAGTCGGAAGCCGTTTCAAAATCCTTCGCGTTAAGAGCCTCATCGCCCAAAATAATCATACGCTGACCCTCCTCGTTGAGCCTCTTGTCCAAAGCCTTAGCCTGAATAAACGCACTCTTAAAATTTTTCTTCTGCAAAAACAACCAAATCAAAAGTTCCGATTTCTCAGTTGAAGGGCTTTTCTGAATCCTCTGCAAAATACCCAAACGCAAAAGGTCATAAAATTCGTTGTTAATATCGTTGTTGACGTAATACTGAAACATTCCCTGAACGGTTGAGACATTCTGCGGATTTTCGTCCAAGAGGTCAAGCCCCGTTTCAACCATCTTTTTTTGATTTCTTGACGAGGCATAAACAGAAAACAATTCCGAAGTAAATTTTTCTCCGGTCAGGTCTCTGCCTTTAAGATAAGTTTTTTCGGCCCAGTCAGGCTCGCTGAGCGACGAAAACATATTTGCGCACTGGATAATCTGGTTTTTGTCGGCGGTGATTTGCGAAAGAGCCTCTTCGTATTGTGCCGCGGCTTTGTCAATAAAATTCTGACGGCGATAAACAAAGCCGAGAAGTATTTTATATGTTAAATCGTTTTTTGATGAAGAAATCTGTTTTTTGACCGCTTTTTCAGCCTTGTCAAAATTGTCGGAGTTCAAAAGACAATTTACAAAATAGATGAAATATGTTTTGGATTTTGTCTTATTAAACATATTTTCAAACAGATACGATGCTTTTTCATATTCCTGCGCACTGTAATAAGAATACGCCAATTGAAGGTCGTCCTGAGACTGCGCCCAAGAAATTTTCAGCACCAACGCCAAAACTATTAACAAAAAAATACGTTTCATTCGGTCAACTTTTCTTTAACCTGTTAAAAACTTCCCAAATTACTATTCCCGCGCTCACCGACACGTTAAGAGAGTGTTTTGTGCCGAACTGCGGAATCTCTATACATTTTTCACACAGTTCCATTACAGCATCGTCAACGCCTTTTACCTCGTTGCCGAAAACCAAGGCGAGTTTTTCCACGCCGCTCAAATCAAGGGCGTTAAGCGGAATGCTCTCTTTTGCCTGCTCCACGGCAAAAATTTTATAACCCGCGTTTTTTAAGGTTTCAACAGCCTCAACGGTGGTTTTAAAATACTCAAAATCAACAGATTGTTCCGCGCCGATGGCGGTTTTTCTGATTTCAGGATTAGGCGGAGTTGCCGTTATGCCGCAAAGCATAATTTTTTCCAGTTTAAAAGCATCAGAGGTTCTAAAAACGCTTCCGACGTTCAGTGCGCTTCTTACATTGTCCAAAACAACAACGACAGGCGTTTTGGAAGTTTTTTTGTATTCCTCCACCGACAGCCTGCCGAGTTGCTCCATTGAAAGTTTCTGCATTTATGACAACAGTTTTTTTACACAGTCAGCAATAACTTTTGACTCAGCCTTTCCCGCCAAAGCAGAATTTGCCTCTTTCATAACCTTGCCCATTTCTTTGATTGAGGTTGCGCCGGTTTTTGCAACAATCTCTTTTACAGCGGCTTCCACTTCCTCTGCACTCATCTGTTTTGGAAGATAACATTTTATAAATTCCAACTGTTTGCTTTCTTCCTCAACCAAGTCTTCGCGCGACTGCTCCTTGTAAATAGCGATGGAGTCCTGACGCTGTTTTACCATTTTCTGAATGATTTTCAAAACGTCGGAATCTGCAAGTTCCGGGGTCTTGCCTGAGGTTTTAGCCAAAAGGATTTCGGCTTTGATTGCTCTGATTGCTGCCAAACGAAGTTGATTTTTTTCTTTCATGGCAGACTTCATGTCTTCCTGAATCTGTTGTTCTATCGTCATTTTCTTTAAATTTTTATTTTTTAATTTTTCTTTTTTGACAATTTGGTATAATATTCCGCGTTTGTTTTGTCGCCCAGTCTCTGACAGATTACAGCCAAATCCGCCGCGTCAGAGGGACGTTTGTAAAGTTTGTAAAGTCTTGTATAATAAGCCTTTGCCAATGTATAGCGCGGTTTCAACTCTTCCTGTTTCTTTTTAAAAATTTTCAAATTGGCGTTGGTTTTCTTGGCGTTGTAGATTTTTTGCGCCTCCAAAAACTCTTCTTCCGCCTCGTTAAAAGTTTTTTTTGCCACAAAACTCAGCCCCGTAAAATTATTGGGGTCGAGATTGTAAAGTTTTTGAGCGGTTTCTTCGGTTTTTTTCTGACTGCCGATTTGTTGAGCCGCAACGAAATATTTTTCCAAAACGGCGATGTTGTCAGTTTTTTCCAACGGCAAATTGTTGAAAGCGTAGAAAACTTTTCTGTAATCTTCTTTTTCGTAATATTTGTCAAAAAGTTTTTCCCTTACGTATTCTATTTCGTCGCCGGAAGAAAAAAATTCGGCGTAATGTTCAAGGCTTTCGATTTGTTTGTCAATATCCTGTCCTGTCTCGTAATACATAATTGTCATAAAGGCGGACTGCTCGTCTTCGTAATTATGTTTTTTTGCATCGTCAAAATACTCCACAGCCCTGCGCTGGGAACCGGTGTAAAAAAGACACTTTCCGGCGGAGACCAAAACCTCACCCCCCGGAGTCAAACCTTTGATATTGTAATAATCAAGCACTTGTGAATAATTTTCAAATGCTTCACCGTATTTTTTTTCATAATACAACTGATTGGCGGTCTGCAAAATCGAAGCGATTTTTCTCTGTCCCAAACACGAAGAAAAAAGAAAGATTACCAACAGCAGTTTAAAAATATTTCTCATTCATTTTTCCCAAAAAAAACTTTTTACCGCGCAAAAGTAGTAACTTTTTTCCTGAAAAAAAATTTATTTTTCCGCCGCTTTGTCGAAAAAAATCTTAATATCGAGGGGAATCAGCGTTTTGTCGTTGACAGAAAATTCCATAATGCCTTTCAAAACCTTTTTCAAAGCCTCCGCGTCGGCATGACTCTGATTTGCGGCAACAAGGAGCGGAGTTTTTCCGCCCTGTCCGCCGTTATCTTTCCAAACCTGACGCGAAAAACTCAAAGCCCAGTCAGAAGCATAATCGTAATAAACAACGCCTATTTTGCAAACCGGCAGTTCCGACGAGATTTTTTCGTTGTATTCAATATCAGAGTTCATATTGATACACAGAGGTTTAACAGAGACAATATCCGAAAGCATCGAGAGAATTTCTTTCGCGCTCTCAGTGTCCAAATCGTTGTAAATAAAATAAACGTCCGCACTTGACAAATCGCTGACGGCTGCCGTCCTGACGTTCATTATCGTTCTCAAATCCTCGGTAAAAACTATCGGCGAGGTGGTTGAAGAATAAATCGTGTTTTCAACGATGTCTCTGCGTATGCTGTTGATGTAAAAATTCCGCGTGTTGATAAGCCCCGTAGGATTCCATAGAAATATTTTAAAGCCGTCTTTTTTTACCTGTCTGCCCTGACGGTACTGAACACCCGCCGGCGTATCGTAACCCGCGCCGTCAGGACTGTAAAAATTAAGAGTTCCCAAAACATAAACCGCACAATCACAAGAAGATAAAGCCTCTTCAATATTACCATCAAGAGGTTCAACGACTTCAATTCCCGCCCTAAGCAAAACGCTTTTTAATTCTTGCCTTGATTCGGTAACATCAGAGGTACATTCTGCCAAAAAAACTTTTATATCCTGACTGAAAAAGGTTAAAAACATTTTATTATGAAGTTTTTCGTATTTTCGTTTTCCAAAGAAAATTCAAAAAAAGTGCCAAAAGAAAACTCCTCTCCCGCCCCTTTAATTTAAACAAAAAAACACGGAACCTAAAAGATTCCGTGCTATAAAAAACTTTTTTC
Organism: Bacteroidales bacterium; assembly: GCA_017535325.1. Lineage (GTDB taxonomy): Bacteria > Bacteroidota > Bacteroidia > Bacteroidales > UBA3824 > UBA3824. The sequence goes on along the minus strand of JAFXUC010000080.1, from coordinate 59,186 downwards.
AAAAAAAAGTTCAGTTTTCTGTTATTTGAACTTAATTGAACTGAGCACTGCGCCGACGTATTTTTCGTATTCAGCAACAGCCTCGTTTTCCATTTCAAAATCGCCCATGATGCCGACTTTGTCTTCTTTCATAACGCAGTAATGATAAATCACTTTGTCTTCGGTTTTGCTTTTGATGACGTAAGCCTTGCCTTTAACAATGGGATTTTCAGCAGTCTCGCCCATTGCGCCGGCAGCCGCTTTCATGTTTTCAGCCATAGATGCCAAATCAGCAACCGCTACACCCTCAGTGTTGTATGTGCCGGTGATTTTTACAGAGCCGTCGGGGGTTGCAAAAGACAAATCAGAGCCTAACGTAGTCTGGGGTTCAAGCGTTGAGGGATACTGAACTGTAAATTTCTCGTGGTCAAAAGTCTTGTCAAGTTTTGCGGAAGGATCAACGGGCAAAACAAATTCTTCTGCCGCTGCCTTTGTTTCAGTTGCCGCACCGTTGTTGCCGCCGTTGGCATTGTTGCCGCCGTTACCGCCGCATGAAGCAAGCAAAAGCGATGCTGCCGCAGCGATAGTCATAAGTGTTCTTTTCATTTAAATTTATTTGTTAAAAATAGTTGTTTAATAAAAAAATTACTTGTCTTCTTTCTCCGCGAAAACGCCGCGGAAAAAACGCCGCAAGATACTGACTTTTTTAAAATTTACAAAATTTTTTATTTTTTTACGAATTTCTCGCAGTCCCATTTGTATTCGGGAACTTTGTCTCCGTTGTAAGGGTCTTTCATTACTTTGTCCATGTTGAAATACGCCTCCTCACATTCCCAAGGGTGAAGCCTTACTGTAAGGCTCTCAGGCGGCTGAAACTCGTAACACAAATAATTTTCAGGAGCCTCTTGAAACATTTTTCTGAACTCGTCCACGTCTTTTTTATAATCGGCAGCCTTGCCGGGATCGAGCAAATCCTCCAAAGCGGGAACCGGCAAAACGTCTTTTACCGCTGAAAGTTTGCCGTCATTATACTTCTTTGCCCAGAAAGAATATTCAGAAGCGCAGCCCGGTCCGCTGAAATCGTGTTTAAAAACCACAAGGTATCCGCCGTTTTTGAGCGGATAACAAGCCAACTCTTCGCCGGAATCGCAGCCTTCACTCTCCTCAGGTTCGCTGCCCGATGCCAAAAGCGGATTGCGGCTGTAAATCTCCTTGATTTTCGGAAACTCTTTTTTGAAAATCTCCTCGGCAATGCCGGGTTTTATTTCAATCTTGACGAATTTTTCACCGTCTCTTGCAAATTGGAGTTTCGAGTCGTCGTTTTTCAAAATCGTAAGCGTGTCGCCGGTTACGGAAAAATCGGCACGCACGCCGTTTTCAACAGTCAAATCAGGCTGATAATCCGTCTCAGTTAGTTTGCCTTCTTTGAATACGTAAATATCGATTTTGTAAAAACCGTCAGAATCGTCCTTAGGATCAGAAGAATATTGATTGTAAACGGAATAGACTTTCAAAGAGGTTTCGTCAAGCGGATAAGCCCTGAGTTCGCCCTCGCAAACAACGCTCCAATCCTTGAATTTTACGCTACTGAAAGAAAATTCGGGTTCGGCGTTGTCTTTGTATTCCAAATCCCACTGTTTCCAGATTTCTTTCATAACGGACTCTGAAAGTTCGATTTTTTTGGGCGTTTGAGTTTCAGGTTCAGGAGTTGAAACTTTTGCCGTAGTGTCAGCGGTTTTAACCGCAACATTCTGTGTCTGAGATTGATTTCCCCCGCACGAAAACAACGTCAATGCAGAAAGGGAAAGAATTGTTAATTGCTTTTTCATGATTAAAAAAAATATTTTTGGCGAAAGATAAGGATTTTTTTTGAAAAAATGTAAAAAAATCAACAAATCTGATTTTTTAGAAAATTTTTAGTTATTTATATTTTACATTTTTCTATTATTAAGCAACAATAAAATTTGACGGTATTTTTTTTCAAAAAAAGTAGAAAAAAAGTGCAAAATAATTTGGTGGTTTAAATATTTTTTTATAATTTTGTAACGTTATCGATAACAAACAAATATTTGTTTTAGAGAGTAGTTAACCCGATTGTTTAACCCTTTAAAAAAGAAAAAGGAGGATTGCTTATAAGAAAAGAAAAAGTTTAAATGATAAAAAATGATAGTTCAATAAAAAAAACCTTTCAGTTCGGAACCTGAAAGGTTTTTTTGTTGTTATAATCTGCGGAATCTGCAAAAAAAAACAAGATTCCGCAGATTATAACACTTTTTAACGAATAACAACTTAATTGTTTATTGCATAAAGTAATATGAATTTTAGAAATATATTGATATATTTTCTAAAAAAACTTCAATTTCTATTTGTTTTTATAAAAAAATCTTCACATATTTGCAACGGATTGCAATCCATCATAGGTAATATTGAAAGGCATTGTGCTGTAACCATTAATGAAACGTGGAAAATTTCAAAGGAATCGGTTACGCACAACTGCCGCGCCTTACGTATATGGGCGTGGTCTGTTGTGTTATATTGATTCCAAGGTACTTTCCACGACCTCATTAATAGTATGACACATTTAAAAAAGGCTACGCTTTTTTTGTGTCCGTACAATTTTCTTTCTGCATTGTTTCACCATCAAATCCATCAACAATATGGATGTAACAAGTATCTTAGAAACGCTGAACAAATCATTGAGTCAGCGAGATAAGGATTATCTCCGAGGCTTGACAGAGAGCCAAAAAGAGAAGATTCTTAAATGGCTTGAAGAAAGCAAAAACGCAAAGGCGAACATTCTCGTTACGGGTGCTACCGGTTGCGGCAAAAGTTCAACTATCAACGCACTTTTCGGTATGGAAAAGGCTGTTGTTGGTACGGGGGCAGACCCTATGACTATGGACATTGACAAGTATGACTTGGGCAACCTTGTCATTTGGGACAGTCCGGGACTTGGCGACAGCCCTGAAAAGGATGAACTACATAAAAAAGGAATCATTCAGACGTTAGAAGAAAAAGATGCACAAGGCAACTTGCTAATTGATGTCGTGCTTGTAATTCTTGATGGTTCAAGCCGCGATATGGGAACTTCATACGGTCTGATAACAGATGTGATAGTTCCTCATCTTGGCAAAAATCCGGAGAAAAGGCTTCTCGTTGGCATCAATCAGGCGGATATGGCAATGAAAGGCAAGCACTGGGACGATGTGAATCACAAGCCAGATGCAGAACTCGGAGTTTTCCTCGCAGAAAAAGAAAGGTCGGTAAGGCAACGAATCAAAGAGGGCTGTGGACTTTCTATTGAAACGCTTTCGTATGCAGCGGGATATAAGGAAGAAGGAAAGCCACAAGAACCATCGTACAACATTTCCAAGTTGTTGTACTATATCGTTGATTTGATACCGAACAACAAGCGACTTGCGGTTGTATCGCAGAAAAACAAGAACAAAAAAGACAGGTACACGTATGATGACGGTAAGAAGGACTACGACATCGAAATCAACAATAAAATGGTTCCTGATTATATCGAAGATATAACAACTGGTGCTGCTATTGGTGCTGCATTAGGCAGTGTGATTCCGGGTGTTGGTACTGCTGTGGGTGGCGCAATTGGAGGTGTCTGTGGATTGCTAAAATCCATTTTTTGGTAATTGAACGTATTAAGCGGACGAACAGATATGAGTAATGAATTGTCAAATTATCGGTTGGACGAATTTATGGCAAAAGTACCTGTTCGCCCGCTTGATATTATGCTTGTCGGTGTAACAGGCGCAGGAAAATCGTCAACAATAGACGCGCTTATCGGCAGCGAAACCGCAAAAATAGGACACGGCGTAAATCCAGAAACTCAGGACTTTAATTCTTATTTTCTAAATGATTATGTCCGCTTGTGGGATACGCCCGGTATAGGCGATTCTCCGCAAAAAGACAAAGAACATTTACAAAAACTAGCAACTTATTTAAATGAAATTGTTGATGTATACAAAGATGATGCTGTATGTAACACTTGTTATCTAATTGATATGGTGCTCGTTGTAATCGATGGCTCACGCAGAGACTTGGGGGGTATATATAAGTTGCTTAATCAAACACTCCTTAGCAATATTAATAACAACCGAATCATTTTTGCAATCAACCAAGCAGATGTTGCAATGAGCGGACGACATTGGACTAACGGCAAACCTGACAATGTTTTATATGACTTTCTAAACAGACAAATTGACTCTTTCCAAAAACAAATTGAAATAAGCATCAACAGAAAAATCCACCGCCCAATATGTTATTCCGCTTCGCAAGAATACAATGTTAAAGCATTATTAGACTGCATTTTGGATAATATAAGCAACAGAGAAAGGCTGACGAAATTATAAGTTTTTTTCTATTATTTATCCTCCCACTCCTTCAAAAAATCTTCCGCTGATTGAAAATCGATTTTTCCATCTTTGTAATCTTTCAATTCTCCGAACGCCTGACGGAGATTTTTCTCTATTTTTTCGTCAGTAAATTCCGCTCTCAATTTCATCGTTGTAGTCATACTCACATAAATTTTGATTTGCCACAAAAATAAACAAAACCTACAAAAAAACAAAATTTTACAATCATCTGAAAAGTGAAAAAAAACAACTATATTTGCACCAAAAAATATAATAAAAAAACTTCACTGACATGAAAAAACTGTTTTACTTATTATTGTTGCCGCTTATTCTTATGACCGCGGCGTGCGACAAAGAAGATGACATGGATCACGATTATGAAGATCCCGATTATGTAATGCCCGATTTTTCAGGCAAAAAAATAGGACTTGTACTCAGCGGCGGCGGTGCAAAAGGCGCGGCTCAAATCGGCGCACTGAAAATCATCGAACAACACGGAATAAAAATCGATTACATTTCAGGCACAAGTATCGGCTCTATGCTCGGTGCGTTGTATGCGGCTGGTTACAAAGCCGACGAGTTGGAAGAATTTTTCGTAAATCTCGATGAAAACGACGCAAAGAACAGTTCAAAAATCAGGGAAATTCTCTCCAAACTTTTGCAGGACAAAGGCGTAACAACTTTTGAAGATTTAAAAATTCCTTTCAGATGCGTTGTCGCCGACACAAAAGAATTGAAAGAAGTAGTTCTTTCAGAAGGCGACGTGCTTGACGCAATCATGGCCTCATCTGCAATTCCTTACGTATACGACAATGTTATCATAGACGGCAACCGTTATGTTGACGGCGGTTTCTACAACAATCTGCCCGTTGACGTGGCTCTTGACATGGGTGCTGAATTTACTGTCGTGGTAGACCTCCGTCAGGAAGGCGAATCGTTTTTCCCGAAAAAATATTCGTTCTTAATCGAGGCTCTTACCGTTACGCCCGACCTCGCCAAACAATATTTCGGAGAAGCAACCGACCTTGTAACGGAATATTACAAATCCCGTCCCGATGCTGAAAAATACGATTCAAACGTCCAGAAATCAGATATTTATATTCACCCGGTATTAACACAGTATGACGCTCTGAGTTTCGGCAAAGGAAACTGCGAAGACATGATTGAAATCGGTGAACGCGCAGCCTCTGCAAAAATAAAATAAGCATCAGAAGCCGTTGCTCTTTAAAAATTCGGCAACGGCTTTTTTGTTGTCGTCCCAGTCGTCTATAAGCCAAGAGTTTCCGACTTTTTTGAGTGTTATGGTATGACTGTCAGTTTCTTCGGGACCATGAACGTAGTCAAACGTAGAAACCGCCGTATTGCCGTCGATTTTCGTTTTAAAATTCTTACATTCGTGCTCAGTGCCGTTGATTGAAGCATAACAGTCGCCGTTGCCTTCAATGAAATAATACAAAAACTCCTCATCGCCGATGCCGTCCTCCGGCGAAGGCACGTTCCAAGCCTTTTGCAAAAGCGTAAAAAACTCTTCCGTGTAATGCGGTTTTATGCTTTCGTCAATTCTGTGGTCAGGAATGTATTTTATAAGACCGCTGATTGTCTGGTTGATTTCCTCAACGCTTTGTGCCTGTGTCCTGTTTCCCCCGCACGAAAACAACGTCAATGCGAAAAGGGAAAAAATGGCTATCTTTTTCATATTTCGATTAGTTCAGTTCTTCTTATCCTTCTCCTACCTGAGACTCAAACTCTTTTCCGTTCCAAGGAAAATCCTCATGAAAATGGTTTTCCATGTCGGCATCGTCGTTGTCCCATTCAAGCCCCTCGTCTGTGAAATAATACATACACTCGTCTTCCGATTTGTAATAATGCGGCGCGGGAATGTCAATCTTTGCCGGAGTAAACTGTCCGTTCTCGTAATACCAGAACTTTTCGCCAAGACTTTTAAAATACCCCTCTTTCTTTGAAAGAACAACCAAAAATCTGCCGCCGTCAGCCTTATAAATCTGAAAACGGACTTCTAAATCGTTGTCAAACTCAATATTAAAACCGTTTTTGTTATAAATACTGGCACGCTTAAACACTCCGTATTCTTTCTCATTGAAATTCAAGGCTTTGAAAATCATTCTCGCCTCATCTGACAGAGACTTTGCAGCCTCAAACTCGCTCATAAGAGTTACCGTCAAAGGCGTTGAATAAACCCTGATGCTTTCGATTTCGGAATTTTCGTCCTTTGCGGCAAATTCTATAAAAACATCGCGGCGTTTGTCCTGAGTGTCATGGCAAAGTTGCTGTGTAATAACGTATTTGCCGTCTTTCATACCTTTGGTTATGACAGTATCCTTCATCCACGCAGTAGCACGTTTAAAGTCAAGAACGTTTTTTATAGGATAACCAAGCGCAACAGGATTGTGAGTAATACTGTCGGTATTGGTAGCCTGAACCACACCGCATGACGAATCCAAAATCGTATAACCTTCTATGATTCCGTCTTTTAATTCAAGTTTTGCAAGAGGTTTTCCGTCATCGGACTTGAAAACGCCGTCAGGACTTCCCGTCCATTCAGCGCCTATGTTTGCACATTTGCCTTCCATGCAGAAATTTCCACGGTACATGTCAACAGAACTGCATATAAATTTTGAGTCTGACTCAAACTTGTTGCCGTTCCAGTGATATTTCAGCGGCCAGTATTCCGAATGAACGAAATTCAAACCGGTATTGCTGAAAATAATGCTCGGATTGTAAAAGCCACGGTGATGAGCCTCTACTGTTTTAAAATTTTCGGGAAAAAAATCTTTGTTGTCGGGATAAGAAATTTTGCCGTCCTTAAACTTGACCGTAAAAACCTTATCTGCATGGTCGACGGAATCCAAATCGTAACCGTGAACCACAGCGTCAATAATTGCAATCCACGCATTGTCAAGCGTTTGGTAACATTGTATACGGTAGTTTGCCGCAATGCAATTATCCGGCTCTTCGCTGCCCATCGGAACAAGGTAATCGTATTCCATGGCGGTTTTCGACTTGAAAATTTCCGCCTCGCTCTGAGGAATATAGTCAAAATTCACAGCGTCTGTTATGACGTTTGAAATATGTTTGTCCTCTTTTTTGAGTTTTTCCCAGATTGTTTTTACAACAGAATCCTGAGGCTCAACGTATTTGAAAGTTTTTTCGCCGGTAGTTTCTGCGGCAGTTTCAGCAGTGTTTTGCGGCTGAGACTGCGTTTGCTGCGGCTGATTTCCCCCGCACGAAAACAACGTCAATGCAGAAAGGGAAAGTATAATTGTTCTTTTCATATTGTGATTGTTATTGTTTTATAAATTTTTCGCCGTCCCATTTGTAAACGGCATTTTTCATTAATTCCAACTGGTTTTCGCCCCACTGCTCGCAGCCGTTGCCTTCCGCGCTGACGCTCAGTGTGCCGTCGTCAGAAATGTAGTAAAGAAGATAATCCTTCGGGTATTTGTTGTATTGTTCAACAATTTCCCTGACCAAACCGTCGTTGCCCTTGCACTTTTCTTCATCAAGCAACGCTGAGATTTCAGGGACGGGCAAAACGTTTGAAACACTCTTTATTTTACCGTCTTTGTAAACGTAAGTGCTGTCATACCAAGACATTGAAGCCTCGCACTGACAGTTGTAACTAAATACGCCAAGGTATCCGCCGCCGGTTATCGGAAAGGCATAACAGTCCTCACTGACAGAGCAAAACTCGTCCATAATATATTCGACTTTGTTGTTTTGATAAACGGCTTTGTCGGGTGATTCAGGCAGGCTTTTCATAAATTCCTCAAAGGGGTCAAAAAACACGAACTTTTCGCCGTCCCATCTGTAACTTGGCTTGTCATTACCTTCAAGCAGGTCAGAATATTCTTTTTTCCAGTCGGAATCATCGTAGTTGATAAGACGGAGAACAGTACGGATTTCAGGTTTGTCGTTGTAAAATATATAATTTACATAATCGCTGGAACGTCTTTTGTAAAGCGCGGACATAGCATCGAAATCGGCTTTATGTGCCGTTCTTTTTTCTGCGTTGGTAAACATGACGGGGTCAGGTACGGGCAAAACGTTTTTTGCAGAAGATAGTTTTCCGTCTTTGTAAATATAAGTTTCGCGCTGTGTCATCGGAATATAATTTTCCTCTGACATTTCGCTGTGTTCTGATACAGTCAGATAACCGCCGGTTTTAAACGGGTAGGCGTACAAAAAGTCTTTGAAATAAGCAAGTCCTTTAATGGTATCGACTTCATGTTCAAAGAAATAGAACTGTCTGTCGGGATTTTCAGGAAGTTTTTTCAGCCAAGGATTAATTTTTTGAAGAACAGAATCCAAGTTTTCGCTGACTTCCGCTGTTTTTTCCGCAGCCTCCACTGTATTATTTGACGGCTCTGTCATTACGGTTTTAGCAGAATCGGTTTTTTCTGCAACACTCTGATTTTGCGACTTGTTTCCCCCGCACGAAAACAACGTCAGTGCGGAAAGGGAAAGAATGGTTAATTGTTTTTTCATAATTCAATTATTTTACTTCACTGTCCGTATGAAGATATTTTTCTACCTGAACATAATCATATTCATTCTCGTCAAAATCGCCTTCAAACTCCACGCGCTGTTTTTTGTTGAAAGTTCTCTTGACGAAATCTTCGCCGTAAGTGTATTTTATCTTATAAAGTTCGTACTCGCCTTCGCCGAACGCGTTTTTATATTCGGCATAAGTAACCCTTCCGCTGTTGTCGCGCTCCTGCTTGTTCCATTTTTCAACGACGCTGAAATCGTACATAATTCCGAACTGACGCTCCAAAATATCGGTCTTGGTGTCGGCGTAATGCCGCATTGAGGCTATTGAATACGGGTCAAGGTCTTTGACTTCCTTGTCTGCCTCATGAATAAAACCTATGTTTTCGCCGGTTACGATGTCAAAAATGCTGACATCTTTTTTGAAAATTTCGCCTTTCTTTTCTTCGAGTTTTCCGCTGTAAACCTCTTTCCACTGAACAGAGTCTATTTTTTCGCCGCTGTAACAGATTTTGAACATTCTGATATAGCCTTCGTAGTCAAACTGACCCGTAAAACAGCCGTATTCAAGGATTCTGCCTTTGGAATCATAACGGCAATATTCCGCAACGGAAGGTGTGCCGTCTTCTTTTAAACTGCCGTCCTCATCTTTCCAAAGCGTATTTGTAGTTATCAAAACCGGCTTTGAAAAATCAACATTTTTGCCGCTGAAATTATCAACCTCGTAAGGCGGAATTTCGGGCTTTTCTTCCGGTTTGGGAGTTTCCTGCTGTTCGGTTTTCTGAGCCGTCTCAACATTTTTTGAAGTGGTGTCTGCACTCTGTGCACCGCTCTGATTTTGAGTTTGGTTTCCCCCGCACGAAAACAATGTCAATGCTGAAAGGGAAAGAATTGTTAATTGTTTTTTCATATTTTTTTGTGTTAAATTTCGGGCGAAAGATAGGAAAAAATTTTGGATTTATTTGCCGTTTTCTAAAAAAAACAGTATTTTTACAACGAATTAAAAACTAATAAGATTATGAGCAGAGAAGCATTGATAAACTTACGCGAATATCTTTTGGAAACTCTTTCTTTCGAGGACAGAATGTGGCTTGTCAGTGAACTGGAAACATCTGAAAAAGAGGAAGTTTCAGAGTGTCCGTACACCAAAGAGGAACTTGACAAAAGATTTGACGAAATCGAAAAAGAAATCGCAAACGGAGAATATACTACGTCAGAAGAGACATTCAGACAGATAGCGGAAGAATTGGAGTTTGACAAAGAGATTGAACAAAATCATATATCGTATTGACAATAACAATGTTACGGTAATTGATTTTTGGAATTTACGTCAAAGTCCTAAAAATTTACAACAAAGAGTGAAATAAAATTTTACCGTTTAGGAAAAATAGACTATGGAAAAGACAGATATATTAAAGTACTGCAAATTCTATCACGGAGAAAAAGAATGCCCGAAAAAATTTAACGATTTAGAATGTCAGTTATGGTATGCAGAACAATGGATCTGCGAAAAAGAACCAAATGTTATAAAAAACAATGCGGCGTTTGATATAGCATCTTATATAGCAGCCTATATAGGCAAGTGGGATCCGTACGGTTTTAGAGAAACAATAAAATACTATTTTACTAAAATCAACGACAATGAATTAAAGGAGAAAATATTTAAAATTTATGAAATTTTATAATTTTCTTTATTCCATTGTTCTGTATGTAAAAATTTTCAAAACAAATACCCCATTTTGATATAAAGATTTGACTTTTTGCCTGAATCCTGAGTGTTGAACGGGGTTGCCCAGTCGATTGACAAAATAAAGTTTTCGTTCATGGCAATTTTTAATCCCACGCCGCCTGAAACATGCGGACGGTAAATGTTTGATTTGCCAAAGTCGAAATAATTGGCAGCATTGTCGCCGGTGAGGACAGTCGCAAGTGCTAAATTATCTTCGTCTATGTCAGCGGGTTGAACCACTATTCCGGCATCTACAAACGGATTGGACGCTATGTAAAAATGCTGCGTTCCGATGTCAAAACTAACAATGCGAAGGCGCATTTCAACATTTGCAAGCAAAAAACCGTTTGACAAAATCCTGCTGCGCATTATGCCGCGCAAAGAACTTGACCCGCCCAAACTTTCGTACACTGCGCGTTTCAAAACCAAATTGTTGTGGTAACAGAGCATATAAAACGGCGTTGAACCTGCCAAAGTCAACTGTGTTCCAATGCGATAGGCTAAAACGGCTTTTGGTGTACCGAGCGAAATGTACTGACGGAAATTAGCGTTTAATTTCAAACTGTTGAACTCCGATTTGTCGCCAAATGCCGCTGAATAAGTTAAAAATGCGTCTGCCCAAATGCCTTTTGACGGTGCTGCCGACATATTGCGCGTGTCAAATGTTGCTCCGGCGTGGATAAAAGGAAAACTTCCGCCGCTAATTTCCTTGTCAGAAATTAATCCCCATTTAAAGTATTTGTCGTAAAGACATTCAATATCAGGCAGTTTGTTGTTCTCGTCCTCTCCCCTATTAAGTTTGTTGATGTCAACGCTGCCGACATTAAAACTTAGAACGCCTAACCCTGCGTTCCATTTAAGTTTCTCTGTTACAGAGCCTTGAATGTCAGCAGCGGCGCGAAACATATTTCGGCGGTATTTGTAAAATGCGCGGGACAGATAATCAGAGGATTCGTCGTTGCGCCAATCGTCGTTGTATACCGCCTGATAACCGTTAAAACCTGCAAAATCGCTCATTTCGTCGGGAATATACGATATATCAAGGCTGAGACGATAACCAGGCAAAACGGCACGGCTGTCAAAATTCAGTCTGATTAACCCGTTGTGTTTTGTGGTGTAAGAGGCTTCGGTATAGATAGAATGAAGATATTCAGGATAATGCGAGCCGTCGCCGTGATAGTAAATGTTGGTGAGTGCGCCGTATTGAAAACCCAAATCGGCATCGTATGCCACCGACGGCAATACGCCAAACGTCCAACCGGTTTTTACATGGCTCTGCGCCTTAACCGAAAATGCTGAAAAAATTATTAACGATGTGATAATCAGTGTTCTCATTTTTTATTGTCAGTCTTGTTTTGCAGCGCAAAAATAATACATATATTTGACATAATCAGCAGGTAAAAAATTGCACTATTGCATAAAAAAAACGCCCCGAAACAAATCGGAGCGTTTTTAGATTTTAATTTTGACTGGATTATTTTTCCATTGCTTTAATCAAATCGACGTTAAACTGTTCCAAATCAGAAAGTTTTATTGTTGAATTGTTTCCCGAAGGTTTGTACCACGAAAACTTGGAAAAATGGCTTTTCAAGTCTTCTGACGAAAACTGCCAGCCGTGCCGCGCATAAATCTCATTGCGCATAAGCCGCAACTGAGACTTGTCAAAAAGGCTCAAAATGCTGACAGAGAGAACAATTTTCGAGGTCTTAGGCCACCAGCCCTGTCCTGAATCGGTATATTTTATAGTTTTGAAAACAGTGGTCGGCTCGTACATAATGTTTTCTTTTTTGGTGTTGTAAAGTGTTACGCCGTCGGAAGTTGTCTTCAAGATGTAAATTTTGTCAGAAATTCTCAACACTGCGTGATGATTTGAGCCGTACTCGTCATAAAGGACTTCAAAACCGCCGCCGATTACGTTTTCAAACATATACTCAATGCCCGACTCGTAAAAATTGTCATTCTGTGTCAAATCCTTCTCAATCGCATAAAAAAGTTGGTTGCCGGTGCCGTAACTTGCCAAAATTTCGGCTTTTCTGCCAGAACTTTCGGTAATAGTCAGGTACTTGACTGTGCTGCCGTTTTTGCCGAGAGAATAGTATTCCTCTTCGCTTTCTTTTTTTATGACGAACTTGTTTTGAGCGGTTTTTGAAATTGTAAAACTGCGGTCTTCACCCAAAAAGCCGTCAAAAAGATAATCGCTGCCGGTTTTTTTGGCGTAATAAGTAACGATACCGTCAGTCCATTGTCCGTCGAGAGTCTGCGCGTCAACGCCGCTGAAAACCGCCGCCGAAAACGCTGAAATCAATAACAGTTTTTTCATGGTTCTTATAGTTTTTTTAAGATTATTAATCGCTTGTCCAGATAACTCCGATTATGCAAACAATCACAACGACTATTAATATGAGGACGTACTTCATATTAAACCACCAGAGATGAGCCATCGAGGCCTCGGCAAGAGTTTCTCTGTCGCCGCCTGAAACAATCACCCTTTCGCCGTCATAACCGGTGAGTTCGGCTTTGTTTGCGCCGAGTTTTGCCACAAAAGTAAATTTGGCGTCCGGACTTACAAACCAGTCTACCTCATCTTTTTTGTGAGTACGGGTAGAAACAGCGCGCATGTCTTTTTTGCTCGGACAGCCCCGCACGCGGGAGTTGTAAAAGCCGAGAAGTTCAATATTTTCGCTAAAAAACAGCCGACCGTACTTTGTGAAAGTATGGTGCATATCGTCGTTGATTTGCTCAGTGATGCCGTAATAGACAAACTCGCCTTCCACAAGACTGAGCGTTGACGGGTTTTTGAAAGTTTTCGCCTTTTCAAAACGGTAGTTTTCAATAAGATAGATTTTTTCATGACGGCTGCTTACCGCGTCCAAAATCTGCGCCGTTTCTGTCAAGACGGGCAGAGAGTCCAAATATGTCAGCGGACGGTCTTCTATTTCGGAGCATTTCCGGCAGCCCGCAATGCACGCTATTGCAACAAGAAGCAATACGGCGGTTTTTATTATCTTGTTTTGCATAATTTTTATTATTTTCTGTCGCAAATTTACAAATTTTACATCGTGTTTGCAAACGGGGATTATATTAATCGGAAATTTTTTGGCATTTTTTTTGATAATGTCAACTTAAAACTACAAAATTCAAAGGAAAATCAAAAAAAATTAAATTATGACAGCGCGGGTTTGTCCATATCCGGGGTTAAGACCGTTTACAGAAGAGGAAAGTATTTTCTTCAAAGGGCGAGATTTGCACATACGGCAAATCGTCAAACTGTTAGAAGAAAACAAAATGGCGTTTATCACCGGTGCTTCCGGCGACGGCAAATCAAGTATGGTTTACGCCGGTGTCGTTCCTTATATCCGTGTGGGTTTTTTCAAAGCGCAATTCAACAATTGGATAATCGCTGATTTCAAACCGCAAAAAAATCCGTTAGAAAGCCTTTCCAATGCTTTCGCTGAACAAATAGACTGCGATGAAAGCGTCTGCATGAACCAACTGAAAGAAGGTTTTTCAGCACTGACAGACCTCTATAAATCATCAAAATGCTACACAAAAGATTCTAATTCAGGCAAAAACCTTTTAATCATTGCTGACCAATTTGAGGAAGTTTTCACAAACATCGAAAACTTCAATCAGGGCCGTCCCTCTGACGAATCGTATACAGCAATAAATTTACTTTTGGAAACAATTAGAATTTCCATAACGGAGAAACTGCCTGTTTACGTGATTTTTACGATGCGAAGCGACTTTATCTCGCAATGCACAGTCTTTAAAAACCTGCCCGAATATATCGCTTATTCGCAGTTTTTTGTCCCGCAGTTAAAACGCACCGAAATTCGTCAAGTTATAGAAGAGCCGGCTATTTTAGCGGGCGGAAAAGTGTCTTCACGCTTAACAGAGGTTATCATCAACAACCTTAATTCGGGTTTTGACCAGTTGCCTGTTTTGCAGCACGCACTCAATCTTTTGTGGAGGATTGCCAACAATGGTGAAGATGTTATGGACTTGATTCACTTAGCAAAAATAGCGGGTATTTCAAGTGAAGTTTTAAGTCCTGACGACAAAGGCGAATTTGACCGTTGGTTCAACAATCTGCCCGAATATCAGAAAAAATACTACGAAAAAACCGATTTGAACAACGTTTTGAACGCTCACGCGGGCATTTTGTACGAATCGGCTTACGATTATTTCATCGAAAATTCTGATTGGGCAGAAAAAAACATTTCGGTTGGCGAGTCAAAAGAAATTATCGAAATCGTTTTTAAATCTTTGACAAAAGTTGACAACAACCGCCCGGTAAGAAACCGTTGCACGTTGAGCGAAATCACTGGAATTATCAACCGTGAAAACGTTACAAACGCCACTGTATGCGGTGTAATCAACATTTTCCGTACTCCGGACAACTCGCTTATAAAGCCGTTTCTTGACCCCGAAAAAACCGAAACTCAATATCTTTCGGGCGATACAGTTTTGGACGTTACGCACGAAGCGTTAATAAGAAACTGGAAAATGCTTTCGGAATGGGACACACAAGAAGCAGCAGACATGAAGGATTATCAAGACTTTAATTCTCAAATGCAACTCTGGATAAAAAGCGAGAAAAATCCGTCGTATCTGTTAAATACGGGAAACTACACTTACTTCAACCAATGGTTTAATAGAAGTAACCCAAACCCTTATCTGTTTGTTAAATACGACAGTTCAAAACTGCCTGCAAGACAAAAGTTAAAAAATGCGCAGTTCCGTTATGAAAACTACGTTGACTTTCTTGAATCCTCGTTTGTGGCTATTCAGACAAAGGCAAAGGCAACAAAACGCAGAATACATTTTCTAATTTACGGTTTGCTGATTTTTATCGCAAGTTTGTCAGGCTTTACGTATTGGGCGTTGCAGGAAAAAAACAACGCCGAGGAGCAAAAAGTAGAAGCCGAAAAGCAAAAGAAATACGCACAAGACCAGCAAGCAATCGCCGTTGAACAGCAAAAAGCCGCCGAAAGAGCCAACGAAATTGCCTCTCAACAACGCGACACGGCTGAATTAAGGGCATTACAAGCACTTGAAGCGCAGAAAAAAGCCGAATACGCAAGTTATATCGCAGAAAAAAACCGCCGCACTGCCGTTGAGGAGCGTCTCAGGGCGGATTCCAACTATCAAAAAATGCTGGAACAAAAACTTATTTCCGATGCTTTGGGCGATTCGTTGAAAGGCAAAATCGAAGAAAACGACCGAGTTCAGCGCGAAAAGGACGAAATCAACAATTTGGCTAAGGCAAACATGCTCGCCATGAAAGCCAAAAACCAGTACAAGGACAAAAAAATGAACCTTAACCTGATTTTGACCGCTGACAGTTACTACAACCTCAACGATCAGTCAGAAAACACGCCGGAATTTTACGATGCGGTGCTTTTTGCCCTCGAAGAGAACAATCTCTTGCAACCAATGAAAACCACTTCTCAGAAAATAATGGGTTTTGCCATCGATGAAGACAATCAAATCATTTGTTTAACTGAGAAGGGACAAATCATTGGTTACAAATTAGATAAAGAAAAAACAAAAGAAACAAAAATCAGCAAAGGCGAAGACAGCAGATTTTCTGTCAGAAAGGCTTGCTTTGCAGACGCGGAAAATCTCGTCTATTCCACTTCCGACAAAAACACGTATTACGTTAACACCAAAACCGGCGAAAAAGTAAAGTTGGCTTCACAAGGCGACTACATAAAAGCAGCATCAGTTTCAACTGATAAAAAACTTTTGGTGTTGGCCTACGAAATGGGAAAAGTTGTAGTCTTAAACTATACTGACCCTGATTCTCACGTAATTAAGAGCATAAATTTAAAGACAAAGTTGTCAGATGTAAATTGTGCATTGAATAATTCCGAAGTGTATATACTTACTGACAAAGGTTCTTTAATAAAATGGAATATCAAAAACGGCACACAGAAGACAGTGTTCTCACAATCAGGCAGTAAGGCTACCAATATGGTTACAATTCCGAACAAACGTCAACTTGCGATATGTTTTGATAACGGAGAAATCCAAGTAGTTGATACTAAGAGCGATACACAAGCAGAAAAAATAGCAGGCAGTTATTCAGGTTTACAAAATGTTGTTTATAATATACATTCCGGATTGTTAGCAGTTTCGGGAGTTGACAACCGTATAACAATCATCAACACCAGAGACGATGCCGCAAAACGTCTTGTAATAGAGCAACATTCATTGAACCGTCAACCGGTAGTTTGCATGGGATATGCCTCAGATGATATTCTGTATGTTTTGACCGCAGACAATGCCCTGAGATATTTTTATATGGACATTCAAAAATATATGCAGAAAGTAAAAAGTGCTGACGGTATCATGTTTTTGAACGATCAAAAACTAAAAGTATTCTTAGGAGAGGAGTTTTAACGAAGAAAATTATTGTTTACAAAAATAATCATTATGTTAACAATTGTATTTATATGTTTGACAGCAGTTTTAGCCATACTCGTTGTAATTATGCAAGTTACCATGAGCCGCAGAATTGCGCGCGCAAGTGAAAAAATAAAAGACAGATACAAAAGCGAGATAAAAAATTTTGAATCAGATATAGACCGTTTGAATTATCTTTTACAAGAAAAAAAAGAAACGCAAACTCCGACAGCACAAAGTCAGAGAGACATAAAAAAATTGCCCGATAATTTTATTTTGGAGCAAAAAAAACTTGAACAGGACAAAGAAGAAATCGTCTTGAAAAACAAAAAGTTGTGGGAAATGTCGCTTTTGATTCAGAAGGAGAAAAACCACATTCAACTTCTAAAAAACGACATCGAAAACAAGCACCGCAACATCACCGACTCAATAACGTATGCCAAAAGGATTCAGGACGCTGTTTTGCCTCAGACAGACGTTTTAAAAGGTCTGAGCGGTTATTTTCTGTTCTGGCTGCCGAAAGAGACGGTTTCGGGCGACTTTTACTGGATGAAGCGTCAAGGCGACCTGCTTGCCTTTACGGTTGCCGACTGCACGGGACACGGCGTTCCGGGCGCGTTTATGAGCATGCTCGGCGTAACTTTCTTAAACGAGGTCTGCACGGATTTGAACGAAGAGACCATGCCGTCGGAAATTCTCGAAACCATGCGCGAACTTATCATCACGACCCTAAAACAGGACAACTCCTCCCCTCTTGAACCCAAAGACGGAATGGATATGTCGTTTTGCATTTTGAACTTAAAAACCAAGCACTTGAAATTTTCAGGCGCAAACAATCCCATGTACCTTGTCAGAAAAGGCGAACTTACGGAATACAAGGCGGTAAAAAATCCGATAGGACTGTATCCGAGAATGAAACCGTTTGAAACTCAGGAATTTCAAGCGGAAGACGGGGACTTTATTTATATGTTTTCTGACGGTTTTGCCGACCAGTTTAACGGCGAGACGGGCAAAAAAGTAAGTTACGGCCGTTTCAAAAACCTTTTAATAGAAATCAACAACGAAACGCAGGAGCCAGAAAAACAACAGGAAAAACTGCTTGAATTTATAACCTCGTGGCGCGGAAGTTTTGCGCAAATGGACGATATTTTAATCGGAGGGTACAGAATTTAGAATTTTTTTTTAACTTTGCCCAAAATTTAGAAAAAATGAATTCATTAGCAAAAAAATCTGTTTTTATCATACTTGCGGTTGTCATTGTTGACCAAATCGTAAAAATCTGGGTAAAAACCCACATGTTTATAGGCGAAAGCAGTTATCAACACTGGGGCTGGCCGATGCAGTGGTTTCAGTTGGCGTTTACGGAAAATCCCGGAATGGCTTTCGGTTGGGGACTGCCCGGCGCATGGGGAAAAATTTTCCTTTCGGTTTTCAGAATCCTCGCTATCGGCGGCATGATTTATCTAATCCGCTGGCTAATAAAATACAAACAGCCGAAAACGGGATTAATAGTCTGCGGCTCACTGATTTTGGCGGGCGCAATCGGAAACATGATTGACTGTATGTTTTACGGCGTGATTTTCTCTTCCACAGGTTACGCCGCTAACACCGTGGCTGAATTTATGCCCGCAGGCGGCGGTTATGCTCCCTTTTTACAGGGAAAAGTAGTTGACATGCTGTATTTTCCGATGATTGACACCGTTTTGCCTGACTGGGTACCGTTTTGGGGCGGAAAAAACTTCGTCTTCTTCTCCCCTGTTTTCAACATTGCAGACTCTGCCGTAACCGTCGGCGTGGCTCTTATGCTGATTTTCCAAAAAAGATTTGAAATAAAAGAGTTGGCAAAAGACAAAAACGAAACAAATTAATGTTTTTTTAGGAATTTTCTTTTGTTAAGAAAATATTTTGTTTTATATTAGCACCGTTAATATAAAATTAAAATACGATGGAAGAAAATACAAATATATGTCCGAAGGTCGCAAAATGTCCCATCTTTCAGGAAGGCATTTTGATTAACAAACTCACAGGCGATTCGTACAAAAACCTTTACTGTACACGCGAAAGACACACAGAATGTAAACGCTTTATCGCCAGCAAAGAATGTAAAAAACCGATACCAGTTAACGTTTTGCCGAACTCATTTCTCTCTGTTGAGGAAATCATAAAGCGCGTAAACGAAGGATATTGGGATAAGAAAAAATAAAAAACGGTGTAAAAAATACACCGTTTTTTATTTCTTTTTTAATTGGTTGAAGGCATCAGTTTGTTGCCGCCGATTGTTATGTAAGTCGGCCATTTCACTATTGAGCCGCCGACGTTGAAAGACGGTTTAAAAGATACTTTTACACGGCTGACATCGGGATTTCCTGTCGCCAAACCGCAGCCGAAACTCAAAATCTTATCCTTACTTTCGCCTTTAAGAATTTCCAAAAGGTCAAGCGAAAAACTCAGCGGCATAACGGCGGTTTCGTTTTGAGCCACCGTAAGGCTTTGTGTCATGCTTCCTGCGGTCATTTTTACGTCGTCAATCCAAAGAATATACTCCAAACCCGCAAGCCTTGCAGTCGTAGGATTAGGATTAGTAACGTTGACGTTGACATTCATCGTCAAAGGAAAACTTTTTGTAAGATACGCCGCACCGAGTTTTATAACGTCAGCAGCGGAAACGTCCTTAAAACTTGCCTTGTTAGAAAGGTTAATTCCCGCAACGGAAACGTCGGTAACGTTTTTCATCGCAAATTTGCAACTTTTAAGCGAGTTTGCGCTCTGCAAAACGGAACAGCCTGCCAAAAGCGAAACCGCTAAAACCGCAAAAATCCAAAAAGATAATGCTTTTTTCATGTCTAAAAAAATTTTTTTATGTTAACAATCAGATTATTTATCCCTTTTTACAATATAATCCGCTAAAAGCAAAAGTGAAGTTTTAGCCTCTGAATTAGGAAATTTTTCCAAAAGTTTAACAGCCTGATTATGAAACGAATACATCTTGTCATTTGCATAATCAATTCCGCCTGATTTTTTTACGAACTCCACGATTTTTTCAATATCTTCGTGACTTTTGGAGCGTTTTCTAAAAATTGAGGTTATCTTTTTTCTCTCCGTCAGCGACGCCTTTGAAAACGAATAAATCACCGGCAAAGTCATTTTTCTCTCCTGAATGTCGTTGTATTTAGGTTTGCCGATAAGTCCCGTTTTCTGATAATCAAATAAGTCGTCCTTTATCTGAAAAGCCGTACCGATTAGAAGTCCGAACTCCCTTAAAACCGCAACGTCTTCCTCAGAGGCTCCGGAAGAAAACGCACCGGCCTCGCAACACGCCGAAATCAGTGCACCGGTTTTTTTGCGAATTATAGTATAATAATCTTCTTCGGTGATATTCAAGCGGTTGGCTTTTTCCAACTGTTCGAGTTCACCTTCCGACATTTCTTTTACAGCGTTTGAAACTATTTTTAAAACCTCCGTCTGATTTTTTTTAAGGCAGAGAAGAAGTCCCTGCGCCAAGAAATAATCGCCGGTCAAAACTGCGATTTTTGCCTTCCAAAGCGCGAAAATAGAGAAAAAACCGCGCCTGTAAAAACTTTCGTCAACAACATCGTCATGAACCAATGTAGCCGTATGGAGCAACTCTATCAACGAGGCGGCAACCATTGTGGTCTCGGAGACTTTTCCGAGCATTTTGCAGGAAAGAAACACGAGCATCGGCCTCATCTGCTTGCCCTTGGTTTTGAGGCTGTAATTGATAATAAAGTTCAAAAGCCGCGTTTTGGAGTGCATCAACTCCTTAAAATACGGTTTGAACTCTTTCAACTCGTTTTCTATCGGTGATTTTATCCTGTCTAATACTTTTGACATAAAAGTTTTTTTTGTAATAAAAAAGCAAATTTATAAATTTGTGATGTAAAAAACGAGAAAAAGATGAATTTTTTTTCATATTTCAACATAACAGTTTACCACTGCTGCCCCGCCTGCGGAGAATTTGTCTACGGTTTTGAGCCGTTTTGCAAGGACTGCGGACTCAATCTCTGTCTAAACAACTTTACCACAAGCGGTTACAGAGATTATACTTTCAAGTTTGTTTTCAAGCATTAAACGCCTCAATTTTCTCGGACAAAATCTGCAAGGCGTTTTTAACCGCCGTCTCAACAGTCTTATAATCACTCAAAACGTTGAGACGGTAAACAAAGCCGATATTGAAAAACACCTTTTTTTCTTCCGAGACTGCGTAAAGCGGCAGTTTGTTTTTGCGGTAAGCCTCCCTGACGAGCCTTTTCATACGGTTTCTGTCGACGGCATGTTTGAAATAATGTTTTCCGACCGATACAAGAAACTGATTTTGTGTAAGTTCCCCGTCGTTACTTAAATGAAAATATACACTGAAAGGGAAAACCCTGAAAGATTTTCCCTTCGTGAAAAGTTTTTCCGTCCTGACAACGCTTTTCAGTTTTTCGCTTCTTGAAAGTCCGTATTTTTTAGGCATAAAAATTATTTACTTCTTTTTGTTGGCGGCGGTAATAAATTTTTCCAACGCCATAATCATTGACGGGTTTTCCTCCGTCGGGGCTGCTATGTCAAGCGTATAACCGAGTTTTTTGATTTCCTCGTGAGTTGTTGCACCAAAAGCGGCAATTTTCACATCGCCCTGTTTCCAATCGGGGAAATTCTCTTTCAGAGATTTTATACCCGAAGGCGTGAAAAATACCAAGACCTGATATTTTGAAAAATCCTTTTCTATATCCGACAAATCCGCGCTGACGGTTTTGTAAAGCGTGATTTCCTTGTGAAACATTTTCATCTTGTCGAAAAACTTCGGTATCTCATCGTTGGAAACATCGCCTTTTACAATCAAAACCTTTGCATCAAGATGCTTTTTGATGGTATCCGTTATGTCCGAAATTGTCTTGGTGCCGTAAAAAATTTTCCTTTTACGGAAGATTATATATTTTTGAAGATAAAGCGCGATAGCCTCAGTCGTGCAAAAATAAAGCATATCCTCCGGCACGTTGAATTTTATCTCTTTTGCAAACTTAAAGTAATTGTCTATCCCGATTTTGGAGGTAAAAACGACGGCGGTAAAATCGGGCAGGTTTATGTGCTGACCGCGGAACTCCTTGGAAGTTACCCCCTCCACTTTGATAAACTGTCTGAATTCAACGTTAAATTTCAACTTATCAGCCAACAGCTGGTAAGGATTGTTGCTCTCAGCCGCAGGTTTGGGCTGCGAAACCAGTACGTTACTTATTTTCAAAATTATTCTCTTTTAATTTATTCATATTCTGTCCGTAAACTCTCTCTTTTGTTGTGCCGGCCGTCAATCGGACAATATTTTGACGGCATAAACAGCGGGTAAAAATTCCACGCCGCAAAGGTATAAAAACAAATAAAAAATCGGAAACCGTTTTTCAAATATAATTGAAAAAAGTTTAAAAATTTTCCAAATCTCCGCAAAAACGCACAAAATCACGGTAAAATAAAAGGCAAAATCGTGAACCGACGCCGAGGCTACATAAAAACTTATGAAATTTACGACCGTTAACACCACTCCCAACGCCTGAAAAATAAAAGACGAGCGTTTGTAATAAAGCGAAAAAATATCACGGCAGCCGAAAAGTTCGGACAAAACACCCGAAATCATTCTCTTTATCACATAAAATCCCGCAACGGCGGCGGTTAAAATCATCAACGCCCTGCCGAAATTTTCCACGAAAGGACTTCCGTAACGGAAAAGACAGACGCAAATCACAAGAACGGCGTTAACAAGGTAACAAATAAAAAGCATATAACCCGCTTTGTCGGCGTTGACGTTTTTTTCCGAAACCGCATTTTGAAAGGCGTTGTCGTAAAAGACCGCCAAAAACACCCGCCTTATGCTGTCAGAGACGTAAAACCGCGCCAAAAGTATCAGCACAACGCAAAAAAGCAACGGCAAAAACACCTGCCACGGATATACTTCCTTGAACCTGTCTTTGTTCAAATCTATATGAAACCTGTCATAAACCGGCGGGTTAACTTTTACATATTCCGCTTTGATACCGAAAGCAGTGAAGATAACACCTTCATTTTCAGAGGAAAAAGGCATATACAAATTTGCGGAATCCGCTTCGGACATCTCCTGAGGCGACGCAGAAAAATAAACCCGCGAAGTAGTATCGGGTTCGATGCCGAAAACCGTCAAATAAAGAAATATTATCAGAATTTTTCCCATTGTACGCTGCTCTTTTTGTTTTGTTTATTTACCAATGCAGAAAGTGTTATCATTACATATACAACTGAATACCAAACAGTTATATACATAGTTAATAAAAAATTGCACCATTTTAGCACCAATTTTACTTATTTATTCATAGTAAATACAAAGTGCAAAAGTATGTAATTTATCATAATTACACAACATTTTTTTTAATGCTTTTTATGACCTTTCGCCAATAATCGTTGAAATCCTTACACTCTTTAAACTCACCGACAAACAGTTTTTTTGTTACGTTTTCAACTGTCTTGCCGCTGTACTGTATTGTTAAAAGTTCGGCGGTGTTCTGTCCGGCGGTGTCGTTGTCCAACAGCAACTTTATTGTATCGTATTTGTCAAGATTGATTTTGTTGGCATTGCTGACCGAATTTAATACAATTATATCGTAGGGGATTATCTTGTTTTTACCATTCCAATATTCCACACACGCCAAAAAGTCAAAAAATCCCTCAAAAATCAGTACGGATTTTGAGCCGTTTTTTATGGTTGTTACGTCTTTGGGTGATGTTGAGCCTTTGAAGTATTTGTTTCGTAATTCATAACCGCCTTTGTCGTTCCTGAACGCCAACGCAAAATATTGACGCGCCGTTTCGGTGTCCGCAGTTTTATAGTAAACCTCTTTCACATACTCTTTTGCAACGGCACAACTTATACCGCGCTCCTCAATATACTGCAATAACGCCGCGTTTTGAATGTCTTGAACGTGTTTTATATAAACCTTGCTTTCGGTGGCTGCGGTCGGTGCGCTGCTCTTTTGAAAAGTATATTTCGGCTTTGCAAAAGAAAAAGAACCAAGCCTGAACATATCTTCCAAATTTTGTTTTGCCGCCTTTAAATCCAAACGCCAAAACGCCGCTGCCAAATTTACAATATCGCCAATTTTACCCGTTGAAAAGTCGCCGCAAATGTCCTTTTCGATGTCCACCCAAAAAGACGGCTTTTTGTCCTCTCTCAAAGGACTTTTATAATGAAGATATTTGCCACTCTTACTTGTTGGCTCATAGTGATTTATGTGCATAAAATCACTTATTTTTACGTATTTTTTTAATTCTGTTATATTCATAATTTTGTGATATTAAAAGTTTATTATCAATGCATTGCAAAAGAAAAAGAGTTTTTTTCTTTGCTATGTTATTCAATAACGGTCTGATTTTAGGTATTAAGCGAAATAATAAAGGTATTTCTTCTCCCTTTTCCGCTTTTTCGTCCATTATCTTACGGAGTTTTATAAAATCGGACAATGATATGTTTTTAAGTATTTTTGGTTGCATAATTGTCTGTTTTTTAATATGTTAACTCTTGTTTTTACGCAAAATGTTTTGTAAGATTTTTTTGCGAAATTTGGCAAAATCCGTACTATCTACACTATTCGTTGATTTTCAGCAACTTACAAAAAATATTTCCGTTCTAATCCGTACTATTTCATACTTTTTTCTTTTGCAAAGCATTAAAATAGTATAGAATAGTACAGAATAGTATAGAATAGTATAGATTATATATTAACCATAACTATCTATATTACAGTAATTTAAAATTAAAATAGTTCAGTAGTACGGTTTTTTTCTCGAATTTGATAACCTTGTTTTGCATTATCCGTCTTATTATGCACCTTTTTATAGCCTTGTGCGGTCAACGCTCTACCTACGGCATTTGTGGTGATATTCTTGTACCGGGTGTTGTCGTGGAGGTAGTCGGCTATGTCGGTGGTAGTCATAAAGTCAGCGGGGTTGTCGCTTGGCTCAAATATCTTCTGTATCAATTCATATTCTGATGAATGATAAAGGTATTTGAGGTTGTTGAGGTTGTTGGCTTGTACTTCGCTGTCGGTCATTTCGCAATTATATTTGCCTGACAAAGAAAGTTGGTAGAGGTGGTATGCTTGACCCCAAATCAGGTTAATATCCATTTTGGTATATTCGCGCCAATCAATGCCGTCAATGTCGAAACAGATAAACCGCGTGTTGCCCGTTTCGTCCCTCAAAAAATCGGGAATATTGGTTGTAGCAACGAAACTGCATATACGTTTGATTTTCTCTTGTTTACGTCCGTATGGTACGCGCACCTTTGGCGAGTCCTGCGATATGTAGGACTTCATTTTTGGTAGGTCGCCCTCGCGCAAATACTTGTCGTATTCATCAAAGTTTATGATGATATTTTCGGTGAGGGAGATTAGGGCATCCTTGTTGCCGATTTCGGGATTTTCCATATAGTAGTCGCTCAAATTGGTGCAACGTGTCAGATAGCGAAAAAACTCCGTTTTGCCAAGTCTTTGCTTGTCGGACTTAAACATAATCACTTCACGGTTGAGCCGTCCGCCTAATGCACAACGGATACAGCGCACCAACCATTTTTGGAACATAGTGTTTAAGCGTTCAATTTCCTCGTCTGTTTCGTCCACCAATACAATATGGCTGCATAGTTTGCGGATGTGGTCGGTTTTGCCGTCCCACTTTGGAAGTCCCTCAAAATACTCTTTGATTGGGTCGTATTGCGGCACAAAGTCGCTGCCCATCGTGTATTCCAAATTGGTTGCAGAATACTTGAAACCGTGCGTTTGCAGTTCTCGCCACAACTTGGGAACACTTATTTGTTGGTAACAACTGTTGTCTTCGCCTTTCTTCTTGTAGAAACAATCTTTGAGTACGGTGTTCCATCGAAAATCGTAATTGTTGTTGAGATAACGCTCCACTTTGATTTGTGTGGGTTCGTTGTAATTTTCGTCTTTTTTATTTTTTGATGTTGCCATTTTTTATATTATTAAAATTTGTTAAAATGGCTGTAAAACAAGAAAAAATATTTATCTTTGCACTTGAAAAATCTATCAACTATCAAGTGCTGTTTTACAGCCAAATAAAGAATTTTTAAAACTGACGGTAGAACCAAGCACCGTCAGTTTTTTTATTTTCCATACATTCTCTTTCGTCGTTCCTCCGCCGCTCGTTCTTCTATTTCACTATTGGTCGGAACACGGTCTTGTTTGCCAAAAAAACTCTCCATAAGTTCTTTTTTATTATATGACCGATATTTACCATTACCTTTATAATAGACGATTGTCTTATCAACCGCACGTTGGTTTAATGATTGCGGCGTTATACCAAGAAAAAATGCTGCTTCCTCTGTATTGAGCCATTCTTTCTGTGATATTATTGTCGCCATTCGAGAATCGTGTACTTCTGAAATCAACTGCTTTAACAGTATTTCTAATGTATCTGTATTCATTTTGTTTATTTTATTAATTAATTTTCGGTTTTTATAATTTCCGCTAACTCCAAAATCCGCGTTTTGTCGCCGTTTGACGGTATTAAATCCGCGTTTTGTAAGAGTTTCGCTAAGTTATTTCTGTCGGCACATAATTTCAACGTTTCATAAAATCCGCTGATTTGCGCCGCCGTTATTGGGGATATTTTTTGCAGCCGTCCAAAATAATCATATTGGAACGGACTCGGCGTTAATCCCCGCCGCCTTGTTGGTTCTCTTTCTTTCTGCATTTTTTACAACAATATTTATGATTATATTTATTAATTTTTCGTATCAGTATAAAACTCTGTAATTTGAGTTTATCATAGTAACTCGGATTATTGCAATTTATATCCGCAATTTTCCGTTGCTGTTGTCCGATGTCGAGAATAGTATCCAACTCTTCCAAGTATTCTTTACTCTTTGTGTCCATAATTACCTCCCGATTATAAAGTCCAACAATGACCGTTTTTCGCGGTTTTCACTCATAGTCTTAAAAATGACCTCTTGACCGGCTCGGAGCGTATCAGTATTACAGCGCACCGCCCGAAGTTCACTTTTGAGCGAATCACAATTCCTTAAAATACTGTCAACTTGCATTTTCAACCGTTTATGGGTTTCGGTAAACTCCTCTCTCGTTACCGCCTGATGGTTTTGTACGGCGTTGAAAATGCAAACCGCCGCCAACAGTACCAACCCTATGAATAATCCTTTCATTTTGTTAAGGTTTTTAATTCATTAATATTGTTATTTATAATTAATTCAATGTTTTTCAGCGAGTTATCGCCGCTTAATTGAATTTCTTTTTTAATTTTGTTACGTCTGAACGGATAAATCGTTACTCTGTTTTCTTTTGCCAAATCGTTAATATGCTTGTCAATGTCCTCCAAAGTATAACCGCCGCCAAAAGAACTTGTTAAAACGCCGTTTCCGCTGCCTACGCTGCCAAAATCAAATTCAAACTGCGAGATTTTCAGGGTTGCATAAACAGAGAAAAAACATACTGCAATCCCGATGAACCACACCGTAAAAGGCTTAAACCGCCGCTCAATCTTCATTGCCGTAACTACGCGGCTTATGGTTTCGCGTGTATACTCCCGTCCGTCCGCTCGTTTTATACCCAATTTATTGACCTCTTTAACAAGGTTTTTCGGGACGTTGTCAAAGAAATTCAAATAATTACGGTAGTCGCCGTTGGTGCTGTATCTTACAAAGCGGTCGTTTTTTAAGACCTTAACCAAATCAGCGTTCAGAGAGAGTATTTCTCTATCGGTAGGCGGTTTGGGCTTGTTGCTACGTGCCGCCGATGTGTCGCTATACCGTTGCACCGATGTCCGATTATTGTCGCATTTGCCGTTTTTTTCGGTAAACTCTTGTCGCGCCGTAGTAGAATCATAGTCAAATCCACGTTGCACCGATGTCGCACCCTTATCCCGAATGAAAGTTATCATATCGCAATCATCATCAAGGGTAGGGGTTGAGATAATTTTTTCTGCCATAGTCTAATAGATTAAAAAAATTATTACACTCTTTACCGCATTTGTAAGGTACTTTATAAGGCTCGGTAAGTCGGATATTATCAAATGATAAAACACTACAAAGTAGCCTATAAGAGCAAAAACACCTCTTATTGCATTATAGATTTTACCCATACTACCACCTCCTTATAAAATCCGCAGTAAAAAAACAGCCATATCACAAACCCCGCCGTCCCTACCTCCAAGAACCGCAAGGAACTTGCAGAGAAAAGACTTTAAAGGGTCAATTACAAGAGTTAACATTTCGAGCAATACAACGCCCGAAAGTTTCAAAGAGCCTTTCAGCACCCAGCCGCAAAAATCCCTCAAACGTTGAAAAAATTTTTTTTCGGGTTTTATGGGTGCATATTCAATAATATTATCTATCTTTGCGTCCATAAATTTGTACTCAAATTTAAAAGTTTATAATTTAAGTTGATTATAGGTGTTTGTCGTTGCAGCGGCAAACACCTTTTTTTATTTCGCCGATGAATTTTCCCATTTGGAAACCTCCGATTGTACTGCTTGTAATAGTTCAATGACATAAGAGAGTTCGTCCTCGTTTATGAAGATTTTATTTTTGACTTCTTGACCAATCAAATCAGACAATTCAATGCCATCAACATCGTGATTACCTTGACTATCTATAAGTGTTACTACTGCTTGCCACTGAAATTTGTCATCACGAAACTTTTTGCCTGTTTCAACATTGAAATATTTATCAATAGTTTTAAATGTTTGTTTTACTGCCATTTTATTTTGCGTTTTTAATTGTTACTTCGGAATTGTTATTTGTGTTAGGGAACAGTTCCGAAACTTCCGCTCCCATAATTTCGGCAATAGCGGTATGATAAATTTTAGGGACTTCACAAATGCTATTTACCCAACGCCTAAACCCAGCGTAACTAATACCCGTTATGTCGATAATACTATTTCTTAATTCTGCGCGTGTTTTTTTATTCACAACAGAATTGAAATGTTTAGAAAAATTTGTAATTTTGTCCATAATTTTATATTTATACTAACTTTAATTAGTTGCAAAATTAACTAAAGTTAGTATAATAACCAAACAAAAATTAGTTAAGAAACGTTAAAGAACAGAAAGGAAAATATAAGTTGTTAATTTTCAATAGTTTATAATTATGAATTTAGGCATAATAAAAACCCTTTGCGAGGGAAAAAACATAAAATTCAAAGATTTATGTAATGAAATCGGCATAACTGATGCGGGATTATATAAGGCTATTAATAATAATAAAATATCGTCTGAATATTTGGAACGATTATCAAAATTTTTTAATGTTCCTGTTGATGTCTTTTTTGATGACACAAACACGCCTAAAACATTGTTACAGAAAAATACAAATATACTACTGAATGTAGAATATAAAGAAGTGTTGGCAAATGCATTTAGTTTTATAGAAAATATGATGGGCTCTATAACTATTGACGACAAAGACGAAATTTTCAACCTTATAAAAAAGCGTTTTGAAAAGATAGATAAATATCAGATTTTTGATATTTTGAGTAAATATACGGAAAGAGAATTTCAGGATTTAGTTTCATATATTGACGAAGAAAAAGATAAAGAGGTCTTAAAATTAGCCTTATACAGAATAGTTTACAAGCGCAGCGGCATAGAAGATTTTGCCGATTTTTGGTTTAAGTATCATAAATCGCCAAATAGATTACAAACAATATCACTGAAAGAGAATTAAAAAGGCGGCTAAAATAGCCGCCTGAAAAAATCTTACTTTACCCACCGTCTAATCAATGGTGTAAAAGCCTCTATAATTTTGATGTCGTTTCCGACAAATGCCAAAAAGTCAGATTTATTGTGAGTAACAATGGCATCACACTTTATCTTTTTAGCGACAAAATAATGTATAGTATCTTCAATGTCAATAGAATTTAACTTATTGTACATTTCAAAACTATTAATAATTTCCTTATCTGTCAGACCGACAACCGTAATTTTTTTCAAAACTTCTTGCAAACGGTTGATTTCCAAACGTTTGGTTTCTTTCGTTTTGGCTTTCCGTGATTGAATAATTGACACGGTTTGAGCCACGGACAAAGCCGATACATATAAATTTTGCGCAAACCTAACTTCCGTAAGGTACTTGACAATTTTTATATCTTCGTCTTGTCCCGAACAATAATTTACCAAAATATTGGTGTCCAAATAGACGGAAATAATTTGACTTTCCATATTTTAAGCAAAAATAAGTTTGTCAAATTGCTTTCTTTCTTCTTCGGAAACCACGTCAAGATTGGATTTTACAAACTCGTCCAAAGCGTCCTCGATAATTGCTTTTTTTGGTGTTTTAGTACGCTCTAAAATCAACAAAAGCAACGCTTTACGCTGTCGCATAATCTCTTTTTTATCTTCCTTTGACATAACTATATTGTGTTAAAAAGTTTTCGGCAAATATAAATGTTTTTTCCTATTTTACAAAAAAGAAAAAGGCGGCATTTTCAGCCGCCCTAAAAACGTTAATCGAAAAGGTGTAACCCATAATCATCTTCACCCTCATTATCTTCCGTTTCAGGCTCTTCGGGTTCGGATTTTTTCTCTTTGATGTACTTTTGAAAAAACGATTCCGACTCGTTGTATTGACCTTGCCAATAAGTTGCCCTTTCTTCTGCTTTTTGGCGTTTACGTTTTTCGGCGTTTAATTCTGTGGCAAGTGCCGAGTTATTTTTGACAAGCCGCGCATTTTGTTGTCTTAGACTTTCGTATTGGTCAACAAGAGCGTTGTACTCGTCTACGAGTTGGTCGTAATCGCTTTCATTAGAATCCGTTTCTTCGTCTTCCTCGTCCTCGTCTTCGTCTTCATCTTCATACTCGTTTTCGTCTTCGTAATCGTCTTCATACTCGTTTTCATCGTCATCATCAGGGAGCGTTACAACGGGTTTAAACGGCTTTGAATCGGTTAAACGTTCATCATCGTCCTCGTTTTCGTCATTTTCGGGGTCTTGAATTTCGCCCAAACGTTTTTTGTTGTGATAGGTGTTTTTACATTTTGCGGAACAAAAACGGCTATCACTCCGTCCTTCATAAGTACGTCCTCAGTATTGACATTTCTTTACCATGATTAGAATGTTTAAAGTTAATTAATAAAAAATAAATTTGGTTTTGGCTGCAAATATAAACGTTTATTTTATATTTTCCAAATATTTTAGTAAAAAGTTTTATTTTTCTTGTTTAGTAAAGAAAAAATATCAACTCTGTTTAAAAATTCCGCGTAACAAAGAAAAATAATTACTCAAACCCCAATATTTACAAAATTTGCGGTAATTTTGTAACTGCTTCTTGCTTTTTCTTATCCAAAATATCTGCATAAATCTGTGTAGTTTTAAGTTCCTTGTGTCCCAAAAGTTTTTGGACAGTATAAATCTCCGTTCCCAAAGTCAGCAACATAACCGCAAAGGTATGCCGGGCACAATGAAAAGTTATTTTCTTTGTAATACCCGCAATCATACACCAACGCTGTAATTCGAGATTCATTTGTGCTGAATATTTCAAACCCACAAAAACACGGTTATCATCATCGGTTCTGTCGCCCATAAGTGCTGAGGCTTGCTCGTTTATATCAAGATATTCAAGATTTTTAGTTTTCTTCTGACGGAAAACAATGCGCTTAAATCCGTCTTGTTCCCTCACATCAGACCAACGAAGTTTGTTTACATCACTCCACCTTAATCCCGTAAGACAAGAGAATAAGAACGCCCGTTTTAAAACATCTTTACAACAAGGTGTTTGTGCAAGCACTTTGAGTTCGTCCATAGTCAAATACTCACGTTTTTCCTCGCTTTGTGCGGCTGGCTTTATGCCTGCACACGGATTCTTATAAATAACGCCCTCTTGTAAGGCGGTCTGCATAAACACTCGGAACTTAATGAAATAAGAGTTCTTAGAGTTTGGACTTAACGGTTTGTTGGATTTTGTAACAGCATTTTCTAAATAATCTTTAAATCCTTGACAAAATTTTTCATCAACATCACACATTCGGACATTACCAGTTCCAGCGTATTTAAGTAAATGTGTCTTTACACTATACCAATTACCATAATTACCAACAGAATCTTCTTTTTTGCGGCGTTCCATAACAACGTCCCAATACTTAAACAGATTGATTTTCGCAGTTTTACGGTTTTCAAATCCGAATCTTCCGTTTTGAATTTCTACAACTCTTTGCGCTTTAATTGCCTCTGCAAAGCGCATAGTTTCTTGGTTTTTAAGTTTGTCGGCACGGCTTACTTCGGGTACAAGATAAAGTTTCAAATACTCGTATGTACGCTTTCCATCAACAGTGATGTCAAGATAAAGCGAATAACCGCCTTTTGTACGCTCCCTTTTGCGTAATTTTACGGGTTCTTTTAAATTATTCATTTTTGAAAATTTTAAATTGTTTTACGTTTCGATTTTGTTGCAAATTTGTTTCTGTAAAATTAGCAACATTTTTACACCGCAAAATAACAACAAATAATTGATAAATGCAATACCCAACAATTACGCAAATAATTGATTTTTAAATATTTATAGTCGGTTTGATGTTTATATATAGTCGGTTTATATGGTCATAAAGTAAATTTATTTTCCAATGCAAAAGTTCTTGAAAATGTTGCCTAAAACCTCGTCGGTTGTTATCTCATCGCCGGTGATTTCGGCAAAGGCTCTTAAAGCCTCTCTGATGTCCTGCGAGACAAATTCGCCCGAAAGCCCTGAATTTAAGGCATTTTCTGCACGCTCTATTGCTAAGAGAGCCTCTGTAAATATCGTAAAATGACGGACATTCGTCAAAATAACCTCGTCCTGAGAAAAATCCGAAACACTGAGCGCGGAAATTTTTGAAAAAAGTTCTTCCAAGTTGGTTTTGTGTTTTGCGGAAATTTTTACGACGCTTACCTCAGGCGGCAGGACAGAAATGTCTGCATTTTTATAAACATCTGATTTATTGACAACTGCGATGATTTTTTCTCTCGGAAAATCCTCTGGTATAATCTCTGAGAACTGCTTTAAAATGTCGCCCGCAGGATTCAAAACGATTAAAACTATTTCCGCCTTAGAAACCGCAGTTTTTGCGCGGTCGATGCCGAGTTTTTCGATTTTGTCATCCGTCTGACGTATTCCCGCCGTGTCAATAAGACGGTAAAGCGTACCTTCAACGGTTAAAAAGTCTTCCAAAACGTCCCTCGTAGTACCTGGAATGTCAGAGACAATCGCCCTTTCGTCGTTCAAAAGCGCGTTCAAAAGTGTTGACTTTCCCGCGTTAGGCTCGCCGCAAATCGCAACCGGAATGCCGTTTTTTATAGCGTTGCCGTATTTGAAAGATTTTACAAGCCTTGTAAGATAGTTTTCAGTCTCTTTCAGAATCGCCTTCAACTGACTTCTGTCGGCAAACTCAACGTCCTCTTCCGAGAAGTCAAGTTCCAATTCCATCAAAGATGTAAACTTTAATAGCAAATCCCTTAACCGCTTAATTTCTAAGGTTATACCGCCGCGCATTTGATTGACTGCTATATCATGTTCGGCTTTGGATTTTGAGGCAATAAGGTCGGCAACAGCCTCAGCCTGCGAGAGGTCCATTTTTTTGTTTTGAAAGGCACGGCGCGTAAACTCTCCGCGCTGAGCCAACAAAGAGCCGTTTTTCAACAAAAGCGAAAGAATCTCCTTTTGAATGTAAACGCTTGCATGACAGGAAATTTCAACAACATCTTCGCCGGTATACGAATGAGGCGCACGGTAAACTGTCAGGACTACTCTGTCAACTTCGTTTTCGCCGTCAACGATAAAACCGTTATAAACGCGGTTCGCCCCGGCATTTTCCAACAAAAAGCCTTTTTTTAAAGGTTTAAAAATCTTTGATACGATTTTCAAAGCGTCATTGCCCGAAACCCTCAAAACGGCTATCGCGCCGCCGTGTCCCGTACAAATTGCTGATATTGTGTTATTTGACTGCATTTAATTAGAATCTGCTTTAACCTAAACTAAACTTGCAAACCGATAACCAAAACATCGTCGGTTTGTATATAGCTGCCTTTCCACGCAAAAAAATTCTCCTCGATTATTTGCCTTTGATGCGGTATGTCAAAACCCTGAAAACTTCTTAAAATACGTTTGTAACCGGAGGTTTTCATCAGCGTGTCATGCGGACCGCCAAACTGCGAATAGTAACCGTCGGAAGACAAATAAATCATGTCGCCTTTTTGCAAAAGCATTTCCTGCTGCTGAAACGGAATTTCCGCCGGATACAGGCCTATCGGATTGCGTGTGGGACGGAAAACGATTTCCTCGCCGCCTCTGTAACAAACATACTGAATGTTTGCGCCAGAATATTGAAGCACGTTTGTATGCTTGTTTACAACAATCAACGCGCCGTCCATACCGTCTTGAAGTTTTGCGCCGTCGTTCATATTCTGGTTGACGGTTCTTTTTATAAGTTCACGCAGACAGTTCAGAATGTCAGCCGCACCACGTTTTCTGTCCCTGCCGACAATCTCGTTCAAAAGCGAAACGCCGAGCATACTCATAAACGCTCCCGGCACACCGTGTCCCGTACAGTCGGCACACATTAATATAAAGTAGTCCTCATCGTGGAAAGTCCACCAGAAATCACCGCTGACAACGTCTTTCGGCACGTGAAAAACAAAGCCGTCAGAAAAATAATCCTTGAAAATGCTGCTGTCGGGCATCAGGGCAAACTGTATGCGCTTAGCGTAAACAATCGACGAAGTAATTTCCTTCTGCTGTTTTGCAAGGGTGTCCCTCTGGACGGAAATCTGTGAGTTGCGTGCCTCGATTTCGTCGTTCTGACTTTTAAGAAGTTCGTTTGTGCGCTTTTTGTCGCGGTTGATTTTGGCAAGCCAGAGCAATACGCCGATCACCATAAGAAGAAAAACACTCAAACTCCATGTTATCCAGTTTTTGGTCCTCTCCTGCTCTTTCAAAAGTTCTATTTCGGCATTCTTTTTTACCTGATTGAGTTTAAACTCGTAATTTGACATTCCGTATTCAACAGACCTGTTCAAAAAAGTGTCGGCATAACCCATGACAACCTCGTACTGCTGAATAGCCGCACGGTAGTTGCCCATTTCGGCATAAACGTCGCCGAGATATTTGTTGGCGTTTTTGATGCGGATGTCAATGCCGCGCAATTCGGAGGTTTCAAGACATTTTTTCCCGTAATAAAGCGCGCTGTCATAACTCTTCTGAATAAGAAAGACGTTTGAAATTTTTCCGTAAAGGTCGCTCAAAAGGTCGTTGTCTTTCAGACGGTTGTCACTCGGAATCGCCTCTGTATAAAGCCTTAAAGCCTCTTTGTAATTTTTTTCGGCAAGCCATGCGTCGCCATAATATTTTTTAACGGTTGCAACCCTGTCCCACTCCTCACCACGCTTTTCGCGGATTTCAAGAGCCGCTGCCAGATATTTTTTTGCACGCGCAATACTGTCAATATCAAGGCTTATGCGTCCCAAATTCAAGTTTGCATACGCCAAAATTGACGAGTCGTTAATCTCATGAGCCATATTCAAGGCATTTAAAAGTATGCTGTCTGCCTTTGCGTATTCGTGGTGATAAAGGTAAAGATTACCGATGTTGATGTAAGAATACGCCGCCTGATCTTTGATGCCGTACTTCAAGGCAAGTTCGAGACCCTCATTATAAACATTATATGCCTCATCATAATCTCCTGTGTTTCTGTAACATACACCGACATAACTTAACGCTTGGATGTGTATTTTTTTATCAGGCATGTTTTTGGCATATTCCAAACCTTTTTTGCCGTAGACAAGAGCCTTTTCGGGGTCAAAATTTCTGAGTTTCCAACATATATCACAATATGCCCTCGCTTTTAAACTGTCGGGCAGAGTTTCTGCGACTTTTACCAACGAATCGATTTGAGCGGCATTCTGCGCCTTGGAAACCGAAGCCAGCAAAAGCAAACAAACAAAAACATATATTTTTTTTGTCATCCGTGTCATTTGTTCAGAAACAAGCAGTAGTTTTACTTCAATTAAAAGGGCAAAGGTAATATTTTTTTTTGAAAAAAAAACCGCCTTAGGCGGTTTTTTTCAAAATTTGTATTTTTGCATACGCCTGAATAGGCAAGGCGGATATAATTTCGTTGAGTCTGATTACAAACTGCTGGTAAGGTCTGAAATTGCCGACAACATACTGCGCTTCAATAAAATTGACAAGGGCGTTGTAGATTTTGAAAACCGCCATACGCGAAGTAATAATCTTCGCCTTGCGTTTCAAGCGGTAAGCGTTGCGCCTTACAATCGCCTCGTCAAAAGCCTCCAAGGATTCCTTAATCAACTGATATTCCGCCTGCGCGTTGATAATCAGGAGTTTGTCAGGATTCATTTCCTCAATAAAATCAATCAGGGATTGAAGTCTTGAAAATTTCACCTTGTAGGAATCCCTCAAAGAAAACGAATAATTACCGATAGCGTCAGTAAGTTCTTTTGCGACGGCTGCCTGCTCCGGATTGCCGGATTTCAGACTGTCAAAAGCAATATCCCTGAACACGACATAATTTCTGAGCGCAAGGTTGGCGCATTTCTGAACCTCAGCCGTGTAAGAGACCGTTGACTGCAAACAAAAAGCCGTTTGGTAATTGTTGACCGCTTTTTTGAAGTTAACCACTAAATTTTGAACAAACGATTCAGAATCGAGGATTTGCATCTCGCCGATTACTTGCTGTAGGAATTCTACTACTGATGCATTGCTCAAATGCGCAAGTTTTTTTCTGATAATGACTCTCATTTTCTTAATTTTTAAAATTGCCGGAGGTCTCTGCCTCTTAAAAGTTGATGTCGCAAATTTATAACACAAAAATATAATTTCCAAATTTTTTTTAAACTTTTTTTTACTTAAAGTAATGATTTAATTTTTTAATTACTTCAAAACGGTATTTTTAGTATATTTTTATTTAATTTTTTCATATTATTATTTTCAAACAGTCAACAAAACA
Organism: Bacteroidales bacterium; assembly: GCA_017535325.1. Classification (GTDB taxonomy): domain Bacteria; phylum Bacteroidota; class Bacteroidia; order Bacteroidales; family UBA3824; genus UBA3824. The sequence goes on along the minus strand of JAFXUC010000080.1, from coordinate 22,206 downwards.
AAGTATTATATGATATTTTTTTCTCGCTCCTACCCTATTTTACACAAAAAAGGCTGAGGTTTTTTGCCCCAGCCCAAACCAAAAATCAATTATTGTTCTGTTAATTGTCCTGCGCCAATCTGATACCAATCATACCGTACTCTTTGTTTTGAGAGAAAGAGTGGCGGGAAGTCATACGCAAATCGTCAAAACCGGAAGTCCAGCAACCGCCTCTGTAAACTCTGTCAGAGCCCTTGTTGGGTCCGTCAGGATTGTCTTCCGGAGATTTTTTGTAGTAATCTTTGTCGTAATAGTCGTAACACCATTCCCAAACGTTGCCGGACATGTCAAAAAGTCCGAGAGCGTTAGGCTGTTTGGAGCCTACTTCGTGGGGAGTCAACTGCGAATTGCCTTTGTACCATGCCACTTCGTCAGCCTTGTTGCTGCCGGAATAAGAGAATGTCTGACCCTTGGCACCGCCGCGTGCTGCATATTCCCATTCTGCCTCGGTAGGCAGACGGTATCCCTTGGCACCTTTGTTGACTGTTACGGTAAAATTAACACTGTCGCGCTTAATGGTATAATACTTGTCGATATGCTCCGTGCCTGAAAGCCAGTTGCAAAACATCACAGCCGCTTCCCAACTGACATTGTATACAGGAAAATTTTCAGCGCGTCCCTTGTTGCCGTCAGTAGGTTTTGCATAACCAGTAGCATCACAAAAACGGTCAAAAAGTGCGAAAGTTACTTCCGTTTTGCTGAGTTTGAAGGTACTGATTGTTACTTTATGTTCAGGGGCTTCATCCGTGGTTCCTAACGTATTAAACGTATAATCGTTGCCCATCCAAAATGAGCCGCCTTCTATTGTTATCATTTCCGGCTTGTCCTGCTGAGCAAAGCCCTGAAAAGCCGCCAAAGATATAAGGCCGGTTAAAACTAAATTTTTAATCATTTTTATATTCTCTTTTAAGGTTTATACTCTATATTTATAGTTGCAAATTTATTGTCCGTCTGAATTAAAAAATTTTACCGCGCCGTTTGCCCCGCGCAAATTTTTTAAGTTCTCCGACGGCGAAATTAATAAATTTTTATATTCTTTCACACATTTTTTTTCATTAACTTTTTTCACCGTCTCTTCATTCATAAGCACCGGCTCAGGCCATTGCCGCGTAAAACCGTCATTTTCAAGGGTTTTGGCGGTAGAATCAACACACAGGACATTGTTAATGACATAACAATCCGTCCCGGGGTCGATGTTGCCGGAGGCATACCAAGCAAGATGAAGAAATCCGTCGTCAGGCAAATTAACGTCAACAAAGACAATAATTTTAGCCGTTATCTCTTTTGAAAGTGCCGCCGCAAGGTCTTTTACCGCGACTGTCTTGTCTTTCACCGTTATAAACACGACGGGAACAGATTTCCCTAACAATAAAACGTTAAAATTTGTTATTGTTGTATATTTTTTTGATAATTTTTCCGTGTCAACCTGTTTTATTACAAAATCTTCCGTCGGCTTGGCGGTAAAATCCAAGCAAATCTTGCCTCCCAAGGCAAATTTTTTGCTTGCGTGGTCAAGCACGTCAGAGACTCCCGAACGCTCGATGTAAACATCTCTTTCCGGAGAAAAATTTTTCAAACCGTCTTTTAAAAACTCCTGATAATCAGTTAATTCTCTATCGCCGTCATAAACGCAGAGAATCTTGTTGAACATCATTTGTCCCGCACCCCAAAGCGCGTTTTTTACTTTCAAAACACCGCCGTCGTAGAGATTTTGTATTTTAACAAGGACGATGTTGTGCTGAACGCCGGCTGCGGGCATGTGGAGTTGTTTCATTTCGGGAACAAACGCCATTTTTATCGGGAACGTGAAAATTTTTTCAGTCGCTAAGCCGATGTAAGCGTCTTCCATAGGCGGAATGCCGACGATTGTTGCGGGATAAATTGCGTTTTTTTTGTGCGTGATTGCCGTGATGTGAAACTTCGGGTAATAATCCGCCAACGAATAAAAGCCCGTATGGTCGCCGAAAGGCCCTTCCAAAACCAAATCTTCCGCCGTGTCAACGTAGCCCTCGATGACAAAATCCGCATCTGCGGGTACTTCTATTTCGGGCTGTGTCAGACACTTAACAAGTTTTACAGGAGATTTCCTCAAAAATCCTGCCAACAAATATTCGTCAACGCCTTCGGGCAGAGGCGCGGTTGCGCAGTAAGTATAAACCGGGTCGCCGCCCAAAACCACGGCAACAGGCATTCTTTTGCCCAAGGCCTTGTATTTGTTGTAATGCATCGCGCCGGTTTTGTGTTTGTGCCAGTGAAGCGCGGTCAGAGCCTTGTCCAAGAGTTGGACGCGGTACATTCCGAGGTTTCTCTGTCCCGTTTCGGGGTCAAGAGTGTTGACCATGGGCAGCGTTATGAATTTTCCGCCGTCAAAAGGCCAGCATTTTAAGACCGGGAGTTTAAAGATGTCTATGTCCGTTTCCACTACTTCTTGACACGCTCCCCTCCTACTTTGATGTTTAGGAAAAAAACTCGAAATATCCTTTAATAACGGCAAGACCTTCAACTTTTTCGCTATCGTGTCTTTTTTTGAAGTCAGCGCCTCAAAAAAGTACTTTATTTCGTCGGATTTTTCCTTTGTGTCATTACAGTAAAGTGCCTCGGAAATTCTTTTTTCAGAGCCGAAAAGATTTATAACGACGGGAAATTCCGTCCCGGTGTTTTTGAAAAGGATTGCTTTGCCGCCGCCGGAGAGTTTCATCATTCTGTCCGAGAGTTCGGTCATCTCCAAGTCAGGCGAAAAAAATTCGTCAACTTCAAGAATATCGTCCTGAGATTTTAATATTTCGATAAAGGTTTCAAGTGTGTGCATAAACAAAGCAAATTAAAAAGGTGTAAAGAAACCCTTAAAATAAAGTTTGCTTTACACCTATTTATATATCAAATCAATAACAACGCTTTTTCTCAATGCGTTTTATTAAATATCTTCGTCCTCGGATTCGATTTCAATCAGGTTAATCGGCATGTCAACCAAGTCTCTGATAACTTCGCCGTACTCCAAAATGTCATCGTCGGGCCAATACCAGTTTACAACCGTAGACGGGTCTTTTTCGTAAAGCACTTTCAACTGTTTTGTAATGGTAATCAACCACTTAGAACTGCTCGTATTAAAATACTCGTACTTAAAATTAACAACCGTTCCCTTCTTCGGCTCGTTAGCGGCATACTCCATAATCCAGTTTACCAAAGGAAGGTAAAAGGATTCTGAATCCTCCATCAAGGATTTGCCCTCGAAATTCAACACGCCCGCCTCGGGGTCGAAATCAATTTTCGGTGCATTGTGCAACGGTTCTATTTGTATTTTTTCCATACTATGTTTTCGTATATAATTTGGCGTAAAATTAATACAATATTTTGTAACCGCAAAAATATTTTTAAGATTTTTTATTTTATCAAAAATTTTCTATCTTTGCGAAAAGTAAAAATATAATGTTAGATTTTGCGAATGTAAGGCTTAACAACGTGATTCTACACAAGTTAGGCAATAAGTCAAGGGAAGAGGATATGGTACTCTCCGACAAGGAACTTTCTGTAAATGACTCCATAAAAGAATTACTGATGCAGTTTTTCTTAGGGCATTTTGCAGAAGAAAATTATTATAATTTCTTTTCGGAAAACGGTCCGGCAGAAAATCCTGTCTATCAATATGTCAATGACATTTTTCAAAATCCCGGAAATTTTGTTCTGGAAAGCGTAAACATCGCGCAAAAACTTTACGACGCCGGTACGCACCCGAAAATCAAGGAAGGCGATTTGTACGTCGCTTATTTTTCTGACCTTGTGGTTGACGGCGAACTCGTTGACGCGGTAGGTATCTTTAAATCAGAGACCAAGCAGGACTTTTTGCAGATAAAGGCCTCCGCTGGGGGTCTCGACATCGTTATTGAAGAAGGCATCAACCTCAACAAAATAGACAAGGCGTGCCTTATTTATAACACCGAGGCGGAGTTCGGCTACAAACTCAACATCATCGACGCCACAAACAAACAGGAAGCGCAGTACTGGCGTCTTGACTTTTTGGGAATTGAGCAGCGCAAAGACGATTTTTACCAGACGCAAAAGTACATGGAACTTTGCAAGGATTTTGTTGAGGAGGTTTACAACGAAGAACACGAGGTGGAAAAACCTCAGCAAATCGCAATGCTCAACAAATCAAAGAATTACTTCAAAGAAAACGAGAATTTTTCAAAAGAGGATTTTGAAGAAAACGTACTTCAACAGCCCGAAGTCATAGAGGCTTTCAACGAGTACAAACAGCAGTACGAGGAAGAAAAAAACGTCAAGTTGGAGGATAATTTCGGCGTGTCGGAAAACGCGGCAAAAAAACAGCAGTCAAAAATGAAAAGCGTTCTCAAACTCGACAAAAATTTTCACATTTACATTCACGGCGACGAATCCCGCGTCTCAAAAGGCGTTGACCCGGATACGGGAATGAAATTTTACCAGTTTTATTACGACAAAGAGGAATAATTATGGATTACTTTATTAACATAGAGACTTCGACGGATATTTGTTCTGTGGCGTTATCCGCTGACAATCAAGTAATTGACTATGAAGAAAACAACGACCGCAACCACGCTTCAACAACGACGGTTTTCATAGAGAAAGTCTTGAAACGCAACAACTTAACGGTAAAACAGTTGTCAGGCGTTGCGGTTTCAAAAGGTCCGGGTTCGTACACGGGACTCAGAATCGGAACGTCAACGGCAAAAGGAATGGCGTATTTCGCTGATATTAAAATGATTGCAGTTGACACTTTGCAGGCAATGGCACTGAAAGCAGCCGAAAATTTCAAAAACGAAAAGGCGGTAATCGTCTCCTGCATCGACGCTGGAAGAAACGAGGTTTACTGCGAGGTTTTTGACGTTGAAAACCGCGTTTTGGAGCCGTGCAAAGCCGAATTAATAGAAAAAAATTCATTTGAGAAGTATTTTAACGACCATTATAAAGTAGTTTTCGCAGGCAACGCTTCCGAAAAAATCAGCAAAATCATCGAAAACGAAAACGCCGTTTTCTTGCGTGATGTTTTGCCCTCGGCGCGTTATATGGCGGGGCTCACGTTTAAAGAATTTACCGAAAAACAATTTGCTGACGTTGCGTATTTTGAGCCGTTTTATTTGAAAGACTTTATTGCAACGGTCAGCAAGAAAAACGTATTAAAACAATGAAAAAAATTTTAACGCTTTTATTTTCAGTATTTTGCATTGTTGCAAACAGTCAAAACCCCGTAATCTCGCCAAATGAGAAACTTGATTACGAGATTTATTACGCTTTTGTTACGGGTGCACACATGACTCTTCAAACCGAAACCGTTAATGAAAACGGCAAAACCTTGTATCACCTTATCGCAAAGGGAAATACGGTTGGTTTGATTGACAAGATTTACAACATCATGGAGGATTACGAGGCTTGGACAGACCCCGAAACCTTAAAACCCGTCCGCGCCCTGAAAAACGTCCGCGAAAGTGCAAAATACAAACGCTACATTACGTATACTTTTGACCATGACGCTCAGACCGTAACAAGCACAAACTCAGGCACTCACAAGATTCCTCAGGAGTGTTATGACATCGTTGCGGCGTGTTACAAAATCCGCATGACGGATATGAAAAACCTTAAATCAGGTCAGCAGATAAAGTTTGACACGTTTTTCGGCGAAGAAAACTGGCCGTTAGTGCTTCAATATGTTAAGACAGAGACGGTTAAGATTCCGAAACTCGGTAAGATTCAGTGTTATAAGTTTATACCTGTGGTTGAGGTTTCGGGAGTTTTTACGGCGGAAGACGCTTTGAGCATTTGGATAACCGCCGACGATAACAAAATACCCGTCCGCGCTCAAATGTCCCTCATGGTCGGCAGCGCAAAGGTCGATTTGGTGAAATATCAAAACGTAAAATTTCCGTTGAATTTCAAGAATTAATTGGAAAGCGGGCAGGGATGCCCGCACTCCATTTTTAATTTTCTTCCAAAATTTCCGCAAATTTCAGCATTTTTTCTTTGGTGACGCCGTGAATTTCTTCGGATACATTCGGATAAATCTTTATCAGACAATAATACAAAAACGTATCTAACAGATTGTTTTCCATAAGTTTAGCAAAGAAATCAACATAAAAATCCTCATAAAAATATCCTGTTTTTCTATGAGTTAACCCCATAACGGCTACATCTTCCAAAAAACGTCTCGAATTTTTTACAAATTTTTGTAAGTTTGGCAGAGAATCGTTTAAAGAAATTTTTTCTAAGTCTGTTAAAAAAAACATTAACGAACTCATATTTATCTCCTCTAATGAAATATTTTCATTTGAAGTTTTCTCTGAAATCACTCTGTCAAATTCGTTAAAATTCATTATTTTCGCTATTGATAATATTGTTTCTTTCTGTAGACTTGAATCTTTGCTGCACATCAAAAAATAATAATAGCAAAGCATAGATTTTGCAAAGTTTGCGTTGCCTTCTTCTATTTTGCCGAGTTTGTAATGCGAAGATGCGCCAAATCTGTCAAGAAGAATCGACTTTTTTAACTCTTCTGATGCTTCGTTGCATTTTTTTTGCCGTAAAAGGTTGTCTGCTAAAAGGTTATGAAAGAGAAACTCTTTTGGATATTTATCCGTCATTTTGCGGTAAAATTTTTCTTCTTCTGAAAATTTCCCTTTGATATTCAAGCATTTACCTTTTATGACAGCGGCTTGCATGGAATATGCCGTATTCATTTCAACCGATTCGTTAGCGTATTTTTCTGCTTTTGTAAAGTTGTTTAGGTTGAAAAAATTCAAACTGATGTTATAGCAAACCAAATCTTTCATGTAATTCTTTGAATATAAAGGAATTAACAATTCATTTGATTCGTTGAAACTGCCCTTTTCCAAAAGTTCCAAAGCCTGTTTCAGGTTGTCGGCATCACTTTGGGCAAAACCGCTGAAAGTAAGCGTTAAAAACAATGCAATTAATAAAACTCTCATTTGAAATATCCGAAAAGATTTTTTTGGCAAGTTAAATGTATTGTATTGATTCCTAACGTTTTAGCGGCTGCAATATTGTCGGCTCTGTCGTCAATGAAAAGCGTTTCTTCGGGCTTGATTTCTGCATCTGACAATACAAATTCAAAACACTCTTTATCGGGTTTTCGTAAATGAATGACGTTGGAATAATATCTTTTTTTGAAAAGTCCGTCCCTCCACTTGGCTATTGGTTCAAAAAATTCAACATGAGTTATATTGGTGTTACTCAGGACATAAAGGTTGTATTTTTGGGAAAGTTTTTCCAAAAAATCGCGGTTTTCTTCCGGATAGCCGGTCAGCATAGCGTTCCAACAAAAAACAAAATCTTCCATGCTCAATTTAGAGCCGCAGAGTGTGTTTAGTTGTTCTAAAAATTCGTTTGGTGAGATGTTTCCGATTTCAAAATCTCTGAACCAGTTAGAAAGAATTATCTCGGAAAATTTTTCACGGATATTCTTAACACCGTGATTTTCAAATGCTTTTAGTGTTTCTTCACCGTCAAGGCAAAATAAGACTCCGCCGAGATCAAAGATAATGTTTTTAATTTTTTCAAAATTTTTCATAAAAAAATTTGTTTATTTAAAAAAGTTATTCTAATTTTGCACTCACAAAAGATAACATTTATCGGACCCATAGCTCAGTTGGTTAGAGCATCTGACTCATAATCAGGGGGTCCTAGGTTCAAGCCCTAGTGGGTCCACAAAGCACTCTGAAAACAACATTCAGAGTGCTTTTTTTATGCCGCAAAGTTACTCTTTTTTTACCGTTTATTCAAACATTTCAGAAATAATATAATCTGAAACAAACCAACCTTTTAAGTTTAACTTTAAATAACCGTCTTCAACTACAAAATAATCCTTGAACTTAGACAAATTAAGTTTTGGAAATTCAGAGAGTTTCAGACCCCGTTTTGTCCGCAAACCGAGCATTATTTTTTCGTTATAAATATCGGTTTTTGTCAGAATTTCCTGCTCTTCAAAAAGTCGCCCCTCTCCTATTTGAGAAAAATATTCTTGCAATCTGCGGCTGTTCCAAGACCGCGAATCGTCATAATACGAGTGTGCCGAAGGTCCAAAGCCGAGATACGGTACAAAATTCCAGTAATTGGAATTGTGCCGAGAATGTTTTCCCGGTAAAGAATAGTTGGATATTTCGTAATGGTTATAGCCATAACTTTCTAAAATAGAATGAATTAACGAAAACTGTCGCAAAAAAAACTCGTCATCCATCTTGTGGATAAGACCTTTTTTGAGTTTTAATGCGAACGGTGTATTGTCCTCAATGCCAAGACTATACGCCGAGATGTGCGGAATTTTTTCATCACAAAAAAATTTCATGCTTTTTTCCACTTCCTTTTCTGTCAGGGTTTCATAACCGAAAATGTAATCGACGGAAAAATTGTCAAAACCGTATTTCCTGCACAGGTCCAAATAACGGTAATTATCTGATATTGAATGGTTTCTGCCGAGATATTTTAAACCGTCATCGTCCATAGCCTGAAAGCCCGTAGAAAGTCTGTTGACAAACCCCGATGCTTTTAACGCTTTGAAATATTCGTCAGTTGCGTGTTCGGGGTTGATTTCCAAAGTACATTCTATTGTTTTTGCGAGCGAAAAGTTTTTTGCAATGGCACTGAAAATTGTTTCAAGTGTTTTGACGGGTAGAATTGAAGGTGTTCCCCCACCAAAATAAACCGTTTCAACTGTTTCTTTGTCAAAAAGATAAGATTTTAATAAAATTTCATTAATGATTTTTTCTGTGAAAAGCGAAAGCAAATGTGTATCTTTGCCGAGTTTAACGGAATAAAAATCACAATAACCGCATTTCCTTACGCAAAACGGAATGTGGACATATAATCCTGACATGAAAGAAAAAATTAAAAATTACAAATTTAGTATCCTTTGGGCTGTAATAATGCTCATTGGTTGCACAATGAAAGTCGACCTTCCGCACGACGAAGACCCGATGAAATTTCATATTCCGCACGCTGACAAAATCGTGCATTTCGGGATTTTTTTCATACTCGCCTCGTTAATCGGTCTTGAAAAAAAGTTCGTCAGTCTCTCTGATAAAATTAAAATCGTAATAATCAGCACGTTATACGGAATAATGATTGAGATTATCCAATATTTTATCCCGTGGCGCGGATTCGATTATTATGACATGCTCGCTGATTTTTGCGGCGCGGTCGTAGGTGCGATGTTATGTTCTTTTTTGAAAAAAAGAACCAAAAAACTTTTAAGCACGCGCTTCGCGCGATAGTGGCGTACATAACTAACTCCGCGCGAAGCGTGCTCTTAAAAATTTTCCGGTTCCCTTTTTTAAAAGGGAACAAAAAACTATTTCTTTACCGGGATTTTTTCGATTCTGCGCTGATGGCGGCCGCCTTCAAACTCTGTGCTGAAAAACGCTTCGAGGATTTCAACTGCTTCGCCTTTGCTGATAAAACGCGCCGGAAGCGAGAGAACGTTAGCGTTGTTGTGAGCGCGTGCGAGTCTTGAAATCTCTGAGTTCCAACACAATGCAGCGCGGATGCCTTGATGTTTGTTGGCGGTGATGGAGATACCGTTGCCGCTGCCGCAGATAGTGATTCCGTAAAATTCTGGATCTTTTTCTACTTGTTCTGCGAGCGGGTGAGCGTAGTCGGCGTAGTCGCAACTCTCTGCTGAATTTGTTCCGAGGTCTTCAACCTGAAAACCTTTTTGTACGAGATAGTCTTTTAAGTAAAGTTTTAACTCGTAACCGGCATGGTCAGATGCCATGAATAATTTTTTTATGTTCATTATCGTTTCTAAAATTAATTTTTTGGCGCAAATTTACATAAAAAAGTTGTTTGTGAAAAATTTTTGTAATTTTTTACACTCCTGTATGTCCGAAACCGCCTTCTCCCCTCTCCGATTCTGCAAGAACGTCAACTTGGAGAATTTCAGCCTGTTCATATTTCGCGATAACCATCTGGCAGATTCTGTCGCCGCTGTGAATAACGAAATCTTCGTCAGAAAGGTTGATTAAAATCACTTTAATTTCGCCTCTGTAATCGGCATCAATTGTGCCGGGCGTGTTGAGGACGGTTATGCCGTTTTTTATTGCGAGACCAGACCTCGGACGGATTTGCGCTTCAAAACCCTCAGGCAGTTCCATAAACAATCCCGTCGGCACTAAAACCCTTTGCAAAGGCTTTAAAATCAAATCGTTATCTAAATTTGCACACAAATCCATTCCTGCCGAATATTTCGTTTTGTATTCAGGTAACGGATTTTTTGACTTGTTGATTAATTTTATCTGCATATTGTATAATTTTTTTTTCAGCAGACAAAAATAACAATAAAACCGTCTGCACAAAAATTTTTTGTTGGAAAAAATTATAATTCAAAAAAGATATTTTGACAGCGTTAAATTGAATTTTTTTGAATTGTAAATTAAAAATTGTACATTTGCGCTGGAAAAACTTTTAAATTGAAAAAATATGGCAGCAGCGGCAGCAAAATTGGAGATAAGTTTTCTTCAACAGATTTTGGATATTGCGCAGGACAAAAGTCTTTTTGCGGAATTAAAACAGTTTGTAAAGAAACTTCTTGCTAAAAAACACGATGAAACCCTCATGACGAAAGAAGAATTTTTGGCGGAAATCGCAGAAGCAAGGGCTCAGGCAGAAAGAGGTGAGGTAAAAACATTTACGGACAAACAAGAAATGATGAACTGGTTAAATTCCTTGTAAAATGTATGCTATTCAATACACAAAAAAGGCGGAAGACGGTTTAAAAAAATTGCGTCAAAGCGAACCTTCCGCTTTTAAAAAGGCGTTAAAACTACTTGAAGAACTCATTGACCACCCCAAAACCGGCACAGGCAAGCCCAAACAACTTTCTGGCGACTGCGCAGGACAATGGTCAAGACGCATAACAGACAAGCACAGATTAGTCTACACTGTTAACGACAACGAAATAACCGTTCTCGTGCTGACAACTTACGGACATTATGATGATAAATAAAAATTTATAAAAACTATGGAACTGACATTGAAAAACGGGCATTTGGATATGCCTGTTCCCGACGGAATTGATTTTCGCGAGGAAATAAAGAAACTTAAAAAAGAAAAAAACGCCGTTATTTTGGCGCATTATTATACGACGGACGAAGTTCAGGAAATCGCGGACTACACCGGCGACAGTCTCGGTCTTTCGCAACAAGCCGCTAAAACCGATGCCGACATCATAGTTTTTGCTGGCGTGCATTTTATGGCAGAAACCGCTAAGGTTCTCTCGCCGAAGAAAAAAGTTTTAATCCCCGATCTCGCCACTTCATGCTCTTTGGCGGATTCAATCAACGAGCAGCAACTCAAAGACTTAAAGGCAAAATACCCCGACCACACTGTTATCTCTTACGTTAACACGACGGCTGAAATAAAAGCCCTTACTGACATCGTTGTAACATCGTCAAATGCCGTGAAGATTGTTTCGCAACTTCCTGAAGACGAAAAAATAATTTTTGGACCGGACAAAAATCTCGGAAATTACGTTCAAAAGGTTACGGGCAGAAAAAAAATGGTGATTTGGCAAGGCGGCTGCCATGTTCACAGCCGTTTTGACGCGAATGCACTTAAAGAATTAAAGTCAAAGTATCCTTCGGCGAAGGTTCTCGCCCACCCCGAATGTCCAGAAGAAATTCTGCAACTTGCGGATTTTGTTGGCGCAACATCTTACCTTCTGAAAATGAGCACCGAACAGCCCGACAAAGAGTTTATCGTTGCAACAGAGCCGGGAATTTTTTACGAAATGAAAAAACGCAACCCCAGAAAAACTTTCATTCCCGTACCGAGCAACGACGGACACCCGCTCAATATGTGCGTTAACATGAAACGTAACTCTCTGAAAAAGATTTACTTAACGCTTAAATACGAGTTTCCGCAAGTAGACCTTCCGAAAGAACTTTCAGAAAAAGCGGTCGTTTGTATCAACAGAATGATGGCGATGAGTTAATTTTATCCATTGCTAATGTATAAAAATAACAAATTTTATCCATTGCCAATGGATAAAATTGTTATCTTTGCGCCAAAATGTTACTAAAATGGCAGTTACAAAAGACATAATCAGGGTTTTAATCAAAGAAGGTCAGGAACTTATAGAAAACATTGAACTCTATGACCGTCCATACGATTTTGAGCCTAACGGCAGATATGTCCTCGTGGGAATACGTCAGGCAGGAAAGTCATACATGCTTTACAAAAGAGCCAAACAATGCTTGAAACAAGGTACAAAAAAAGAAGAAATCGTTTACATAGATTTCGACGACGAGCGTTTATTGGGCTTCAAGGCGGAAGATTTTGACCTGATTTTGCAGACACATAGTTTGGTTTATGATTGCAAACCCGTATTGTTTTTTGATGAAATTCAGAATGTTGATGGTTGGGAACATTTTGCGCGGCGGTTGGCAAACCAAAAATATCAGGTTTTTATAACGGGCAGCAACGCTAAAATGCTCAGCCGCGATATACAGACGACTCTCGGCGGCCGTTATATAAGCGGAAATATTTTTCCATACTCGTTTAGAGAATATCTTGAAGCACAGGACATTACGCTCGAAAAAGAATGGCAGTACGGTAAAAAACGATTAATTGTTCAGCAACAATTCATTTCGTATATGCTTTGGGGCGGATTTCCTGAACTGCTTAATTATCAAAACAAAAGACGCTGGCTTAACGATTTATACGAAAAAATTATACTCGGCGACGTAATTCTGCGCAACCGTATCAAAAACGAACTGCCGCTCAGAATGATTATTAAACGGCTCGCTGACAATATTTTACAGCCGACTTCATACAACAGACTTGCAAACCTTATGAAAACTGCTGGGTTTAATACGTCCGTTACTTCGGTTATTGATTATATTAGTTTTGCGAAAGATGCTTGTCTTATGTTCGCGTTGGAAAATTTTACGTCAAAATTTGTAGAAAAAACAACCGTCAAAAAGCATTATTTTACAGACAACGGACTTTTAAGCATATTTCTTTCTGACGGACAGACTGCATTGTTGGAGAATTTGTGCGCAGTATTTCTCTATCAAAAATACGGAGAAAAGTTATATTTTTACAACAAAAACATCGAAGTTGATTTTTACATACCCGATGAAGATTACGGGATTCAGGTTTCATATTCGATTTCAGACGATACGACACGCCGCCGCGAACTTTCCGCTTTGGAAAAATTGGATGGTTTTATGCCCATGAAACGTATGGTTGTAATTACTTTTGACGAAGAAGAAACCGTGCAACTCTCTAACGGAAAAACAATTGAAGTAATTCCCGCTTGGAAATGGATGTTGGAATAATGTTTTGTAGAATTTTTGAAAAAATCTGTTTATCTTTGCAAAAAAATAACCATGAAGAAATTCTTTATTATATTATCGCTTTTTATAACGGGAAACGCTGTGGCTCAGGAAGTTAACCCTAACGGTTACAACAAGTTTTATTATCCTGACGGCAGCATTTCGAGCGAAGGCACTTTGAAAAACGGTCAGCCCGACGGCTTTTGGAAAACGTATTATCCTGACGGCGTTTTAAAGTCGGCGGGAAGGCGCACAAATTTTCAACTCGACAGTCTTTGGCTGTTTTTTGACGAAAAAGGCGACACTACAAACGTCATAAACTATAATTACGGCAAAAAAAACGGCTACACGTTAACATACGCCGATAACGTTTTGAAATCCAAAGAGTTGTACCGCGACGACAAAAAAGAAGGCATGTCGTTTTATTACGAAAAAGGCGTTTTAAGCGATGAAATCCCTTTTAAAGACAATAAAAAGCAGGGCGAAGGATACCGTTACAACAAAAACGGAGACATCGTCGCAGTTATGACCTTCAAAAACGGCTCTCTTATCGACCAAAACAACATAAACCGCGTGGATTCTCGCGGAATGAAACAGGGCGTTTTTAAAACTTTTTATCCTGATAAAAAGGTAAAAACCGAATGTTACTACAAAGATGACAAACTTAACGGTTATTACCGCGAATTTGACCAGAAAGGCAAGGAAACCTCAATCGTGCGTTACATCAACGGCGAAATTCAGCAGGAAAACAAAAACGCGCTTGCTTCAAACAAAGAAAACGTCAAAGTCAAAAACGAATTTTATTCAGACGGAACGTTAAAAAAGTCAGGCGGTTATAAGGATTCACTTCCTGTGGGAGTTCACCGCGTTTACAACGAGCAGGGCAAAATAAAATCTTCCGAAACTTACAGTGAAGAAGGCAAAAAAATCGCTGACGGAATCGTTGACGGCAAAGGCAGGGAACAAGGCAAATGGACTTTGTACGATTCCTTAGGAAACGTCTCAGGCAAAGGCAGTTACAAAAACGGCAAACGCGAAGGCGAATGGCTGTTTTGTTTTCCGGGCGGTCAGACGGAGCAGAAAGGCGTTTATAAGGACGGCAAACCCGAAGGCAAATGGCTTTGGTATTATTCTGACGGCAAACTCCGCCGCGAAGAAAACTTTGTAAAAGGCAGGGAAGACGGTATTTGTTACGAACTCTCCCCTATTGGCGACACGATTCAGAGCGGAGAATTTGTTGAAGGCTCAAAAGAGGGACGCTGGAAAACCGACGTCGGCGACGCTTTGGTTATAGAGAATTACTCTGACGGCGAACTTCACGGCGAATACAAAGTCTACTTTATATCAACGAAAAAACTAAAAATCGAAACCAAGTATATGCAAGGAAACCTTCACGGCAGATACCGCGAGTTTTACGAAAACGGCAGAATAAAAACCGACGGCGAATATGTCGCCGGAAAAGAAAACGGCATTTGGAGTTTTTATGACGAAGACGGACTCTTGGAAACGCAAATAGAATATTCTCAGGGCGAAATCGCAAAAGTTGACGGAAATGCAATGCCGAAGAAATAAAAAAATCCCCGCTTCAACGGCGGGGATTTTTTTTATTTAAGAACTTTGTTTGCCTCGTTTCTGATAGTGTTTTCAATCAGGGACTCAAAAGGTTTCAGCAAAAACGGCACTTTGCCGTTGACTATGACTTTGCCGTCCTTTACCTGAATGTGGCCTGCAAGTGTCATGCCGTTGAAATTGCATGAATAATCGCCTTCGTTGCCGTTCCAGTTTTCCGTGATTCCGCCGACTTTGTCCTGATGTTCTTCTTTGAGTTTGGTCAAAAAAGACTTCATCTTTGCGAGGGCTTCCGCCTCGGAATATTTGTGGTCTATTGTTACTTCCATGGTTTTTATATTTTTAAAGTTTTGACATTCTTTTTTTACAAACTCCACTCGTATCCGTCTTTCGTGTCTTTGATCTTCACCCCTGCCCTGTTCAAATCGTCGCGCAGTTTGTCAGACAAAGCGTAATTCTTGTCCGCTTTTGCGGTTTTCCTCAACTGCTGAATCATGTCAACGAGATTGCCGATAACTTCGCTGTTGTCGGATTTTGCAGTTTCGTCCTTCAAACCGAGAATTTCAAAGCACAAATCGTGATAAAGTTTTTTCAAGTCGTTTAAGTCAGCCTCAGTGAGGCTTTCTTTGCCGTCTTTTATGAGGTTTATATGCTTAACACCCTCAAAAAGGTGCGAAATCATTACAGGAGTGTTAAAATCGTCGTTAAGGGCGTCAAAACATTTTTCTTTCAATTCTGACACGGAGAATGACGAACTCTTGCCTGCTGATAAAGAATCAAGCGATTTTACGGCGGAAAGAAGTTTTTCAAGACCTTTTTCCGACGCCTGCAAAGCCTCGTTGGAGAAATCCAATGTTGAGCGGTAATGCGCTTGAAGGATAAAGAATCTCACCGTCATAGGCGTGTAGGGCTGTTCAAGAAGTTCGTGCTGACCGGCGAAAAACTGTTCCAACGTCATCGCGTTGCCGAGGGACTTGCCCATTTTTTTGCCGTTGATGGTTATCATGTTGTTGTGAACCCAGTATTTTACGCTGTCGTGTCCCATCGCTCCTACGGCTTGCGCGATTTCACATTCGTGATGCGGAAACTGCAAGTCCATGCCGCCGCCGTGAATGTCGAAAAACTCGCCTAAATACTTGGTACTCATGGCAGTACATTCGAGATGCCAGCCCGGAAAACCTTCACTCCATTTGCTCGGCCAGTGCATGATATGCGCGGGCGAAGCCTTTTTCCAAAGCGCGAAATCGCACTGGTTGCGTTTTTCGTCCTGACCGTCAAGCGTGCGCGTCTTCTCCAAAAGGTCTTCAACGTTTCTGCCTGAAAGTTTGCCGTAACGGTATTTCTCTGCGTATTTCTTTATGTCGAAATATACAGAACCGTTGGACTCGTAAGCGTAACCGTTGGCGAGAATCTTGTCGATAAGTTGCTGCTGCTCAATGATATGTCCCGATGCGTGCGGCTCGATTGAGGGCGGCAGACAGTTCAGAAGCCTCATGTTTTTGTGATAATCCTCGGTGTAAGTCTGAACGACTTCCATAGGTTCGAGATTTTCGAGTTTGGCTTTTTTTGCGATTTTGTCGTCGCCTTCGTCAGCATCATGCTCCAAATGACCCACATCGGTTATGTTTCTCACATAACGAACTTTATATCCAAGATAACGCAAGTATCTGAAAATCAAGTCAAAAGTTACAGCCGGACGTGCGTGTCCGAGGTGAGCAGGACCGTAAACCGTAGGTCCGCAGACGTACATTCCCACATACGGCGGATTTATCGGTTCAAACTTCTGTGTCGTCCTGCTTAACGAGTTGTAAATTAACAAGTTACTCATTTGTCTATTATTTTAACAATTTTTCCGTGTTCATAAATGGCGGTCTTTATCAGTTCGCCTTTCGAGTTGTAATAATAACGTTTTCCTTCATCAAGAACGCCGTCAATAAAATTGCCTTCCTTTTCTATGCGTTTTGTGTCAGGGTCATACATTTTGTGGTAACCCGTCCCGCGGAAAACTGCATACGAGGGAGATTCTTTATCTTCTTTCGGCTGTTCTGGTTTTGTAACGGACGGTTTTTCAGCAGGTTTGTCAACAGCAGCGATGTTGTGGCCATCTTGACGGTTTTTGAAAGTCCGCGAGGCGGCAACATCATAGACCCCGTTGTTGTAAACGATTTCGGCTTTAAGGCTTCCCGTTTCGTAATATTCTTTCGTGATTCCGCTTAAACGTCCTCCCATCCACTGACTCTCCGCCCTGAGTCTTCCGCTGTCGTAATATTCAGTAACGAGTCCCTTCGCCATGCCGTTTTCCCAATAACCTGCCATTGTAACGTGTCCTGACTCAGAATAGTATTTCTGCATGCCGGAGCGGAGCGTGTTTTCGTCGTAGTTTAGTTCGCGGGCTATTCTTCCGCTGCGGTAAAACATCTTGTACTCCCCTACCCAACCGAAACTATTCCAAGTTCCTTGTTCAGAAGGGTTTCCGTTTTCGTAATATAGTTTCGCGAGCCCTGAGGGAACATTATTCAGATACGTGATTTCACTTTTCTTGTTTCCGTTTCTGTAATATTCTATCCAGCAGCCCTGCTTTTGACCGTCAACGTATTCGCCTTCCGAAAATTTCACCAAATGGAGCGTATCGTAGTAATAAATCCACAGCCCGGTTTTCTTCATATCCTTATTGACACGGTTAAACGTATCTTCCTGTGCCTCTAAAATATTGACAATCAGAAAGATAAAAATATTCAATAATATAACGCGTCTAAACTCCATATCTTTTAAGTTATACGAAAAAACACCGTTATTTGTTGCAAAATTGGTTAACTAAATTTTGCGCGTTTTGATAATTATTTTCAACAGCGGTATGAAAATCCTCGCAGGCTCCTTCCCTATCGTCGGTGTTAATCGCGTAAATGCCTCTCAGATAATAGTAATAACCGTTTTTCGGGTTTATCTGAATGCATTTTGAAATATCTTTTTTCGCTAAATTTATGTAATCTTTGCGCTTCTTTTGGTCGTTTTCACCTAACGTGCGGTAAGTGATTGCGCGGTTGAAATACGCTCCCTCGTTAAGAGAATCCAACTCTACGGATTTAGCGAAATCTTGCAATGCTAAATCATACTGTTTGAGACCGTTATAAGCAAGTCCCCTATTTGAATAAGCCGAAGCGTTTTGTGGAAATTTTTCCAAATACGTGTTGAAATCTTCAATTGAGCGGTTGAAATCTCCGTATTTTCCGTAAGCCACTCCCCTATTTACGTAAACGTCATAGAGATTCGGATTTAATTCCAACGCACGGTTGAAGTCGCTTAGTGCTAACGCAAAGTAATACGTACATGAATCTTTGTTAATGTTAGTAAACCTTTCGGAATACAAATCGTAAATCGCTGCCCTACTCTGGAACGCCGGCGCGAAGTTCAAATCGTATGTCAGAGCCTTAGAAAAGTCGTTTAAAGCAGACTTTTCGTAAAGCGTATCTGACGTTAATTCAAAAACATCGTTTTCAGCCAATCCCCTATTGTAAAATGCGTGCGTATAATCGGGTTTATTTTTAATTCCTTGCGTGAAACAATCGATTGCAAGTTTTTTATTTTTAAGATATTCGCTATCGTCTTTCTTTTTGAGAGTTGAGTCTGCCATCATGTTGATATAACTGCCGAGATTATTCCAACCTATAACCGCTTCTGGGTACTTCTCAACGCAGTCAGACCATAATGTACGGCTGTTTTGCCATACTTTTTCGCGATTTATGGTCATAATGCAGAGAATAACGGCGTAAACTGCAAAAACTCCATAAAGAATTGCTTTGTTGTCTTTATACTTAGTTGTCAGTAAATCAATAACATACGCTAACAAAATTGACAATCCGACACTCGGAATGTAAGAATACCTATCAGCATACATTGCGCTACCTACCGGAATAAACTGCAATAACAGAGCGATATTTGCTATAAAAAACAGCAATCCGAATGTAAAGATTTTATCTTTTTTGTACGTAAAGAAATTCAAGAGAATCACTGCGATAAACACCGGCACCGTAAGCCAATATATAACAGGAACTGTACGGTTGAGAATGTCGGGGTAGGGGTAGAGGCAGGCGAGTTTTACAGGAAGAATAAACCTCAAAATGTACTGTAAAAAGCCATTGCTACCGAACGCAATCCTCTGATACACTTCATATTGGTCTGTTTCGGCGAGTGCGGTTGAAACTGCCTGCGCTTTTACAGAAATAAGACCGAAAACCATAGAGATTATCAAAAACGGAATCTTATTCAGGTGCGTTTTCCAGTTTAAATACTCTTCCGTTAAGAAATAATCTATCAGAAAGAGAGTTACGGTCAAGGACACTGCTTGACCCTTAGATAACGCGCTGATAATGAAGATTATAAGTGAGAATATATAAAACATTACTTTTTGTCGCTTTTTATAGAGAATATAACAATATAACGACAAAAAGTAAAACATTGTATAAAGAACGTCTTTTCTTTCCGCAATCCACGTAACGCTTTCGACATGCAGCGTGTGAATACCGAACAGCAGCGCGATTACGACAGGGTAGAGGCGTTTCGTAAACAGTTGACTGAAAACGAGATACACCAAAAACACACTCATCAAATGCAGTGAGATGTTAATCATAATGAAGGTGTAGGGGAGAACCTTGCCGTTTGCACCGAGTTCCGCGATTTGGTAGTTCATGTTCAGCGTCAACATGGTGAGAGGGTGATAGTTACCCATAAAATATTTTTCGCCGGGATCGTCGGAGAAAAACATTCTTGAAACGGTTTCTTTGTCAAAAGTTTTTAAAAGCGGATTGTCTCCGATGTATTTATCGTCGTCCCAGTTGGTTGCTTCGTTGCTCAAAGAGAAGGAGTAAACGAAAGCCGTAACGATAATTATCAGTATAACAGGCAAATAACGTTTCAGAAAGCCGCTGTTTTCCTCCGAAAGAGGGGAGGAGAAGACAGGATTTTCATTCGCGTTGCCTTTTTTGCCGAGTGTTATTCCGCGGACGTATTTTCCTTTCATGCTTTTTAAATTAGTTTTAAAATGCAAAATTATAAATTTTTTTAAAAAAGAAAGAAAAAAATTTTTTTACGCAGAAAAAATGGAGAAAACAGATTTTTTTGTATTTTTGCAACCGAAAAATATAAAAAAAATTAGCATTGACTGTTATTTGCGTTCTCCTGAAAGCGTAGGAAACTTTATCAGAGATAACGGACTCAAAAACAGAAGTATAGCATTTTCTCCATAGCGGACGAAAAGGACTTATGCTCCCAAACAACAGCGATGTCCAGCCACACGGCATGGGCATTTCTTTATGGGAGCACGAGGTCTCTTTTTCCTACGCACCTTGGAGAACGCATAAGAGGCTCATGCCTTTTTTGTGCCCGGAATGTGAGTGATAGTAAATGCGCAAAATACTATCATTCAAAATGTTAACTAACGAAAACCTTTTAACGAAGGCTCAATCGGAAACTATCAGTTTGTTAAGATTTCCGATGGCATTGCTTGTAATTTTAATTCACACTGACGGCTATTACGCCGAGTGGCAAAATGATGTTGACCTTTTGTCGTGCGAAGGCGCGTGTTTCTTGTTAGGCTATGCTATAAGGCTGTTTGCCGGAATAGCCGTACCGACATTCTTTATGATTTCGGGCTTTTTGTTCTTCAACAATTTCAGGGAATTTTCTTGGGACGGTTACAAGAAAAAGATGAAAAGCCGTATTAAAACGTTAATTATTCCGTATTTACTATGGAATGTCTTGGTTTGGGCTGCGTTGATTGCCGTCAAAATCGCATTAATGTTCTATAAAGGCGAATCTTCGAGTTTTGTAACTGATTTTATTACTGAAAAAAATTGGCATTTTCTTTGGGACATTAATCATTGGGGTGATTCCAACCGTCCGTGGTTATCTTGGACAACGTATGCAACAGGTCCGATTGATTTACCTCTTTGGTTTCTTAGGGATTTGATTGTCGTAACGGTACTTTCTCCGCTGATTTATTGGCTGGTTAAAACACTGAAAATCTTTTCAATAGTGATTTTGTTCGCGGCGTATGTTATGAGTTTTTGGGTTACGTGGCACGGTTTCAGTTGTACGGCTTTCTTCTATTTCGCGCTAGGAGCGTATTTCGCTATCAACGGCAAAAATATTGTGGAGTTTTGCAGACGTTACAAAACAGCAATATTATCGGCTGCGGCTGTATTTTTCGTGCTATCGATAACGCGTTGGATTCCTGACGATTACAAGAGCATAGTCAAGAATTTATTTTATGTTTCAACGGTTTTGTCTGTGGTTTACGTTGCATCACATTTTGTTATCAGCAAAGATATAAAAGCACAACCGCAATTAGTGGCAAGTTGTTTCTTTATCTATGCTTGTCATGCGGCGGCAATACCAAAATCGCCGCTTGGGTTGGTCAATAAAGTGTTTCATTTTGTGATTCCTGGTGATACGTATTGGGAGAGGATATTCTGTTATTTGGTAGTTCCGTGTGTTACGGCCGCTGCGTTAGTTTTTGCTTATTGGCTGTTAATGAAGTGGTTCCCGAAAATTGGAAAAGTTTTTTGCGGCGGAAGATAGGGGAGAAGTTTTTTTGCGGAAATGAGAAAAAAGAATTATTTTTGCAGAAAATACTTTTGATTATGGAGCAGACATTAACGAAAAAGAAAAAAAAGGCGGTTTCAAAAGAAAAAAAACTTGAAACGCTGTCATTGACATATAATCCGAATGACAAAGCAACAATAGCAATTATAAAAATTATAGAGAATTGCGGGTTGTTTAACGTGGTATATGGTCTTGATAATGAAGATTATGCTGATTATGAAGGGACTTTAGAACCTTATACAATGGAAGAAATAAATGCAATGATTGATGAAGCGGAAAAAGAATCCGCTAATGGAGATTTTGTTAATAATGAAGATTTGTTTAAGAAACTTTTTGAAATGAGATTGCATGGCGATGAAAATTGTGTGGCTTAAAAAATCTGAATCTCAAGTTATTCGGACAGCAAATTATATTTTAATTAAGTTTGGTGAAACTTCAAAACAAAAATTTGTTGAAAAAGTATACCGTATTGTTGAATTATTACGCGAAAATCCCGAAATAGGACGTATTGAACCTCTTTTGGCAGATAGGGTAATTACGTATAGAAGTATTATTGTCAATAAAATAAACAAAATTGTTTACCGCATAAAAGATAATGAAACAATTGAAATAGCGGCTTTTTGGAATTTAAGACGTGAACCGAAATTTCTTGCAAACCAAGTTAAAAACTAAACATGAT
>JAFXUC010000008.1 GCA_017535325.1 Bacteroidales bacterium | reverse complement strand
TTCCAGGGTCTCTTCGTCGAGAATACGCTCGCCCTTGGTGTTGAGTTCGTTGAATTTGGTTTTGCTCAACACACCCGACAGCAACGCCGAGTTAGATTTTTCCACTTCGGTCAATGCGGTGGTTATTGCATCGGCATAACTTATGGCTTCGCTATCGTCGTTTATGGGGTTAAGCACAAATTTCCACCGTGCTTTTGGCGGCACGTAGCAAACGTATCCTGCGGGCTTGTCTAACTCTTCCTCGATGTCAGAATCGTCGGCATCGGGATATTGTTTTATAAGATTCTCCTTTAACGTCTGACGGTCAATTTCAAACTGATCGTTGATACGTTTCAAAAAGAGGAGCGCGATGATATAATTTTTATATTCGGCGGCATCCATACTTGTGCGCAGCCTGTCGCACTGCGATTTGAGAAAAGATTGCAGCCTCGAAAGCGATATTTTGGATTTATGAGACATATTTTTGGCTATAAAACAAATGCAAAAATAATTGTTTTTTTCGTTTAATGCAAAAAAAAAGCCGCTTCATTATCGGAGCGGCATTTTTCTTCTTCATAATTGCGTACGGTTAAAATAGAAAGGTTGCTATATTAAACAAAATTCATTCAAGTAATTATTTGGTTTTAAAGAGAATTCTTATTTTTTTCATCTATATAACACATAAGAAAAAGAAAACCCTACGGGAAAACGCAATTTTTTTAATTTTTTTTTTCAAAAAAAACATTTTTTACCCTTGTTGCAAAAAAAAATTAAAAAATTTTGTATTGTATTTTTTTTAATTAGATTTGTGCGTTTCATAAAAAAAACGAAAATCATGGCTACATACGGCAAAAAGGTCAGCGCGAAACAAAAAATGAACACGATTCTGATAACTTTCGGAGTCGTGGCAATTCTTGTTATGGTTGTCTCGTTTGGTGTGATAATCAGACAGCAACTCGGCGCAAGCATAGAACAAAACGTAAAATCAGACCTCAAAGGCTCTACCGATAAACTCGACACGCACAACGCAGGCTGCGACGAAAGAAACAAACAGTTAATCGCCTCAACGGAAATATTCCTGAACTCACACGGCGGAATCGTTTCAACGGGCGAAAACTTTACTTTTCCAAACGGACAGACTTCCGAACTTTGGACTGTTAACGGCGAAACACTGAACTCCGACAACGCTTTAATCGAAAAACTTGTCGCCGCCGCGCCCAAAAGCCAGTTGGCGGTATATCAAAAAGTCGGCAACGAATATGTTATAATTGCTACTTCAATCAAAAATAATGGAAACTATATCACGGGTTCAAAACTTGAAGACCCAAGGGTGAAAGAGCAGGTGGAAAGCGGTAAGATTTTTTATGACAGAACTTTTATTTCCCAGACGCCGTTTATAGGTACTTACAAAGCCATAATGATTGACAATCAGTTGAAAGGACTGTATTTTACCGGTCAGGAGGAAAACAAGGTAAAGTCGTCAAACAGCGCGTTCGGCTCTAAAAATTTTCTTGCAAACGGCTTTTCTATTTGGTCGAAAGACCCTAATTTCTGTTTTGTTGTTCCCGAAGATAAGAAAGGAGACTGGTCTAAAATGCCAGAGGACGTTTATCAAGAGATGAAACGCCACAAAGACGGAGAAATCCACAAAGCAGTTTTTACTTATAAGGGAACAGAGTATGAAATGTTTTACCTTTATGACGAAAACGTGTATTCGTATATTCAGTTTCTTTATCCTTTGTCGGATAAGTTTGCGGCATTGCCGAAGTTTGTGATACCGATAGCCTTAGCGATAATCGTGATAATTGCTGCGCTGATTGTTGCTTCAAACCGTCTTTTGACCCGCATAATCAACGATGTAGGCGGCGAACCGAAAGATGTAAAAATTCTTGTTGACAAAATTGCGGAAGGCGACATGACGGGTGCTGGTAAAGCCGAAACAGAAAAAGCGACAGGCATTTTGAAATCCACTTACACCGTTGCCGAAAACCTTAAAAGCGTTTTAACGAAAATTTATGACGGAGCCAATCAAATGCAGGATTTGAGTTCGCAGATTCTTGGTACAACGCAAAAATTTTCGGAAAACGCTAATTATCAAGCAGAAAGCGCAGATAATATAGTTCAGTCAATAACGGATATTTCAAAAGAAATTGCCGGTAATGCCGAAAAAACTTTTTCCGCTGAAAAAATTACGCGCAAGGTTATGCTCGATATTGACAAGATAAAAGAGGCTCAGGATTTGAGTTTCAATGCGGTAAAAGGCATTTCGGAAAAAATTGACATTATCAACGATATTGCTTTTCAGACTAACATTCTCGCGTTAAATGCCGCAGTAGAAGCCGCCCGCGCAGGCGAACACGGCAAAGGTTTTGCAGTTGTTGCGACAGAGATTCAGCGGCTTGCCGAAAAAAGCAAACATTCCGCAAATGAGATTATTGAAAGTGCGGAAACAAGTGTCAACGCCACTGCAAAGTCAGCAGAATTGATAAACAATATTTTGCCTGACATAAAAGAATGTGCCGGATTAATTACTAACATCGAAACTTCTGCTGAAAACCAAAAATCAAGAATTCAGGCTATTGATTTTGCGGTCAACCGTCTTAACTCGTCAATGCAGGGCAACGCATCTGTTTGCGCCGAACTTGCCACAAGTGCTGAGGATTTGGATTTTCAGGCGCAAAATTTCAGGGAAAGCGCAAATGTGTTTAAGTTTTAAGAAATACAGGAGAAAAAAAAATTTGATTAAATGAAAAATGTTTTGCACTTTTGTCTGTTGTTTTATCGATAAAAAAAATATGAAAATAGCAGACAAATTAAAAAATACGGACAAAACGCTTTTTTCGTTTGAAATTGTCCCGCCGTTAAAAGGCAACAATATAGAAAAACTCTACGAAAAACTTGACCGCTTGGTGGAGTTCAATCCGCTGAATGTCAACATAACATATCATCAGGACGAAGTCGTTTATTCGGAAGACAAAGACGGCAGAATCACAAAATCCGTTGTGAGAAAACACCCAGGCACGGTTGCGTTGGCTGCGGCTATAAAAAAACGCTATCCTGAAATCGAAACCGTTCCGCACCTTATCTGCGGCGGAATGTCAAAACAGGACATCGAAAATATCCTGATTGACTTGAATTTCTTGGGAATTGAAAATATTTTGGCGTTAAGGGGCGACGCTCCGAAAGGCAGCCGCTATTTTGTCGCAGAAAAAGACGGACACACGCACACCGACACGCTCGTCAAACAGATAACCGACTTAAACAAAGGCATTTATCTCGACAAAACCTTAAAAAACAACGACCGCATGAATTTTTCGGTTGCAGTTGCCGGTTATCCCGAAAAACATATCGAATCGCCTAACATGGAGTTCGACATGAAATACTTAAAGCAAAAAATAGATGCAGGTGCAGAATATATTGTTACCCAGATGTTTTTCGATAATGACAAATTTTTTGCCTGGGAAAAACGCTGCCGGGAAAACGGTATTCTTGTCCCGATAGTTCCGGCAATAAAACCTATTGGCAAACTGCGTGACATTCAAACGATTCCGCAAGTTTTCAATATTGATTTGCCTTCGGATTTGGTTTCAGCGTGCTTAAAAGCAAAAGACGACAAGGAAATTTACCAAATCGGCATCGAATGGACAATCCAGCAGTCGAAAGAACTGATAAAACACGGCTGTCCGGCAGTACATTATTTCAGCATCGGCGGAGTAGAAAACGTCAGAGAAGTAGCAAAAGCGGTTTTTTAAAATAGTTACAAAAAAAACAAAAAATCGGTACGCTGTTTGATGTTAAAAAAATTAATACAATTTTTTTGGGAAAAACAAAAAACTTTTTTAATTTTAACGGCTTGAAAATCGGATTTTGACATGAGAGATTTAATAAATAATTTAAGTATACGCAGCAAGTTGCTTTTAGGCTTCTTTGTTGTTACTGCAATATTCTTTGTATTAGGCATTTGCCAATACAATGCGATTGAGGAGGTCAACCGCAGCAACGAACTTATGGACTTTGCCAACAACATGAACTCCAACTCTACGCAGATAAAATACTTGATAACAAAGGATATGCTCGCGCTCAGAAACTTCAAATTTGCAAAAAACGAGAAGGAGTTGAAAATACTGATGAAAGAGCATTATGAAAACAAGAACAAACTTGAAGCCCTTTTTGCCTCTATCATCAACGCAACGTACCCTGAAAGTATTGACCCTCAGTTAAGGCATAATTTCAGAGACACGATTTCTTTGGTTCAGAAAAAATATTCAGGAGAGTTTTGTATCTCGTACACGAATATTTTCAACGACCAGCGGATTATCGTGGATCCGATTGAAATCAAAAACAGAATTCTCCAAAAGCGCATGGACGCAAAGTACGGCAACAAAGAGAATGAAAATACGGAAGACAGTAAAATTATGGTTTACGGCGGCGATGTGCAGCCGGAAAAAGACGAGAATTTTTCGTTTGAAGAGGTTTCTAAGGCATACGTTGAAGAATTGGAAGTAGGTCAGAACAAAAATTACCAGACAATATCCCGGATTTTCGGAGAAGTTGACAAGGATTTGACAATAATGGAATTCAAGTCCACAAGTGTTATGGCGGAAGCGATGGCGATTTCATCGGTAAAAGGAAACGAAAACATAAAAACACTTGTAATATTTCTCCTGATTGGCATTGTGGTTTCATTGGCGTTGGCTCTGTACATTTCGGGCTTGATAGTAAGACCGTTGGAAGGTTTGATGAAATATGCCAAAAGACTTTCGGAGGGCGAACTTCCGGAATTTAACGACGAGGTTTACAACGACGAGGTCGGTCAGACGGCATCTTCGATTGAGCAACTTACAATCGGTCTTCAAAAAACATCAGACTTTGCGCACGCCATCGGACAGGGCGATTTCAGTTCCAATTACCAGCCGTTGTCAGACAAGGACGTCCTCGGCAACTCGCTTCTTAACATGCGTAAATCACTTCAAAACGCCGCCAAGGAAGAGAGCAAGCGTAAATCAGAGGATATTCAGCGAAACTGGACAACGGAAGGTCAGGCACTTTTTGCTGAAATTCTCCGTCATCACACCGACGACATCAGGGAACTTTCTGACGACATTGTCGTAAATCTTGTAAAATATATCAAAGCAAACCAGGGCGGAATTTTCATTTATCAGGACAACGACCCGAATGACATTCACCTCGAACTGCTTTCGGCATACGCTTACAACCGCAAAAAATTCATAAAACGCCGTATTAATATAGGTGAAGGTCTGGTAGGCGCGTGCGCTCAGGAAAAATACACGATATATTTGACAGACATTCCCGACGATTACATCGAAATTGAGTCAGGTATCGGCTCGGCAAATCCGAAGTCACTGTTAATCGTGCCGCTGAGAATAGAAAACGATATTCTCGGTGTTATCGAATTAGCGTCTTTCAACGAGATAAAGGATTTTGAAATAGAGTTGGTTGAAAAAATTGCAGAATCTATTGCGGCAACACTTTCAACAACGAGAATCAACACGAGGACGGCTGAACTTCTCGAACAGTCAAACTCCAAGACCCAGGCGATGAAGGATCAGGAGGAAGAGATGAAACAGACCATCGAAGAGTTGCAGGCAACGCAGGAAGACAGTATGAAACGCGAGGACGATTTTTACCGCGAAATCAAGGAGATGGAGGCTATCAACCGTACTCTCGAACAGCAGACCACGTTGCAGGATACCGAAATAGAACAGTTGAAAAACAAATTTACCGTTGCAAACCAACTCGTAAAAGAAAGGGAAAACTACGAAGCCAACCTTTACGGCATTATTTCGGCGGCTATCATTACCACAAGCGACGATGGTACTATTCAGTATGTCAACGAATTGTTTATCAATTTGTTGGGATACAAATCAGCAGAGGTGTTGGGTCGTAGCGTTTATAACGTTTTGGGCTTTAAGTCCAATGAAGTTGAAATGGCAAAAGCACTTCAAGCGGAGTTTGGAAACATTGTCAATACAAAAGGCAAGGAAATACAGGTGCTTTCAAAAGACGGAACGCCGATATTGTTCTGGCTCTCAGTTACAGCAAACATTTTCAATACAAAAGTAGTTTACACTTTGGTTCTCAACGATTTGTCAAAACTTTCAGAAGAGCGTAAACGTGCTTCTTCATACGAAGAGGATATGCTCACGGCTAAGTTTGAACTCGAAAACAGAACCGAAATTCTTGAAGACCTGCTCATCAAAAACAAAATCGAACTTCCGGGCATCGATCAGGATTACACGTTGCTCGCATTTGAAAATTATCGTATCGGTCTTAACATTATTGATACGCAGACAAGAAAGTGGTTGGAGACAATCAACAAGTTATACGGTGACTTTAAGCGTAAATCGCCAGCGAAAACAGTTTTGCAAGCTCTTGACGAGTTAATCGACTATACGGGTTATCACTTCGGTTTTGAGGAGAAGTACTTAAAGGATTTCAGTTATCCTCGCTATGATGATTTTAAACTCGCCCACGATCAGTTTATCGGGACGTTGCAGTCAAACCGTTCCAATTATGCAAACGGTGAGACGATATCACTTATAAAAATTATCATTTTCATCAAGTCTTGGATGTCATCTTACAAGTCGATGCTTGACGAAGATTTCGTGAGAATGTTCAAAGCCAACGGTTTGGCATAAAAAGAAGGGTCATAATAATTACATAAAAAAGAACGGGCTATCCGCGAAAATAAAAAAATGCGGTAGCCCGTTTTCTATCAGCAAAAATACAATTTCTTAAACTTTTAAAATTTCAGCCGCTTTTGCCTCACATATTTTGTCCGTGTTGGCAACGTACTTATCTGTCAGTTTTTGAACAATATCTTGTCCTTCTTTTGACTCGTCCTCGGTGATAACGTCTTTTTCAAGTTGTTTCAACGAGTTGTTAGCGTCTTTTCTAACGTTTCTAATTGCGACTTTTGTGTTTTCAGCCTCGGCTTTCACTTGTTTTACGAGTTGTTTTCTGCGCTCTTCGGTAAGTGCGGGAATCACGATTCTGATGATTTCACCGTTGTTGACGGGAGTAAGACCGAGATTTGCTTTTAGGATTTCTTTCTCAATTTTCGGGAGCATCGCTTTTTCCCACGGTTGAACCACGATGGTGCGGGCATCGGTAGTGCCGACGTTAGCAACCTGATTCAACGGCGTTTCCGTTCCGTAATAATCAACCCTAATGTCGGCGAGAATTGCGGGTGTAGCCTTGCCTGCGCGGATTTTTGTAAGTTCCGCTTCGTAATGATTGACTGCGGATTTCATTTTCTCTTCCGCATCGTCAATGTATAATTGCGCTTCTTCGTTCATATTATTTTTCAGTTTAAATACATTTCTAAATTTCGGCAAATATATCCATTATTTTTGGTTTTTAAAAGTTTTTTTTCAAAATTATTTATAAACCGGTATATAAAGTGGATGTTTTTCGTTGTAGAGTCTCATATAATAAAATAATTTTGAATTTTTTTTGCGCCTTGACAACTCTGCATACTCATCATGGAGCGCAGGGTCTTTCATTAAAATCATTTCAAGGTTTTGCGGAGTGTATTCAAGGATTTGTCCTGTTTCAAAAACAAGAAAATACTGTTGAGGTTCAACGGTTGAAACCTGTGTAAAAGGTCTGTTATAATAGTCCCAATACGGAGAATAAGCCGGATTATAAACTGTTTTAGAGCCTAAAAAGTGGCATATATTCCCAATAATCCCGACACGTGAAAAAGTGCCGTTGTTCAAAACGTATATGCCGTTAGCAGAAGAGTAGCCGAAAATCTCGGATGTCTTTATCGTTACCTCCTGACCGAGATTGTCGTAAAGGCTGATTGTTCTCTGCTGCATCAACTCCTCGAAAAAGGTTAAAGACTCAGGGTCTAACTGACTGTTAATACGGGATTTCTCTATCGGTTTATTTTCTGAAAAATCTTTTTTTGTCAGATAAATACCCTCCGTAAATACAAAGTCGGAGTCATAAATTTCCTTATGAGAGAAAGTTTGCGAGAAAACCTCCTCACAGAAAAAAAACGCTAATGTTAAAAAAAATACAATCTTCATAGTTCTGAATAAAAAATTACTCAAAGATACGATAAAAAAAACTAACTTTGCAAAAAATTTTTGAAAATTGTTTGCGATGAATAAAAAAATTAAATCTGCGCTTAAAATAATAATATTTTTTTCTATCGGAATAGGTCTGTTTTATCTTGCCTACCGGGGGCAGGATTTTTCTGTTTTGTGGCAGGAAATAAAATCCATAAAATGGTCGTGGATTGTTTTGAGTATAATTTTCGGGGTTGTAGGACATTACAGCCGCGCCCTGCGCTGGTCTTTGATGTTGGAACCGCTCGGTTACAAACCAAAAAATGTAAATCTTTTTTCTTCGGTAATGATAATGTACCTTTCAAACATGGCGATTCCGCGTTCGGGAGAGTTTGTAAGGTGCGGAATTATAAACCGTTACGAAAAAATACCGTTTTCACAAAGCCTCGGCACCGTCATAACTGAAAGAATCGCCGACATGACGTTTTTTCTGATTTTGACCGTCATAGTATTTTTAACGCAGAGCGGCGTAATAATGAATTTTTTGAACGACAATCCGCAGATTATGAGCAGAATAGAGAGTTTTGAAAAATACATTCCGCTGATAATTGCAGTCGGTGTTGTACTTATGTTAATGGGATTTTTTGCTGTTAAATATGCGATTAAAAAGAATTTATTTTCATTAGGCGAAAAGATAAATTCTGTGATAAAAAATTTCAAAGAAGGCATTTTCACGATTCTGAAAATGAAAAAGAAATGGCAGTTTTTGGCGCACACGTTTTTCATAAACTTTGTTTATTTTCTTGACACTTATCTGCCGTTTCAGGCTTTTTCTTGTACTGAAAATGTTTCGGCGGCTGACGCGCTTACTGTCTTTGTATTAGGTACTTACGGCGTTGTCGTTCCCTCTCCGGGCGGAATGGGAACGTGGCATTTCTTAACTATTGAACTGCTCGCGCTTTACGGAATCACGAGAGACCCCTGCGGCAGAGCATACGCTTTTGTAACGCACGGCGCACAAGACGTTACGTTTTTAATCGGCGGCTTTTTGATGCTGATTTTGTTGCCTATAATCAACAAAAATTATAAAAACGCGGCATGAGATATATCAAAAAATACAGAAAAATATTAACGCTTGTTTTTGTAATTATTTGTTATATAATGCTTTATTATGTTTCAAAGGATAACTTTGACAAGTTGAAAGAGATTGACCGAAATGCTCTCGATGTTAATTTTGTGCTTCTTGGCGCAACTGTATTTTTGGTAATGCCTAACTGGTTTTTAGAAGCGGTAAAATGGCGGATTTCGCTTACCCCGATTGAAAAAATTTTGCTGAAAACCTCTGTAAAAGGCGTTTTAAAAGGAATACTGCCGTCAGTCATAACGCCTAACCGAATCGGCGAAGCGGTCGGCAGACCGACGGTTTTGAAAGAGAAAAACAAGATTTCGGGTGCTTTTGCGACCGCTTACTGCGGACTATCTCAAATGCCGGTGATGATATTTTGTGCGGCAGCGGCGTGCGTTTATTTCGGCTATCCGGTATACGTTTCCGTTACGGCGTTTGCGGCTGCGCTGATAACCGCGCTTTGCTATCAGTTTCCTGAATATTTGATACCGTTTTTAAGAAAAAAGTCAAGACACAAAAAGTTTTTAGAAAAACTTTCTTTTTTTTGCAGTTACAGACATAAAGAAAAACTGAGACTGATATTTTTTTCGTTTTTGAGATATTTGGTCTATTCGTCGCAAAACTGCTTGGCAATCATCGGTTTCGGGGTTAACGCGGATTTTATTGACGGCTTGATGTCGGTATTCTTAATTTATGCTTTGATGAGTTTTGTGCCGCGGCCTGCGCTTTTGGAATTAGGCGTAAGGTGTTCGGCAACGGTATTTGTGCTGAGCAGATACACTTCCGACTTTTCAGCACCGACAGTTTCATCGGTTTTTATTTGGTGCGTAAACCTCTTAATACCAGCGGTTTTAGGGACATTCTTTTATTTTTTTCAAAAAAAAACGAAAAAAACTTTAAAAAAAATTTTGTAGATTTAAAAAATGTATCTACCTTTGCATCGTTGAAATAAAACAACAAGCCCTGGTGGCGGAATTGGTAGACGCGTTGGTCTCAAACACCAATGGAGTAACATCCTTGCCGGTTCGATCCCGGCCTGGGGTACAAAAGAATAACTAAAAATAGAATTTAGACTATCTGAAAACGATAGTCTTTTTTTATGCCCGAATATCAGTGCGGATAGTCCGACCTTAATTAACATCGTTTAACAAAAAGCAACAGCGTGTTTCTTGACACGTATAGTCTGAGACGTTAACTTTGCGGTATCAAAAATCACAAAATTTAATTCGTTTTAACTATGGAAGTAAAAGAAATTCTCAGAAACCTGCGCGAAAAGAGCAACCTTACGCAGGAGCAGATGGCGGAGCGTTTAAATGTCAGCCGCCAGGCCGTAAGCCGTTGGGAGACAGGCGAAACCCAACCCAATACAGAAATGCTCAAAACCCTTTCAAAAGAGTTTAATGTGTCGATAAACACACTTTTGGGGTCACCTCAGACATTGGTTTGTCAGTGTTGCGGAATGCCGCTTTCAGAAGATTCTTTCATCAGCCGCGAACCCGACGGCACATTCAACGAGGACTATTGCAAATGGTGTTATGCTGACGGAAAGTTTGCCTATCAGAGCAAAGATCTTCTTCTTGACTTTCTCATCAAGCAGATGCCTAATCCCGACAATCAGTCAGATGCCGACCGCCGTGCATTGTTTGACGGTCATTTGTCGCAGTTGAAGCACTGGAAAGCGTAATTTATATCAAAGAATTAAAAAAGGCTGTTTTTCAACAGCCTTTTTTCTAATTTTATTCACACGTAATCACGCAACTTCCGAAATCCCAAGTGTTCATATTGGAATCCGACCATTTGCGGCAGGATTTGGGATAATTTGCTTCGAGTTCGGCAGAGAAAGTCCGCGTGCAGACATCTTTTATACGCGCCTCGTCTTTCCATTTCACATTATTGATAAGACACGGACCTTTGACGTCAAGAAGAACCCTTCCTTTGAAATCCGGCTCGCTGTAAATTATCAGGCGCGTGTTTTTATCAACGGCAATCGCGTCAAAAGTATACTGAACCGCTTTCGGAAAAGCCGCCTGATTGCTGATATAACGTCCCTCGCCCACATATTCGCCGTAAATGTCCGGAGAATAAATCTTTGAAATATGCCCCTGAACCTCTTTGTCGGCAAGCAGTGTTCCCGAAAAATGAACGCCGCAATGCTGAGCAGGATTAGGTTTGCTCGGTGTAATTTTTTCGTATTGAAGTTTTATGTCGCGGGCAGACTGACGGCCGGCAGAGAGTTTTGCCCCCGTACTTTTCCACGTCTTTGTTTTCATGCCGGGCTTTGTCGCAACGATTTTTACCTCATCATCCTGACCGATGTTGACAACTGTAAAACGCCCCTGAGCGTCAGAGACCGCAGTATTTTTTTCTACGCCATTAATAAAAATCTTATTCTTAACATTTTCAACGGGTTTGCCCGAAAGAGAGTCAATGTCGCGAAAAACAAGGCTGTTTTTGCAGGGACGCATTTTTATAACTTTTTCGTCTTCCGTAAGTTTTTCATAACCAGTTAGTTTAAACACCGCACTTGAAGTGTCAAAATAAGAATCCTTGCTAACCAAGATACTGAAATCATATTTCGCGCTGACATTCTCAAAAAAGCCCTTTCCTACTCCGTTGGTGTTAACCGCAATATCCGTCGTCTGAGAGTTCAAAACGAGTCTTGCAGCGGCTCCTGATATGCTCTTGTCTGTTTCCAAATCTTTAACCGTAAAACTTACGACACCCTTACGCGGTAAAAGTCTCAAAACCCTGTTGTCGCTGCTTTCCATAAAAGTGCCGATGTCAGCAGTCAAAGTGTCGGACGAAAAACCCTCTTTCAGTCCCTCAACATGCAAATTAGAACAGCCCGGCAAGTTTTTTACTTCCGCAGTGCCGTCGTTAAGAGTCTGAGCCTCAAACTCCTGACCTTCAACCAAAACTTTAACCAACGCTTCCGGCAGAGGCTCGTTGTCTTCCTTGTCAACAACCAAAAAAGTAAGTGAAGTTTTCGGTCTTCCCAAAAGAACATCGTATGGAAAATTTTCTTGAAGAGAAGTAAAAAGCGGCCTCAAAGTATCCGAACCCTGACAGCCTTTTGAAGCCCTAACCTCTGCATTTTCAGCATAATGGAACAAAACTGAATATAAAGAATAATTTACTTTTGTAAACACTAACTTTCCGTTTTCATCAGTTTGCCCGTCTAATTTAACAGTATCAGCAACAAAAAATCCAAAAGGGTTTAATTTTAAAAAAGAATAATCAACATATTTAAAATCTACATTTACATTTTGTAATGCAGATTTGCTGTCAGCGTCCGAGGTTACGAAAACAACGTCCTTTGAAAACCTCAAAAGCAACAGCAACGGCAAAAGCAGCAACAAAAGCAGCCAGAGCCACTTATAATTTTTGCTTTTGACCTTTACGATGTATTCCGCTTCGTTTTCCGAGTTAATAAAAGTTTGCATAATGTTAAGTTTTTTTGTTGATTTTTATTTTTTAGCCCTTGCCTCTACCACAGTGCCTAACGGTACGTCTTGAAGTTCGGCATAACCTTCGGCGTCGGTTCTGAGAGTTTTGGTAATTCCGTTGTATTTTACGATGACTTCGGCGTTTTTGATAACGTTGTTTTTCTCGTCAATCACCTTAAAGCGCATATTGTGCGTTTTCGGCTCTTCCACCTGCAAGGTCTCCACCTGAATTACGATTTTGTATTCGGGCGTAGAACGGTTGTAAATGAAATTGTTGAGATTGTTTTTTGCGCCGGTCTGAGAAGGCTGGTAAGCGGCTACGGCAGTAGAATTTTTCAAACGGTTGATAACAATTCTTCCGTCAGCATTAGAAACCGCCTTTTCAGTTATGCCGTCATGCTCAAACAAAAACTCCACGCCTGACTGCGGCACGGAATTTTGGTCTGTAACAATGACGTTCATATCGCCCTTCGGCGTAACTTTTATCGTGTAGTTTCCGTTTTCGTAACAGGTAAAGGTTTGAGGAACGCTTTTATCCTTTTCAGCCGCCTCAAAAGCCTTTACAAAGGCGTTTTCCTTGATTTTTTCCAAAACGATAACGCCGTTTGCATCGGACTTTGCTGACATAAGTTTTTTGTCAATATCAAAAACAATGTCCTCAAAAGGCGCGGCGGTTAAATCGTCGTTGTAAACAACCGAAAACTTCATCGGAATTTTTCTGATGTTGATAAACTTGGTCAGAAGACCTTTTTCCGCACCGGGAGTGTCGTTGACAAAACCCCACTGAGTGATAACAGCGTGCCTGCCCTCCGGCGAGTTAACAATGTAAATATCGTTTAAATCAGGTATTTCGATACATTTGTAAATAAAATCAATGACTTCGTTGTTGTCGAATTTTTTGATTTCATTGATGAGTTTTCCGATTTCGCCGCTCAAAATATCCTGCGCAAGACTTTTGTCCTCGTCGCTGAGGTGCTGATAATTGACGGCAGAGCCCTCGTAAGGGCTTGCCCATGCAATTTTTACGCCGTCTTCCAGGATTATCGGCTCGGCAAATATCTTATAAACGTCGCTTTGAGGAAACGTCGCTTTTATCTGACGGTACATATTAGGCGCGGTTATCGTGCTGCCCATCAGATAACGGATGTCGCTGATTATTTTCGTTGCTATTATATTCATAGTCTGACACTATTTATTTGTTTTTTTTGACGGACAATAAACTTTGAAATACCATTCGGTTTTCTTGTTGTCGCCGCCGTTAATTCTCACCGTAACCAAACCGTCAGGGTCGTTGAACTTGAAAGTAGCCTTTTTGAAAGGTCCTTTTACAAAACCGTCGGATTTGTAAACAATTTTACTGTCAGAGATTTCTGCCGCCTTTCCGTTGTAAACGATAATCTCGTCAGGAATGTCAAACATTGCGTAACCGATTGTAAGATTGCCGCTTGTCTTGTCAACCTTCACGGTCTGAATCGTAGAATGGAAACCCTTAGACTTAACGGTTGCACCGCACTCAACGGGAATGTCGTTGTTCTCCTCAGAAAATTCGGGCAGCGCAATTTTCTTTTCCGGCGAAAACAAGAAAGCCGTTATATATTCGGGATGACCGTCGGCTGTGATTTTCGCGTTAATCTGCAAGGTGGAATCCATCGGAACGTCCTTGAAATTAAACACACCGTTTTCGTCAGAGACACCGTCGATTTTTGTCTTGTTTTTGCCGTTGCCGTATTCGATGGAAATTTTTGCGCCGGAAACAGGGTTGCCGCTTTTCTCGTCATAAATGCTCATTGTAATACCCTGAGCAGTCTCCACAACAGGCTCTTTCTCTGAAATTATAGAGGCGGTATCAGCAGAAACCGGAGGAACCAAAGCATTTGAAGTGTCTTTTGTTGAAACAGTATCAGCAACAGGAGCAATCTTGTCGGTCTGCGACCCGCTGTCCTTTCCTTGCCAATAATAAAGTCCGCACAATAAAAGGGCAAGCAACGGAAGCAAAATGAGCCATAAAACGTAATTCCGGCTTCCTACAACAAGTTTTACAAACTCTTTGTCCTTGTTGAACTCGCGGGTCAACATTGTATACTTGCCGTTGTATTCCGCTGAAATAGTGTAAGTTCCGCGCTTTACATTCGGAATAATAATTCTGCCTGACTGGTCAGAAACCTTGTTTAAGACCCCCTGCGAATTGTCAACCGTAACACTGAGGTTAGGCACTTTTTCCTTGTGCCTGTTAAGCACCAAGATTTCAACATCAGAAAGTTTTGACCTGTCCAAAATCTTACCGCCCATCAAAACGTAATCCGTAATGTCAGCCGTAAACGTGAATACGTGTCTGTGGGTTGCCAAGTTGTTGACAATCTGTGTACAAGTAACGTCAGAATTATAATTGACCCTGTCCAAAGTTATCTCGCCGTTTTCATCCGTGGTAAATTCTTTTTCAGTGTCGTCATCGCATTTGCATTTTATCTGTGTGCCGACAATAGGATTACGCTGCTCGTCAACAACCCGGATTGTCATCTTACCGAACGAAGATACTTTCCTGACTTTAATTTCAGCCATGTTAAGACCCTCGTGCGTAAAAAGCGTAATTGTACTCTTCTGATAATCAGGCGCACTGCACTCGATTTTTATTTCTGTCTCAGGCGGAAACTTATCGCATGAAACCCTTCCGTTACGGTCGGTAATAATAGTATTTTCCTTGTCCTGATAAGTGAATTTTACCTCAATGCCCGGCAAAAACTCGCCTCTGTCGCTTATAACGGCAACGTCAATTTCGGCAGTCGGTCTCGAACCCGTAAACTTATACTCCGAAGTATCGGCACTGCAAGTAAACGTCTCTTTGATATTTCTCTGTTTAACAATAACTTCTGTGCCTTCGGGAATACCTTTCAGCAAGATTTCGCCATTGGAGTTTGTGGTCTCAAAATACGTTCTGCCGTCGTATGTGAAAGAAATTTCAGTGTCGGTTATCGCAACGCCGTCAGAATCCCTGACAACAAAATTCATGTCAAGACTCTGAGTGCCGATAAGAAAATGGTATTCGTCGCTGCCGTCGCAAAGATACTCAGTTATTACCTCCTTGTCAGGGGTCTCGACAGAAAAATTAGAACCCAAAGGTATGTCCTCCAAAAAGACAAAACCTTTTGAATCAGTGGTCAGCGAAGATGGTTTACCGTTGTAAACGACCACAACGCTCTCACCCTGAGCGGCTTTCTGATTTTTAATAACCTTGATTTTTACAGTGTCAACGGCGGTAGGAACAAGTTTTTTCACGAGTTCTGACTGAGCATTGAAATCGTCAGAAATAAAACCCCATTTTATCAAAACATATTTAGACTTGCCGTCTGTATTCTGAACCCTGTATATATTGTCATAATCAGGAATTTCGATACAAGAGTCAAGTATGGAAAACATGTCTGCAACATCGTCCATACTGTTGCGGTAAAGTTGTTTGAAAACCGCTTTGTAAAGTTTGTTGACCT
Organism: Bacteroidales bacterium; assembly: GCA_017535325.1. Taxonomy (GTDB): domain Bacteria; phylum Bacteroidota; class Bacteroidia; order Bacteroidales; family UBA3824; genus UBA3824. The sequence continues at coordinate 27,303 of JAFXUC010000008.1, read as the reverse complement.
GATATTTAAGAATGCCTTTTGCGGCTTTTTTTTCTTCTTCCGACAAGGAAGAAAACGGCTGCGGAGTTCCCTCAAACTCGGTGTGCCATGTAATTTTTTGCGGACCGTCAAGCATAGGCTCCGCTAATACGGAATACTCACGACCGTGATGGAACATTTTTTTTAACTGCGTATACCGCTTTATATTTTCGGCAGTTCCTTCCGAAAACACAGGCCTTATGGCTGAAATATCAGTAGTTATAATCGGCTGACTCATTTTTATAAATAAATGTTTGGTTTCTGAATATTTTTCAATCCGCTAAAATACAAACTTTTTTTGGGTTTGCAAAAAGATTTTTTAAGTTTTTTTTAAAACGACATTAATAATCAAACTGCAATTTTTCTCCGCTTTTTACTTTTTTCTCCAAAACGGACTTGTCAACCTCAAATTTTGAGACGGAAAATTCGGGGACATTGTAACTGTACATAAGTTTACGGTTGTGTTCTGGTGTTTCCTGCGGCAAAAGAAAGGCTTTTTCAGCCGTGCCGTCTCCGTTGATGTAAGCGATGTAAAGGCGCGTAAAAAATCCGTCGTCCCTGCGCGACTCAAAAACTATCCAGCGCGAATTTTGAGACCACGAATGATAACTGTCAACATCACCGCTGTTAGCCTTCTGCAAAGGGAAAGTAATATTTTTTTCAATGTCAAGCATCCACAAGTCAGCCTCCTTGTGCCATATTGCAAACTGTCCGTAATCAAACTTCGTATAAAGCAAAAATTTTCCGTCGTAAGAAGGTCTCGGAAAAGCGGCCGTCATGGAGTCCAAAGTAGTTTTTACAAGCGTGTCAACATTGCCGAAAGTGCCGTCCTGAGCATTAAACGAAATTCTGCAAATATCGTAACGCGCTTCTTTTGTGTGCTTTGCCATGTCAAAAGCCTTGGAAGAGGTGAAATACAAAAAGTTGCCGTCAGGAGAAAAAGACGGTTCGGTAGTAAAAGTATTTTTGTCATCAAGAGCCTCTGTGGTAAAAAGTTTGTTTTTTTCTCTGTCGTAGACCACAACCCGCGACTCCATATCGTAAACCTCCACCCTGTTAGGATCGGCGCAGTGAAAAGCCTGAACCGTATTATTCTGAGAATAAGCAATATAGCGTTCTGACGGGTGCCAATACGGATAGACGCAGTTTAGTTTGAACTTCTCGGTAACGGCTCTGCAAACGGTAAGCGTGTCGCCGCTTTTTAAGATAGTGCCGCCTAATTTGCCCCTGATATGAAACTGCGACAAATCAGGACTGCCTTTGCAAAAAGAATGACAGTTGACACAATTCGCATCCAAAAGACGGTTGTCAACAACGGTTGTCTGAGAAAAATTTGTCAAGTCCCTGCAATAGAGACCCATGCGGCTGTAAATTTCATAACCGGGAGTTATAAGCCTGTAATTGAGGAAGTTGTCAATCTCACTGTCGGCAACTTTTATGACAAACGGCTTGTAAACAAACTCGGTTCCGTTTTTAACTTCCGAGTAAAAAACAGAAAATTCTCCGTTTGAAGATTTTTGAAGGATTTCTTTCCATTTGCTTTCGTCAAAAGCGATAAAATTTTTGCCGGAAAAAGTGTATTCTGAATTGTCGGGTGTAATAATTTTTGCGCTGACAGAGGTCAGACTGTCAAACGATACTGTTGAAAAATTAAGGGGCGCAATGTTTTTAGGAATTGTAACACCGCTGTAATCAGGCCAAAGCAAAGGCTCTGAGTCAACATTAACTGTCTTGTTTACAGAATTTTGACACGAAAACAAAATCACGGCAAAAACTGCCGCAAACCAATATTTTATTTTACAAATTATTTTCATCGTCATAAAAACGGTCGATGTCTCTTCGGTCTTTTTTTGTCGGTCTGCCCGTACCGCGGTCGCGTATTCCAAACGAAAGCGACGAAATGTCCTTCATCATTTTCAATTTGAAAAGGTCGTCCTCAGGAGTGGTTTCAGTCATATACTCAGGAACTTTCGCCGCCCCTACCCTGCCGTTCAAAAGATTGAGAATCAGGTATTTCCTGTAAACGGGATTGGACTTCACCGAAACCTCGTCGCCGGGTTTTACCTCGCGCGAGGGCTTTACGGGCGAGCCGTTGACAAGAATCCTGCCCTTTGAACACGCATCCGAGGCCAAAGAACGGGTTTTGAAAAGCCTTACACAAAACAAAAACTTATCTACACGCATTTAAAAATTATTTGCCGTTAAAACTGTTCATTGTACGCTGTATGCCGTCGGTTATGAAACTGTAAATCGCCTGAGTTGTTACTTCTGTACGCTCCTGAATGCGTTTCAACTCCTCAAACGACCATTTGCCCAAAACGTAATCAGCCTGCCTGCCTTTCGGAAAATCGTTGCCGATACCGAACCTCAAACGGGCGTAATTCTGAGTGCCCAAAACCTCCGTAATGCTTTTCAGACCGTTATGACCGCCTTCCGAGCCGCTCTGACGGATTCTGATTGTCGCAAACGGCAAAGCCAAGTCGTCAACTATCACCAAAATATTCTCCGGCGGAATTTTTTCCTGAGCCGCCCAGTATCCGACAGCCTTTCCGCTGAGGTTCATGTAAGTTGACGGTTTTATCAAAACAAGAGGATTGCCCCGGAATTTTACTTCGGCAACCGATGCGTAGCGTCCGGTACTAAAAAAAGCACCCGATGCCTTCGCAAAAGCATCGAGTACTTTAAATCCGATGTTATGTCTTGTATCTTCGTACTCTGCTCCAATGTTTCCGAGTCCGACTATAAGATATTTCATAACAGTTTAATTATTATTTTTGGTCTGCACCGGCAGCAGCGGCAGTAGCCCTTGTAGCAAGGATTCTGCAAATCAAAGCGTCCTGCGGGTCGGTAATACAGAAATTGTCGAATTTCAAATCAGCAACTTTGATAGACTGTTCGAGTTCGAGGCTGCTTACGTCAACGTCGATTTTTTCGGGAAGATCAGCGGCTTTACCCATAACGGTTACTTTTCTTGCCGATTGTTTCATCTTACCGCCGACTTTAACACCGGGTGCAAGACCAACGAGGTTAACGGGAAGTTTTACGCTAATAGGCTGCTCATCAGCAAAAGCGTAGAAGTCTGCGTGAAGAACATCTTCCGTAACAGGGTGGAATTGAAGGTCTTTGATAATGGTTTTGATAACTTTGCCGTCGATGTTGAGGTTAACGATGTAAACATGGGGAGTTACAACAGCACCTTTGAGTTCTTTCTGAGAAACGGTGAAGTTAATGTGATTGTTGTTGCCGTAAACGATACAGGGAACCTGACCTTCTTTACGAAGTTGTTTTGCGTACTTAGAGCCGATTTCTTTGCGCTCAGTACCTTTCAAATCAAATGATCTCATTGTTTTAAATAAAATTTGTGTTACTCAAAATTGAATTAATTAATTTCAATTTCCCATCGCACGGACGGAAAAACGCCGCCCTCCGTGGAAATTCGGGTGCAAAGGTAAATACTTTTTTTCACAGAAAAAAATTTTACACACAAAAAAAACGCCTGAAAATTGCTTTTCAGGCGCAATAAGAAAATAAATTATTTAAATCTATTTTTTTTAATAAAATGAAACAACAATTATAAAAAAAACTACATTAAAAACTTTTACAACTATATCAATCAATAATTACTCTTACAAATACTCCTTATAACTACTCCTAAATTCCTTATTACGCCGCAAAATTAATAACTATTTTGCGAACTAACAAACTGATTTTTAGAGGTCGTTTTTTTTTTTATAATTATTTAACATTTTATTCCAAAATTTTAACACCTTTTTCAAGTCTTTTTAAAACATTCTCTTTTCCAAGTTGTTCCAAGATGTCAAAAATGTGGGGTCCTTTACATTCTCCTGCCAAAACAAGGCGCATCGGATTAAGAACTTTTCCAAAATTAAGTCCGTTAGCATTAATCCAAGCCGAGAGTTTATCTTCAAGATTCTTTGCTGAAAAATCAGTTTCGTCTTTTATAACTTCCCAAGCCTGCATCAAAATCTTTCCGGAATCCTCTTTCCAGAATTTCTTTACGTTAGCCTCGTTGTAACTGTCGGGCGCGATAAAGAAGTACGTGCTTTCTTTCCACAAGTCGTGAGAAAAATGGCAACGGTCTTTTACCAAGCCGCAAATTTCGGCCGCACGTTTTTTGTCAACTTCAACGCCGTCTTTTTTAGCGTCTTCGATGAAATATTCGGCGAGTTCCTCGTTTGTTTTTCTCTCCAAATATTGCTTGTTGAACCATTTATTTTTTTCGGGGTCGAATTTTGCGCCCGCCTTGCTGACTTTTTCAAGGCTGAAAAGTTGACAGAGTTCCTCTTTTGAGAAAATTTCCTGAGTCGTGTTTCCGGGATTCCAGCCGAGAAGTGCCATCATGTTGAGGAACGCCTCCGGGAAATAGCCAGCCTCTTCGTAACCTTTTGAAACTTCGGCGGTTTTCGGGTCTTCCCAATGAAGCGGAAAAACAGGGAAACCGAGACGGTCGCCGTCGCGTTTTGAGAGTTTGCCTTTTCCGTCCGGTTTTAAGATTAACGGTAAATGCGCAAATTCCGGCATCGTATCCAACCAGCCGAAACTTCTATATAATAAAAAGTGTAGCGGCAGAGACGGCAACCACTCTTCGCCGCGGATTACGTGCGAAATTTTCATCAAATGGTCGTCAACAATATTTGCCAAGTGATAAGTTGGCATACCATCACTTTTATATAATACTTTGTCGTCAAGGATCGAAGTGTCAGCCTTGATTTCGCCGCGGATAATGTCTTTCAAAACGAGTTTTTCGTCTTCGGGCATTTTGAAACGAATAACGTAAGGCGTGTTTTCAGCCAAAAGTTTTTTCACCTCGTCTGCCGGCATTGTCAGAGAGTTTTTCATCGACATACGGGTTTTAGGACCGTATGACTGAACAGAGGCTTTTTCGGCTTCAAGTTTTTTGCGCATTGCCTCCAACTCCTCCGGGGTGTCAAAAGCGTAATACGCAAAACCCTTTTCAACAAGTTCCAAAGCGTATTTTGTATAAAGGTGTTTGCGGTTGCTCTGTTTGTAAGGTCCGTATTCGCCGCCTTTGAGGTCGCTTTCGTCAATGTCAAGACCAATCCATTCAAGGGATTTGATGATGTATTCTTCGGCACCCGGCACAAAACGGGTCTGGTCGGTGTCTTCAATTCTTAAAATAAACTTGCCGCCGTGTTTGCGGGCAAAAAGGTAATTAAAAAGCGCGGTTCTGACGCCGCCCAAATGCAAAGCACCTGTCGGCGAGGGCGCAAATCTTACTCTTACTTCTCTCATTTTCTGATATTTCTATTATGTTACTTTATGTATTTCTTCAACAAATATTCCTGCTCTTTCATAAGTCCTTCCACCAAAGGAAGTTCTTCGGGGTGATTAACTGAAAACGTTGCCTCGTCGGTAAGCGTCATCTTGATTCTCATGCCGTTTTCAATGATTCTGATAAGGTCTATTCCCTCTGCAAGTTCAAGCGGCGTAGAGAGCGTTACGTTGAACTCATTCAAAAAACTGCGTCTGAAAACGTCAATGCCGACAAGTTTCATTCTCGGAAACTTCATTCCGCGGCTGTCGGTCGGAATAGGCTCGCGGGAGAGAAACATCGCATTGTTTTGCGTGTCAACAACCACTTTGATTTCGTTTCTGTCGTAAAAAATTTTGTCGTCGGTGATTTCCGACATCAAAGTAGTCATTTTAAGTTTTTTGTCCATAACGAGCGGACTTATAGCGCGTCCGAGCATTTCGGGCGTTATCATCGGCTCGTCGGGCTGGATTAAAACCACCAAATCATAAACGATACCTTTTTCGGCTTCAATTTTTCTGACCGCTTCGGCAACCCTGTCGGTCGCGCTTATGCGGCTCTCCCCTATCATAACGCAATTGCCGCCGTTAGATGTTATATAATCAATGATTTCTTCGTCAGCCGTTGCCACATAAACATCCGTGAAATCAGGACACAGTTTTGCTCTGTTATATACGTGTCCTATCATCGGCATACCCAAAATTTCCGCCATCGGCTTGTTCGGAAAATTTTTAGACGCCATTTTTGCCGGTATTACTCCTAATATTTTATTCTCCATATTCAAACATTTTTTTTACGTGTGTAAATATAGATTTTATTTTCGTAGTAAAAAAATTTTTTTTCATTATCACCAAAAAAAAACCTCAATTCTTTTCAGAACTGAGGTTTTATAATCAGAGGTCGGTAGCGGAGTCGAACCGCTCTCGACGGTTTTGCAGACCGGTACCTAACCGCTTGGCTAACCGACCGTTTTATTTTTCGACGGTGCAAAGGTAAAAACATTTTTTAATTCTGCAAAATTTTTTCAGGATTTTTTTTCAAAAATTAATGTTTCCGCCGCTGTAACAAGGTCTTTGGCATGAAAAGGCTTTTTCAAAACCATGTCAATTCCGCATTTTTCGGCTTTCTTTTTTATCTCGCGGTTGACCTCGGTGGAGAGCATCAAAAGCGGAACATCTTTGTAATCAGGAATCTGGCGCAGTTTCACAGAAAATTCCATACCCGAAATTTCCGGCATGAGATAATCCGTTACCACAAGCCTCGGCGCGGCGGTTTTCAGTGCGAAATTAAGCGCGTCAACTGCCGAATGATACGGAATCACCTGAAAATCCTCATTTCTTAATATATATTCGCTGATAAAAAGCGACGATTCGTTGTCGTCGATAAGCAAAACGGGAATCGTGTCGGAATGTTTGAGGTTGCCGCCCGGATTGATTTCAGAAGAATAAAAAATCTCCGCCGAAGGGTGGCGTACAACGGTTTCAAGAATGGAAAAATTGTCGGAAAATTTCAGCAGAAAACCCCTCGCTCCCGCGTTTATCATAGAATCAACGTAAATTTTTTCGCCCGAAAGCGACATGGCTATTATCACAAGACCGGGCTTTTTTTTCAGGGCTCTTTTAACGGTCTCAACGCCCGAAAGTCCTGATATTTCAAAAGATATGAAAATAATATCGGCACAAAAATCTTCCGACAGACTTTGCAAAAACTCCTCGCCGGAGGCGTATTCGGCGACAACCTCAGAGCCGCCGACTTTGCGCAAAAGGAGTTTGAAAGACTGTCTGAACGCTTTTTTATCGTCAACCAATACTATCTTCCTTAAATCCATAATTTAATCAATTAAGGACAATTATGTTGATTTCCAATCCGTTGCCTAATGAAGTCTTAATATCAAAAGTGCCGTTGAAATTAGCGACACGTCCCTGAATGTTTTTCAAGCCCGAAACTTTTTTGTCATGAATCCGCTGCATAACTTCCTCAGTCTCAAAGCCTACGCCGTCATCAACGTATTTAAGGCGTGTATAATTGCCTTCGGTTTCGAGAATAAGAATCATCTTAGTCCCGTGCGAATACTTGACAGCATTGTTGAAAAGTTCGTTAACAATTCTGAAAAGCGCGGTTTTGAGCATCTTGTTTTGAGGTTCAACAAAATTTCCGCACTCAAAAATCACCTGCATATTGCCGTCCACAAAAACATGCTTTGCAAGATTTTTTATGCCGGCCACAAGACCGAAATTGTTAAGAACATCGGGAATAAGGTCGTTTGCAATATTTTTTGACTCCTCAGCCGCCTCCATAACGAGTTCTTTCATCTCCTCAAAAATATCCGGCATTTCCATAACAGATATTTTGCTGGAAGCCAAGAGGTTAAGATATGTTATCAGGCTTGTGAGATACGAGCCGATTCCGTCGTGAATATCTTTTGCAAAACGCTGACGCTCGTTTTCCTGAGTCTCGACTATCGTGTTAAAAAGTTGCTTGTCAAGGTCTTTCCTGAAAGAAATATCGCGTATGATGTTAAACACAAAAACCTTGCCGTCCTGCAACGAAAAACGTCCGACACCGATTTCCACCGGAACAGTTTTGCCGTCATGGGTAACGATGTATGTTTCAAAATTTTGAGTTTCGCCGTTTAAAGCAAGATTCATCATCTCGCGGTATTTTTCCAAGAAAATAGGCTCGATGATTTGTTCAGCGTTGCCGCCGTAAAGTTCCTCTTTTGAATATCCGGTCATAGCAAGTCCCGACTTGTTGATTTCCGAAAGCGAAAACTCTTTGCCGTTATAACCGAAAATCAAAATACCTCCGTCAGCATTGTTGAAAAGCGTGCGGAATTTCTCTTCTGAAAACTGCAAAAGTTTTTCCGCGGTTTTTCTTTCAAGGCTGTTGTACATTATAGAGGAGAGAAACCTTGCAATATCTTCAAGTTTTTCTCTGTAACTGTCGATATATTCGTTGTTTTTTCCCGCAACGGCAATCAAACCGATAACCTGAGAAGCATAAACAATCGGCGTACAAATCATGCAACTGACTTTTGCCTTCGTAAAGAAAAGCGGCGAGGTTACGTTTTTTTGAATCACCGTTCTTTTTTTCACAACGGCAATCGCCACGTCGCCGATGTCTTGAAGGTCAAAAACATAATTCTTGTCAGACTCTATCTCGCCAGAATAAATCGAAGGGCAGACAAGTTTTTTGTCGGCGTTGAAATAACCGATAACACCGTATGTGAGACCGACATACTTCAAAATCTCTTCCAAAAGTTTCGGATAAACCTCTTTCTGACTTTCAGAGAGAAAAACCGACGCAATATTATTTTTAACAGAGAGTTCGTTTTGCGAAACCTGCAAACTCTGCTGTGTCAAATAATGCTGGAAAAGTTCGTTTTTGAGTTTTTCGTTGGTTTTTTTAAGTTGCAGATGAGTTTTTACCCTTGCGATAAGTTCTGAAATCAGGAAAGGTTTTTTGATATAATCAACACCGCCGAGTTCAAAACCGGCAAGAAGGCTTGCCTCGTCAATTTTAGCAGTAAGAAAAATTATCGGAATATCCTTAAAAGCCAAATCAGCCTTGATTCTCCGGCAAACTTCAAAGCCGTCAACTCTCGGCATCATAACATCTAAGAGTATAAGGTCGATTTTGTTGTTATTCAATATATCAACAACCTTCCCCCCGTCGCTCTCAGTTATAATCTCATAATTTGGTTCGCTTGACAGTATATCATTGACTAACAACAAATTAGATGCACTGTCGTCCACCACTAAAATCGTAGATTTTTCCATTTCAATAATTTTATTTCCGACTGCTAAGATACAAAAAAAACAAGAAAATCCAAAAGATCTTCTTGTTTTTTGTTGCCCAATCAGGGGTCGAACCTGAACTCTCCTGATCCAGAGTCAGACGTGTTGCCAATTACACCATTGGGCAGTAAATAAGTCCCTTTTCAAAAGACGGTGCAAAGATAAAGCGTTTTTTTGAAACCACAAAATTTTTTTGAAGTTTTTTTTAAAACTTTTTTAGTTTATCAAATAATCCCAACCGTAACTGTGTTAAAAATACAGGTTACGGTTGAGGTTCTTATAATAATACCAACCGTAACTATAAAAAAATTACAGGTTACGGTTGAAGTTATTACAAAACGAGCCGCGAAAATTGCGGCTCGTTTTTGTAAAATTTATTTCTTTGTCCAAGTTTCTTTGAGCGTTGCGGTGCGGTTGAAAATAAGATTTTCCGCCGTACTGTCGGGGTCAATCGTAAAATACCCCATTCGGATAAACTGCAAGTAACTCAAAGGTTTAAGCGAGGCAGCATATTTCTCTATGTAACAGTTCTTTAACACCTTCAAAGAATCTGGATTTATCATCTGTTTCATAGCCTCCAACGGCTCACAACCCTGCTCCTTCTGAATCCGTGCCATTTCGTCGCGGGGATTTTCTACCTTCCACAAGCGGTCGTAAAGACGGACTTCGGCTTTCAAAGCGTGTGCGCAACTTACCCAATGAAGAGTCTTACCTTTGATTTTACGGTCAGCACCCGCCGAACCACTGCGACTATCGGGGTCGTATTCAGCGTAAATCTCTATGATGTTGCCGTTTTCATCTTTTTTGCAGAAATTCGTCTCAGGACACTTTATAATATATGCGTTTTTGAGACGGACTTCCTTACCCGGACCGAGACGGAAGAATTTTTTGGGCGCGTCTTCCATAAAATCGTCCCTTTCAATCCAAAGTTCACGGCTGAACTCTATCGTATGTGTGCCGCTGTTTTCGTCCTCAGGGTTGTCGGTTGCGGTCATCTCCTCAACCTGATTTTCAGGATAATTGGTGATGACAAGTTTTATAGGATCAAGCACGCAGGAGACTCTCGTTGCTCTCGTGTTGAGGTCTTCGCGGACGGTGCTTTCCAAAAGTTCAAACTCGTTGAGAGCGTCGTATGTCGTGTAACCGATTTTGTCAATGAACTTTAAGATACTTTCAGGACTGTATCCCCTGCGGTGAAAAGCACAAATCGTGGGCATACGCGGATCGTCCCAGCCGTCAACCAAGCCCTCTTTTACCAAAATCAAAAGGTTGCGCTTGCTCATCAAAGTATAACTTAAATTGAGTTTATTGAACTCTGTCTGTCTCGGACGGTTGTCGTCCATGTTGTCAGCCTCGCCCCTGACCTCTTTCAACCAGTCGATAAACAAGTCGTAAAGCGGACGGTGAACCACAAACTCCAACGTACAAAGCGAGTGCGTTACGCCTTCAAAATAGTCGCTCTGACCGTGCGCAAAATCGTACATCGGATAAGCGTTCCATTTGTCGCCGGTTCTGAGGTGAGGTATGTTGAGAACTCTGTAAATTATCGGGTCGCGGAAGTGCATGTTAGGATTTGCCATGTCGATTTTGGCACGCAAAACCATTTTGCCGGGCTCGACAGTGCCGGAGTTCATCTTTTCAAACAACGCCAAAGACTCTTCAACGGGACGGTTTCTGAAAGGACTTTCTTTGCCGGGCTGCGTAGGAGTGCCTTTCTGCTCGGCGATAGTCTCAGACGACTGCTCGTCAACGTAAGCCTTGCCGCGTTTGATAAGTTCTACGGCAAAATCCCAAAGTTGCTGAAAATAGTCGGAAGCGTAATAAATATTCCCCCATTTAAAACCGAGCCATTCGATGTCGCGTTTTATGGTTTCCATGTATTCGGTGTCCTCTTTGACGGGGTTTGTGTCGTCAAAACGGAGATTGCAGACACCGTTGTATTTTTTAGCGATTCCAAAGTCCAAAGCAATGGCCTTAGCGTGTCCTATATGCAGATAGCCGTTGGGCTCAGGAGGGAAACGGGTTTGAACACGTTTGCCGTTTTTACCCTCTTCAAGATTCTTTTCTACCAACTGCTCAATAAAATTTTTACTCTCTTCCATAACTGCTTTAATTTTGATTTTTTTTAACATGCAAAAATACGAAAACTTAATCATTTAATTAAATTTACAATGAAAATTTTTTATTAAGATTTTTCATAAAAAATTGCTGTCCGTAATTGAAATATTTTATAATTTTGTCAATCAATACATAAAACATTATGGGCAAAATTATTCTCAACGGCATGAAATTCCGCGCCAACATAGGCACAACCGAAAAAGAAAGAAACGAAGGAAACGATATAACCATAAATCTGAGTTATCAAACCGACACCGTAAAACCGGGTCTGTCTGACAACTTGGAAGATGCCGTGGATTATTCTCTGATTTTTCAAGCCGTTAAAAAAGAGACACTTACGCCTTGTAACTTAATCGAAAATTTAGCACACAGAATCTTAACCCGTTTAAAAAAAGAGTTCCCGCAAATAAGTGAGATAAAACTCCAACTTTTTAAACACTATCCGCAAGTAGACGGAGAATTGGAATACAGCGGAATAGAAATAAATTAAGGCTGCAACTTACGGCAGCCTTAATTCATCTGATTTTATTTTTTCGTCAATTTCACCATAAAAATATCGTGAGAGGCAATTTTTGCGGTCAGCGGTTTTTTAGTGGTGGTTTTCAAATCCTTATGCTCAAACAAATCACGGATAACGTACTCAGTTTTGTTAGCATCTAAGGTTTTAGAAAAATCTTTGTCAACTACAACGTTAGCCTTAAAGTCAAAAGTCAAAGTTTTTTCATCTTTTGACGTGTTGACAAAACCTACCGCCCAGGCATCGTTTTCCAAAGGCTTTACCCAAACGGAAATGCTGTCTTTGAACTGATATTCAAAACCTTGAATTCCGAGTTTGTCCTGATCAACGTCAATTAACTCTTTGTTGGTGATAAGTTTTTTTGTTTCCTCGTTGCAGGTGCGGAGGTCGTTGCCCAGAATCAGCGGAGCCGCACTCAGACACCACAGCGCAAAATGCGAACGGTCTTCGGCAGCGTTAAGACATTTTCCGATTTCAAGCATGTCAGGGTCGTTCCAATGTCCCGGACCGGCGTATTTTCTGATGTCTTTTCTCATTCTGAGAATCGGCCAGACGCCCCACGCCGACCACTGGTCAGGTTCGCCTTTTTTTACAACATATTCGCAGTCGTAACAGCAATAAATGTCGCCGGTAGTGCGCCAGAGGTGTCCGATTTCAGCACCCCACACCCACGGCTGATTGTCGCCCCACTCGCAAATCGAAAACACAACCGGACGTCCCGCAGTATAAAGCGCGTCCCTCATCGTCTTGTAGGCTTCGGGAGCGTACATTTTGCCGGTGTTGCACCAGTCATATTTCAAATAATCAATTCCGAAACTTGCGTACAACAAGGCGTCCTGATACTCGTGTCCGCGTCCACCCGGATAACCGCCGCAAGTCTGAGACCCGCAACAATTATAAATGCCAAATTTCAAACCCTTGGAATGAACGTAATCCGAAACGGCTTTGATTCCGTTGGGAAATTTTTGAGGGTCGGCAACAAGATTGCCCTGCTTGTCGCGCTCTTTGAGCATCCAGCCGTCGTCAATGACAATGTACTCAAAACCAACTTTGTCAAGACCGAGTTCAATGAAAAGATCCGCCATGTCTTTGACGGTTTTTTCGCTGATGTCGCAGGCAAAAGTGTTCCAAGAGTTCCAACCCATAGGCGGGGTCAAAGCCAGATTTTCAAACTTTTGAGCGGCTACATTTAAAGCAATACTTAAAGCCGCCACAACGGTAAAAAACTTTTTTTTCATTTTTTTAATGCAATTTAGTGTAACTGATAAATGTATTTATTAAACTTTAAAATCAAATCCTATCTTACAATTATTTCCGATTCTACTTCTTTGCCCGTTTTTGCAACGGGTTTGCCCAAAACCTTGCAGCCGTCGGCTGTTATCAACAAATCATCTTCTATGCGCACACCGCCGAAGTCTTTATATTTCAAGGCTTTGTCATAATTGATAAAATCTTTGAACTTGTTTTCCTTTTTCCAAAGTTCAATCAACTGAGGAATAAAATAAATGCCCGGCTCGTCGGTCAAAACCATATTTTCTTTGATTTCAAGACCGTAACGCAGGTATGAAGGTCCGAAAATTTCGCTCCTCTTTATTTTTTCGTCATAACCGACATTGTCTTCGCCGTAGTTTTCCATATCGTGAACATCAAGTCCCATCAAATGTCCCAAACCGTGAGGGAAAAACAATGCGTATGCGCCGTTTTCTACGATTTCGTCAGTGTCGCCCTTCATGATGTCAAGGTCTTTCAAACCCGACGTGATGATTCTCGCAGCCCTTTTGTGAAGTTCAGACCACAAAACGCCCGGCTTTGCAGAGTCAACGATTCCCCAGTTTGCCTTTACGACAATGTCATAAATGTCTTTCTGACGTTTTGAAAAACGTCCGCCCAAAGGTATTGTACGGGTCATGTCGCCGCAATAATGCGAAGAGGTCTCGATACCCGCGTCAATAAGCAGAAGACGTCCGCGTTTTAAGTTTTCCTTGTAACCGCAATTATGGAAAATTTCGCCATGAACGGTTACAATCGGCTGAAAACTCGTGAAATAGCCTTTTGAAAGCGCGTAATCGTAAATCTTGCCGACAACATCCCGCTCAGAGAAATACTCCTCCGCTGCTCCGGCATATTTCATAACGATGTTGTGCATTTCGCTTGTAAGGTCTACCGCTTTTTCTATCTCCTGAATTTCGATGTCTTCTTTTATTTTGCGCATTCCGGCTGCGGCTTTTATCAGTTCAAGCGACTGTTTTTCTTTGAGTTGAGCAACAGGAATGTCCAAAAGCGACGACAAGAGAACTTTTACGCCGTCAGAATACGGGTTTATAAAATGGATTTTTCCTTTGTAACCTTTTACAAACTCCTGCAAACCGTTCAAAGGCTTTACATTTGAAATACCTGAGGCAGAAGCCATTTCTTCAAGACCCGGCTGCTGACCAGTCCAAATTACATCGTCAATACCAGCCTCGTTACCGAAAAGATATTCGTTGCCGCTTTCGCAGTCCAAAACCGCAAAAAGTCCCGGAGTATCAATGCCTATGAAATACAAAAACGTACTGTCCTGACGAAAGGGAAATGAATTGCTTGAATAGTTGAAAGGCAATTCGCTATTACCGGGAAACAACACAAGTCCCGATTTCAATTCGTGCGCCAACTTGCTGCGGCGCGCTTTGTAAACTTCTGAGTTAAACATAATTAATTTTTAGAATTTTTCAGCGTAAAATTATATTTTTTTTTTATAAACAACAACATTTTTTTCATAAAAAAACAAAATTCGGCATTTGTTTTGATTTTATTAAGAAAAAGTAATTTACAAATTTTCATTAAAACCTTAATACTATGCCATACAGAAGATTACCAAATACTGACACAGCAAGAATCAAAGCCCTGAAAAAGGCTTTGGATATTGCAAAAAAATATCCGCCGGACATGCTGGCGTTCAAACAGGGAACGCTGCTGAAAATTCAGGCGTTTCTCCCGCTGTTTGAGCAGGCTATAATGATGCAGAAAGAGGCTCATTCAAGACAGTTTTCAAACAGCAAGGAATTTACCGCAATTTACAAAAAGGCAAAACTCTACATTTCGCACTTTTTGCAGGTTTTCAATTTTGCGGTTATAAGGGGCGAAATAAAACCCTCGGCACGCAAATTTTTTGACATTGACGAAAAAAACGGACGTCTGCCGGATTTAAAAACCGAAAACGAAGTCGTTGACTGGGGAAGGAAAGTAATAACGGGCGAAAACAACAGGGTTATGAAAACGGGCAATCCCATTCTAAGCCCCAAAATCGCTGTCGTAAAAGTCTATTACGACGAATTTGTTGAAAAACTCAACTTTCAAAAAATGCTTCAAAGCATTTCGGTAAGGGCAAACACAAAAGTCTCGGAAATGCGCCCCGAATGTGATGAGATTATATGCCGTCTCTGGAACGAAGTAGAAGAATATTATTCAAAAGAAACACCGGAAAGAAAGCGCGAACAAGCCGCACGTTACGGTGTTACATACGTTTACAGACCGAGCGAAAGAGTTTCTGTCAATAACGGTATCAGCATTGCATCTTGAAATATTCTAAAAGAAATAGATCGGTCTTCTGTTCGATTCTGGGGATTATGCTGCTGATAATCGGTTTTAACGGCGTAATGGCTCACCGATATTCCGGCAACGTTCAGGAAATAGGCGGCGCACGGATAGTTGATTACAACAAAATAAGCAAATATATCAGTCAGGA
This sequence comes from Bacteroidales bacterium, assembly GCA_017535325.1. Classification (GTDB taxonomy): domain Bacteria; phylum Bacteroidota; class Bacteroidia; order Bacteroidales; family UBA3824; genus UBA3824. Next base: position 11,836 of record JAFXUC010000008.1, on the reverse strand, counting down.
AGACAAAATATGCATCATCGGGACAGTAAAATCCGATGATGCGTTTTTTATGCCCGACGACAAAAGCAAAAAAGTGATTTCAGGAGAACTTCAACTGTCTCTTCTCTGGCATGACGGAACGCAGAAAATCCTCATCGACAGACACAAACAGTCGCAACTCATAAAATTTGTGCCGGAAAAAAGCGGCACAGAAATTTTCATTCACCCGCAAAACATCGAAACCGTAACCGACACGCTGATAACGGCGGACAAACTCAGGACGAGCATTTTCGGGAATTTTATGAAGATAGAGTATTATGATTACAGATTCAGGATTTCAGGACTGATAACACAAGGCAAACCGCAAATAAAATACATACGCAAAACCTTGGACAACAATCAAAAAGCGGCTGTTATTTTAAGCAAAGCAGGAATCAGAAATTCCAAAAAGGATCTCTCGTTTGACGTTTTGGAAGTAATCCCCTACGAAACGGCGGTCAAAAGGGAACTTTCAAGCGGGAAAAGCCTCAGAATTTACATCGCAATGCTCGTATTAGGTGTCATAATGTTTTTCATACCAGAACAGATAAAGAGGTTGTAATGGTGTTAAAATGAGTGGAATTGAGAAAATAATCGGCTGTGGCAATGCCGCAGCCGATTATTATTTTTATGAAAGAATTAATTTAGTCAAAATCTTGGTCTGTAAAAGTAAATTTCAATATATCAAACGTATCACCATTAGCAACATAAAAATCTTTCACCCAAGCATTTACATTCATAAACAAATGAATACTATCGGGCAAAGTATCTAATTGTTTGCCGGTATATTCAAGTTTTTTATGACCGTTAGAAATATTGAATTTTACGCACTCCTTACACAATGTATTTTGAAAAAGTTCTTCTATCGGTATAGTTTCTTGATATTCATGAACCCCTCCTACAAGTATGTTATAATCATATTCCGACCGCATAGAACCATCATATAAACGTTCATAATAGCAATTTAAAACATTCGAAGTTTTATTCTCTATTATGACTTTATTTCCGTATACCGTGTCTTCTGTCAAGAAATCATCAAACATACCACAAGACGGCATTAAGATTACCAAATTAAAAGCCGTAATTCTTAAAACATTCGTCAATCTTTCCATTTTGCCAACATTTTCTAATCAATTTCTGTCTAAATTGTTCATAAGTAGTAACATCACCCGTAAGACAATCGAAAATATTTCTATTAGTCAAAAGTGTATTTTCATACAGGCTCTTTAATAATCCAGGATGATACCAATCCTCCATTTCTTCCCAATTGAATGGATTTCCAAAATACTCTTTATTACATACATAATTTCCAAAATAATTTCCCCACATTTCACCAAGTCCCACATATCCAGAATTTTTTTGGCTTATTTGACCATAACCAAAGTGATTGATTATAAATGTTACATATTTTTCCCAATAACTTTTCCCAGCATTGATATAATGGCATACATGAGACATTTCATGAAAAACGGAGGAATATACATTCTGAGTATTTTCGTTATGAAATATCATAACATCAGGACCTATTACATCAAACAAAGTCTGTACTCCAACTCCTATATAGGCAGTACAAAATTTTTGCCATTGTGCAATTTCTACTTTGATATGTCGACACATAGGAGCACAACCTGACCAATTTTTGGATTTATTATTAGAGGCAAAAACATGCAATTTTATTTTAGGTGTAGGAATGTTCAATTTTGGGCAGAGTTGTTTTCTGAAAATATAAACTGCATTATTTACTGTCGCCCACATCCATATTTTAGACCCGGTATCAAAACTTTTTGAATAACCTCCATGTGAATGCCAACCTAATCCCTCTTCAGCAGCATCCAAATCAAGCATTTTATTATTTATAATAATATCATCACTTGTTCTAAATTTTATCTTATAATGAACATTAGTTGTTGCATAGCGTTTTGACATTTCATAATTTCCTTCAAAATCTGTATGAGTATGATCCCATCGTATACCATTATAAACGCGAACTTTTATTCCTACAATTCCGACCCACTTATTGTGATAATTATCCCATACATGAAAATGCCCTTTCGGAGTTTTACGTTTTTTGCTTATTCCTTTTTCTAATTCTGATTCCAAACCAGCAAGTTTAAATGCAATCGGAGTTAATTCTGTTGCATCAAAATCTGAAAACGATTTTGAAATGCTTTCATCCATATCTTCGGGAACAAAACATGAATCAAGAATTTCATATTGCACTTTTGGAAATTTATAATCAATTGGTACTGTCGTGTATTGCCACGTTATAGCATCTTTCGGTAGGGACGGGTCATGATAACTCTCGCCTTCTTGAATAATTTCGCAAAGCATAGGACGGTCGAATAATTCTATGGTCGTATCAGACAATAATGTTTCAAATTCCTCTGGATTTTTAGGCAAAAACCTTACGTACAAGAAGTTAGCCTTTATTTCATAATTTAATGCCGCTTTTGACAAGGAGGTTTGCGAAAATTCTTTTAATGCCTCCCGCATATAAGTTAAGGAATATGGATTTTCAATACTTTTGCCAAGAATTGTTTGTCCATCTGTAAAATTGGTTGGTGATGATTTCTGTGAAATATCTTCAACCTCTGCCGCTTCGTTAAGCGGTTCGTTGCAGGCAGCAAACATCAATGCCGCAGCCGCAATTGATAAAAAACTTGCTTTCATTTTTTTATTAAATTTATATTAGTTAAAAAATTAATTTTCAATATTTTACCTCACAGTAATATTTCTTGAATACACTACTGTATTTCCATTGCTAACGATTATATCATAATCGCCCTCGCCGTAATCATTAAGCATACAACTAAACGTTGTACCGCCTCCGGCAGTCATAGCCGATACTTTCAAACCCTCGCGGTAAACCTCAACAGTGCCGCCGTTGGAATTTTGCGGAAAATACACTGTCAAAACAGTTGACGATTCATCGTAAGAAACACGCACAGGTATTTGCCTATGAGGTCTAATACTTCTATTAGGCGCAGGCAAAAATATTGTACGTCCTCTATCACCCAAACATTTACACCTTTTACCAATTTGTGCCGATGCTTCCGTCATCGCACCTGATACTGCAATCATAGCAGCCGCTAATAATACTTTTTTCATCATTTTCTTATTAAAAATTTCGTTACAAATTTATAATGAGAAAAAACTTTTGTCAAGGTGATGTTCTCTTTACAACCTTTGTAATCAACTGATATTCAAACTTGTTCCTAAAAGGAAACTACTTTTTACCCCCGAAAAAGGAACAAAAAACATAAAGAAATACTATAAAATTCAAAGTTTTTTTCTTAATTTTGTGCTGCAATAAATTCTAAAACCAATGAAAAAAACAAGCATAATTTTATTAATTATTTTTTTTATTCTCGGATGCAGAGAAACAAGCGAGATCCATCAACAACTTGTAAAAGCAGATTCCCTGCTATATAAAAATTTTGTAGATTCGGCGAATAACGTATTAAAAGAAATAGAACCAAAAACGCAAGAAGATTCTGCATATTTTTTTGTACTAAAAGCGGAAACAACTTATAGGGAAGGAAAAAATCCAGATTTCAACGAAATTAATTTCAGTATAAAATATTATGAAAAACATTCCAATAATAGAAACTTGGCAAACGCATATTACTATAAGGCATGCGCTTTTATAATTAGAGATACTTTACCGAATAAAATCTTTACATTTCTGAAAAAAGCCGAACAAGTAGCAGAAAAAACATCGGACAATAGTTTAAAAGGCAAAATTTGTTCGGCATTGGCATACACTAATGCCATTTTTGGTGAACTTGAAACAGCATTGTATTACGCAAACAAAGACTATCTCTATGCGAAACGATTAAACTATCGCCGCGATATTGCATACGCATTGATAAGAATATCAGCAATTTACAATGAGTTAGGCAAAATAGATAGTTCAGAATATTACATTCTACAGTGTAAAACTCTTATAAACGAAGTCAATAACAACGATAAGGCCTTTATTTATAATCTCTTAGGAGAGTGTTTCCTATGCGAAAATACAGAGGCTGCCAAAAATTATTTCATAACAGCCTTAAAATACGCCAAAATTCCAATGGCTTACAGAAATCTCTCCAAAATATACTACGCAAAAAACGACATTCAAAATTGGAAAATTTATTGTGATTCCGCCTCTGTAAATGTAGGATACAAAGATAAAATTGATATTTTGTCCGACATCGCGCAAACGTATTACGATGATAATAATTTTGCTGCATATAAACAGACTACCGACAAAATAATAAAAACTATGAATGATTGGTGTAATAACGAAAAAGAAAACTATTCTCTTGAAATACAACATAAATTCGATTATGAAAAACAAAAAAATGATTATCAAAGAAAAATACTTGTTTATATTGTCGTGTTGATTGTTTTAATCATTCTTGTCTTTAACGGAATTATTATATATAAACGTCGAATGCAGACAAAACTTGAAACAATTACGGAATTAAACGGTCTGAAATTATCAATTTTAGAAAAGGGACGGATAATTTATGACAAAATAAATAACTGTCAACCTATATCCGATGACAAAAACGACTGGATTAATTGTGTATATTATTTTTATATAAAAAATTCCAATGCCGATAAAATATTGGGAATATACAACGACTTAACAATAGCAGACCAAATTTTTATAATAGCAGATGATTTTCTAAAAAAAGCGGACGAAGATATAGCCAATATCTTTGATATTGAGACCGTTACCGTCCGCACGCGCCGTTCAAAACTTAAAAAGAAATTAAAATAATTTTCCGCTGCGGATTTTATTTATCAGCGTACTTCCATATTTTTTCACAAGACTCAAAACTATCAATATCCAAAATACCGCAACCGCAATTCTTGAAATTGTTATCAGAATATTCCTGTTTTGAGGAACGTATTCAAGTTCCACAACATGAGAGCCCTTAGACATTTCAACACCGCAAAAACCGACGTCGCATTTTTTTATCTGTGATTCCACGCCGTCAATTTTTACAGTCCAAGCCGCATCATACGGTATGGAAAGAACCATAAACTTGTCAGATTTTAAGTTGATGTTTCCCTTCATATAATAGTGCTTAAACTCCGTAAGATTAAGGGCTTCTTCATGCATCAAATTCATATTGTTTTTGAAGTCATCAAGCGAGAGATTGTCAATCGAAAGTTCTTCGCTGCTTGGAGTAAGTTCTTTGTATTTGCTCAAATCTATTCCCTCGTCAGGGACAAAACAAGTAAGCAAAGAATACAACTGTTTTGCGTTTTCGTGGCAAAGCGTATAAACATACGAACTTATTACCCTCGAAATGCCGCCCTGAAAATGCCCGTTAACGTATTCGTCAATTTCTTTCAACGAGGCAAAATTTCTGCCGACCATATCCCTGACACCGTTGATATACTGAATCAAAGCGTCCTGAGGATAACCGTTGCGCTGCAAGTTTTCAATTATATAATTTGCATTGTTGTGGGTAACGGAAAATGTTACGAGCGAGTCAAAATTCTCACGCGAAATATATTTGTCAACCGTAAAACCTATCGGCATAACATAACCGTTTTTCAAAAGCAAATGCTTCTTGAACCTCTGAACCGTATCGGCAAGCATAAACATCGTAGGCGTTGTGTTAACGGAATCCTGCTGTCTGATTATCAGATATTTAGACGACATAAAAGCGTAAATAAACGGCATTTGAGGAATCCCCCTTATCCATCGTGTGTCTGTTTCGAGATACGGCGAAACGGCACATATAGAACGCAAAAATTTTACGTATTCAGGCTGGTTGAAAGAATTGTAATTTTTAGTTGTGAAATAATCCAAAACCTTATGACAATTCAGCGACGAGTGTATTGCTATGCCCGTAACGTAACTTACTTCCGTGCGGTAAAATTTTGTAGTGTCGGTTCTTTTTATTTCTGAAAGCACCTCGCCGATACCGTCGTCATAACCGCCTCGGTTGAGTTCCCAGTCAGTATAACTTATTGCTGAGCGACCGTCAAAGGCTGAATATGTGAAAACCGTTACTTCAAGTAACACTACAAAAAGTATCAGTGCTTTAAGGATTTGCCTGTCAATAAAATTTATAAAACAGAACACCAGCGCGTAAACCACGGCAACAACTGCGACAAAGAAAAGAACTTCGGTTTTTTGAACCATAAAACTCTCCTGACCCGTACAAACGCCCCACACCAAAAGCGCGAAAACCAAAAGCGTTGAAATCAAAAGCGGAAAGTTGATGCATTTTTTAGCCACAATCACCGAAAGCGACTGCGCCGAAACCAAAATCATCGTAAAAGTAAAGAAAAAGTCGATTCCGTAACGGTAATAGTCGCCGGCATAAAGCACGATAGAACGTCTGAGCGGCGGAAACAGTATCACCGCAATCCAAAACGCCAGCAAACCCGCATACGCGATTTTTTTTCTGAGATTGAGAAACTGAAAAATCTGAGGCACAATCATCAGCGTTATAATACCGCTATAAATTGCCGGAGCCTCCAAATAATTGTCCCATTCAGAAAAACCGAAATCGTTGCCCGGAATATTGTTAGCCAAAAGTCTCAAAATTGTAACGGCGTACATTTCAGCCGAGAGAAAAATATTTGAACTTGCCGATTTGCTGTATGCGACATCTTCCATACGCGGGGTATTGAGTTGAACGTCAAGTACGGCAACAGTCTGCGGCAGACAAATCAAAACGCCTAACAGTCCCGCAAGAAAAACCCAAAGACAAGTTCTTAGAATACGCTTAAAATCAGCCTTTTCCGCACAAAACCTGAAAACGATGTAAACCGCCAAGAAAAACGAATGTAAGTAAAGGAAATACGGCTGACTGCCAAAAGCAACGGCGGCAAGCGTAAACCACAACGGACTTTTCCCCTGAAAAAGTTTTTCAAAAGCGAAAAGATAAAGCGCGGTATAAAATCCGAAAGTTTCAATATTCCAAGGCGCGAGCACCATGATAGAACTTGAAAACGCCGCTAAAAGTCCGCCCGTAATTGCGGCAAACTTGTTGACGTTCAACATTCTGAGCCACAAAAACGTAAAAATTCCCGTACCGAGAACAGAGAAAACAAATTTTGAATAAAAATAATGTGCGACCGTAAGGCTCACACCTTCCATTCCGCAACACCAAGTAAACAACACACTGAACAGATATGATACAATGCTGAGCGGGTCGTTCATAGAATATCCGAGAGAAGAATTGCCCGCGCCGTCATAAAAATTGTACGGAGAGCCGCTCAAACGCCCGCCCGCTATCCAGTTCGGCAGATAAGACGTGTAACTGTCGGAGGCCAAACCGGTAAAAATAAACATATCGTCAAGACTAAAAAAGTTCCAAAGCGATATTAACGAAACCGTCAAAATCAACAACGCCAGTATCCAAGCCGGACGGCGGTTGATAAAATCCGAAAAAAAACTTTTCATTTTTGAAAAAAACATAATTTCAAGCCTCAAAATTAATGATTTTTTTTGAAACATGAAAATTTTTTATTCCTGCGGATATTTTATCAGAAATTCGCTTATCCTGCTGACAATGTTTTCTATGTGGAACGGTTTTGCGAAATAGTCGTCCATGCCAACGTTGAGGCAATGTTCTCGGTCGCCGGAAAGAGAATTTGCGGTAACGGCGATAATAGGAATGTGCCGGATATTTTCGGCGCGCTCTTCCAACTGACGTATGGCTTTTGTGGTGGCAAGACCGTCAAGAACGGGCATTTGAATATCCATCAAAATAACGTCATACTGTTTTTGGTTGACAAGCCTCAGACATTCCTTGCCGTTGAAGGCGACGTCTACCCCGCCGACGTATTTTTCCAAAGACAGCATCATGACTTTCTGGTTTATAGGATTGTCCTCGCAAATCAGAATGTTTGCCTGAGAGAGTTTTTTCACTTTTGACGAAACGTAAAAACCGCCGTGCGAGACAAATTTCTTTTGAGACAGACCGCCTTCCACCTCGTCAAGACAGATATTGAAATACACAAACGACTTCTCGTCGGTGAAATTGCATTTCATGTTTCCGCCGAGGGCTTTTACAAGCCTTTCACAAAGTTCCAAATAGCCCCTCGTATTATCGTCAAGAAACAAGACAGCATCCTCAGCCGCAACTTCAAAACGGTATTTCACCGGCACGGGCGGAATTTCCACTTTGCCGATGTTGACGGAAATGCTGACAGAGTTTTTGCCGTAAGAACTGCGTTTGAAAAAGTCGAAAATGCTCATAAAAATCCGCCGTATCGCCACCGTGTCAGCATTAAAAAGCGGCAAGGACTTTTCTGCGGTGATTTTTACCGCAACGCCGAACGAAAATTCCGCGCTCGTTAATATCAAATCCTCCAAGTCGCAAACTTCTTTTTCAGTTTTTTCGTCGCTGGAATTAACCTCGTCGGACTGCGCAAACATCAGTTGCATAACGCCGACGATATTTTTTACAGACGCCGTAATCGTATCCAAAAACTTTTTCTGAGTCTCGGAAACCTCTTTTGAAAGCACGGTAACAATTCCGATAATATTGCTAAGCGAAGTGCGGACATTGTGTGAGTATTTTTTGAAAAAGTCGTCCTTGTCGTCAATTGCTTTTTTGATGGATTTTTTTTCTCCGGCAAAACTGTCAGCCATATCCCTGATGACATATTTGAACAGCATCGCCGCACCGATAAACAAATACGACACACACATATAACCTATCATAAACGGCAGAGCGACAGCATATTCGCTGTCAGAAACGCCCCTGAAATACAAAAACAAAACCGCCGCCAAAAAAGCCGAGCCGAAAACAAAGGAATAAAACCTTCTCAAAACAGAAGTTATCAAAGGGAAAAACACCAACGAGAGCAGCATAACCGCCTCGTTCTTGGGATTGCAATAGTTGAAGACACAAAAAATTATTAAAGCGGCAATTATATTAACAATGGACAACCTCTTGTAATTAAACCTGTTAACTATCAAACTCAAAGCCACAAACGCAGCTATGGAACAGAACTCAAAAACCGTTGTAAAATTGATGCCCGTATTAATCACGTCAAACAGCGACAACAACAAAATAAAAAACGCCGCAAAAACATCAAGACCCTTCATCACCAAGGTTCTGAGTTTTATATGGAGATTTTCCACATCGTTATAGTCGATATTTATAAAAGCGTTCGACATGGCAGGCAATATTTTTTAAAAAAAACGTTGTTTTCCCTTTACCGGACATAAAAGTCTATGCCTAAAAGAGTTGCATCGTCAGCGAGAGTGTCGTTGTCTCTGTTGATATTCAAATCCGAAATAATCAAAGAAACCGCATCGCTTACGTCGCCTTCCATAACCGCCCTGTTTTCAATAACCCTTTGTCCGTAATATTCTTCGCCGTCTTTTTCGATTTCACAAACGCCGTCGGTATAACACAAAATTCTTGTATCCGAACCAAGGGTAAGAATACCCTCTTTAAGAGCAGGGTCGTCAATCATGCCTACACCCTGACCGCCGACAGTAAGAAACTGCTTTTCTTTGGTCTTGAAATTATACATCACCGGCGGGTTGTGTCCGGCGTTGACGTATCTGAGTTCGTGTGTTGAAAAATTATAACGCGCCAAAAATACGGTTATGAATTTTTCGTAGTTTGAATTTTTGATGACAATTCTGTTGAGTTCCCTTATCAAATCCGGCAGATACTCAATTCTGCCTATAAGTGCTTGAAGGCTCGCCTGAAAATTGCTCATCACCATTGCCGCCGAAATGCCTTTGCCCGTAACGTCGGCAATACAGAAATAAATTTCGTCCTTAGAGTCGGGATTTGTGTAAGCGTAATCGTAGAAATCGCCGCCTACTTGATAATGCGACAAATAAAACGCGCTCAAAGCCAAGCGATTGTCATTTTTCAAAATATGTTTTTCAGGAAACAAAAACGTCTGAATCCTTGAAGCGTATTCCATTTCCTTTTTCATCTCCTGCATTCTGCGGTTTTCAATCGTCGAGACGATTATCATCGTAAGTGTCTGGACAAAATGCAGATTGCGGATTGACGAGGCAATACCCTCTTCCTCACCGCCTGAGTCGCCTACAACAACGTATGCAATCGGCTCGTCTTCCTTTATAATCGGGATAATAAAGTCGAAATCCTTGAAAGGCGTATCCTCAGAATCAATAAAAGTAATGGATTTGATTTCACAAAGGTCTTCCGAAACGTTGATTCCGTGATAATCGAAATCGTAGGATTTTATTTCAATGCTCCAAGTGCTGCCGTGTTTTACGAAAAGAAGAAGTTTGTGAAGGTTGAGATTTTCATACAGAATCTGCTTGAAAGACTCAAGAAGCCCTTCTTTCGACAAGTTGTTGGTAATATCCTTCATCACCCACAACAATATGTTCAGTTTGTCTGCCGCCGTCAGGTTCTTTGCCATAATGATTCTGTACTTTTTTTAAAAGGTTGAAAGGGGCTGCTTAAAATAATCTAAACAACCCCGTTATGAAAAAAAACATTCTTAAAAAAATCTTAGTTCGCTCTTTCAACGTATGAGCGGTCGCGAGTGTCGATTTTGATTCTGTCGCCCTGGTTTACAAACAAGGGAACGCGGATTTCTGCGCCTGACTCCACCGTAGCGGGTTTTGTAGCGTTGGTTGCCGTGTTGCCTTTTACGCCGGGCTCGGTATAAGTAACCTCCATAACCACAAAAGGCGGAAGTTCAACCGTCAAAACTGTATCTGTCTCCTCCTGAATAACAATATCAACTTCCTGACCGTCAAGATAAAGGTCGGGATTTTCGATATGGCTCAAAGGAACGGTGATCTGCTCGAAAGTCTCCTGCTGCATGAAAACGAAGTCCTCGCCTTCTTTGTAAAGAAACTGATAAGGACGGCGAATGATTTTCGTAATTTCGATTTCGTGTCCCGAAGAAAACGTATTTTCCAAAACCCTTCCGTTAGTAAGGCTTTTGAGACGGGTACGTACGAAAGCCGGACCTTTACCCGGTTTTACGTGTTGGAAACTTACAACCGTGTAAATATCGTGGTTGAAATTGATGCACAAGCCGTTTTTTAAATCTGCTGTTGTTGCCATTTAATTTTATAATATTTTATGTTAAAAACTTCGAGTGCAAAGGTAAAAATAATTTCCGTATTTTACAAAAAAAATTATTTATTCTGATTGTTTTTGCTGTCAACAGTCAGTGTTGCGTGCGGAACGGCTTTAAGACGCTCTTTCGGTATGAGTTCGCCGGTTATGCGGTCTACACCGTAAGTTTTGTTTTCGATACGGATTAAGGCGTTTTCAAGATTTTTTATGTACTTTTCGGTACGCGAAGCCATAATCGAAGCACTTTCCGTAGCCTGATTTTGCTGACCGTCTTCCGGGTCGGAGGTGTTGGAAATCACCGCGTTGCCGTCGGTATCTTTGAGTTGACGGCTGTATTCGTCGTAAGTGCTTTTTGCCTTTTCAAGTTTTTCTAAAATCAGACTCTTAAATTCTTCCAATTCCTCATCGGAATATCTTTTTTTAGTTTCCATCTCTTTCATCATATCTTTATTAAATTAAAAAAATTAGTCGTAAGTGTTTATAGTTAATAATCAGACTTTTAGAGTCATTATTAAAATAAAGGCTTGAAGACTTGAAACCGTATCTTCAAGCCTTTAAAATCTATCAGCAAAAATCGTACTAAAAATTATAATTTCGTAATTTTGACTTTTGTTTTAACAGTTTCGTCGAGGTCTAAATCCTGAATATTTTCACCCTCCAACGAAGTAACTTTTTCTAAAACTTTTGTCAAAGTTTGTGTACAAATGTAATCTTTGAAATCACTCAACGCTCCCTGAATTTCAGGCGTTTCGATGATTTCAACTTTG
>JAFXUC010000079.1 GCA_017535325.1 Bacteroidales bacterium | reverse complement strand
CACGAGGTTAACTTTGATAACGTTGTTGCCGCCCGCTTTCAAAATTTTTGAAATCGAATCGCCCAAGAAATTATTTCTTAAATGTCCGAGGTGAAGCGGTTTGTTGGTGTTCGGCGACGAAAATTCTACGACAATCTTTTTAGATTTTTCCGTAACAGCCTCAAAACCATAGTTTTCGTCAGCATTGATGTTTAAAAGCATTTCGGTAATAACAGCGTGTTTCAACGAAATGTTCAAAAAGCCTTTTACGACGTTGAAATTTTTACATTCCGCCCAGTTTTGCGAAACAAAATTTCCTAAATCCTGCGCCGTATCTTCCGGTTTTTTGCCCGAAAGTTTCAAAATCGGGAAAACTACCACCGTCAAATCGCCTTCAAACTCTTTTTTGGTCTTCTGAATCTGAACTAAGTTATCATTTAAATCTTTGTCATACAGTGTTTTAACCGCATTAACAACCGTCTGTGTTAAACTTTCTTCTATTGTCATTTTATTTGTGTTTGTGTCTTTTTATCTTTAAAATCCTACTTGCAACTGCAATTGAATCATATCAAAATCTGGTTTATAAATCGGCGTAATAGTCGGTGGTCCCATAGGATTCGGCACTACGACAGCACCGGTTTGCATATTTTCCCAATTACTGCGGGTGTATTGAAGTTGAACCCTACAATTTTTGTAAAACCAATATTGCAAGCCGAAAATCAATTTTGTACATTTGATATCATCGGTTTTGTTGTAGTTCATAAAATCGTAACTTGCAACTGCGTCAACGGTCGCGAAAAGCGGAATTGTTGCCGTTGCATAGCCGCCTAATGATTCTACGTCGCCATCTTTGCCGCCCATAATTTCAGCACGGAAAGAAAGCGGTCGTTTTGTCCAGTCGGAGGTCGGTGTCGTCAAGAAACTTTTATATTCTGCGCCAAAACTCCAACGGTCTCTCTGATACTCCTCTCCTGCTTTTATCGTCTTATTATAAGGCGAAATAAAATCGGCGGACGGGTTTACCCAACAATAATCCGCAGCCACGCCTTTGCCTTTTTGACCCGAAGCAACAAACCTCAAAGTCGGCATCGGAGCATATTCCAACTTCGCCAACAAATCTTTTTTATTGTTTTTGTCGTTGATGTTGATTCCTTGACCGTTCATTACGCCGAGTTCGTATTTGAAATGACTATGAAAGAGTTCACCGAAAAGTATCAAACCTTGGTCGCGACCGTACATCACTTTATTTGCATAAAGAGGGTCAACGGTTCCTGCCAAAAAAGTCGTTGCCTGAGAGGTTACTTCCACAAGTTCCAACGAGGAAGGACTATACGGATTTTCAAGGCAGAAAGAGTTTTTCATCTGACCGATTCTGACATTCAGACCTTTATCCTTGGTAACACGAAAATCCGTGTAAAACTCCTGAACTTCCGAATTAAAATCGTGCTGAAAAAAGAAACTCCAACGGTCAGTAATTTGCGCAAAAGCCACAACGATTGTACGACGAAATTTAAAGGTGTTAGAGTTAATTTCGTCTTCGTTTTTCCAGTCATAACCGCCTTGCATATAGCCATGAATTTGAATGCGCTTAGTTAAAGGCCCGAAAAGTCCTTGCATAGGGCGTACTGAATCTCCGTTTGGAACGGGCGGCCTTCCGCCCTGATTTTGAGGTGGTTGTGCCATAGACAAAGCCGTCCAAAACGCCAACCCCAATGTTAAAACCGTTTTTTTCATTAATAATTTGTATTTAAATTTACACTATAATTATAAACTTTCGGTGCCCGAGAGAATGCCGTTGGCATAAAAAGCGTCGCCGAAAGAAAGTTTTACAATCGTATAAGTAGTTCTTGACTTAGAGGAAAGACTCGTGGAAACGAGTTTTTTCTTGCCTTTGACAGTCAAAAATGTGTCGCCCGTCTCAATTTTTGAGACGATTTCGTAGCCTTTGTAACTTGCTGTTTTTGAGGGATTAAGCGACGACCAGCCCTTTTGTGTCATAAAAGGATGGTCGTCGGTTGCAGTTATCGAACTGCCGTCCTCAAAAGTATATGTTACCAAATTTTTGCGTTTTGCAGATGCGGTTTTTTCTACCGCCGCAATAGTTTTTTCGCGTGTTAAGGTGTTGACACATAAAATCTTATCACCTTTTTTTATTTCTTCTACATTTTTGACGGCGGTTTCTGAAACGGCAATTTTTGTCCCCGGCGCAAAGCAATAAACCTCCGCCTGTTGCGCTACTGAGGAAAAGGCGAATGTCAAAAATGATAATGCCAAAAATAATTTTCGCATAGTTTTTTTAGATTTACAGTTTTTAAAGAAATTCAGTGTGCAAATCTACTAAAAAAAATGCAATTATCAGAAAAAAATACTAATTTTGTGCAAAAAATATTAATGAAAGATAAAAAATTTCATATTTTTTCATCATCGGAAAAAGTGCCCGAACCGCCTTTCAATAATCCGTTTTATTATCAGCCTGAAAATCTGTGTATTAAGGCTCAAAACGAGGTCTTAAAACACATTGACAGTTTGGAAGACGAGCAATTCAAAGACGAAATATCATCGGGCAAAATGTTCGGTGTTTTAATCGTTGAAAAAGACGGTGAATTAGGTTTTCTTGCGGCATATTCGGGACAGATTTGCGGAAAAGAAAACCACGCTTTTTTTGTGCCGGCGGTTTTTGACTATTTAGACGAAAACGGTTATTTCAAAACCGAAGAAAAGAAAATTACGAAAATTTCAGAAAAACTAAATTCTATAGAATATTCTTCGCTTTTGGAGGAAATTTCCCGACAAAAATTCAATGCCGAAAAATCAATTTCAGAGTACAAGTTTTTTATGCATGAAGAAAAACAAAAACGTGATTTTCAGCGCAAAAGCCACTCGGCAGATTTGGAAAAACTTCAAAAAGAGAGTCAGTTTCAAAAGGCAGAATTAAAACGTATGAAAGAAAAATTTTCTAAGGAGTTAACCGCTTTGGAAAATAATCTTGACGTTTATGAAAATTTAAAAATCCTACGCAAACAAAAATCTGACGCGCTCCAAAATTGGTTGTTTTCAAAGTTTGAAATGCTGAATTTCAAAGGAGAAAAAAAGTCGCTTTTGGAAATTTTTCCGTCTTTACCGCCTGCCGGAGCGGGCGAATGTTGTGCGCCGAAACTTCTTCAACACGCATTTCTCAATGGTTATAACCCGCTGAAAATTGCGGAATTTTGGTACGGAAAATCCCCAAAGGGCGAAATCAGAAAACATTTGAATTTTTATCCCGCGTGCAATTCCAAATGCAAACCGATATTGAATTTTATGTTAGAGGGCTTGGTTTTGGAAAAAAATCCGCTCGAAAACCTTCCCGAAAAGCAAATCGAAATCATTTACGATGATGAATTTTTGAGCGTTGTGTTTAAGCCCGAAGGTATGCTCAGTTGTCCTGACAAGCAAAATCAAAGGTCGGTTTTGTCAGCAATGCGCGAAAAATTTCCCGACAAAACCGAATTAATGATTTGTCACCGTTTGGATTTGATGACTTCCGGACTGATGATTGTCGCAAAAAACAAGCAGATTTTTGTGGACATTCAGCGGCAGTTTTTTGAACACAAAATTAAGAAAACGTATTTTGCAATTTTGGAAGGCGAGGTTAAAGAAAAATGCGGAAAAATATCTCTGCCACTAATCACAGATTTTTTTGACAGACCAAGACAAAAAGTTGATTTTCTGAGCGGAAAAGAGGCAGTTACGTTTTATGAAGTCATAAAAATAGAAAACGGTGAAACATGGATAAAATTTTTCCCCGAAACGGGACGGACACACCAATTAAGGGTTCATTCTGCTCATTGTCAAGGGCTTAATGCTCCGATAAAAGGCGACGAATTATATGGAAAAAAATCCGGCAGAAGAATGTATCTTCATGCCGGACAAATCGTTTTTACTCACCCTGTTACGGGTAAAAAACTATCATTTGAAAAGGAAAGCGGTTTTTAACCTGCCGCTCCTTCCTCCTCGAAATAAGAGTTGTCGTAAGTCTGTACACCACTTTCGTTGTAAGAAGTTGTTGTGGTTGTAGACGACGAAGTCTGCGTAAAAGTGGTTTGCGTAGCAGCCTCTGCAAGAGATTTGGTTTTGCTCTTATCAACGCTGTTGATATGGTGCATAACTTTTGCGCCGAAGTAGAAAGCAACCATCATTTGGAACGCCGCCATAAATTCAGGGAACTCCTGCTCAAAGCCGACGATTCTTGCGTTCGCCAATTCAATTACGACGGTTATGAACAAAAGCGACATTGTTAAAACTCCACGAATTGTACCGCGGGGCATATTGAATGTTTCGCCGTCGCAAGGATTGGGATTGTCAACCGTCCAATCGCCGAAAGTGTATTTTCGGAACATTATCACGATGAAAACCACCGAAATAATCATCCAAATCATTACCGGCATGTAAATACTGAAATAGTATTCCGTCATGTGTTCCTTAAAATACGGAACAATTTCCATGTATTGATCTTCCATGATTTTTTTTGAGATTTTTATGTTTATTACTCTAATTTAATTTCTTCAATCCTTAAACAAAAAATATCCGACTGCAACCCCCAAAGCCGCTCCAACTCCGATACCGAAAGTTGCGAGTCTTGCTCTGCGGCGATATTTTTTTGCCATTTTTCCTGCTGTTAAAACGTCCTCCCTTGAAGTTTTAAGTTCGGTAACGTAATAGTCGCGGTCGCTTTTGAGAATCGAAATCAGCGAATCCTGCTGATTGACAACCTCTTGAAGCGTATCGCATTTTTGAGAAAGCAGTTCATTGGTTTCTTTTGAAATCCTATAAAGTCTGCCTGTCTCAATAACAGACCTCATTCTTGCGTCATTCATAACCCAAAGCGTGTCGTCGGTAGGTTTAAGTTCCAATTCTTGACCGGGTTTTACGCTTGTCAGAGTGATTTGCGCCGAAATGTCAGCAGCAGAAAAGACTGCTAAAACCAACACCAATATAAAACGTATTTTAATCATCTTTTTCATTGGCGTAATATAGTTTTTCAAATTCGCGTGAAATTTCGTCGGAACTCATTTCTCTGACCGCAGTATGAACCGCTTCTTCTTCGGCGGTTTTATTCTGAATCTGAGTTGTGAGATGATTAACTTGCGCCTTCAACTCATTGATTTCCTGCTCTTTTGCAGATACTTGTGCATCGTATTCCGTGCGGTGTTCTTCATCGTTTATCAGACCGTCTTTTGCCCTATTGATAATATCGTTAACGCTTTCGGGGCTGTTACGGTTGAAAAGTTTGTTTTTAATGAACATATACGGACAAGCAAGGGCTGCAACAAGAGCCGAAAGTGTCGATGATTTAAAGTGCAGATAACCCGCTTCGTAAAAAATACCTATCGCAATCAGCGCTACAAGTACTACAACGATAATTATTATCCACTTTTTCATATTGTAATTTTTTTAGTTAACGTCAATATATTTGCCGAATACCCAGCCTTCGATAGTTGTGCGGACTTTGTACCAGCCGTTTTTCTCGTCAACGATTGACACCATTTTGCCTCTTTCAAGGGGTTGAGCCACGAGTTGTCCTTCCGAATCAGGTGTGTACCTGATGTTAAGGGTCTTAGCGGCCACGCGACCTGTCTCAGGCATTTCGGCAGCACCGTTAGACTTACGGTCAGAGCCGAGAAGTTGTTCTCGCAATCTATCAAGCGGAAATGCGGGACCCGGATCGGTTTTTCTGCCCGGAGAAATTTCTTCATGTCCGAGAATGTTTTTGATATTCGGGTAAGCCTCAATCAGTTCGGCACAAAGTTGACGTACAGTTTCGATTTGTTCTGCGGTGTATACGTGCCAATATTTTGCCGTAGACTGGTTTCTGTGAATAGCCTCTACTACATCGCTCGGATTGTAAGCCGCGCCAAACCACGAACGGTAAACGTTACCGCTTTTGGTCAAAGGTCCGGAATTGACGATTTCGATACCGATAGAGTATTTGTTGAAACCGTTTCTTCCGCCGTATGAACTTTCGCCGGCGTGCCATGCTATTTCGTTAAACGGGATTAACTGAGTAATACTTCCGTCCCTGTCGATAAGTACATGGGCGGAGGCTTTTACCTTGGGATTTACCAAAGTGTTGAGTGATGACTGGTAAGGGCCTGCGGTATAGTGGATTACAATGGTGTCGGGATAATTCTTGTCGAACTCTCCGCTTGTCTTGGTACAATTTACCATTTTTCTGACATTGTCTCCGCTAACCAAATAATCCTTTATTTGTAACATTTTCGCGATATATTATTAATTTCCTGATAATCTATAATTTTTCTAAGCCTATTTTTTGAAAGATTCCACGAGGTTAGAACCTACGAGAAACTCTTCCACTACGTTAGGAGGACCTTCGTAACCGCACCTTTCTGTTTTAACGAGTACGGCAACTCTGTCTTCAAACGGGCTCAGCAAAACGCCCTGAACGATTTTTCCGACACATAAATTATATTCGTTTTCGGTGTAGGAATGAATTTTTTTCGTTCCGAGTTCCGGGCATTTTATAAAAATATTAGTTGACTTTACCACATCGAAACCAAAATCTTCGTTAGTTTCCATTTTGTTTTCGATGGTAACTTTAAACTTTTTGTCCTTGTAAGAAAATTCGCTACCTAAGAGTTTGATGTTTTTTTGTTGAATGATTTTGTATTCGCTGAGTTTGCCGGTGAAAGTGATTCCGTAATCCTTCCACATTTGTCTTACATTGCCTTTTTCGGGTTCGTCATCGGGCGACCAAGACCATACTTCTTTGTCGTTAATCATATTTTTGATAACGAATTTGAAGAAATACTGACCAGCTGCCTCGTCAACGGGTTCTATTATATAAGCGAACAGACCGTTTTTTGACCAGCCGATAGGGTAAAATTTTTCGTACAAGTATTCGCTGCTTTGCGGACAAAATTTCAGTTCCGACGGGCAAGAATACGCTTCCATTACTTCTTCTGCGGCTACGGGTTCGGCTTCGGGGTCTTCTTTTAGTTCCTCTTGTTTTTGAATGACCTGTTCAGACGGGTTTTCCTGACCGTCATTTTGTTGGTTTTGAGTACCGGCAGCGACCTGATTTTGGTCTGATTCCGCGTTTTTAACGTTGGAATTGCCGGAGTTGTTACAACCACAAAGGGCGAAAAACACAGCCAAAGTAGCCGTTAAACATTTGATATTCAAAAGTTTGTTCATTACTTACAAAATCGTTACATTTAGCAATTTTAGTCGAGGTTAAATTTAGAAATTTTTTTTCATATAAATCAAAGAAAATTGAATTTTTTTAAACAAAAAAAAGTTTTTTTTATTAAAA
Organism: Bacteroidales bacterium; assembly: GCA_017535325.1. Lineage (GTDB taxonomy): Bacteria > Bacteroidota > Bacteroidia > Bacteroidales > UBA3824 > UBA3824. Next base: position 2,139 of record JAFXUC010000079.1, on the reverse strand, counting down.
TGTTATGAATCAAAGGAATACATAGAAAAATAATATTTTTTCAGATAAAAAATAAAAAAAAATTTGGAGGATTAAAAAATTCGTTTTACCTTTGCACCGCAATTCAGAGATGAAGACAGCACAATCGGGGTGTAGCGCAGTTGGTAGCGTGCTACGTTCGGGACGTAGAGGTCAAGAGTTCGAGTCTCTTCACTCCGACAAAGAAAAATTTAAATTTCCTACTCAATTAATAAAGCCGTGAAAATCACGGCTTTATTTGTTTTATTAGCCACTCAAAAACGCCGTTTGCGATATGTTAAAAAATACACAATATGGAAGCATTATCTAAAACGGATTTGTCTGCAATTAATTTCTATTGGAAATTTTTGCAGTTCATACCTGAAAACGTAAAATTGGGTTTGGCGGCAAAACTCACGACTTCTGTTTTGGAAGATACCACAACAGAAGAACCCGAAAAAAGCCCGACGACTATACAGCCCGAATGTTGGATAAGTTTTGGGGGGCTTGGGTTGGCGATGAAACCGCCGATGAAGTAATGAAAAATATAAAACTCAATGTAAAATCCCGTGAACCTATAAATTTGGACTTCGGTAAAAGACTTTTTGAGAGTTATAAAGAATCCCGAAGTGAGAGCAATGCTCTTGTCGCCGCCGAAATCATCTCAGGATTTGGCAAAAGAATTGGAAGCAAAACATTCGTAATTTGTAAAAGACAACAATATTTCAAGCAAATTGACTGGAAAAGAATGTAAACTGACACTTTGACACTGACAAAATTTTGTTATTCCTGCCAATTTTCTGACATATTGTCATAAAAATCGTATTGGCACAATGATTGGATAGATTTTTAACATATATCAATAAATTTATTAATTAAATTCAAAAAAATAATGTTACAGACAAAAGTAAACAACGCAATCAGACTTAGGGAAATGCCCCAAGTTATAGAAAGGCAAGATGCCATAACGGGCGAAATAAAACAATATGCGCAATTAGGTCTGCTTTTAGGACTTTGTAAAACGGCTGTATCGAAAGACAACAAACTTTTTTCAAATTTGTTAGCGTTTTCAATTGGCGGTGCTGCAATAGGTGCAGCAGTCGGCGCAATAAAATATCGAAAAGTTAGCGAAGAAATTTTTATAAAAACACAAAATTTTTACGCCTCTACACAAAACAATCCACCGCAAGAAAACTATCTGAAAACTGTTACGGGATATTGGAAATATGAAAAAACTCCGAAAGTATACCGTGGCAGAAAACTTTTAACATACAAAGCACATTTTGTTTTTGATGATGCGTATTACAAAAACAACTGCGTTTTGCTTTTGTTAAAGAACAATGTAAAATATTTGATTTCGCCTTGCGATAATGAACACGGCTATGCTTATTATGTAAAATTTCCGAATGATAAAAAATGGTATGAATTACCTTTGGATTATATTCCGACGAATAGTTTAAAAAAGGATTTAGACGAAATCGGTTATATGCTTTGGAATGAATTGAAAAAATATGCAATGCCGACATTTGCAATTCTTGCAGCAATAATTGCGATAATAGGCACGGCGCGTGCTGGGTATACGAACACAACTTGGCGCATTTTACAACAATGTTTTACGATAATATCGTCAAGTTATAGCATCGCAAGTAATACAGTTTCGATTGTTATAAAAGCCACAGATAAAAGCAAATATTTACTCGATAAAATACCAAATGGTTATCTCAATGCAACTATCGGGCTTGTTGTGATAGCAAATGTTGATAATGAAATCACCAAAAAGACAATAGCAGTGAGATTAGCACAAGCAGAAAGCATAATTACAATAAATGTTGTAGATTTAAATGAAATAGATCATTTGGATAACGTCTTGAATGTAATAAATTCATTTGTAATTCCTTACACACAGCAATGAGTTTTTCACTACCCAAAATATCATTTTCTAAGAGATATATAAAAGCATTGTTTTCACGAACAAATCTAATATTTCTTTGTTATGTGGCTGTTATTAACTTTTTCATAGCCTTGAACAAGGAAACAGGATTTTGGACTTTTATTTTTATAAATTCAATACCATTCATCGGTACATTAATTTTGCCGATTGTATTTTTGAGAAAATATGTTTATGAATTGAAAATAGAAAAT
>JAFXUC010000078.1 GCA_017535325.1 Bacteroidales bacterium | reverse complement strand
TTTGCAGACGTTCGGGAATCCGCTCCGCCAACAATTCTGCCTCAATGCTCAATGAACGCGCTTCACGCAGACGAGCCGCGAGTTCCTCCTCGTCATAATCCACAAACCAAACGTGGGCATCCTTGCCGCCCGCCTGCAATTTATAATAACGCTCCATCAAGTACGCAATGTCCTGAGCCACAGCACATCCGAATGTTTTTTCAGCCCAATATTTAATGTAATTGTGGGCGTTTGAGGGGTTCCATTTGTCGAGATTCCAAGCCAAATCCATTACAAACGAAATTTCCTTTTCGGCGGGCTTGATGTCGCCAACATTGAACACCCAAATCTTACGAGCACCAAACGTGTAAGCCTTTGTAAGTTCGGTACTTAGGAACGACGGCGACAACGGACTTAGCCAAATCCAACTTGCAGGGTCGCCGTGGTACGATAGGTGATAATAAATGCCCGCGCCGCCTTTGCGTTTTTGTTCGTCGGGGTTGCAAAGATTGCGGCAATATCCGTGCTTATCATCTGACCATAAGAGAGTTACATCGTCGGGAACTTTGAGACCGTTGTGGTAAGCGTCCAAAACTTCCTCGTAAGTGCAGAGCACCTGCGGAATCTCCTCAATCGGTCGGCGAATGTTGCGGCGGAGCATATCGCGTTGGTCGTTGATGGCTTGTTGCATTATCGCGACGCGCTCTTCGGTGGAGTTTGCGCCTTCCATTGGATAATCGTGGATGCCGCGAAGTCCCAGAGTATAAGTATTTTCGTACTTGCCGTTGGTCTTCACGCGGTCTTCCCAATATTTCTGCATCGTGGCGCGGTTGGTCACGTAATTGAAATCGCCCAAACCCTTCTCGCCGCGTTCTTTGGCGCGTTGATTGACCGCCTTCCATTCGTCCTCGTTGTTGCGCAACATCTGTTCGCAGTGCGACGTGCCCATTACGATAGCGTAATCGTCGGCAAGTCGGGCGTTCTCTGGGTCGCCGTTGAAAGCCTGTGTGCCGGGGTGCATTGCAGGCCATAAGTAATTGGCTTTGAGGCGGAGAAGCAATTCAAAAACCTTTTGGTAAGTTTTGGGACCCACCTTGCCGCTCTCCTTATCAAACGTTTGCTCAGCCCAACGCGCCCAGCCGCCAAACCTCTCGTCGTTGATGAAAATTCCACGATATTGCACCGACGGACTTTTCTGAACGTAATAGCGATTTTCGATGTACAACTCGTTCTTTTTCTGTGGGTTGACATCTGCCCACCAATACCACGGCGACACACCGATTGCCTCGCTTATCGACATCAAACCATACGCAGTGCCGCGACGGTCGCTGCCAATGACGAGCAAAAGCGGTGTTTTCTTATTTAAAAACACTCTTGTAATTATGAACGATTCCCATTTGCCGGCTATCGACTCTGTGTCGAGGCTGTATTTTTTGATGAGTTTGTCGAGCACAGGGTTTTTGCCGAGCGTTCCAACGACGATTGCGGGGTTTTTCGGTGTGTTTACTCTCACGGGTCGCCTTCCCGTAATGCTCTCTATGTCAGACGACAACAAGTTTGCGGCAATCTTCACAACTTCAAAATCGTTGTCGCTGTAACAGATTTCTGTGATGCCTTTTGTTGTTGACAGCGGGAAATATCCATAGATTGGCGTTTCGGAAATTTTCGGGAACTGCGCCTCACAAATCCCCGCCATCAACATCGCAAATATTAATATGATGACTTTTTCCATTGTATTATGATGTTTTTATTTGAACCACGGAACACACGGATGACACGGAAATGGCTGATATAAAGTTTATACCAAATAACAAGTTATTTGTATAAAACAGAAAGCACAGAATTAGATTTATCATGTTATAATTCAGTGTTTTCTGTAATTTAGTCCGTGTTTTCTGTTAATCAAAAAATATTTGTATTTTATGATTAATTTTATGGAAAACAATTCCGCGTTTTCAGTGTTTTCCGTGGTAAAATTAAATAACTACTTTATATCGCTTACAAACAGCGACTTGTCTGACTTGTAATATTCGCGGAAGTATTCGGCGTCGGGTTTGGAGGGTGCGGGTCCAAACCATTCTGTCTTGTAATTGCGCCATACAAGCAGGTAACTGATTGGGAATCCGTCGATTGTGGGCATCAGCGTAGAAGTCCACCAAGTGGGTTCGGTGAGGTTTTTCAAGCCACATTCGGTGAGGGCGGGGATGAGGTTGCGCTCTTTGGCGACCTTGCAGAGGAGTTCGAGGTTTTGACGGCCACGGTCGATGAATTTTTGCCTTGCCTCTGCGTCGGGTGTCCATTGATAACCGTCGAGACCAATCATATCGGTGCGGTCGTCGCCAGGATAACGCACGAGCAGACGCTGTTCGGTGAGGTTAGGCTCCATACCGGGCGAATACGACCAAACGAGATTGTTGTGACCGTCGGCTTTGAGTTTGTCTTGGAGCATATTCCAGAGAGCGCGGTATTGGTCGGGAGTGCAGAATTTTTCGCCCCACCAAAACCACGAGCCGGAATTTTCGTGCCACGGACGGAAGATGACGGGGATTTTGTTGCCGTTGTCGTCTGAGAGGGTTTTTAGAAAGTCGCTCACGCGCTGCATCCACGTATTGAATACGCCGTTGAGCGAGCCACCGGGCAGAATTTTGGGGACAATCATCGTGTCGGTAACATCCCACGCCGTGCCTTCGGGGAATTTTTGACCGGCACGTCCGCCGCCTTCAATTGTGGTCTGCGGGTTGCGCGGATGCCAACTGATTGTAATGATGCCGCCGCGACGATGATGGTTTTTGATTTCTTCGGTGATGCGTGTGAACGGCACGCTGTCGAGGTTGGCTTTGTCGGCGATTTCGATGCCGCCGAGGTCAAATCCCATTACGGCGGGATAATCGCCACAGACATTCTTCACGTCGCTCGAATCCTTGTCGTAAGCCCACGTGAGGCCATACATCGGGTCGTCCTGATGACCAAACATCACGCCCTTCTGACGCAATGTTTCGAGGCGCGAGAGGAGTTGTTCAGCCGGAGTTTGCTGCGGCGTGGTCGGATTGTTGCCGCACGACTGAATCATCAGCATTGCGGCTGCTGCAATTGTTAAGAGATTAAATTTTTTCATGACTTTTAGTAATTGGTGATAAATATTATAAAAAAATGGGGCTTTTATAGCCCCATAAAATTTTAAAAAAACTATTTTTATTTAGTGTATTCGTCCAAAGTCATAACTTGGTCGCAGTGGTAGAGGTCGTGTCTGATGCCCCAATCGTTGTTAGCGGTTTCGAGAAATTCGCTCCAACACATAAACCAAGCCCATTTGGGTTGTTGTTTTAAAAGTTCTATTGTCGGCAGTTTTCCACATTCGCCGATGGCAATGAGTTTACCTTTGCCGAGTTTTTGTAAAAGTTCGTAATCTTTTCCTTTGTAACCGCTAGAATAAAAATCTGTCGCAAGAATATCAACGTATTCGTCGCCCGGATAAAAGCCGTCGTATTGTTTAACGTTTGAACTGCCTAATTCGTTAGCGTTGAAAACCCAAAGTAAATTGTTGATTTCGTGATAATTGGTCAGACGTTTGTAAAGCATTTGATAGAGTTTGCGGTAGTTTTCTTCGTTATACCCCCACCAAAACCAATCGCCGTTCATTTCGTGATACGGGCGGAAAATCACCGGAACTTTTTCGTCTTGAAGTTGTTTTAAATAAAACGCGATAACATCAACCTGCGATTTCCAATTGTTGTTGATTTCGGTGCCTTCTGTAAAGAGGTCTTTCCATTCCTTGTCGGAAAGTTTCGACTGAATACCGTGTTCGCCTTTCCAAATCGTGAAGTTTCCCTTGTGATTTGGCGGTACGGCGTGCCACATAAGGGTTATGATTGCGCCTTTTTTGTGCCACTTGATTGCGTTGTCCACAATTCTTTGACGGAAATTGATGCCGTCTAACGTTCCGGGTTCACTGTAACCGAAATCTTGACCGACCACAACGGGATATTTATCTGTCAGATTATGAACTCTTTCGATAAGAATATCGCTGTAAAGAGGGTAGTTGTGCTGACCGGCAAGAGTTTGTTTGCCGTTAAGAGAGTAAAGTTTTTGAAGCAACGTTTTTGCTTCTTCTGAGACATTCGGATTGACAGGCTTTTGTGCGACAGACCAAGCCGCCAAAACAGCGAATGTCAGTGTGATAAAAAATTTTTTCATTTTAGTGTAATTGTAATTTTGTTAAAAAAGGTAAAAAAGAAAAGAGCGGAAAACGGGTCTCGAACCCGCAACCTTGGGCTTGGGAAGCCCACACTCTACCACTTGAGCTATTTCCGCGAATGTTTTTTGCGGTTCAAAAGTAGAACAATTTTTCCTAACTGCAAAATTTTTCTATGATTTTTTGCGTGAATTGATAATTTTTTATTCCGTTCCATTTCGGCGCAACAACCATGTCCATCGGCGATTCACTGATAAACCTTTCAAAAATCATATCCTGTCTTGACCGTTTTATGTATTTAACGACAAAATCTGCGTATTCGTCAGCCGTCGGCAGTGAAAAAAGTTCGGGATTTTCTTTAAATTGCTGCTCCATTTTTGTCCCTTTTATGATTTGAAGTTGATGGAGTTTTAGAATTTTTACGGGCAGTGCCGACATGATGTCCGCAGTTTTGAGCATCATTTCTTCGGTTTCGCCGGGAAGATACATTATAAGGTGTGCGCAGATTTCAAGACCGTAACCGGCGGCTTTTTTAATTGCGTTTTCGGCTTGGAGAAAAGTGTGTCCGCGGTTAATCATCTTTAACGTTTTGTCGTAACAACTTTCCACTCCGAGTTCCAAAACGGTGTAGTATTTTTCGCTGATTTTTTGTAAAAGTTTCAAGACATTTTCGTCAATGCAGTCGGGTCTTGTCGCAACGGTCAAGCCGATGACGTTTGGATTTTCAAGTGCCTGATAATAAATATTTTCAAGCGTTTCGATGTCGGCGTAAGTGTTGGTGTAGGATTGAAAATAAGCGATGTATTTTTGGCATTTGTATTTTTTAGAGAAGAAGGCGATTCCTTGTTCCAACTGTAACGGAATAGGAGTGGAGGCCTTTCCGTAAAACGGGCTGAAAGTCTGATTGTTGCAATACGTACAACCTCCGATGCCGATTTTGCCGTCGCGGTTCGGGCAGTTAAAACCGGGATTCAGGGCGATTTTTTGCACCCTCATTCCGAATTTTTCTTTTATATATGAAGCGTAATCGCGGTACATTTTTTAGATTAAATGATTTTTCTGACTAATGCCTCGGCTTTAATTTCCTCTTTTAGGTAAACAGTTGCAGCAAAAGTGTTGTTTTTCCTGTTTGTCTTGCTCCAAAAAGGAAAACACTACCTTCTTTTGCGTCGTTTAAAGTTAAATATCTGTTAATCATTGTTTTAACTTTTTAAAAACTTGTAAAATCAGGAGTTGTACTCCGTATTTTCTTGTAAAATCGGGAGTTGTACTCCGTATTTTACTGAAAAATCAGGAGTTCGTGCAAAAATAAGACAAATAACAACAACGGCAAAATTTTTTTGCAAACAAAAAACGGCGGACATAAAAAGTTCGCCGTTTTTTGTTTATAAATTCTTCAAAATTTTCTTTACGCTTGCCGGTCCGTTATAAATAAAACTTGTGAAAATTTCAACGAGAGATGCTCCGGCTTCGAGTTTTTCCCTGACATCTTCCGCATTTGAAATGCCGCCGACACCGATAATCGGAGTTTTTTCGCCGAGTTTTGAATGAAGATAACGGATAACTTCCGTGCTGCGTTTTTTGAGCGGTTTTCCGCTCATTCCGCCTGCTCCGAAACTTTCTATTTCCTCTTTTGAATAGTCGATTCCCTCGCGGCTGATGGTGGTGTTTGTGGCGATAATTCCGTCGATTCCGACCTCTGAAACAATCTCAACAATGTCGTCTAACTGCGAATCCGTCAAATCCGGCGCAATTTTCAAAAGTATCGGTTTAGACTTTTCAAACTTCTTGTCCTCGTTTTTTAAGGCTGTTAAAAGTTGCTTTAACGGCTCTTTGTTTTGAAGTTCGCGCAAGTTTGGCGTGTTGGGCGAGGAGATGTTGATTGCGATGTAATCCACGTAATCGTGAAGTGCTTGAAAATCTTTTATATAGTCGCTGACGGCATCTTCGTTGGGCGTGATTTTGTTCTTTCCGATGTTGCCGCCTACTACAACTTTTGTATACTTTTGTCTAAGTTTTTTTACCAATTCTTCAACACCGCTGTTGTTGAATCCCATGCGGTTAATCAGACCTTCGTTGCGTTTTAAGCGGAAAAGTCTGGGCTTTGGGTTTCCGGGCTGAGGTTTGGGCGTAACGGTTCCGACTTCCACAAATCCGAACCCTAACATTCCTAGCATATCAATCGCCTGACCGTCTTTGTCGAGACCGGCGGCAAGTCCGATAGGGTTGGGGAATTTGATGCCGAAGACCTCGCGTTCAAATTTTTTGTCCTTTACCTGATAAAGGAGTCTGAACAGCGGATTAAAGATTCTGATTGTCTGGTAGAATCTCAAAACCCACATCGTAAAGTTGTGAATCTTTTCCGGATTGAAAAGGAAAAAAAATGGTCTGATTAAATGCTTGTACATAATTAAATTTTTTGCAAAGATAATAAAAATGTTTGAAAAAAATCACTATTACTGTCTAAAAGTTTTACAAATCTTGATACTGACATTTTGTCAGTCTGTTACTTTCAAAGAATTAGCATGTTAAGAAAATTTCCGGAATAATGTAATATAAAATAAAACTTTCTGTCAGATTTTTTGACTTGAACGGCTTTTTTATGACATCAAAATTGCGAAAAAACGTACTCTTACAGAAAAATCAATAACTCAAAATCTTTTTATCTGTTGATTTAATATATTACAATAATTTTTACAACAAAATCTCGCTAAGATGTTTTTGTATCAAAACTATTTGTAACTATCTGAAAATTAATCAGTTATATAACACGTTGAATCAGGGTGTTTTATGACGGCTTTTAGAGGGTTGATGAAAAAACATATTTTGTTAAATGTATGTAAAATACTGATAATCAATTAGTTATATTAATAATTTACAACTGTCTATTGACAAAAAATCAAAGATACATTAAATTTAGATACAATACGTATCATTTATATAAGTAAAGTAGACAAAAATCAAGTAACAGAAAAACTTGACGCGGTTAGTGAAAATTTCGACTTTTCATTTTTGTAATTCGGGCGACAAATGTAAAACTCCCGGATGAGAGTCCGGGAGTTATGCTGTAAACTATTGATAAACGCCTTGGGGTTGTGGTTGAGAGTTGTTCATTGGGGAGTACCACGCGAATGTATTGTTGGAATAGAACACAATAATTCTGTCGGGGTTTGTTTGCAATATGTCAACAGGACGCGGCTGCTGAGGTTGCGGCTGTTGAAATACGGGTTGCGCCTGTGCCTGCGGCTGTGGCTGCTGTTGGTAAACAGGTTGAGCCTCTGTCTGCGGCGGGGCGGGAGCGGGCTTGGTCTGCTGCTGATTAGCAGGTTGTGGTTGTGGCTGTGGTTCAGGCTGTTGCGGCTGAGCCTTCGGCTTTTCGGTCGTAGTGGCAACCTGCTGAGACTGCTGTTCCGATTGTCCGCTGCCGTTGCGGTAAATGTTGCCTTTGCCGAACAACAGCCAGTCAGAGTTTATTTCGGGAAACTTTTGAAGAATCCTTTGAACAAAATCAAGGCTTGGTTTGTTTCTGCCGGATAGTATATGTGATATACTGGAACGCTGAACGCCTAATACATCTGCAAACTTTGCGGCGGAAATGTTTTCCTTATCCAAAATTTTTAATATCCGATCTTTCATATAATTTACAAGTTTGAATTTTTGAGTATACAAATATAAATAACTTTTTTGACACCGCCAAATTATTTTTGACAAAAATGCAAACTTTTTTCAAAAATTTACAAGTTTACAAATGTAAATCTGTAAACAGGATTTATTTATGATTACAAATGTAATTTTGTAAACTTTATCATGTATACATTTGTAACTTTACTAAAATTCACAAAAAAATCCAGATTATTTACAAAATCTTTGCCAAAAGGTTACTTTTAACCCTGTTTACTAAGTGTTTGTACATTTGGAACTAAGCACTGCTGTATTATGTTTAAATATCTGATTTTCAATCCATTAAGCAAAATTACATTTTTTAATTAAAGTTTACGTTTTCTTTTGTCAAACGGACGCTGATTTTCCTTGCCGAATGATATAAATTAAAGAAAATTCGATATTTAGTCGCTTGGTATAGTATTTGTCATATAAAATTGACAGGAAATCCTTAAAAAATGCCTTTTTTGTAAATTGTGCGTTCAAATGTTTTTTTATAACTAACTGGGTTCTAATGCATTACAAGCCTTTGCGCTGATTTTTGTCAGTGAGTTTAATATTCTCTTAACATTTACCTGTATAATTCTTTAATCAATACTTCAAGTAAATAATATAAAGTATTGGGAATGAGATGGTTACAAAAATATTATCTTTTTACACAGAATTTCAGCCTTTATTTTATTGTAATGTATAATGTATTTTTGTGATTTAATACATTTTTATATGTTTGTATTTTTCGGGAATGTTTTTCGGCTTGGATTTTTGCTTATCAGCGTATAAAATAGTGTGTTTACAAATATAATTTTGTAAACGTAGATAATTTACAATGTTACATTTGTAAATTCTGAAAAATATTACTGTCGGTCGAAAATAATTCCGTGTCAAAAGTAAACTTCTTTAAAAATCTTCTTAAAGTTTAAAAATGTAACCATGCAGAGTTCTTGCGGATTTTCCCGATGGAAATTTTCTGTGTGTTACATTTGTTTTTACGTGAAACATTTTGTAAATCAATTTGTTAATTATTGAATTGGTTAGTTGTTACAAATAATTTTCTGCATTTTACAAAATAGCATAGGCGTATATTTTTGTTTGTATTTTGGTTGTTGAGAACCGCAATCATTGCGGCTCAAACCCATCTGTACATATATGTATTCGCTATATAAACCCTCTCTTATTCTAATATATTGATACTCAACCTATATTACAATCATTTAACACATTGATTATCAATCATTTATAATACATATTTAATAACTCTTTAAAATTTTCTTTAATGATTTATGATAGAAGGAATAAAAATCCGTTAAATTCTCACCGCGTTATTGAAAATTCTGTACAAAAACCTGTTATCCGCTCTTAATATTAATCTAATGTTAATTAAATATTAATTCACTGACAAAATGTCAGTTTTTGACCATTTTTGAATGTGTCTACAAAATCTTACTTTTGTTTAACTTTTTAAACGCTTTGTTATACATACAAATTGTTATGAAAACTTGTCAAATAATATAAAAAAACTTTTGTCTTGAATGAAAAAATTTATAACTTTGCAAAGTAGTATATATAAATAAGGTGTTTTGTAAAAAAATGAAATATAATTCTAAATCGAAAAATAAGACTGTCGAAAAAAGTGAGCCGCCTCTGCAAAATACGGCTGATGATTTTTGTAAAAAACATTCACAAAAATTACTTTTCGGTGTTATCGGTTTGGCGTTTTTGATGTCAATGCTGCTTTTTAATCCCGATGTTTCGGTCGGCGGCGACGACAGTACTTATCTCGAAAGCGCGTATAAATTTGCCAACTCTTTGGCGTTTCCTGATTGGCACGGACCTTTTTATCCGATTTTTTTGTCGTTTTTTTACCTGATTTTCGGCTTCAAAATCATTCTTTTCAAAATGATTTCGGTGCTGTTTTACACGTTTTCGGTCTTCTTCACGTATAAACTTTTTGCCAAAACTGCAAACTATTTTGCCGCTTTTGTAATGAGTCTCTTTTCGGCTTTTTCGCTGATGCTGCTTTTGTATGCCTCAACAACTTATTCAGAGCCGATGTTTATGTTTATGCAGTCTCTGCTGCTTTATCTTTATTTTGATTTTGGCGACAAAGAACCGCTTTGGCAGCAGTCGGGCAGCAAAAAAATCTTTGTTGCGTATTCCGCTTTGGCGGTTTTGGCGTATCTTACTTTTCAGACAAGAAGCGTCGCCGTGGCTGTTGTCCCCGCGATTTTTGTCCTCCTTTTAATTGACAAAAAGAAAAAGCCAGCGTTTGTTTTTCTCGGCGCAACGGCAGTTTTTCACCTTTTGGTTTCCGTTTACAGAAAAACCGTATGGCATACCGCCTCGGTAAGTTTTATGGAGCAACTTGACGCAAACTTCCTTGTTGACCCTTACAAGCCCCAGCGCGGTTATGAAACCTTCGGCGGTTTTGTTCAGAGGTTTTGGGACAACTGCACGCTTTATCTGTCAAAACATTTGATGAAACTTTTCGGTTTCAAGGATTATGATTCAAGACAATACAGCGTTTTTCTGACGGTTTTTATAATCGTGGTTTTTCTGCTTTGCGGCTTTTACATTTATAAAAAGAACAAAAAACTTTTTACCGTCTTCGGATACGTTGTTGTAATGGTTGCGGTTACCTTTGTAATGGTTCAAAAACTTTGGGATCAGGAGCGTTTGATAATGATTTATTTTCCTATGATTGCGGGACTTGTGCTTTACAGTTTGAACGAGGGATTGAAATGGAAAAACTCTCTTGTCTCCAAAATTTTTGCCGCTGTTGTCCTTTGTGCAATCATGAGGCAGACTTTTGTAAAAGGCAATTTCGATTTGACGGACAATTTTTCGGTCGGCTCTTATTCCACTTATACAGATGACTGGTCTAACTACATGAAAGCCAGCAAGTGGGCGGGCGAAAACCTTCCGGAGGGTTCGGTGGTTGCCTGTCGTAAATCGCAAATGTCATGGATGGCTTCCGAAGGTACAAAGCGCGTAAAATTTTACGGTATTTACAAACTTTACTGCGCAGATGCCGACTCTATGCAGCATTATTTGTTGGATTCCGTAAAAGCGACGCACGTTATCATGGCAAATCTGAGGCTCAACCCTTACGAACTCAACGGCAAGACAATCACGACGATACGTTATTCGCTCAGAAATCTTACCAACAAGTATCCTTATTCGTTGAAACTTGTAAAGCAGTTTGGAGACAAAGAGCCTGCATATCTTTTTGAGTTTACGGATTACACAAAAGTCGATGTTGACAACCTTCTTTGTAGTGTAATTGTCAACCCCGAAAATGTTAACGCTTGGACACAGGCAGGTATTTTGTATCTTAACGCTGGTGAAAATGATAAGGCTATAAATTGTATGGACGAGGCGTTGAAATTCAATCCTAATGAATATCAATTTCCTTATTATCAGGCTTTCGCGTATAATAACAAGGGCGACAAACAGACCGCTTTGAAAAAAATTGACGAGGCTTTGAAAATAAAAGCAACTGACGGCGAGGTTTTCTACAACAAAGCCGTTTTGCTTTACGAAACTTCTATGTATAGGGAGGCTTTGCTGGCTTTGGAAGAGGCAAAAAGACTTAATTATAACAATCAGAATGTCAGCATTTTGGAAAACGAACTTAAAAAACTCTTGAAATGAAATTTTTCGCGCCTTTTATAATAGTATTGTTTTTATCGTTTCCGGCTTTTGCACAAAGGCAGTTTGTTGTTGAAACCGAAAATTACATTCCGCAGTTTGACACGGTAAACTGTTATCTGCCGTCCTCAAACGACAGTCTGAAAAAACTTCCCGCTGTAATTTTGCTTCACGGTTACGACGGCAGTTTCCGTCAGTGGGGCAGAATCTGCGATTTGCAAAAACTTTCCGACGAGTTTCAGATGATTTTGATTTGCCCCGACGGTTTCAAAGAGTCGTGGTACATCAATTCTCCTGTAAGGCCGCGGCTCAGATATTCCGACTTTTTCTTTGAGGATTTGTTGCCGGAGATTTTTCGGACTTTGCCCGTTGATACGGCATCGCTCTTTATAACGGGACTCAGCATGGGCGGACACGGCGCGCTTCATCTGTTTTCTTTACGGCCTGAAAAATTCCGTGCGGCGGGCAGCATCAGCGGAGTTGTGGATTTGCGCTCGTCCTCTGTTACGGGCAGCCTTACAAAAGTGCTCGGCGTTAAAAACAAGACAAACGAAAACTGGGACAGGTTTTCAGCCGTCAATAACATTGAAAAATTCAAGGCAGCCGGAAAACCGCTTATTATAAATTGCGGCTCTCAGGATTTTTTAATCGGAGTCAACAGGACTTTCGCTCAAAAATGCACCGCCGAAGGAATCAAAATTTTTTACATGGAGTCTCCCGGCAAACACAACAAGGAATACTGGAACCTGCTTTTGCCGGAGCAGTTGAGGTTTTTCAGACAGTTTGTCGGAAAACAGACAAATTAAATTTTGTTTTTTGTTTCAATATTGTTATATTTGCCGTTAAAAATCTATCACATTATGAAAATCATATCCTCTGAATTTGTTATCAGCAATACGGACGTTAAAAAATGTCCGCCTGAGACTATGCCTGAATACGCTTTTATAGGAAGGAGCAACGTCGGAAAGTCGTCGCTTATAAATATGTTGACAGGCAAAAAAGACCTCGCCAAAACTTCTTCAACTCCCGGCAAAACGCAGTTAATCAACCATTTTTTGATTAACAATGAGTGGTATATCGTTGACCTTCCGGGTTACGGTTTTGCAAAACCGAATCTTTCAGTGGTGGAGAGTTGGAAAAAATTTACAATAAAATATTTTCTTTCGCGTGAAAATCTGATGTGTACCTTTGTTTTAATTGACGTAAGGCACGAGCCTCAGAAAAAGGACGTTGAGTTTATGGAATTTATGGCGGAAAATTCTCTGCCGTTTGTGATGGTTTTTACAAAGGCTGACAAGTTGAGCGCGGGAGCCGTAAAACGGAACATCGAAAATTATTTTAAGGAAATGAAAAAAACTTGGGCGGAACTTCCGAAATATTTTGTAACTTCGGCTCTGAAAAAATCCGGCAGTCAGGAGATTCTTGACTACATCGAAGAAGTTAACAAACTTTGGAAGTAATTAAGGCAAAGTATTTGCATTAAGTTTTTTTAATTAAAAGTCTTTAAAAAGTGAAATATTTTTTGATACTGACGGTTTTTTTGACCGTGTTTTTTAATTCCAGGGCGCAGAATTATTCGCCTGAAATCAGGGAAATGATTGCAAAAATGGAATCGCCTAACACAAGCGATACTCAAAAAATGTATTTGGGCAATCAGATTGCGTGGCTTTTGCGCAATACGACTCCCGGTACGGCGATAAAATACAGTACCGAGGCGGGAATTTATGCAAAACAGTTTGCCAATTATATGGAACTTGCCAAGGCGTACAGTTATACGGGCGTTTGTTACCGGAATCTCGAAAACTATGCAGAGGCGATGGAATATTACCAACTCGGAATGCAAATTGCCCAGACACATTCTCTTAAAGACGAAGAGGCATACGCCTACATTAATATCGGCAATCTGCTTTTGTATCAGGGCGATTATCCGCTTTCTCAGGACAACCTTTTCAAGGCTTTAAATATCGGACGGCAACTTGCTGACTCTTCGATACTTTCATACGTTTATCTTAATTTGGGACGCTCTTATATCGGTCAGAAAAAATACGTCGAGGCTGAGGATTATTTGAAAAAATCCCTTGAAATAAGAATAAAAACCCGCGCGTCTTTGTCCCTGATAATCACTGTCAGAAAATATTTGGGCGATGTCTACGCCGGCAAAAATGAACTTCAAAAGGCTAAAAAGATTTATCTTGAATGTTTCGGGCTTGATCCCGACAACCAAAACTATGATTTGCTCTCGGATTTGTCTGCCAGGATTTCAGGCGTTTATCTTGAAACCAAAAACTACGATTCCGCGCTTTATTTCGGAAATTTAGCGTTGAAATACGGAAAACTTTTGAGTTCAAAACTGCGTATCAGAGTGGCTTACAATACCTTGGGTGCTATTTTTTATGCCAACGGCAACTATAAGGACGCTGCTCTTAACTATTACAACCAGTCGCTTTACAACGACAGCATTTTTTGGGATTTGTTGTCGCAGAAGCAGCAGAGCATAAAAGTGACTGCCGAAAGGGAAATTACAAAATTCCGCGATTCGGCAACTTCGTACCGTCAGCAGGCTGAATCGCAGGCATTGATTATCAAGTTGTTGATGTTTCTTCTGATAGGAGCGGGGCTTGGCTTGTTTGTTTATTTCAGGTACAAATTTTCAAAACTCGCAACCGACAACATGAGGCTTTCCGCAGAAACCGTCAAAAGTTCGGAAGATATTTCGCGGCTTGAAGCGGAACTTTCAAGAAAGGCTCAATCCATTAAGTATCAGCAACTTCAACTCTCTGACAATATTTCCTACGCTTACAACATTCAAAAAATGCTTTTGCCGGAAATTGACAAATTCGGATTGTTTTTCAAGGAAAAATTTGTTTATTACAATCCGTTGGACATAGTCAGCGGCGACTTTTATTGGTGTTACGACAACAAGGATTATGAGATGCTGGCGGTTGCCGACTGCTCAGGACATGATATAAAAGGCTCGTTTTTAAGCCTTTACGGTATTAACGCTTTGCACGACATAGTCTCTGACGGCGAGATTTCTGCCTCGGAAATTCTTGAACAGTTGAAACTGAGGGTTAAGTCTCTGCTTTATATGATTTATCCGGGCAGCAACGACATTTCGGCTGACTCTATGGACATTGCGCTTATTGTCATTGACAAAAATACAAAAATGCTTGAATATTCAGGCTCTAACATTCCGATGTATTATATCCGTGAGGAGCAGATTTTCCAGTTGAAACAAACCAAAAACGCCATAAACCTTTTCTCAAAGGACGTCCCGTATGAGGCTCAGTTTCTGCAACTTCAACCCGGCGATTGTATTTATATGGCCTCTGACGGTTATTGCTCACAGTTCGGTCATAAAAACAAGGCTGAGTTCAGGATAGATTTTTTTGAGGAAATGCTTCTGAAAATCTACAAATTTGACATGACCAAACAGCGTGAAGCCGTTGAAAAACAATTCCTTGAATGGAAAGGCGGTGAAAACCAGAACGACGATATTTTGGTGACGGGTTTCAGGGTGTAAGTGTTTTTCTAAAAAAAACTGAATTTTTTTTTGAAAACCGTAAAAAAAGTATATATTTGCGTTGAAAAAATTTTCGGATATGGAAGCGGAGAATAAAATATTGATTTTGACCGATTTTACGCAAACCTGTTATGACAGTGTTTCTTACGGTTTGGAAATCAGCCATTTTTACGGTTTGAGGGCAGTGGTTTTTCATGCGGAAAACTCCTGCGGATATGATGTGCTCCAAAAAGAAAAAACTGAAGAAGTTGTCAGCCTTTACAACCAAAAGTTCAACATGGGTGCGTCGCTCGTTATAAAACAGGGTACGTTTGAGGACACCGTTTTGGAAGAAATCAAAAGTACCAAATTTCTGTTTGTGATTCTTGGCACGCACGGAAAATCAGGCTATCAGTCTTTGACGGGAAGTTTTGCGGCAAAATTGGTTATCGCTTTGAGGATTCCGATTCTCGTGCTTCAAAACCGCAGGTTTTTGCCGGTGCATAAAGTGCTGTTTCCGTTTTTCAAGGCGACGGGCATTTCCGAAGAATATTTTTCGGACGTTCTTCCGCTTGTAAGGACTTTCAAAAATGCGGAACTTCATCTTGTCTGCCGTCCCGAGGCAAAAGAAAACGCCGAAAAATTTATCTCCATGTTTCTTAAAGACGTGGAAGACGTTAAATATTCTTTGTCGGTTTTGAGCGGTACGCAACCCTTGGCAAAACAGGTTGCCGCGTATTGCGCCGCCGAAAACATCGAAATGATTTTTAATTATCCGCCTCAAAACGACACCGTTCAGATGCACACCGTTTTTGAACAGTTAATGTTCAACATTCAGCAGATTCCTGTTATGTGTAAGTATTTCTGATATTGTGTTTATTTTTTCAGGCGTTCCGAGGTCTGCCCAGAGTACGTTGCCGGAGCAGAGGTACGGAATTATTCTGTTGTGCTCTGCTAAGCGCAAATACAAATCCTTAATCGAAAACTTCCCCGTCTCTGTGATAAGAGGGAAAATCTTTGAACTTACCACCGAAATTCCGCAAAACGGAATTTTGTAAGCGTAGTCTTCCGCATAACTTCTTGCGACAATCTCCTCGCCGGTTTTGGTGTTGACCCAGCCGCAGAGTTCGTCAAAATTGGTGAAGACGAATTTTCTATTGGTCTCTCTCTGTTTTACGGCGAGTGTGGCGAGTGCGCCTTCTTTTACGTGACAGTCGTACAGGTCTTTTACGTCGATTGTCGAAAAAACGTCCACATTATATAATAAGGTGTGCGGAGCGTTTTCCAAAAGCGGACGCGCTTTCAAAAGTCCGCCGCCGGTGTCAAGCAAAAAGTCCCTTTCGTCGGAAATTAAAATCTCCGCGCCGAAATTTTTACTTTTTAAAAAATCGCAAACCATGTCGGCAAAGTGGTGTACGTTTACGATGATTCTCTTAAAACCTGCCTTGACGAGTTTTTCAATTACGTTTTCTATCATTGGCTTGCCTTGAAATTCTACAAGGGCTTTCGGTTTGTCGTTTGTAAGCGGGGCGAGCCTTGTGCCTAATCCCGCCGCAAAAATCATTGCCTGCATTTTCTTTGTTTATGAATTTAACAATTCCGGTCTTAAAAGTTTTGTTCTTTCGAGCGACTGTTCAAACTGCCATTTGTCGATTGCGGCATCGTTGCCTGAAAGCAGAATTTCGGGAACCTTCCAGCCTTTGTAATCGGCGGGGCGCGTGTAAATCGGCGGTGCTAAAAGTCCGTCCTGAAAAGAGTCCGAAAGTGCCGACTCGTTGTCCGACATTGCTCCGGGAAGAAGTCTTACAACGCTGTCCGTGATGACCGCCGCCGCAAGTTCGCCGCCTGTCAGCACGTAGTCGCCGATTGAAATCTCTTTCGTGATAAGGTGTTCGCGGATTCTGTGGTCAATGCCTTTGTAATGTCCGCAGAGAATGATGATGTTTTTTTTCAGCGACAAAGTGTTGGCTGTCTGCTGGTTAAAACGTTCACCGTCAGGAGAGGTATAGATGATTTCGTCATAATCGCGCTGCGATTTCAGGTATGAAATAGCCTTGTCAACGGGTTCTATCATCATAACCATGCCCGCGTCGCCGCCGTATTGGTAATCATCGACGGTTCTGCGCTTGTCGGTGGTGAAATCGCGCAGATTTACGAAGTTTATTTCCGCAAGACCCTTGTCTTTTGCGCGTTTTATGATAGAATGGGAGAGCGGAGACTCCAACAATTCTGGCAAAACGGTGATTATGTCAATTCTCATTTCTTTACTTTATGTTAATATTGCTAAAAAGTTAAACTGCGCAAAGTTACAAAAAAAAATTGAACTAAAACTCTAAAAAAAAATTTAAGAAAGATTAATAAAAATGTAAATTTTTTTTGAAAAAATGTCATTTTTTTTTGTTTTTTAAAAATTTTTAATTTACCTTTGTTGCATAGTTGAACTCGTGAAAAATTGAAAAAATGAAAATGAAGTTATTTTATACATTTATTTTTATTATAGCGTCTGTTGCTACCGGCTACGCGGACGGCGTCTTGGTTGAAAGAAGTTATTTTGAATATTTTCAGGACGGGCAGCGGCGTTTTGATTCTTGCAATTATAATAAGGCGTATTATAATTTTTTTGCCGCATATCAAAAAAGCACGAACGAGGCAGAGCGAAAAAAAGCCTTGGAGTGGAGAGACCGCAGCAAACTTTGTTGGCTTCATCGCGATACGGCCGATTATTTTTTCAACCATGACAAGTTGGATTCCGCTTTTTTTCATTACAGCGTTGTTGCAAATCTTAACAAAAACGATGAGCATTGCGTTTCATATCTTAGATTGTGTTACGACAAGTGGAAATCTGCTTTAAATGATATGGTTGCAATTCAGGGCGGTACTTTTACGATGGGCGACAATCACAGTCAGGCAGACGAAAAGCCTGCTCATATTGTAAAACTTGACGATTTTTGCATGGACGCACACGAAGTTACTAATTTTGAGTATGTTATATTTCTTAATGCGACTGGTTCGGACACAGACGGCGCAGGAAACCTTAAAATTAACCTTAAAAATCCTAACTGCAAAATCAAATGTATAAAAGGCGTTTTTTATGTGGAAAGCGGTTTTGAAAATTCTCCTGTTGCCGTAAGTTGGTACGGTGCTGAAAGTTACGCTGTTTGGGCAGGAAAGTCCTTACCGACTGAGGCACAATGGGAATATGTTTTTAATAATGCACCAACTTGTGGGGTGAAGGCTATGGATTCTTCTCTTTCAGAATGGTGCGAAGATTGGTACGCTCCTTATTCAAAAGAAAAACAAAAAAATCCGTTGCCTATCGAAAGCAGTGATTATAAAGTTTACAGAGGTAGCGGAGATATTTCTTCTATGAAAACCAAACGCAATTTTTCTTTTCCTTCGTCTTGTCAGGAGACAATAGGATTTAGATGCGTTGTAAAAAAATGATTCACTTTTAGGGGAATTAAATTCTGTTATGGCTAACAGTTAAAAATACTTAATGAATTGATTACATAAAATTAACGGAAAAACATCTTGTATATTTCGTTTTTTATTTTAAATTAGCAGTGCAAATGCATACTATTTATATGTTTTGTTGTTTAACTCTTAAAATTTTACTGCTATGGAAAATCAAAAAGTATTAATGCCTGACTCATACAGGAAGGAATTGTATACAAGTTTTTACAATTCTCTGCCTGATGATGTTAAACATTCAGCGGCTTCGATGGAGCAAATTGAGGCTGCCTTTAATTTTGCATACGATGCACATAACGGTGTTTACCGCAAAGGTGGTGAGCATGACCCTTATATTACGCACCCGGTAGCCGTTGCCTTGATAGTTGCCAATGAGATGGGACTTGGCGCAACGGCTATTGTGTCGGCACTTTTGCATGATGTTGTGGAAGATACCGACCATACGTTGGAAGAGATTGAAGAAAAATTTGGTCCGAATGTCGCCGACATTGTGGACGGTCTTACAAAAATTACAAATCACGAGGCGGAACGAAATGGTATTATTAATACTGAGCAATCCGATACTTTCAAAAAAGTTTTGCTTTCCGTAAAACGGACACCTATGGTGCTGTTCGTGAAAATTGCCGACCGGCTTCACAATATGCGCACGATAGGCGATATGAAAGACGAGCAAAAGCGCAGAAAGGCCAACGAAAATTTGTACATTTATGTTTTGATTGCAGACCAACTCGGACTTTACGATATTAAAAACGAACTTGAAGATTTGAGTTTCAAAAATTATCTCGCCAACAAATATGAAAAAATTGACACTTTGGTAAAAGAGACCGCTCCGGCGCGAAACAAACTGCTTTCCGATTTTAAACTTTCGCTGATGCGGGTTTTGGTGACAACAGGAGTTACTTGCAGACTTGCGGTCGTGAAAAAATCCTACTTCAACATTTACCAGATGATGCAAAACGATGCGATGGCTTTTGAGGATATAGATAACTTTCAAACTGTTAGAATTATTATTGACAAAGAACCGGGGGAAGACGAGCAAAGCATTTATTTAAAACATTTCAATTTGTACGCCGCTATAATAAATAAATACACTCAAAAAGAAAATTCTCATCGCGATTATATAAACAAACCCAAAGACAACGGTTTTAAGGCATTGGTTTTCACAGTTTTGTATCAGGGCAGTTGGGTTGAAATTCAAATTCTTACGGCAGAAAACGATTTGGCGGCTCACAAGGGTTATTATCCTAACAATCCGGAAAGAACGGGTTTGAAAGTCTTGCAGAAAAAAATGGTCAGTTTCAACTCCGACGACGATACCGATACGATAATCCGGGTTTTCAGAACTTTGGTGGAGCATCATGTTTCTTCTATTTATGTTTATTCTCCTGACGGCAAAATTGTGGAACTGCCTGAGGGTTCAACCGTTTTGGATTACGCATATTCCATTCATACGAGTTTGGGCAACCATTTTGTGGCGGCTCAGGTCGGCTCCAACATTGTCTACAAGGATTACATTTTGAAATCCACCGACAAGGTGCAAGTTATTACTTCGCCTTCCGTAAAGCCGGACAACAGTTGGATGAAGTATCTTAAAAGCGACCATTCCAAAGAGGCACTTTCAAAATATCTGAGGTCTCACCAGTGTACCATCGACTATGACAAAGACCGCGGCGAAATGGAGTTCAACCGTCTGATGTGCGAAAACCACATTATTCCGACGCCTAAATTTTTGGGACTGTTGCTTGCGTTTTATAAAGCACCGAGCAGTGAGGTTTTTTTCAGGGATATAGCCCAAGGCAATGTGAAAGACCTTTTGGAAAATGCAAAAAAACTGAAAATTTCTTCAAACAAATGGGATTTGGATTTTGATTTACCTGAACAGCCTGTTGATTCTCCCGTCGTTGACATTGATTACAAAAAGCCGTACAAACTTACCAAAGGTTTGCATTATATGCTGCCGAATTGTTGCCGTCCGATTCCGGGCGACGAGGCTTTTGCGTATGTCGGCGATGACGGCGTGCTCTACGTCCACAGAAAGGAGTGTTCGTTTACCAAGGAGCGGCTTGCTACGCGGGGCAAGGAGATTACAAGCGTGATTTGGGACGACAGTATCGACAACGCGCTCGCGTATGTAAAACTTCACGGCTCCAACCGTCTCGGACTTATCCGGGACGTAGGAGATATTGTTGCAAGGGAGCACGTGAATATTAAGAGTTTCAACATAAATGAGAATGACCGGCTTTTTGACGGTTGTCTTTTGGTTTACATTCACAACACCGCACAACTCAACAAACTTATGACGGCACTCTCGGCGGTAACAAACGTAATTAAGGTTTTCCGCACGAATTATGTTAACGGCAGATATATTGCCGTGTCATAATTCGTTGTTTTTTAGATATTTATACAGATTACCGCAAGCGTTTTCAAGGAGTTTTATCACCGTGAAAAAATCCTCTGTACTTCCGTAATATGGGTCGGGAACGCAGTCGTATCCTGTTGAACCGTCAAAAAATTCGCTTATCAAACGGATTTTTTGACGGTTTTTTCCGGCAAGTTGTCTTAGTTTTTCAACGTTGCTTTTGTCCATTCCGATGATAAGGTCGTAATAACTGAAATCATTGTCAGTGATTTTTCTTGCTCTGTGATTGAGCCTATAACCGCTTTTTTGTGCGGCAGTAATCATTCTTGAATCAGGCATTTCGCCTTGGTGATACGAAATCAGACCGCATGAGTCGATTTCAAAATTTTCTTTTTCAGTTTCAACTGTTTTTTTCATAACTGCCTCAGCCATAGGACTTCTGCAAATGTTTCCGAGACAGACAAAGAGAATTTTATCCATGTTTTTTATTTTAAATATAAAAGTTTTTCATATTTACTTGCTTTTTTGCCGTCTGAATTTTTTATTTTCAGACGGTAAAAATATACGCCTCTTGCTATTTGGTTGCCGTCTTTGTCCCTGCCGTCCCAAATTATCGGCTCTGACAATGACTCTGCGGCAGAAAAATTTCCTGTTAAGACTTTTATCACTTTTCCCGACACAGAAAAAATTGTAAGTTCGTAATCTATAACGCTTTGCGGGCTGTTATGCTCGAAATAGAATTTTGTATGGTCGGTAAACGGATTTGGATAATTCAAAAGGTGCGTGATTTTGAGTCTTTCGTCTCCGTCAACAAAAAAGTCAAGTTTTTCTTCGCTTGAATTATTGAAATTGTCCCACGCTTTGAGTTTCAAAGTGTGGTTTCCTTGACTTAATTTTTTTATGGAATATTCTAATTTTCCTGACGTGTAAGAGTTTTTTTCGGGTTTGTAATAGTCTGTTAACGAATAAGTTAACGAGTCATTGTCGTCAATGGTCAAAATTATGTCGTGTCCGCTGTATTTTTTTGTAACGTTGATTCCGGAGGAGTCGGAGAGTTCGGCAAAAAGTGTGTAATTCTTATCTAAACTTAGCCGTATTTCCGGACCGGTTTTGTCGTCGTCAGCGTTGTCCGCGCTTCCCCCGACTATCAGTTCCTTGGAATAACCTTCTGCGGTAACTTCTTTATTTTCAGCGTATAAACTTACTTTACCTGCTCCTAAACTGTAATCAATATCTTTCGGGACAAGAAATTTGAAACTGAAAACGCCGTTTTGTACTGTGGAGACGCCTTCAAAAATTTTTGTCCTGTATTCTTGATAATCAAACGCTCCGTTTCCGTCATTGTTGAGGGTTGTGATTTTTTGCGGCTTGTCGAAGACGGAAACGTATGCCGTACCCGAAAAATTTTCCCCGTCCAATATCTCCGCGAGAATTTCATATTTGTCGAGTGCCTTGATAGTGTCAGTGAATTTTGAAATCTCAACGCCGTTGATTTGTTTTATTTTTATTTCGTGTTCAGGGGATTCGAGTTTTAATGCCGGGTCGCCTAACAGCGTGAAATTCAGCATGTTGTTGTCGTTGGTTTCATTTTTTGCCTTGCGGATAACATCGCCTAAACGGTTTTCTTTATTAAAAAGATGTTTGAAGATGTTTTTGTTCAGTTCAAAATTTTCGTTTGCCAAAACGTTTCTTGTAGTCGTGAACATTGCGATTGCTCCGCCATCGGGATTTTTCAGACAGTTTTCAGCAGGCGAGTCTGCGGACTTGTCTGAAAGCCGGTCGTAATAGTCAAAATGTCCGATGTTGCACGACGCCGTGATGAAGAGCGGCAAACGGTTTTTGTTTTTCAGGGCTTTGATGTCGGCGTTTGTTAAAATTCTTTCGTCGGCAAAAAAATTCATTCCGCCGTGTCCTGTGTAATTTATTACTGCCGCGCCGTTGCTAAAAGTGTTAATGATTTCTTCATGCGCCTCCGGGTAGGTGTTGCCCGCCGCCGAAGAAACCTGTTTGTAAGAATCTATGTAAATTTTTTTGATGTTTTTTTCTCCGAGAGTTAGTTCCGTGTTTTCAGCGATATAGTCGGCTTGTGAGACGTGGAGATTGTTGTCTTCGTCATCGGCAATAAAGCATAACGAGCGTTTCCAATCCCGCACATAATCTCTTGATACATAATTGGTTATCTTGTTGACGAGAGTTTCAGCCTCTTTTGTGGAGTTAACAGGCAGACGTCCGATTCCGACGTCGAGACTGCCGTAATATTCGCCTTCGTCATCGTCTAAAAAGCCGAAAAAATCGTCAGAAACAAAACTGTCTAAATTACTTTCATTCAGCGAGTTAGGCGACTGATAGGAGGGAAGTAGGTTGGTGTTGTTGTCCGATTTTGTTTTGTTGTCAACGCTGCCGTCCCCGAAAAGCAAAACGTATTTCAAAACTCCGTTTTGTTTTTTGTAAAGAAATCTTATAAAATCCCTCAGTGCCGAAACGTCGGTTTTTCCGGAAGAAAATTCGTTGTAAATTTTTCCCGCCGCAACTACTTCGGTTTTCAAATCCGAATGTATCTGTTTTAACTTTTCGGCGTAAGGCTGAAAAATTTCAGGCGTAATTATCAGATATTCAGGTGTTTGTAATCCGTGAAGATTTTGATTTTCTATTTTTTTAAAATTCTCAATTTCAAAGGCGTCAGACAAATTAAAAGCGATGAAGTCATTTTTTCCTTCCTTTAAGTCAACCGTTTTGCCGGAAATAGGAGAGAGGTAATCGGTTATGTTCCAGAGATTTACGCCATCTGTTAAAATTTCTGCCGTATTTGGAGACGAAAAATACTTTGAAAAAATCATTTGTTTTCCTTTGTACGTCAGCGGCTCGGTTGTGTTTAGGATTATGTAATCGAGATAACCTTCGGCGGAGGCGGAGTTTTTGTTGAATGTTACGTTAACTTCTTGTTTTTCAGTGTTTTGCGGTGAAAAATCAAAACTTTCAGTTGTTCTTGACGCATAAAGTCCCGAATTTGAAACTCCGGTGCAAGTACCTGTTTTTGAAGCGTTTGCGGCTGTTACCGTAAAAGTGTTTGAAACGCTTGAACGCGCTGCTAACGAAAATTTTATTTTTCCCGTTAAAGGCGCATTGTTGCAGTTAAAAGTAAAATTTTGTGAAGTGTTGTAGAAAAAATTTTCGCCGAACCAGTCTCTGCCGCTCATTTGGAGGTTTACCAAGTCTTCTTCATGCGAGTAATAAAAGTCTCCTTCGCTAATTGTTTGAATAGCAGTGTTTTGTGAAGTTTTTATGGCGTTGTCTTTGCCGGTATTGACATCGCTTAAAAAATAATAATTGACTGCGCTAAACAGATGTTTTTTAACAAGATACATTTGTTCATCTGTATCGTAACTCCAAGTATCCGCACTGTTAGCGTAAAAATAAACTGCGTTGTCTGAGTTATAGATGAGAGTTTCTAAAAAATCCTGGCGTTTTTCTTTGTTGTAAAACGGCAGCATACCGGCGTTGCCGCAAAAAATTCTGACGTTTTCGGGGTTTTGAAAGCCGAGTTCGCGGAGTTTTTGATAAGAAATTTTGTAAATGCCCGAAATCGGAATTTCTGCTTTTACCCAGTTTCCGCTTTGCATAACAGACTGTCCGGGGGCGTGAAAACCTGAAAAAGCAAATGTAAGAATTATAAAAAATCTTTTCAACTTAATTGTTTTTAACGGGTTTGAGACCGTGTTTTTCTCCTAATTCTATCATCAGAGCGTATGCCGCTTCAAAAGAGTTTTCGATTTTTCCGTCGAGAATTGCGTCTTTGATAACGTCTTTTATTTCGCCGACCGTCCTTGAAGGTTTCAAATCGAATGTTTCCATAATAAGATTGCCGTCCACAGGCGGCTGCCAGGTTCTCACAAAATCTTTTTGCTCCAATTCCTTGATTTTGCGGCGTACTGTTTTATAGTTGTTCAGAAATTTTAATTTTTTCTCTTCAATTTTGGAAGTAATGTCTGCTTCACATAAGAGCAGCAAATCGTCCAAATCTTCGCCCGCGTCATACATCAAACGTCTTACTGCTGAGTCAGTTATCTCGTCGTTTGAAATCGGAATAGCCCTGTGGTGCATTCCGACGAGTTTTTGGACGTATTTCATTCTGTCGTTGAGCGGCATTTTGAGGCTTTTGAAAATCTGCGGAATCATTTTCGCGCCGATAAATTCGTGGTTGTGAAAAGTCCACGTTCCGCCGTTGAATTTTTTGACGTTAGGTTTTGCTATGTCATGAAACAGAGCCGCATATCTCAGCCACATATTGTCGCTGTTCTGGGCGACGTTGTCCACTACTTGCAACGTGTGTAAGAAGTTGTCTTTGTGGCCTTTGCCTTCTTTTATTTCAACTCCTTTCAACTTTGCAAGGCTCGGCAGAATTTTTTCCAAAAGACCGCATTTGTCAAGCAGACTAAAACCAATTGACGGTTTTTTTGTCATCATGATTTTGTCCAACTCGTCAACGATTCTTTCTTTTGAAATGATTTCTATCCTGTCGCGGTTTCGTGTTATGGCGTTGAAAGTTTCGCTTTCGATTACAAAACCAAGACGGCAGGCAAACCTTATCGCCCGCAACATCCTAAGCGGGTCGTCAGAGAAAGTGATGTCAGCATCAAGCGGTGTTTTGATAATGCCTTTTTTCAAAGCCTCCAAACCGTTGAAGGGATCCACTAATTCACCGTAATCCTCTGAATTTAAAGAGATTGCAAGTGCATTAACAGTAAAGTCCCTGCGTTTTTGGTCGTCATCCAAAGTACCTTCTTCGACGATTGGTTTGCGGGAATTTCTGTTATAAGATTCCTTTCTCGCGCCGACAAATTCGAGTTCTATGCCCTTGTAGCGCAACATAGCGGTTCCGAAATTTTTAAAAACCGTTACGTTTTGCTTGCATTTTAGTTTGTGGCCGACAGCCTCCGCGAATTCTATTCCGCTGCCTTGAACTACAAAGTCCAAATCCTTACACGGTATATCCAGCAGCAAATCTCTGACATAACCGCCTATGACATAGACTTTTATATTTTTTTCTGCGGCAACTTGCGCTATTTGTCCGAATACGGGGTAGGTTAACCTGTCTTTTAAATTGGCCATTCCTAAATTTGTTAGTTATTACAGACTTACGCTTTACGAGTTCTATTGTTTCTTTTAACCTCAAATACAGCGTATGCGATACCTGCCATTACTGAAAAACTTAACAAAACATCTATAAACAAATCTGCACTCATTTTTTTAACTTTTTAGTTTTTAATTATTTTTTGCAAATTTATACATTTTAAAACTTTTTTGTTTCATTTTTTAAGTTTTTTTTACGTTTCTTTTGTGTTAACAAAATGTAAAATTGTTTTTTGGCATGGTTCTATATATAAGGTGTGGTGTTTGTGGAGAGTTTTTTTTAAGAAAATGATTATGCGTTTGGGTTTTTAGAAGTTTTTGCCTCTAAAAATATTGCTTTTTGAAAATATTTTCTGTTTTTAAGGGAAATCCTTTGAATAAAATTCTGTGTGGTATAATTTTGCAGTGTTATTTTTAATGATATTGTATGTTTTTTTTGTCGAAATGCTTTTTTTGTTTTTTATTTTTGATAATGGTGACTGCCTCTGAGGTCTTTGGCGACATCGTTTTTATGTTGGACAGAAACGCAGCGTTAAAGCAGGGGCATATCGCCGTTATGGTTGGTTGTGAAGCCTTGGGCTGGCATTATGTATCTATTAACGGGACGGCAGGGGCTGCAAAACCGTGGGGCGTCAACATTAATGCCGATACGGGTATTCTTGTAACCGACACTTCGGGGCTTAAAATTTCAAATATGCGCCGTGCAGTCCGCCGTGTGTGCGAAATCAATCCTCTTGAAAAACACAATTACGGTCTTTTCCGCCGTATAAGAACCTCGCTTTCAGAGGATTCAGAGATTTTATCTGAGATAAAAAAAACAGCGTCAAGTGTTTTGTACGGTATTATAGGGCCGGGACATTCGTGTATTGACGTGGCACAGACCGCGTTTTCGTCGCTTGTTAAGATAAGAAAAGTTGACAAAAACGGTTCTGTTCCCGGTCAGAGCGATTTGATTCCCAAAAACTGGTTCAGAAAGATTGACAACCGGGTCAAAATCGTGAACCGCCGCTCTCAAAACCGGCACAATATTATAAGGTTTTATCATAAGACCAACAAAAAAGGCCGTATTTATAATCTTTCAATCAGAAAACTAACTGGGCGGAAACCGTCGTTGCACGAAATCATAGCGGATTTCGGGTCTTTCATCCATCCGTCGAAAAAGTCTTCTGCGCCGTAGGCGAGAGCCATTGTGTAAGGTTGCAGAGAGAGCCAGGCGCTCGGACATAGGTCTTTGGGTTTTTCGCCGTTTTCAGATATAAAGACCTGGCCGACAGATAAATCGCAGGCGTGTTCTATCGGATTTTCGTATTTTGCGATAAGGTCAGCATGAAAACATTTTTTCATCACAGTAATTTTGCACTTGTACATAATCGTATTTTTTTCTCGCAAATATATATAATTGTGTGAAAACTCACAAATTTCTTCCAAAATTTCTTCTTTTTCTTCCTTTGTAACTTTCATTCAATCAACCTGTAAAAAAATATTTAGAAAAAAGGTTAAAAAAAATTTTGTAGAATGATAAAATCGCTCTACCTTTGCACCCGCAAAACGAAAGGAACGAGGTTCTTTAAGAGATTAGGAAAAAGTAATTAACAAATATTTAACTTAAAAAATTTTGGTGGTTAAATAAAAAGTTAGTAACTTTGCACCGCGATTTCGGCTGATAAAAATCAGCACTCGCGACAAAGTTCTTAACAAAAATTTAACTCAAAAAAATTTGGTGATTAAAAAATAAGTTAGTAACTTTGCACCGCGATTCTGACACGAATTTGCGA
Source organism: Bacteroidales bacterium (assembly GCA_017535325.1). Lineage (GTDB taxonomy): Bacteria > Bacteroidota > Bacteroidia > Bacteroidales > UBA3824 > UBA3824. The sequence continues at coordinate 397 of JAFXUC010000078.1, read as the reverse complement.
TACGATATTTGAAAAGATTGACAGCAAGCACAAGGCGTAAATAAAGAGAACAAGAAAAACCAACGTCAAGTAAAAAAATAAAAATTTTATACAATGAAGAGTTTGATCCTGGCTCAGGATAAACGCTAGCGGCAGGCCTAACACATGCAAGTCGAGCGGTAACGGGAGTAGCAATACTTGCCGACGAGCGGCGGACGGGTGAGTAACGCGTATGCAACCTACCCTTTATTCAGGGATAGCCTTCCGAAAGGAGGATTAATACCTGATGGTTCATTTGAGAGGCATCTTGATAATGATAAAGATTTATTGATAAAGGATGGGCATGCGTGGCATTAGTTAGTTGGGGGGGTAACGGCCCACCAAGACGATGATGCCTATGGGTTCTAAAAGGAAGATC
>JAFXUC010000007.1 GCA_017535325.1 Bacteroidales bacterium | reverse complement strand
GTAGGACCGCAGAGCAATTTGCGGTATTCCATAGGCGTACAGTCGCGGACGTTGGGTTCGGAAGCGTCCATCCACCAAGCGTCCATACCGATAGAACCGAGTTTGTCGTAAAGTTGACGCCAGAAAATCTTGCGAGCCTCGGGCGAATAAGCATCGTAGAAGGCATACGTAAAGCCTTTCCAATCGTTGAGCGGGTCGGCAAGCCAGTCGCGGAGGCTGTCTTTCAATGATTGCTGATAGATGAAACCTTTGTCGTTCAACTCCTTGAAATGCTCTACGTTAGGATAGAATTTAGGCCAGCACGAAATCATAATTTTGGCGTTCATCGCGTGGATGTCGTCAATCATTTTTTGCGGATTGGAGAATCTTGCGGGGTCAAAATCGTAACTGCCCCATTGGTTGATTGTCCAATAATTCCAGTCCATCACGATGTTGTCGATGGGCAGATGACGCTGACGGAAACCTTTGAGAGCGTCCACAATTTCGTCCTGAGTTTTGTAACGCTCGCGGCTCTGCCAATAGCCCAAAAGCCATTCGGGAGCAATCTGAGCCTTGCCGGTGAGGGTTCTGTAACCTGAAATTACTTCGTCTGTATTTGCGCCGTTAATAAAATAATAATCAAGTTGTTGTGTCATTTCCGACCAAACGGAAAGTTTGTTTTGAGTTGCCTTGTCAACAGGTTCTAACGCCCTTAGACCGCAGTATGCTTCGCCGCCGTCGGGTGTCCATTCTATGCGGAGAGAATATTTTTTGCCTTTTTCGAGGTTGACAGAAAATTTGCGGGCATTGGGATTCCACGCCGTGCGCCAGATTTTGGAATCCGAGCCGAGCATTTCTGACGGATAAACATTTTTGCCGTCAATCGTAATTGACTGATAACCTGAATAATAGTGCAAAAATTTATATTCGCCTGACTGTTTGGGTTCGATTTGACCCTCAATAACGACAGTTGCGTTGTCAAGTCCTTTTGGGAGCAGTCTGCCGACCGTCTTAAAGTCCTCATAATAAAGCGAATCCTCTTTTCTGACAATGGGGTCTTGCCCTTTGATGTTGTAAGTGCCGGTCAGTGCGCCGGGGTTGCCGTCCTTGTCATAAAGCGTAAAAATATCTTTCAGCAGCGAATACGGTTTGGAATTTCCGAATCTCATCAGTGAATAAGAATCGAACATAACGCCGTAATTTTCAGACGAAACCACAAACGGCACAGAGACTTTTGTGTTGTATTGAAAAAGTTCCTCGTTTTTGCCTTTGTAGTTCCAGTCGTCCGCCTGGTGCTGACCGAGACCGTAAAAAGCCTCGTCGTCGGGCGAATCAAAAACCGCCTGATACGACCAGCCGTTGAAAGTTTCGGGTTTGCCGTCGGCGTGGGTCTGCGTTACCTGGTAGGGCGTTAACGTTTTGCCGTTGTCAGCCTCCGAGAGAATAACTTTGCCGCTAAGGTCGGTGAAAAATACTTTTCCGCTTGAAGTCAAAACGTTGGCTTTCAAGGCGTTGGTGATAACTTTTACGGTGTCGCCGTTTTGCTCGACTTTAAAAGCGGGCTGGGATTTTTGGTCAACAATTACGAGCGACTGAGGGTCTTTGAATTTGTCGTCTTTTGTCGCCGAAACTCTGATGATTTTGTCGCCAAAAACTTCAAGGCGGACGATTTTTGGAGTGTTTTCGCTGACGTTCTTAACGCTCACTTCCACGCCTTTTGAGGTTTGTTTAAAACTGTTTGTTTCGGAGCCGCCGCATGCACTCAGCAATAGCCCCGACAAAAACAAGTATGAATATTTCTTGTTCATTTTTTAGTAATTTAGTGTATTGAAAAATTTTTTCACAAATATAAAATATTTTTTTCAGAATCGGAAATTTTTTTTAGGTTTGCGTTTTAAAATTTTGAATTATGCAAGACATTACATTAATAAGTCGCTTGACCGACGAAGGCATAGAACTATTAAAAAACTTGATTAAAACGCCGTCGGTTTCAAGAAACGAAGACAAAACGGCTGAACTGATTTTCAATTACTTAAAAGAGCATGGTGTTGAAAATGTAAACCGTCATTTAAACAACGTTTGGGCTTTGAGCAAAAATTTCGATTCCAAAAAGCCGACAATTCTTTTCAACTCCCACCACGACACGGTTTTGCCGGCGAAGACTTATACCCGCGACCCTTTCAGCCCCGATGTTGAAAACGGTGTTCTTTACGGTCTCGGCAGCAACGATGCGGGCGGTCCGGCAATCAACTTGTTAACGACGTTTTTGTATTTTTACAACCGCGAAAATCTGCCTTACAACCTTATAGTTGCGATAACAGCCGAGGAGGAAAATTCTGGCGAAAACGGCGTTATGAGCATTTTGGGCAAACTGCCTGAAATAGAGTTTGCGGTAGTTGGCGAGCCGACGTGCATGGAAATTTCTGTTGCCGAAAAAGGTATTTTGGTTCTTGACTGCACCGCAAAAGGCAAGACCGGACACGCTGCCCGCAACACCGGCATCAACGCGATTTACAAGGCGTTGGAGGATATTAACTGGTTGAAAAATTACAAGTTTGAAAAGACTTCTCCGTGGCTCGGCGACGTTAAATGCACCGTTACGGGAATCAATGCCGGTACGCTTCACAACGTTATTCCCGCTGAATGTACTTTTATGGTTGACGTCAGGATAACCGAAAAATACACGCATCAGGAGGTTTTGGACATTATCCGCGAAAACATTCCGAACAAGGACACGGAAGTAAAACCGAGGAGTTTCAAACTGAAATCTTCGCACATTGACGAAAACCATCCGTTTATAAAACTTGCGGCGGAAAAAGGTTTCAAACTTTTCGGCTCACCGACGACTTCCGACCGCGCCGTTATGCCGTATGCAAGTCTGAAAATGGGACCCGGCGATTCAAACCGTTCGCACACCGCCGACGAGTATATTTTGCTTTCGGAAATACGCAGCGGCGTTGAAAAAACGGTGGATTTGTTTGAAGAGTTTTTCAAAACCCTATAACTCTTGACACCCTGTACCTAAATTCATAAAAATTCCGCCTGAAATTCAGTATTGAAAAGAAGGCGGGCTTTTTATTGTTCTCGTCGCAATATTCAGCGTAGGCTTTTACAAGGTGAAACCACGCTTTGGAAAAATCACTTTTCTGAAAATACGAAATCCCCGCATTATAATAACTAAGCCAGTTTTGAAGGTTTGCTGAAAGTTTGTGTTTTTTACCCAACTGCAAGGCTTTTTCAGCATAATTTAAAGAGGACTCATAATTGCCGAGTTTTTCGTAAGACGCCGACAAAATGCTGAGGCTCAACTGTTTGGAAAAATATTGCTTTCTTGTGTCGGCATTGTCTCCGCAGAGGTCGAGACATTCGGCAGCGTCCAAGACAGCCTCTTTGTATTTTTTCATGGAGAAAAGCAGTGAGGCTCTTTGCGAAAGATAACTGCAGAGGTCATCGTCAGAGCCGTCAACCTGAACCTGCGTGTCAACAGCCATTTTGGAATATTTTAACGCCAAATAACTCACTTTTTTCCGTTTCCAATAGTTGGAAAAATTTTGAGCCAAAACCGCGATTTGTTTTGTCGGACGGAGATTCCATTTCAAAATATTTTCCGCAACTTGTTCCGGATTTTCGACAACGCACGCGGGGATTTGCGCGGAAATGTTGTCTTTTGAAAAAAACGCCGTAACTTTTTCGGCAAGGCTTTTAAAATAGTGTTGGTCGGGACGGCGGAAAGAATACAGCAGTTTCTTTTTTACCTCCGTTAATTGGTACATACCTTTTGAAAAACTCAGCCATCCTTTCTTTGTTAAATCGTGTAAAGTGTCAAAAAATTTTATTCCCTCTTCCGTTTTATTGCTTAAATCGAAGACTTTATAGATGTCTTTTGGCGAGTACATACGCTCCGGCAACAGGGAAATAGTATATAAAATCGACTTTTCTCCGCTGCTAAGATATTGATAATTAGGTACTAATATATTAGTCATTTTTTTTGATATTTTTTTTACGAAAATGTTTCCAAATTTAGAAAAAAAAAATTAAATTTGCACCGTCAATTTCAAAAAAAATTAATGCCCGGGTGGCGAAATTGGTAGACGCGTTAGTTTCAGGTTCTAATGTCGCGAGATGTGCAGGTTCGAGTCCTGTCCCGGGTACTAAAAAACGGCGGATTTTTTTCTAAAAAGTCCGCCGTTTTAATTTTGCTGACTTAGATCTTTTTTCCTTTATTCCCGAAATTTACCGCATCATTGCCTTTTGCCCGAAATTGTGCAGACGAAAACTGCACAATTAGAAACGGCTAATGAAATTGTGCAGACGCCATCTGCACAATTCTGAACACGCTCATTAGATGAATATTGTTCGTTTGTAAATTTGAAAAATTTGCTGTAAATCTTTTTTTGCCCATCAAAAAAAATTTTCTTAACTTTGCACTGCTTTCAAAAAACACTTATATAATTATGCCGAACAACTCATTACAAACCATAACTATCGAAAACAGAATCCTTGTAATCAGGTGAAGCAAGTGATGCTCGACCGTGATTTGGCGGAGTTGTACGGCGTTGAGACCAAAGTTTTGAATCAGGCGGTAAAAAGAAACATTGAAAGATTCCCTCAAAACTTTATGTTTCAATTAGATGAGTATGAATTTAAAAATTGGAGGTCACAATTTGTGACCTTAAAGAATCTCAAAACACAAGAACAAATTGAAAGTCAAAGAGGTAAACATACAAAATATCTCGCTTACCGCACCGATAATGAGCAATTTGTAATTTTTACATCTTTTCCCTTACCTTTATAATATACACTTACATAAACTAACTGCACTATTCTTTAATAACTCATAAAAAAACAGAACTGCAATTTTTTTTCAAAAAAAATCATTTTATAAGAATAACATTTAAAAATTTACGTTATATTTGCAGAGCGGATAAGTCTGGCAAATAGCCGAAACTGATTCCGTTTTAGGACGTTTATTGACGCGAATCTACAAAACACAAAACTTCGCAACTTTTGTATTTGAGGTAGAGGAAACGGCAACGAATGTCCGTGTACATGGTATATGAATAGGATACGTGTATCCTTTTATATAGCAAGACGCGGGCTTTTTATGTTGCTTGTCCCATCTCAAAAAGGTAATGCGAAGGCCTGTGTTTTGTGGGATAAGTTGATGTAAAAACTCCCACGTCTTTTTTTTGTGTGTATAATTTCCGGAGTTGGGGGACAAAGGAGAAAAAACTAATGAAATTATGAAAATGGAACAAAAAATCAATAAGGATGTATTTCAGCAAACAGTAAAACTATATCATTATACTAAATTCGAAAATGCGATAAAAATCTTAGAAAGCAAATCTTTGCTGTTTAGTGAATTAAAAAGAATGAATGATATAAACGAATCTCTTCGCCCGATTATGTATTTCGCTGATTTAGATGCAAGTCGAGATAATGTTCAAGAAATTGTAAAAAAACTCCATGATGAATTGTACAAATATCGTCAACTTTCTTTTACGAAGGATGACGAAAAAGATGAAAAAGCAGGTTATTCAATATCCGCAATGTGGGGGCATTATGCAGAAAAAGGTTATGGCGTTTGTTTAGTTTTTGATAAACAAAAGTTGATTAGTGAATTGCCGGATAATTGTTTCCATAATGCAATCAAATACGACAGTGATTATTGTGGAGAATTAAAATTTTACGAATCTGATATTGGTCGATATTTTAACGCCAATATGGGAAATGTTTTTTTTACCAAAACTGATGATTGGAAATATGAACAAGAATACAGAATTATCAGTAAAACTTCCCCAAAAATATCTATTGAAAATTCGTTAATGGCTATCATTATGTATATGGCAGATGATTTGAAAGAAAAGAGGAATATGTTCAAAACACTGAATGTCAATATTATACATAAAATTGCACCTCAAATTCCGATTTTAGATTTCTGCTTTTCACAAGAGTGTAAAACAATTTTAAGGCATTCAAGTGGTGAGTTTTGGAACAAAGAATTTGATTACGATAAAATAAATATAGATATAGACAATCAATAAAATGTGTAACTTTAAACGATGTTGAATAATTATGAGACAGAAACTACTTCTCCTTTTTATATCAATAATATCCTGTTATATAAATACTTATGGACAAGATGAGTATGGAGTCTGGTTGCATGATGGTAATGAAATTCATTCCACTAACTTTTATGATAAGAACGGAAATAAAATAGATGTAAGTTATGATTGCATCTTAGTTGATGTTTATAAAAATGAAACAAGGATAGGTTTTACTGTACATAGTAAAGACGGTGAAAAGTATTTGTATTTTTGGCCAGGTCCACATACGTATATACAATACTGCGATAATCGTTTTGAGATTAAAGTTTTCAAGATGTCGTCTAAACAATACGATTTGAAAAGAGATAAGCCCGTATATTGGATTTGGGAGGGGGAAAAAATGCTTTTTGGCTATACCTTTTCAGGTGTAATACCACCTGGAATTACTTTTGACATAATAGACCCTGACAAAGGAATTCCTAATTTTTTTAATATACCACCTATTCCCATAGAATATGCTAATACTACCAATGACAAAGGTAGTTATGGTTTCCCGATTTTAAGCAATTGGACAGAGGAATCAATTAGGCAATTTGCCAAAACACATAATGACGGTATTTGTGGTATTTATGAAGGTATCAATGGTGGAAAATATAAACTTGGCTGCATAAAAGAAAATAACGAGTATAAATTCATTTACCTCAGTGGTGGAGGCGAGAATTGTTGGTGGCATTCTTCAGATGTAACAGCAAGATTACGTTCATCAGCCACCCAAGGGTTATTTAAAGCCGATTGGTTAATGTTTGATAAAAGTGTGAATTCCGATGTCTATGTAAATTTCAATGGTGCAACAATGGATGTTTTTATAAATGGAGGCAAGGAATCATATCTAAAAATGTATCCACCTATAGGAAATAATAATGCTTCGAGCAGTACAAACAATAATATCTACGAGCCACCGTTTTACGCAAAATGGTCTGGTAGCGGCTTTGCTCTTAACAACGGCTATATTTGTACAAATCACCATGTTATAGACGGAGCAAACAATATAAAAATTTATGGAGTGAAAGGTAATTTTAATATCGGTTATAACGCAAGAGTTGTTTTATCTGATAGTCATAATGACCTTGCCGTTTTAAAAATCAACGATAGTCGTTTCTCTGGATTCGGTACTATCCCTTACCGTGTAAAAACCAATATGGCAGAAGTTGGTGAAAGTTGTTTTGTTCTCGGTTATCCGATGACTGCAACTATGGGCGATGAAATAAAACTCACAACGGGTGTTGTTAGTGCGAAGTCAGGATTTCAAGGTGATTTGTCGCTTTATCAGATTTCAGCACCAATTCAACCCGGAAATAGTGGAGGTCCGCTTTTCGACAATAACGGTAATCTCATAGGTATTGTAAATTCTAAACATACAGGAGCGGAAAATGTCGGCTATGCTATCAAAGCATCTTATTTGAGTAATTTGATACAAAGCGGCTCTTTGTCAGGGCTTTTACCACAAAGTAACACAATCAGCGGACAAAATTTGTCAGGCAAAGTTAAAAGCGTTAAAAATTATGTATATCTTATAAAATGTAATTAATTTATTATGAAAGAATTAGATAATTTTGCAATTAACACATTACTTCCTTATTTTGCCAATGATAATTTTAAGGGCAGTCAACTTGTCGAATTGTTTAACAAGTTCGGTGGGTTTCGTGATGTGTATGACTATAACAACGGAGGTCTGCCCAAATTGTCTAAAAAACAATCGCAGAATACTCCAAAAAAGGACTATGTAAGGGACAGGTTGATACAAATGCGAGATAAAGGCGGTGATATACCGTCCTTATTGGAATCTATCATTATTGACGAAAATATTGTAGAACAGATTGAAAAAATCATTTCTCCATGCGGTTACAGCATAGAAAATATAAACGGGGAGTTCAAAATTTTGGGGCAAATAACACGCAAAAAGAATGAAATAAAAACAGATGTAAGTTTTCAAGATAATGTGAATAAGATTTATTCTGCATTGGATAAGGCAAAAGTTTCAATTAATATTGCTATGGCATGGTTTACCGTTAAAATATTGTATGACAAATTAATTGAAAAGAAAAATAGTGGTGTTGATATTAAAATTATTATCAATAATGATTTCATAAACGGGAAATATGGTATTGATTTAACACCGTTTAATTCGGTAAAAATGCGCGGTGAACGAGGCGGAATAATGCATCATAAATTCTGTATCATTGACAATCAGATAGTTATTACAGGAAGTTATAATTGGACTAACAATGCAGAGAACAAAAACAACGAAAATATTCAAATTATTGTTGATGACAATAAATTAGCGTCAACATATTCAGTAGAGTTCAATAGATTATGGAGATTGGCATCCAAAGAATAGTTTTTGCAGTTTTCGCAAAATTTTTTCAGCCTGAAACTGCACTTTTCGCAAAATTTTCATCTTTTTTTGCCATTTTATTGAGCGGAATCTTCTGTTTACGTAATCCGTTTCAAAATGCACCGGCGCAGGAAACGGAGAAAAAGAAAGGATGTAAAAATTTGCTGCAAAACTTTTTTTTGCCCGTCCAAAATTTTTCCATCCATTTCTTCCCTTTTGCCTATGTGCCTTTCTCTGCCTTGGAACAGAATAACTTTTTTTGGCAAGTGCCACTTGCCAAAATTGAAAATAACGGTGATAGACGTTTTCATTGCTCGGTTTTACTCAACCAATGGACGTAACCGAGTACGAGAGATAAAACAACTGATTGAAAAAGTTCAAAATTCATTGCCCAATATTGAAGACATTGAATTGGGAGAAGACGGACAAGAATATGGCAAGAAAATAAACAAACTTTTTTTGCCAATCCAAGTTTTTTTGTAAGCCAATTAACAACCGGCACTATTCTTTAAAGAATTATAATATTTGTATTTTTCATAATGCTATGATTTTGATAAATTGCGAAATAACAAAAAGGTCCCCAAAAATATTCTTCCCAAAAAGGACTTTAATAAAACCATTAATTTATCAAAATTTCAATTCCGTTTAGCAAACCGTAGTTCATAACATTTTTATAAACATTGGTGTTTTTGAGTAAATCAGCAGATAAATAAGCCGCTGTTATCATTTCTTCTAAATCAGTAGCATTTTTTATCTTTTTGTGTATTGTTTTTAAATAAAATTGCATAATCAGTGCAAAATCATGTCCGTTAGACAATTTTCCTAATGGATAATTGCAATTTTCAACGGTTGGTATAATGTCGTCGACTTTCATTCGTGATTTTGAAAATACCAATATCCGTTCAATGATTTTTTTTATGCCCGCATATTTACCGTTTTTGTCAAGTGCGTCTTCGTATTTGGGATATTCAAAATCATCTTTCTTTTTTTTCGACTGACGTTTGAATGTAAGATTCCAATTTTGTAATATTGTTGACAACTTTACACGACCGATGTCGTCTGTTATCGTTAATATATTAGCCCTTAAATCGCTATCAGCAATTCTAAGTGCAAGAATGACATCTGAAAAACTGTTGCTCAAAAACATCATCATTTCGATGTCATGTTCGTCTGTAAGGAAAATATTGCCATCTTTGGGCATCTTGCTCGTCAAATCCCTAAAATCCTTGTCGATGATGCCAATTTTATTTGAACAACCGCAGACTATCTCAACCACCTTTTCCCAGCCACCGGCAACATTTATTCGCACATTTCGTTTATTTGTGTATTTTTTCCAAATATTTTGGTCTTTTTCTCCCTCTACATATATATAGATCCCCATAAACGAGGAATCCATCTTTTCTGAATTGTTCCACGCGACAGGTTTACGACTGGCAATCAATGAATTTTCCATATTGAAAATACTTTAATTCTTTTGTTAAATTCCAATTAGGTTACTCTCTGATTTTTGACTGTCTGTATTGAAAATACTGTAATTCTGTTGTTAAATTCCAATATTCACCTATAAAATCCGGAGAATGAGTTGCAATCATCATAGACAAACCACTAAGGTTGCTTATATCTATTAAATCCTGCAACAAATTATTAAGCCATTCAATATGTAAAGAAATCTCAGGTTCGTCAATCAAAATCAGACTATTCTCATTACATTCAAACAATAGATTATAAAACATAACCAACTCATTCTGTTCGCCTGAGGAAAGTTTTTCAATCGGGATTTCATCTTTCTGGTCATTTATAAAACGATAACCTCTATCTTTATCAATTATGATTTTTTTGTACAAAAAACGTTTGTTTATAATTTCTGTCAACTTCTGCAACTTTTTCAGAATATCTTCATAAGGTTCTAATTTTTTCATACTGTCTTGAATATATAAATTCAAAGTATTAATAGCATATTTATCAATATCCAGAGTTTGAGGTGTTGACATTTCTTTCTCTGTACCAATTAATCCCACACTACTCAACTCGTTTCGTTTGTATTTTAATTTATTTAACCTATTCTTTAATTCTTTAACATTTTCTGTATTATTGTCTTTAAACATACCAGTCAACAACCGATTAGGAAATGTTTTGTCAAGATTTGTGGCAATATCAGATGCTTTTGATATAATATCCTTTATTTGTTTTGATAAATTCTCAGCATTTTTTAATGCATTATTCTGAGGAGGACGCGCATTTACCCTATCCCCATATCTATCAACATATATAAAATCTCTGTTGTCGCTGATATATGGGTAGTTTATAAGTCGTTGTGCTTGAATTATTTTAACATTATTTTCTTGTACCTTTTTAGAATACCACATAGGGATTGATAATGGAATTCTATTTTTTATAATGTCAGGTAATTGCTCAAAAGATACAAATGAATCAGTGGCTCGATCAAAAAAGCCATTTAAACCAGTAAACTTATACCTATTACCAATATTATTTATTATCTCTTTCAGTTTATCAATATTAATCAATAATGGATCGTCGTCTTTTTTATTTGTTGAAATCTTGACACTATTACTTTGTGGGATTACCTCCCATTCTTCTTTGTTTTCACTATCGAATTTAACAATAATCTTTTTATAAGGTATTCCACACAATTTCGCGAAATCTCCATTAAACAACGAATATAATAACTCAAGACATGATGTTTTACCCACACCATTTTTACCAATAATTATTGTGATATTATTTTTAAATTCAATGCAATGATCGAATTGATTAAACAAACCTTCTATTTTAAAACTTTTAATATTCATAACTTGAATGTATTTTAATGCGCGAAAATAATAATAATAAATATATTAGAGACTATAATTTTTATTTTTTTTATGTTTTTTTATTTTTTCAACAAAATTAACGTCATACTTTTACATATATAGCCAATTTTTTACCTTTTTTGCCCTTCAATTCTTGACTTAATCGACAGGAAACTTCCGTCCTCAATCGTCATTATCTGCATAACCTGCTTTTTTGTTTTGTCGATAAAAAATAATGCACCAGACGAAAAATTTTTCGCCCGGTGCATTATTTTGTAGACAATTATTTTTTTAGTCCCGTACTTTTTTCAAAACCATTACCGTTCTGTTGACGTTGTAAATCGAGAGAACATAATGGTCGTCCTGGGGGATTGCGAAAAATTCCGTTGAATCGTCCACACGGCTGAATCCGCCGAATTTCTCGTCGTCAGAGTTTAGAATTATCTTGTAAACTCCCGCCTCAGGAATGTAAAACGTATAATCCGGAATACATGCCGTAGGATGAAAATTGAAGACAAAAATCAACCCGCCTTTCTTTTCAACTATCGTATGGTTGTGTTCGTCCATGTTAAGTTGCTGACCGTAAAGGTCTTGCATAACGGGATATTCTTTTATCAAATTGATTAACGCCTCATCAAAATCATTCAAATAATGATACTTCAAATACGGAGCGTCCATCAAAGACCACAATCTGCGGGCGTGTTTGTAACTCCAACCGTTGCCCTCTCGCGGAAAATCTATCCATTCGGGGTGTCCGAACTCGTTGCCCATAAAATTCATGTAAGCCTGTCCGCCGTTTACGATTGTAAAGGCGCGAATCATCTTATGAAGCGCAATTCCGCGGTCGATTATCATGCTGTTGATGTTTGTCGCCATGCAGAAATACATCTCTTTGTCCATCAGACGGAAAGCAATCGTTTTGTCGCCCACCAACGCCTGATCGTGGCTTTCGGCGTAGGCAATAGTGCGGACTTGCGGCAGACGGTTGTTCAGGACGTTCCACAACTGATAAACGTTCCAGTCGTCGTCTGACTGTTCTTTTAAAATCTTAATCCAAAAATCAGGAATACCCATGCCCAAACGGTAATCAAAACCGAGACCGCCTTCTTCTACGGGACACGTCAGACCCGGCATACCTGAAACATCTTCGGCAATCGAAATGGATTCGGGATTGATGATTTTCATCAGTTTGTTGGCCAACTGCAAATATGTAACCGCGTCAAACTCAACGCCGTCGCGGAAATATTTCCACTGGTCGAAACTGTCAATGTTGCCGTGATGGAAGTAGAGCATCGAAGTAACGCCGTCAAAACGGAAACCGTCAAAATGAAACTCCTCCATCCAATAGCGGATATTCGAGAGAAGAAACTGAATTACCTCGTTTTTGCCGTAGTTGAAAAGTTTTGAATCCCACTGCGGATGGTCGCCTCTGCCGCCGGGGTGAGTGTAAAGGTCGTCTGTGCCGTCAAGACGGTTGATGCCCTCGGTGGTGTTTTTTACGGTGTGCGAATGAACGATGTCCATTATAACGCGCAGTCCGTTTTCGTGGGCGGTTTTAATAAGGTGTTTCAAATCTTCGGGCGTTCCGAATCTCGAACTCGGCGCAAAAAAGTTTGAAACATGATAACCGAATGACCCGTAATACGGATGTTCGGCGATTGCCATTATCTGTATGGTGTTGTAACCGCCTTTTTTGATATGCGGCAAAACGTTTTCCTCAAATTCCTTGTAAGTGCCGACGCCTTCTTTTTCCTGTCCCATTCCGATATGACATTCGTAGATGAGCAGCGGCTCCGAGGGGTTCGGGCGGAATTTTTTTCTGCCCCAGACAAACGGCTTTTCGGGTCTCCAAACCTGTGCCGAAAAAATCTTGGTAACATCGTCCTGAACGGCGCGTGTCGTATATGCGGGCAGACGGTCAATGATTGAGTCGTCGGCACCGTGAACGATAATTTTATAAAGCGAGCCGTGAACAAAAGTTTTGGAGTATGTTTTGTCGTCCAAGAAAATTTCCCAGATACCGTTTTCTTTTTTTACGAGCGGGTTTTTGTAACGGTCCCAGTTGTTGAAATCGCCGAAAAGAAAAATTTCCTTTGCGTTGGGAGCCCATTCCCTCAAATACCAGCCTTTGTCTTCTTCCGAATAGTTAAGACCGAGATATTTGTATTGTCCGGCAAAATCTATGAAAGTCGGATAATAACTTTCAAGTTCTTTGAATTTTGCCTGAAACCTGTTGTAACGTGCTATAATGTCGTCTTTTACGGGGTCGAGCCAGTGGTCGTCCAATATGGCGAGATGTACAGGCTCTTGCTGCTGGGTAGTCTCAGGAGACTGTTTTTTGGGAGTTGACTTTTTTGCTTGTTTAGCCATAATTGATATTTAATTATAAGTTTTTTTACGAAAAACAAATTTAAAAACATTTTTGCAAAATAAAAAACTTTTTTTCAACATTTTTGCAATAAAGTTTCTTTTGCGGCGTTTTATAAGTGTAAAGCAAATGCAAATTTAAATTTTAATTAACTAAAACTTTATGTGCCTATGAATGAAAGTTACTCGACGATGAATTATTCAAAAAACTTTGTATCACTTACCTCTCTCAACAAACTGAGCAGGGAAGTCGAAAAAATGGAATCGGAGGTTTTTACGAGAGTTGACAATTTGAAACTCACTCCGGGAAAAGAAATATTGAAAAAGATTTTTTCGTACTTGTAAGTTTTTTTTGAATTAAGAAATTTTCTTATTTATTTGTCTGGCTGTCATAAAAGGCAGCCTTTTTTGTTTCCTATTCCGAAAAAAATGACTAATTTTGCGCCGTCAAAAAAAAAATTAACGAAAAAATGTCAGATATAAAGATAATCCGGGCAGACAAAGACGACGTTGTTTACGCCCGTGCCGTTTCAGAAATGATTGACGAGGCGGCAAAATCCAAAAATTCCGGACTTGCTCACCGCACGCCGGAATACATTACTGAAAAAATTCTTGAAGGCAAAGCCGTGATTGCCTTTGTCGGAGACGAGGTTGCGGGCTTCTGTTACATTGCCACATGGCAGAATGACGAATTTGTCTCACATTCGGGGCTTATCGTAAACCCGAAATTCCGCGGACGCGGACTTGCAAAGGCTATAAAAAAAGAGTGCTTTCTGCTTTCACGCGACAAGTTTCCAAAAGCAAAAATTTTCGGTCTCACCACAAGCGCGGCGGTTATGAAAATCAATACCGAACTTGGTTATTATCCTGTCGCTTTTTCTGACCTTACCACCGACGAGGAGTTTTGGAAAGGCTGCGAAACCTGTACGAATTTCGACATTTTGCAGCGTACAAAACGTTTCAACTGTCTTTGTACGGGAATGTTGTTTGACCCGGCGGTTCACAATTCGTAAATTTATAAATCGTAATTAATAATAAAGGAAATATAAAAAATGAGTAGTCAAAAAGGACATCCTAAGGGGCTTTATCTTCTGTTTGTAACGGAGATGGCCGAGAGGTTCAGTTATTACGGAATGAGGGCGTTGTTTGTGCTGTATATGGTTTCAGCGTTTTTTTCAAACGAATATGCCTCTCAGATTTACGGCTCATATACGGGCTTGGTTTATTTGACGCCGCTTTTGGGCGGATATATTGCCGACCGTTACTGGGGCAACCGCAAGTCGATTATCGCAGGCGGAATGTTGATGGCGATAGGTCAGTTTTTGATGTTTTTGTCGGCATGTTTTGTAAAACAGTCGATTATGCAGGAAGGCGGCTCTATTGACGCAAATGTTGACAACGGATTTTCGCTTTTCCTGATGTTTGCGGGTCTTGGTTTTCTTATTTTCGGCAACGGATTTTTCAAGCCTAACATTTCGACCATGGTTGGCGACCTTTATGAAAAAACAGATTCAAGAAAAGATTCGGCGTTTACGATTTTTTATATGGGAATCAACGTCGGAGCGTTTATCGCGCCGCTTATCTGCGGTTCGCTCGGCAACGGCAACTGGGCTAATCCTGCTAACTTCAAGTGGGGATTTTTCTGCGCCGGTGTTGCGATGGTCTTGTCGATTGTTGTTTTCTGGTTTTTGAAAGACAAATATTTGAAAACTCCCGAAGGCTTGCAAATCGGTCTTCCGCCTGCAATCAGCGAACTCCGCCATGCAAAAGATGAGGTTGAGCATCACACAGAAGGCGAAGAAGTTAAAAATTCTCCAATCAGACTTTGGGGCTGCATTTTGGGTGCGGCTATATTGTTTGTGATGTTTTCGCTCGGTGCGGAAAGTTTCAACGATTATATTTCGGCGGCGATTTACGCGATTTCGTTGGCGTTGCCGGTGTTTATTATCACTGACAGAGGACTTACCCGCGACGAAAAGAGCCGTATCGGTGTCATTTATATAATTGCGGTGTTTGTGATTTTCTTCTGGTCGGCGTTTGAACAAGCCGGTTCGTCGCTTACGCTTTTTGCTGAAAATCAGGTAGACCGCACCATTGGCGACTGGACTATGCCGACAACGTGGTTTCAGTCTGTAAACCCGATTGTTGTGGTAACTTTTGCGCCGTTGATGGCTATGTTGTGGCAGTTTTTGGGTAAGAGAAAACTTGAACCGTTTTCACCAGCAAAACAGGCTATCGGTCTTATGCTCCTTGCAATCGGCTATATTGTGATTGCTTTTGCAACCGACGGCGTTGACAACAACACAAAAGTTTCGATGTGGTGGCTTTTTGCATTGTATTTCATTCATACGATTGGCGAACTTTCGCTTTCGCCGATTGGACTTTCAATGGTAAACAAACTTTCGCCGGCACGTCTGGCGTCTTTGCTGATGGGCGTCTGGTTTATGAGCAACGCGGCCTCAAACATTTTAGCGGGCAATTTGGCAACCTTATTGCCGGGTTCTGACGGTCAGGCAAAATCGTTTCTCGGTTTTGAAATCACCAATTTAACTGAATTTTTCACGTTGTTTGCAGTGATGGCAGGCGTAGCGTCAATTGTGCTGTTTGCGCTGTGTCCTCTGCTGAAAAAGATGATGAAAGGAGTTCAATAAAAAGGCGGCTGAGCAAGGACATGTGGAGGCACAATACAATTTAGATAAGCCGGGGGGCGCACCCTCGGCTTATTTTTTACTCCGCCACCCATTCTGCGATCTTCCTTGTCTTAGAGGAGAAGGAAACGCCTATTTTGAACAATTGCCGTCCGTCTGCGGTGAATGGCAGGGCGTATTCCTTGCTGTTGATTTGGTCGAGGGCTTCTTTTGCGGGTTTGTCAACCTTAAACTCAAAGACGAAGATATGTTGCGGTGTCTTTACCACGGCGTCCATACGTCCGTCGGATGTGCGTCGTTCTACCTCTGTATAGAATCCCAACAACTTGAAAATCAGATAAAATACATTCTGAAAATATTTTTCCGCCTCACCCACAATTTCGTATGTGCTGTCGGCAAGCAACGCACAAAGTCGTTTCATAAAGCCGTTGCAGTCGCCGTTGAGGACATCCTCGATGAAATTGGTAATGTCAAACTCGCCGCCGTCGGTCTTTGGAAAATTGTAGTTGAGGATTACTTTTGGCAACGCCTCGCCGATTTCCTTGTTGGGCATCGAAAGTGAGTAACGTTTCAGAATCGGGTCGTAACCTTTGATTGTAAGATAGCCGCTCTGATACAGCAACGGCACGGGGTCGTTGTTGAAATTGTCTATCTTTGCCAACTGTTGCTCCGTCCTTCGTACATTGTCGAGGTCTCCAAGGTTCATATTGTGTTTCTTGATTTCCTTGACGAGGAAGGTGGGCGTGCCGCTTTCAAACCAATATTCACTGAACTCTTTGCTATACAATGCTTTCATCAGTCCGAAAGGATTATATATGTCAACTGCATCTTTGCTGAAATGATAGCCTTCGTACCATCTTTTGAGTTCTTTGTAACATTCATCTTTGGTAATACCATTGGCTTCTGCCATCTGCTGTACATAATCGTCAAGATGCTCGTGGATTTCCTGCTCAGTGATTCCGCAGAGCGTCGAAAACTGTCGTTCCTGAGATATGTCGGTCAGATTGTTGACGTCGCTAAACAGGCTCACCTTGCTGAACTTTGTAACGCCCGTGATGAAAGCCATTTTTATCTGCTTGTCGCAGGTTTTCAGCACGCCGTAAAACGCTTTAAGTTCGGCGCGGATTTTGTCTTGGAGGTCGATGTTGCCAATATTGTTGATTAGCGGCTTGTCGTATTCGTCCACAAGCACTACAACTTCCTTGCCGGTCTGCGATGCGGCCGCGTTGACAAGGGATTCAAATCTTTCGGAGTTTTTGTTTGCTGCTTCGTCTTTGCCGAATTGTTTTTCGTGTTGAGAAAGCATATACGAAATTCTCGACTGCACATCTTCAACAGTGTTGTATGTGCCGGTGTTGAAGTCAAAATGCAGCACGGGATATTTTTCCCATTTAGTCTCCAATTTTTCAATCTTCAAACCCTTAAACAAGTCTTTCTGTCCGTCAAAATATTCGTGCAACGTACTAAGCGTCAGACTTTTGCCAAAACGTCTCGGACGCGATAGAAAATAGCACGCCTTGTTGTTGGCGATGTTATAAATCATATCGGTTTTGTCGAGATAGACAAAGCCTTCTTTTATCAGTGATGAAAACGCCTGTATGCCGATTGGAATCTTTTTCATGATATTTTCAGTTTTTGTATCCGTTGCAAAGGTAATATTTTTTCGGGAATTTGCTTTGATGTTATTCAAAATATTTGTACATTTGCGCCTGTGAAACACAGCATCTTGCTTTTGGGACACAAAAATCGTACAAACACATCAAGACATAACAATGGAAAACAACATTGCAACTATCAATCAGGGACGTCCTGTGTATTTTTCATACGCACGAAATAGTCAGAGAAAGCCAGAATGGGAGCATATTTCTGACTGCGTTGACCCTTTGTTGAACACAATGACAGTCAACGGTTTGGAATATCGTGTTGATGTCAAGGACATAGGCATGGGCGACAAGATTTCCAAATTTGAGGAAGAAATCGGTTGGAACAGCGAGGTGGTGGTCATCATCTTTTCTGACAAGTATTTCCGCTCGATGCATTGTATGTACGAATTTGTGCAGATAAAAAAGGCGTTGCAGCAATATCCCGAAAAGCGTCTTATGTGCATTAAGAGCGGCGACTTCAATCTTTCTGATGTGAATTATATTATGGATTTGGAGCGTTATTGGAATAATCAAAAGATTGAATATGAAAACATTGAATTTCACCGTCTCCGCGAACATTCAGGCACGGAAATTGCCGCATACGAAAACGGTTTTTATCTCGATGACATAAGAAAACTGTATTCGTTTTTCAGCGCAATCAATTATTCCAATTCCAATAGCATCAATTACGACGGTTTCATAGGCGACATCGTAAGGTATTATAACACAACGCCCAAGCCCAAACTGACCCCGAAACCGTCGAAAAGCGCACCTCAACAGCAGACATATTTCGCCCAACCGCAGCCCACGCCGCAGTTTGCATCACAGACATATACGCCGCAACCACAGCCCGCACAAAAAAAATCCCCGGTAGTACCAATCGCTATCGCTGCGGTTGTGGTGGGTCTCGTGGTCTATCTTGTGTCGGGAAAAACGGGTATGCTTCCACTAACCATCAATGGCACAACCTACGGAAATATGCTTTTCGTTCAGGGCGGCACATTCACTATGGGCAGCAATGACTCTGATGCTGAAAGCGATGAAACCCCCGTACACTCCGTTACTGTAAGTGATTTTTATATCGGTGAGACAGAGGTAACGCAAGGTTTGTGGAGGGCTGTTATGGGTGGAAATCCGAGTTATTTTACAAGAGGGGATGATTATCCCGTGGAGCAGGTTTCTTGGAACGACTGTCAGGAGTTTATATATAAATTAAATCAAAAGACGGGCAAAACTTTCCGCCTGCCGACCGAGGCGGAGTGGGAATATGCTGCAAGAGGAGGAAATCAAAGTAACGGTTATAAATACAGCGGAAGTAATAATATAGACAATGTGGCTGTGTATAAAGAAAACTCTTATAACTTAGGTAGTAATAGTGCTGCATACGGTACTCATGCTGTTAAAACTATGTCGTCTAACGAACTTGGTCTTTACGATATGAGCGGTAACGTTTTGGAGTGGTGTAGTGATTGGTACGGTTCTTATAGTAGTAGTTCTCAAACTAATCCTCGTGGTGCGTCGTCTGGGTCTGGGCGCGTTTTGCGCGGCGGCAGTTGGGGCGGCACCGCGCGTAGCTGCCGAGTGTCTTACCGTAGCTACGACGGGCCTGACAAGAGTTACAGCAGCGTCGGTCTCCGCCTTGTGTTAGTTCCATAGTTCAAAAAAAACTGTCTTCCGGCATCTTATTTTTGTTTTTGAAAAACTTTTTGTATATTTGCAAAAAATAAAATACCATGGAACAGACAGAAGCACCTATAACAGACCGTTTCCCATTGGGGATACTATTTTTGTGTCATTCAAACAGTGACAAATGAATATTAAAGAATCAATTCTCAACCATGAAATCATTTTTGCCTCGTCAGACAAGAATGTTTCCAAGTTGATTACAGCCCTTAAAAAGGAACAGCGGATAATAAAAATCGCGGCGAAAATTTATACAACCAACCTCAACGACTCGCCCGAAAACATCATCCGTCGTAATCTTTTTTACATATTGGGAAAAATGTATCCAAACGCTGTTTTGAGTTACCGCAGTGCATTTGAATGTCGTCCGACAGCCGACGGACACCTATACCTTACATACGAATACACAAAAAAGATTTCTCTGCCTGGCATCGTTATACATCTTTTGGAAGGTTCGGGGCCTGTTGAGGGTGATTATGCTTTTATGGGAGGATTGTACATTTCAGGCGGTGCAAGGGCTTTCCTCGAAAATTTTTCGCAAAACTACAATCACCAAGGAGCTACCAAATGCCTGCCTCAAAACGTTTTGGAAGAAAAACTTGAAAACATCATCCAAAGTGGTGGCGAGGAAGAATTAAATCTGTTGAGAGATTCGGCAAGACATCTGTCCCGTCAGCTCAATATGAATGAGGAGTTTAAAAAAATGGATTCGGTGATTGGCGCGCTGTTAGCGACTAAGCCTTCAAAAATCCTCTCTTCTGACATTGCGTTGTCGCGGGCGTTGGGAGAGCCTTTCGACAGCAATAGGTTACGACTTTTTGAAGTGTTGTTGACGGCTCTCAACAATCGTAAATTTGAGATGTACTCTGAACAAAACGTTACTGAATCGGCGTTTTGCAATTTTGCATTTTTTGAAAGTTATTTTTCCAATTATATCGAGGGTACGGAGTTTGAAATAGATGACGCACGTCAAATAATTGACACCTTGACACCTATGCCGGCACGTAATGCCGACAGTCATGATGTTTTGGGTACATATTATATAGTGTCCAACCGTAAAGAAATGTCGATTGTCCCGTCTTCAGCGCAGGATTTGATAGACATATTGCAACGGCGTCACCGTTTGATGATGTCGGCACGTCCCGAAACCACCCCTGGAATGTTCAAAACAAAAAACAACAAGGCTGGAGAAACTCATTTTGTTGATTTTCTTCTGGTGAAAGGAACACTAAAAAAAGGCTTCGAAATGTATAGAAGCCTGGACAATCCTTTTGCTAAGGCTGTTTTTATGCTTTTTATGATAAGTGAAGTTCATCCATTTTCTGACGGTAACGGACGAATTTCAAGGATAATGATGAACGCCGAGTTGACAGCGGCGGGTCAGTCAAAAATCATTATCCCAACTGTATTCAGGACGGATTATTTGGCGGCGTTGCGTCAACTGACACGCCGTGACAATCCTGACAAACTTATTAATGCAATGCTTCGCGTTTGGAATTTCAGTATGCGCATTACTGGTGATAATTTTCAGGACGTCAAGGCATTTTTGGAACATTCCAATGCCTTCGCCACAGATGATGATTGCATATTAAAATTTTAATTTGTGGAAAAATTTACCCTAAAAACACCTGTTTTATGGAAAAAATTACCCCACAATAGTTCGTTTACTCTGATTTTGTGGAAAAAATTGCCCTAAAAAAGCGGAGCAAGTAATTGCCATTTCCTGAACCATAAGCAAAAAAACATTTTTTTGCAGATTTCCTAAATCAATTGTATATTTGCGAAAAATAAAACATCAATCGCTATGGAACAGACAGAAGCACCCATAACAGACCGTTTCCCATTGGGGATACAGAGTTTTGAAAACCTGAGAAAGATAGATGCCGTATATGTTGATAAGACCGACTACTTATTTGGGCTTGTCAAGTCCAAAACGAAATCTTTTTTTCTCGCCCGTCCGCGCAGGTTTGGCAAAAGCCTATTTTGTACTACTTTGTGCGCATATTTCGAGGGCAAAAAGGAGTTGTTTGAGGGTTTAAAGATATATCAGTGGGAGAAAGATTGGACTAAATATCCCGTCTTTTATCTGCCTCTTGCGAGCGGCGATTTTTCCAAAGAAAACGCCGTCCGCAACCGTCTGTCCAATGCGCTGGAAGCCTACGGCAAGAAGTATGGAGTTGAGATTACAAATCCAAAACTCTCTCTTGCAGAACGCTTTGGTGCAATAGTCAGCGAAATTAAAAACAAAACTGGGCTTTCAACGGTTTTTATCGTTGATGAATATGACAATCCCCTCATTACAAGTGAGCATCTTGACGAGGACAAGAAAGTCTACCGCGAGTTTTTCTCCGTGCTGAAAGATTATGACGAATGTTTTCGTTTTGTATTTCTGACGGGCGTTACCAAGTTTGCCAAGACCACCGTATTCAGCGGCAACAATCAGCCTAAGGATATCTCTCTTGATGCCGCATATTCTGCACTCTGTGGCATTACACACAAGGAACTGACGGATTATTTTTCGAAGGAAATTCAGACCTTCGCTGAAAAAAAAGGAATCGCATTTGATGAAATGATTTCTATGCTAAAAAAGTGGTACGACAGTTATCTTTTTCATGAGGAAGGCACAAAGGTTTTTAACCCGGTGAGCCTTTTTAATGCGCTTGATTCCAAAGACCTTCAAAATTATTGGTACGGTACAGGCACTCCGACGGTTTTGATGAAACGCATAAAAAATTCTTCTTTTGATATTTCAACGTTAAAAAATGATGTCGAATATCCCAAGGATGAATTGAAGGATTACAAGGATGACGAACTTTATACCGAACTCGTTCCTCTATTGTATTACACCGGCTACCTGACAATTAAAGAATACATTGATGAGGAAAGACTGTATATTCTCGGCTTCCCTAATTACGAGGTGGAATCAAGTTTTACAAAATCTCTTGCCAAGGAATTTTATGGTCCAAGCGAAAGTCCTACTGGTTTTAGTTATGCCAAATTCTTGAAAGATTTTAGAAATCAAGACATTGAGAGTGTTATGGAACGGTTGAAGACATTGTATTGTGCCATGCCATACGCCAACAATCCGAATGTCCATTTGATAGAACGAGATTTTCAGAGCGTTATATTCTTGGTATTCAGTATTTTAGGCGAGTTTGTAATCTCTGAGCCGCATTTTTCAAAAGGTCGTGCTGATGTTATTCTTATAAATAAGTATTTCGTTTATATTTTTGAATTTAAAGTAGACCAAGATGCTAAGACCGCCCTCAATCAAATCAACTTGAAAAACTATGCCGGGCGTTACAAAATGGACGGTAAAAGAATTTTCAAAATCGGTGCAAATTTTTCAAGCAAAGAGAAGAATTTGACGAATTGGATTATTGAAGAAACACAATAAAAATTTTAAATAAAAAAATTATAAAAAAGCAACCCGAAAGGTTGCTTTTTTAGTTTTTTTATATACATTTGCAGCAGATATACATTACTAATTTTTTAATATGAATAACTTTGAATTTCAAAATCCCACGAAAATAATTTTCGGAAAGGGAACTATCGCCAAACTCAGTGAGAATCTGTTTAAAGGCGAAAAAATAATGATGACTTACGGCGGCGGTTCGATAAAAAAGAACGGCGTTTACGACCAAGTAAAAAAAGCACTCGAAGGCTTTGACGTTGTTGAGTTCGGCGGCATAGAGCCGAATCCTGATTTTGACACGTTGATGAAAGCCGTTAAAATCTGCCGCGAACAAGGCGTAGGTTTTCTTCTTGCCGTCGGCGGAGGCTCTGTTATCGACGGCACAAAATTTATCGCCGCAGCAGTCGAATACAAAGGCGATGAATGGGAAATCCTCACTAAAAAAACTACTGCCGAGGAATGTCTGCCGCTTGCAAGCGTTCTTACAATGCCCGCAACAGGCAGCGAAATGAACTCAAACGCAGTGATTTCGCGCCGTGCGACAAAAGAGAAATTCGATTTCGGCAGCCCGAAAGTTTATCCCGTTTTCTCGATTCTCGACCCCGAAGTTGTTTATTCAATTCCCAAACATCAAAAAGCCAACGGCTTGGCAGACAGTTTTATCCACGTCATAGAGCAGTACCTGACGGACGACATCAACACACCCGTTCAAGACCGTTGGGCGGAAGGCGTTATGAAAACCATCATCGAAACCGCGCCGAAAGTCCTCGTTGACAAGCCGGATTATGACGCCTGCGCAAATTATATGTGGGCGGCAACTTGCGCACTTAATTTCTTTATTTCACCGGGCGTTAATCAAGACTGGTCAACGCACATGATAGGACACGAACTTACGGCTCTTTGCGGTCTTGACCACGGCGTAACTCTCGCAATCGTTCTTCCCGGCACAATGCGCGTTATGAGAAAAGAGAAAAAAGCAAAAATATTAATGTACGCTAAAAACGTTTTCGGAATCACTCAGGGCTCTGACGAGGAGATTATTGACAAGGCAATAGAGGCTACGGAAAAATTCTTCCAATCATTGGGAATCAAAACAAGACTTTCGGATTACAATGCCGGACAGGAAGTGATTGACGAGATTTACAACCGCTTTGAAAAACGCGGAACTGTTCTCGGCGAACACGGCATCGTTACCCACGAAAAAGTAAGACAAATTCTTCAAGACAGATTATAAAAAAACGCGCCTTTCGGCGCGTTTTTTTTTATTTTGCAGCTTTCTTTGTGTCAATAAAATTCGGCGTTAAAATGATTTCCGTTCTGCGGTTTTGCGCTCTGCCCGCCTCGGTGGCGTTGGAGGCAACCGGAGAATATTCGCCCCTGCCGGCAGCAGTAAGACGCTTTTGCGGCAAACCGTTGTCGCTCAAAAATCTTACAACCGTGTTGGCGCGTGCCGTACTCAAATCCCAGTTGTCTTTGTACTGAGAGTTTTTAATCGGCTGGTTGTCGGTGTGGCCTTCCACCAAAATTCCGAAATCAGGATTTTTAGCCAACTCTTTGGCGATTTTTCTGATTGCGGTCTGACCGCGGCTCTCAATGTCCGCGCTTCCGGATTTAAACAGAAGTTTGTCCATGAGCAGAAGGTAAAGTTTGCCGTCCTTTTCCTGAATCTTCAACTCGTCCGACGAAAACTTGTCCAAAGCCTTCGCAACGTCGCTTTTCAACGCCCTCAGTGCTTTGAGTGCAGAATCCTGGTCGGCAACCTGACGTCGAAGCAGTTTTATCTGGTCTTCTGTGCCGCCGATTTGCGAGTTGAGAGCATCGTACCGTTTTTGAAGGTCTGAATAGTTGACCTCCATTGACTCATGCTCGCTCTTGTACTTTAAAAATTCCTCAGCAGTCTGCTGATGTTCGGTTTCAAGGTTTTTGTACTTTTTGTTGGAGTTGATTTTGTCCCAGACGAAAAAGGCTGCCAAGGCCAGCAGCAAAGCGGCTAAAAGCCATGCCCAAAACTTTGAACCTGATTTTTCCTTAGTGTTCTGACTTGTTTGAATTTCTGACATAATTATAAAATATTTTTGTGCAAATTTAATTAAAAGAGTTTAGTCAAAAAAATTTTTTTTATGACATTTTGACAGTTTTTTGTTTTACGGTCTTAAAATTGAAATATATTTACTATATTTACAGCGTGAAAATTTAGAAAAAACAATATGGACAAAAAGCAAATCAACGGGCTGCATAAAAAAATTGTAAGGCTGATTTACTCAGGAAAACTCTTTGGTGCAATCACTGAAATTAAGGCTCAAAACCTTATTAATCAAGATGTTAGTGATTCATCGTTGAAGATGGCGGAAGATACTTACAAATTGATGTTGAAGTATTCGGTGCAGGGCGTCTTAGACCCTAACAGGGACAAGATTTTCCGTCAATTACAAGTCTCGCTGCTCTATTCCGCCGATGTTTTGAGATATTTGCTGATGAAAAAATTTTATCCGTCAACTATTTTTTCTCTGACACCGGTAAAATGTCCTTCCACTATGCCGGACAACGAAAATACGGTTCAATGGTTCAATTATATAATTCAAAACACGTCGTTTTCGCCTTTTGAGGAGGAGATGATAGGCAGCGCAAAAACTTCCAAAAAGATTTCTTGGGAAAATATGTCGCTGATTATCAGTGCGCTTACACTCAGTTGCGTGATAATTTTCGACATAAAAAAATTCAAAATACTTTTGGATTTTTATTTGGAAAACAAGAATCAGATTTGGCAGCGGGCGTTGTTCGGAATTTTTATCATCGCATACTTATATAATAAGCGGTTGAAACTTTATCCCGAAACCGACGGCTATTATTCGCTTTTGAAAAAGTCGCCGAAATTCCGTGAACGTTATTATAATCTTGTAATTCAGTTTATTAAGGCTGTTGACACAGACAAAGTTACAAAGTATGTCAACGAGGAACTTATGCCCGGAATCACAAAACTTGCGACAAAAATCACTGACAAAATAAAAACGGATTTCAAAAATACTGAAAATTTTGACGAGACAAATCCCGAATGGCAGAATTATATCGACAACGATTCCGAATTGTATGACAAAATGTCAGAGGTGTCAAAACTTCAAATGGAAGGCAGCGACGTTTACATTCAGACGTTTTCCATGCTGAAAACTTATCCGTTTTTCAACAAAACAGAAAACTGGTTTTTGCCTTTCAGCCCTGACAATCAAGAGGTTAAAAATATTGAAAAGGCTCACAAAGACGAGAATTTCAAGTTTATGGATTTTGCGCAGAGACTTGTGAAAGTGCCGTTTTTCTGCAATTCCGACAAATATTCTTTGTTTTTGGCACTTAATTCCATGCCGGAGTCAGCAAGAAACAACCTCAACAAATCGTTTTCGGGAGATATTAACTCCATTGACGATTTGTCGGACGAAATGGAACTTCTTCACAAGGAAGAAGCGGGCTATAAGATTCTGACACAATATGTTCAGGATGTTTACAGGTTTTTCAAGTTGAACAGGGACGGAAAATTTTTGAACGACATTTTCGACAAGAATTTTTCTCCTATCGGCACAAAACTTTTTGACCTGATGATTTCGTCCCCGAAAGAAAGGCGCAAGGTTGCGGAGTATTTTTTTGCGAAAAACTATTTCCGCCAGTCATACGAGATTTTGAAAGAGATTTCTACGCAAGACCCTGATTTTGAAGTATTTCAGAAGATGGGTTACGCCGCTTTCAAACAAGGCGACATTGCCCTCGCGCTCGAAGATTTTCAAAAGGCGCAACTTTTCAACGACAAAGAAGTCTGGAATCTCAAAAAAATAGCGCAGTGTTACCGCAAACTCAAAAACCCCGAAAAGGCTTTGGAATATTACAAGGCTGCGGAGGCTTTGGATACTGACAACTTGTCAGTTGCAATAGCCATCGGAAGGTGTCATATTGATATGGAGCAATATGAGGAGGCGTTGAAGTATTTTTTCAAAGCGGATTATCTCGACTCCAAAAGCACTAAAAACAGCCGTCCGATTGCATGGTGCAGTTACAAACTCGGAAAATACGAGCAGGCTTTGAAATATTGCGGAAAAATTTCCGCCGAAGATTCCATTGCCGAAGACTATGTTTTGGCAGGCAACGCCTACCGCAGGCTCTCACAAATGGACAAGGCTTTGGAAAGTTATTTAAAAGCCCTTGAATATGAGAACTATACGATTGAAAACTTTGAGGAAACCGTCAAGGCAGACTACGGCGACATTCCCGAAGAAAACAATATGATTTTTGACTATCTGATGTACCGGATTATAAAGGAATTGGATTAAATTTCCAATTCCATTCCGTCGTAAGCGCAGACAGTATTTTCAAAAATTGTCTGCGCTTCTTTTTGCAGCGTGTCGGTTTCCTGATAGCGTCCCGAAAAATGTCCCAAAAGGAGTTTTCCTACTCCCGCATCCAGTGCGGTCTGAGCCGCCTGCAAAGTCGTGCAGTGGAAAGTCTCTTTTGCACGCTCAGCGAGCAATGCCTCGTAGGTTGCCTCGTGATACAAGACGTCAACGCCGCTGACCGCTCCGGCTGTACTTGGCAGACACACCGTGTCGGAAATGTATGCGTAACTTTTCGGTTTCGGCGGGTCCAAGGTGAGTTCTTTGTTCGGAACTGTTGTACCGTCTTCCAAATACAAATCGCTGCCCGCTTTTATGCTGACAATTTCCGCAATGCTGAGTTTGTATTTTTCTATGCATGCTTTGTTGATGTTGCGCAAGGGCATTTTTTCTTTAAAAATAAATCCCCAGACGGGAATCCTGTGTCTTAACGGCACTGAAAACGCTTCAAAGGTCTTGTCTTCGTAAATCTTGTTGACCCCGTCATCGCTCAGGATATTGAATTGCACGTCAAAACCCAATTCTTTGATATTGACGGGTGAAAATTCCGAGGTGAGCATCTGTTTCAACTGTTGTGGACAGTGCAGCACAAGAGCCTGTTTTCTGCCGGAGAGCGCAAATGTTGACAGCAGTCCGAACAGTCCGAAATAATGGTCGCCGTGAAGGTGCGAAATAAAAATATTGTTGACCGCCGTAAATCTGAGACCGGCTTTACGCATTGAAATCTGCGTATATTCGGCGCAGTCAACAAGGAAAAGTTTTCCGTTGTGGTCTACAATTTGTGCGGAGGCGTTCCTGTAAGTTGTCGGCAGAGCCGAACCGCAGCCTAATATCTTTACTGTTAACGACATATCTTTTTCAAAGTTTGCAAATTAAAAACTGCAAAGTAATAAAAAAAATTATTATTTTTTCAATTTTTTCTTAGTTTTAGACAACAAAATTTATTTAAATCACGTCTTTTTTATAAATTTGCAACGTGGCATATTTTTAAAAATATCTGAATATGAAAGCATTTATACTAAAATATATATGTTTGGTGCTGGCATTGTTTGTGCTGACTTTTTTGGGGTCGGCATTTTCGGTTTCGGCGCAAGTGTTTCATGAAACGGATTTTGAGGGTTCTTCCAACGGCTGGTCTCATTATCCGTCAACGCAAACAGTCAACTGGCAGTTCAGTTCGGGACTGACAGACAACGGACCTTCAAGCGCACAGTCAGGGTCAACTTTTTTTTATGTTGACAATATCGAAAAAAAACCCGTCGGAGAGGTTTCAATAGTTCAGACGTTTGATTTTAGCGGCTATACAATGCCGGTTTTGAGTTTTTACTATTATTGTAACGCAAAAGACGGTCTAAATGCACCCAGGTTGACAGTTTCAACTTTTGATCCCAAACATAATGATTTTCGTGCAGGGGAGGGGTTGGGAGCCGGAATATTCTCTGCTGACACAAAGGGGCAGTGGGTAAAGTTGAATGTTTGTCTGTCAAGGTGGAGCGGAAAAATTGAAGGCTATGACAACAGTAATGTTCTAGTAAAAATATCTTCTACAATAGAAAATTCTCCTTGCGCCAACATTGCGATTGACAATCTTAAAATTGAGAATTTTTATATCAGTGATGCTGCTGAAAATTTTAAAGACGCAAAATGTCACGGCGGAACGGGTGAAATAAAAATAGTGCCGGTAGGCGGCGGTCCTGTTTATCGGTATTCTCTTGACGGAAATGATTTTGGTGACGAAGAAGAAGCCCCGTACAAGGTGTTTGAAAACGTAAAGCCGAAAGATTATCTCTCAAAGGTAGAAGACGTTGCCTCTGGTTGTGTTGCCGAACCGCCAAGCGGCTTTGTTTCAATAACACAGCCCGCAGAAATTAAAACAAAAATTGATATTGTAACCGATGTAAGTTGTTATGACAACCCGGATGGAGTTATTAACATAACCGCCTCTGAGTCAACCGGCAACAATACTCCGTATTATTATTCGGTCTCCACGGAAAAACTGCAAGAGCCGAATACCGGCAGTTGCCGCATAGGTGATTTGAAAGGCGGCACTTATTATGTCAGGGTAAAAAATAAAAACGGCTGTATTTCTGCCGACGACAGTGTTAAATTGGGCGAAGACTGTAAACTTATAATCAAGTCGGTTTCGGTTACCGACATGCTTGACAAATGTTACGGCGACCAAAAAGGTCAGATACTCATTACCGCTGAGGCGAATACAAAAGTTTACGGCACAACCCAACATTCGAGCGACATTACGTATTCTATTCGCGGCAATGTAAACACAGAATACAGCAACATTAACGAAAACAATTTCACAAAACTTGCAGCCGGCACTTATAATGTCTGGGTCAGAGATGCCAACGGCTGTTCTATTCCATGGGAAAACAATCCTGTTGTTTTGAAGCAGCCCGAAAAACTCGAATTTGAAGCCTCAGAACCGACTGACGTTACAGGTTGCAACGGCGATGCCACAGGCAAGATTACAGTCAACGCAAAAGGCGGAACTGCACCGTTGAAATACTATCTTAATTCACAGATTAATTATTCCGCAGACGGAAATTTTGAAAATCTTGCGGCGGGAGTTTATTATCCGATTGTTGTTGATGAAAATAATTGCAGAATTGACGCAACTGATGCCGAGGAATATTCTGATGTAAAAGTAACGCTTTCAGAGCCGACCGTTGTTGAAATCACAGGAGTATCACAAAAGAACATTCTTACATGTTTCGGTGACAATACGGGAGAAATTACAGTTACAGCCAAAGGCGGAACGGGCAGTTTGTTTTATTGTGTTTATCAACAGCCGCCAAAGTCAGACGATCCAGAAAATCCCGCCCCGCCGGTAGAATTTGTATATTCAGAAAACAACGTTTTTGAAAATATGACAGCCGGCACTTATTATGTTACCGTAAAGGATGAGGAAAATTGTCAGTACAGGTTATACGAGGGACAGCAAACCAAAGATGAAATTGAAGTCGTTTTGTATGAGCCTGAGAAATTTTCTTTTATTCAGGCGACAGAAACGAGTGCCGCCAATTTGTGTTTCGGCGACGAAAAGGGACAGGTTTTTGTCTCTGTTGACGGCGGAACATTCCCCTATACTTTTACTGTAACCGGTACTAAGGCTGACGGCGGGGATTTCAGCCGCGAGGCAACCTTTGACGACAGAGTCGGAAATATGATTTCAAAACTTCCAGCCGGAGAGTATACCGTTTCCGCAAAAGACAAGATGGACTGCGCGGCGGAGGATACTTATCCAATCACCATTACTCAGCCCGAAGAAATTGTAATTGAAACCGTTGAAATCACCGACGTTGACTGTTATCTTAATGCCACCGGTCAGGCGGTTCTTTCAGCCAAAGGCGGCACGGGAAGTTATTCTTACGGACGTAGAACCGCCACTACAGACGAGAACGCGGGATTCGCTTATTTCGCATTGCCGGTTTTGACGGATTTGAGAGCCGGAAAATACGATTTTGCGGTAAAAGACGCAAACAAATGCGTGTCTTATAAATTGGATCAGGAAGTAAAAGAACCTGCGCGTTTGGAATTTAGAAGACTCGAAAGCTATGACGTGGAGACTTGTTACGGCGATGCGGCAGGAGAGATTATTCTTGAAGCCACGGGCGGTGTCAGTCCGTACTGGTATTCCATTGACGACGGCGAAACTTTGCACGAATGTACTGACATGTACATCTCTTTCAAGGAACTGCCTGCCGGAGAATATCCTGCTTTTGTTCAGGATGCCAACGGCTGTGAGGCGCGGCCGAATTATGTGCTTGGTATATCAGAGCCAAACAAACTTGTGATTACAAACTTGTATTATCACGAGGTTGCGGGCTGCCACGGCACTGCCAACGGTACAATACGTTTTGAGGCTGACGGCGGTTCGGACGGCTGGAAATTTTCGCTTGAAAGAATGGGCAATTATACAGAGGGGTTGGCAGCCAATTTTCAAAACCTTCCAGCGGGCATTTATTATCCTTCGGTGGAAGACGGTCACGGCTGTCATGATTATGCCGCGCCGATAGAAATCACCGAACCCGAACCTATGGTTTTAGTTTCAGAAGACGTTACCGGTGCCCGGTGTTACGGACTTACCGGTGAGGCTGTAATCACTGTTGAAGGCGGAAAAATTTATCAGACGGAGTTTCCGTATCATTTTTATCTCAACGGCAAAAATGACCCTGACAGTTATGACGGACGGTTTGTTTATATGGATGCGGGAGTGTATAATTATGAAGTCAAAGACATGTACGGCTGTACGCTTACCGGCAGTTTTACTATTTCGCAGCCTGACAGTTTCGGTATTGTAGATATAGATTACAAAGACATTCTCGGCTGTTACGGCGATTTAACCGGCGAAATTTCGTTTTCATTGAAAGGCGGTACGGGACCTTTTGTTTATTCTGTCGAGGGGCTCAACCATTATGAGGAAAATTCGACGGGTGTTTTCAACCAACTGCCCGCAACGCAGTTCGTTTTGGGTGCAAAGGACATTAACGGCTGTACTGCCGAAGACGTCGTAACTTTGGAGCAGCCCGAAAAATTGGTTTATTCTGCTGAACTTACCCGTAAAATAGCCTGTCATAATGACGGCGATGCTGAAATCACCGTTGAGGCAAGCGGCGGCACGGGTGATTTGATGTATTCCGTTGACGGCGGAATTTCTTACAATTATACAGAAAATGTCATCTCCGGTCTTAAAGCCGGCAATTATAAAATAAAGGTGCGTGATGCCAACAATTGTACTCAAAAATACACCGATGACATTACCGTTGTAAATCCTGCGCTTTTGGAGGCTGATTATGAGTCTTATGACGTGGTTTGTCATGAGGGCAACACGGGAAAAATCGTCGCAACAGCCTCCGGCGGTACAAAACCGTATTTTTATTCTCTTGACAGCGTTAACTGGCAGCAGGTTACGGGTTTGTTCAACAACCTCAGCGACGGCGTTTACGTTGTAAAAATTCACGACCAGAACGACTGCGTTACCGAGGCAGGACCGATCACTATAAAACGCCCCGCAAGCATTGCCGGTTTTACGGCAGACCAGACTTACGGCTGTTCGCCTTTGAAGGTGCTTTTCACTCAGGACAACCAGGGACTTGTAGCCAATTATGAAATTTCCAACGGCGACAAGATTTTTGACAGATCCATGCCTACGGAGTATACTTTTGTCAACAGCGGCAGCGAGCCGGAAAAATTCAAAATAACCGCCTCTGTCATGCACCCTTCGGGAGTCGGCTGCAATGACACCTCTTCGATGATGATTACGGTGTATCCCATTCCTAAAATTGATTTCAGAATGGGCGTTGACTCTATAATATGGCCTGAAAACACCGCAAATTTTGCCAATATGACAAAAAACGCGCAGTCAGTTCATTGGGATTTCGGCGACGGCACAACCTCTGACGACCCTATGGTTTCGACCCACGAATACCCTTCATGCGGCAATTACAACATAGTTTTGAAGATTGATGACGGACGTTGCGAAAATACGTTGATAAAACCGTTTGTAATTGCGCCGAAACCTTTGTCGGCGGCGTTTTCTTCGTCAAAACTTTTCGGCTGCCAGCCGTGGGAAATCTCTGCCAAAAACGAGTCCGTAAACTCGGATTCCTGCAAATGGGATTTCGGCGACGGCTCAGATCCGGTTTACAATCTTACGGAAGTCTCTCACAGTTATCCGGATGCCGGCAGTTATATGCTTTCGCTGACGGTTTACGGCGACTGCGGTTCGCAGGCTGTTTCGAGTAAAAAAATATCCGTTTTCACCAAGCCCGAAGCCGGATTTGAGCAGAATCTTGACACATTGTATTCCGGTCAATATTTGAAATTGGAGGCTGATGCGGTTTCTGCGGACTCATACAAATGGAATTTCGGCGACGGAAATTTCGGCGAGGGCAGAACTGTTGACCACAAATACGAGTTTGAAGGCACTTTTAATGTTTCGCTTACCGTTGTAACGGCAAATTCCTGTTCAGACACGGCAACTACGCACAAAGCCGTAACTGTTATCAACAGCCCGATAGTTTTGTATCCCAACGCCTTTTCTCCAAACGGCGATGGTAAGAACGATGTTTTCAGACCCGTCCACGGCGATGTATCGAGATTCAAACTTGTGATTTTGAACCGCAAAGGCGTTATCGTTTTTCAGACAGAGAATATTGACGAAGGCTGGGACGGCACAAGAAACGGCAAGCCGTGTCCTCCGGGAATGTACGTTTGGAAAGCAGTTTCAATGCTGAAAGACAAACAGACGGTTCATCAAAAAGGCAATATTTATCTTTTCCGGTAAGATAACGGCTACTTGTTGCGGTATCTGTTTTTCAAAATTACGAATGTTGTCATAACCGTGATTACAAGTGCGGAAACGCTTGCAAAAATAAAAATTTCGTCGGAAGAAAGCGAAATGTCAACAACTTTTGAAGTGGCGTCAACAACTTTCAAAATGCCGAGAACAAGCGTTACCCAGGTTACGATTCCCATCATCGTATTTGAGAAATTGCCGTTCAAATGTTCTTCTCCCATGACTTTTTTGTTGTTGATAACCGAGAATAAGAATATGCAGACAAAAGGCAGAATAAGACCGTTGAAGGCTTGTGCGGCAACGATTACCGGCACGGGTTCGCTTTGCAAAAAGCCCAACACCACGCCGACCGCCAAAACCAAATATGCGATCCATTGAAAAGGCAGTGCTTTTTTGGTGGATTTTATCATAGAATCCTGTTTGCCGAAAATGCTGCGTGCCGTAAGCGCAGAAACCAAAGACGAGGTAATCGCGCTTGTAAAACCGGCGGCAAACATTCCGAAACCGAAAATGTACGCCGACCACTGTCCGACCTGATTGCTGAGCGTCTGAGTAAGAAGCGCGTAAGAAAAGACTGTGTTTTTTGCCTCTTCGGGCGAGAGACCGCGCGTTATCTGCGTGCCGACGATTAAAATCGCCATCGAAATAATTCCGCCCAAAATCACCGAAACGCCGATTCCGACTCTCATGTCTTTTACGGTGGTGTCTTCCTGAACGACGTTGGAGCCTAAAAACAAGTCGTACGGCACAACAGTCGTGCCGACAAGTCCCAAAATCAAAAGTCCCGCTCCGTCAACATCGGGAAAACTCGGCACAAAAAGTCCTTCAACAATTTCTCCGACCGGCGGCTCTACACAAAACGCCGTCCCGATAAATGTCGCACCCATAATAAAAACAAAACTGCCCATAAAATTGGCTGTCGAACGCAAAGACTTCAAACTCAGCGCAACGCCCACAACAAGTGCTATCGTCGTAACAATCAAACGTTTGCCCAGACTCGGAAAAACAAGCGAAAGGCCTTCCGCCGCGCCTAAAATGTTGCCCGCCTCGTAAGCCGCACAGCCCATAATTATCGCGCCGACAATCATAACCAAAACGGGAATTTGTGCTTTTGAGCCGGCGTAGTGGAATTTTATCGCCTGACCTAAATTCATTTTGGAATATATGGCGGCTCTTGCGCTCGCCTCTTGAAGCACCAAGCAGGCAACAGTCGCAAAACCCAACGCCCAAAGAAGCGAAAACTGAAAATCTGCACCTGCCTTTGTAGCAGTTGTAACTGTTCCCGGCCCGATAAAAGCCGCAGAAATTATAGACCACAACAGGATATTCATAATCCTGCCTTTAACCGTTTTTAGTTTTCCGCTCATTTGTAAAAATTTATAGGTTAGTTATTTTATATCAGTAAAAATTATGCCAAAGTGTATGATTGAAATGACATTTTAGAAAAACAGAGCCGTATTTTTAACCTTTTTGTGTAAAAAAGTTAAAAAAAATTCCGTTTTTTGCAATTAAATTGTATCGATGTGCAGTATTTTTGCGGCAGATTTTTTAACAAAACATATTCAAAATGAAAAAGTTACTATTTACACTGATGTTTTTTGTGCCGCTGATTGTTTTTGCGCAAAATGCAAAAATTTCAGGCACGGTAATTGACCAAAACGGAAAGCCCGTTCCCTTTGTTGCAGTTGCGGAACAAGGCTCTTCCAACGGAACGATTTCCGATTCCGAGGGCAATTTTATTATCAAGGTAAAAGCATTGCCCGCAACACTCTCTTTCAACTGCTTGGGTTTTAAGCCTGTTGCGCAAACAGTTAACTCTTCTCAAAAAATTTCCGTAACCTTGGAAGAAGAAACCACCGAACTCAACGAAGTTCAGGTTACGGCAAAACACGGCCGCAGTCGTACCGACAACGTTATCATCGGTGTTGAAAATATCCAAATGTCAGAAATGGCAAAAGTTCCCGCTTTGATGGGCGAAAGGGACGTGATAAAATCTATTCAACTCTTGCCCGGAATCAAAAGCGAGGGCGATGGTTCATGCGGATTTCAGGTTCGCGGCGGAACGGCAGCCCAAAACCTTATCCTTATTGATAACGCTGTGATTTACAATGCCGGACATTTAATGGGCGTTTTTTCGACTTTCAATGACGAGGCTTTGACAAATGCTTCTTTGTATAAAGGCGCGATTCCGGCTCAGTTCGGCGATGCCTCGTCATCGGTTTTTGACATAAAAACGCGTGCCGGCGATATGGAACATTACGGCTTGAATATGTCAATCGGATTGCTTTCTTCAAAATTTGCTTTTGACGGTCCTATTGCAAAAGATAAGGCGTCGTTTTTTCTTGCCGCACGCCGCACGTATTTTGAAATTTTCTTGAAACCGACTGAAAAATATAAGGATAAAATTCTTAATTTTTATGACGTCAATTCTAAAATTACCGTGAAACCTAACAAAAACGGTACGTTGAACCTCATGTTTTTCCGTGGT
>JAFXUC010000006.1 GCA_017535325.1 Bacteroidales bacterium | reverse complement strand
TTTTTATTGCTGTTGTTTTTGTTCAAATACGCAAAACGCTTTTTTTTATATTGTTCCTGCATTAAAAAATAAAAGGTCTGTATATAAAATAAGAAAATTACTTTTTATACAGACCCCTTGAATCTTAAAATCCCGACGGTTTGAGTCTCAGTCCTGCTTTTTCGTCCAAGCCGAACATGAGATTCATATTTTCAACTGCCTGACCTACTGCGCCTTTGATGAGGTTGTCGATGACGCTTTGAACAAGAAGTTGGTCGCCTTCTTTCTTGATGGAAACGATACACTTGTTAGTGTTGACTACTTGTTTTAAATACAAATTGCCTTCGTAAAAATGCGTGAAAGGTTCGTTTTCGTAACATTTGCGGTAGATTTCCTTGACTTCGTCTTCACTCTTATCGCATGTAAACCAGACACTTGCAATGATTCCGCGGGCAAAGTCGCCACGGTAGGGAATGAAGTGAATCGGACGTTTTAAGTCCGGGTCAAGAATGTCTTTCGTCTGATTGATTTCCGCCAAATGCTGATGCGTAAACGCCTTGTAAACCGAAAAATTGTCGGTTCTCCAACTGAAATGACTTGTAGCAGAAAGTTTTACACCTGCGCCTGTGCTGCCCGTAACCGCCGAAACCTGAATGTCGCTTTTGATGATTTTGGCTTTTAATGCGGGAACGAGTGCCAACTGAATTGACGTTGCAAAACAGCCCGGATTTGCAAGGCGGCTGCATTTTTTGATTTTATCGCGGTTGATTTCGGGAAGTCCGTAAACAAATCCCGTGTCGCCAACTCTAAACTCATTTGTCATGTCAATGATTTTGACATCTGACGGAAAATTGTATTCCGCCAAAAGTTTGCCGGTCTCGCCGTGCGCCGTGCAGAAAAACACTACGTCTGCTTTTTCTGTCGGCTGTTCAGCAAATTTCAACTCCGTGTCGCCGAACAAATCCGCATGAACCTCATAAACGGGTTTGCCGAAATTACTCCTGCTTACCGCCCAAACAATCTCAACGTCAGGGTGATAAGTCAAAATTCTTAAAATTTCGCCGCCGGTATATCCTGCCGCGCCGATAATTCCTACTTTTATCATTATGCGTAAAGTTTTTAGTTAAAATCTTCTCGCAAATTTATATATAATTCGTAGAAAAACAAATTTTTTAATCCGCCAAAGATTTTCATCTAAAAATTCCGCCGTAGAAATATTTTCCCAAAATAAAATCCTGTCTTACCGGTCCGAAAGTCCGCGAATCGGAAACATCGTCCCTGTAATCATTCAAAACGAAATAATAATCGTTTTTAAAAGTATAATATTCAGCAAGTTTGCCGTCAATATAATACTTATAATCCTTGTAAACAACTGTGCAGCCCTCATAATTTTCCAACAAAAATTGATAATAGATATAAGTTGTTTTAGAAAGTTTCAGCGTAAGACCTTTCTTGGGGACAACAAACGGCCCGTAAAAATCCCTGTTCCAATAAACAAACGCTGAAAACGGAAAAAGACACATATCAAACATGTCATCGGGCAACACATCGTCAGAAACATTTTTTATAATGTTTTCACTTTTTATCCTATTGAAAAGTCTTTCAGGGACGGCAACAGTTTGCGTCATAGTACCTTGCTTTGCCGGAAAAATTTTATACCTGTAAGCCGCCGCCTTAAATTCTGACTCCGAAAAAAAACTGAATTTTCTGTCAAACTGACAAAAATCAGTCCTCTGCGAAACACCGTTTATAAAAAGTTTTTTGCCTCTTATTTCCACCGTATCACCCGGAAGTCCTACGCAGCGTTTCAAAGTGCTTACAGCAGTCTGATTCGGTCTGCGAAGCGGATAGTCAATCAAAAGAATGTCATTCCGCAGAATTTTCTCCGCTTTTTCCAGCAAAACGATTTCGCCTTTTGACAGATTTGGCATCATGCCGCCGCCGTCAACAATGCAGACTCTGTCCTGCAAAAGGGCATAAAGCACCACCGAAATTAACGATGCCCACATAAACGGTATAATCCAACCGTAAAAAAATTTCATTTTATCCCCATAAATACTCTGCTCCAACGGATTGAAGACAAGAAAGATTTGTCCTTATCTGTTGAAAACCAAATAAACAACGCTTTTCCGACAACGTGGTCTTCGGGAACAAAGCCCCAAAAACGGGAATCAGCCGAATTGTGCCGCGAATCGCCCATCATGAAATAATAGTCCATTTTGAAAGTGTATTCCGTTGCAGGCTGATTGTTAATCAGAATCTGACCGCCGCTGACGGAAACTTTGTTTTCTTCGTAAGTTTCTATGATTCTGCGGTAAAGTGGCAGATTGTCCAAAGTCAATTGAATTGTCGCGCCTCTTTTCGGAACGTACAGAGGTCCGAAATTGTCCTCGTTCCAACGGTATCTTTCATCGTGCGGAAAAATATACGTCTCGCGGAAACCTTTCGGCTTTATAATCCTCGTAACCGATTTTACGCACGGCAGGGCTTTTATCTTTTCGACGTTTTCCTTTACGAGCGGATAGACAAACATATTGTTGACGTTAACGCCCTGAGTTTCAGACATAAACTCCGTTATTGACGGATCAAAAAGCCGCGAAGCCTCAATATCTTCCCTCGAAATGCCAAGTTCGTCAAAAAACTTCGGATTTATCATCGTGCCGTCGGTTATGACAAGATATTTGAACTGTTTGTCGCCGATTTCCTCCTGCGGTTTGCCGTTAACAAAAGCCTGACCGTCAATCACTTGCAAAGAATCACCAGCAATCGCCACACAACGTTTGATGTAGTTTTCTCTCTTGTCAACAGGGCGGCTGACACGTTTTCCGAAATATCCCGTATGAACCTGACCGTAACTGTCTCTTATCCTGTCGTTTACAACATTGTCCCTGCCGTAGTCGCGAATCAACTGATAATAACTTCTCGCCTGCTGATTCAAGCAAACCGTGTCGCCTTCGGGAAAATTGAAGACCACAACATCGTTGTTTTTTACCGTTGACAAGCCTTTCAAACGGTGATAAGGCCATTTTATCCAGTCAAGATATGATTTCGCGCTTTCAGAAAAAGGCATCGTGTTGTGCGTAAAAGGCACTGAAAGCGGCGTATTCGGCATTTTAGGACCGTAATTGAATTTGCTGACAAACAAATAATCGCCTACCAAAAGCGATTTTTCCATCGAGGAGGTCGGAATCGTAAACGCTTCAATGAAAAACAGCCTGATAATGGTTGCGGCAACAATCGCAAATATCAGTGCGTCAATCCATTCTACGGTTTTAGTCTGTTTTTCGACACCTTTTTTCTTCCAAAACGCCCAGTGAACCTTTTGCGAGATAAAAACGTCATAAATAACTAAAAACCCTAACAAAAGCCAATAATTTTCCGTCCAAATCACGAACAGAAGATAAATGATTGCCGTTAAAGCAAACTTTACCCATTTGTTAGCAAACAAATTCTTCATACAATAAAAAAAATTAAAATTTCAACATATCGTCCATGCCGTAAAATCCTGCCGGCTTGCCTTTTAAGAACTCTGCCGCCAAAACCGCGCCGAGAGCCAGGCCTTTTCTTGAATGTGCGGTATGAATTATTTCGATGTCGTCAACATCGGAATAATATTTAATGCTGTGGGTTCCGGGGACTTCACCCTCACGGACTGAATTTATCAAAACTTTTTCCTTTGCATCCTTTGCTTCGAGCGACCAGCCGTTTTTGCGGTGAAAATTCTCCAAAATGCCTTCCGCCAAAGTGATTGCCGTTCCGCTCGGTTTGTCGAGTTTGTGAATATGATGTGTTTCCACCATATTGACATCGTAGTTGTCGAAACCGTCCATGATTTTCGCCAAAAACTTATTCAAACGGAAAAAGATGTTTACTCCTATTGAAAAATTTGAAGAATAGAAAAATGTTTTGCCGTTTTCCCTGCACATTTTTTGAACTTCGGGCATTTTGTCGAGCCAGCCCGTCGTGCCGGAAACCACGGGAACTCCCGCCTCAAAACATTTCATATAATTGTCAAAAGCGGCGTCAGGACGTGTAAATTCTATTGCGACTTCCGCTTTTTGAAGGTTTTCCTTTGTAAAATCTTGGGGATTGATTAAAGCGTCAAGAGTAAGAACGACTTCGTTGCCGCGCTCTTTGGCGATTTTTTCGATTTCATGCCCCATTTTGCCGTAGCCGATTAATGCTATTTTCATAATATATTATGTGTAGATTTAAAAAAAATAGAGACGTAGCACGCTACGTCTCTACGGATAAAAATTCGTGCGTATATTTTATTCAAATGTAATTTCGAACTATTTTACCGAGTTTACGACAGCCTCGAATGCTTTCGGGTTGTTCATCGCCAAATCAGCCAAAACCTTGCGGTTGAGTTTGATGTCTTTTTTAGCGACTTTACCGATAAATTCAGAGTATGACATATTGTAACCTCTTACTGCTGCATTGATACGTGCAATCCACAAAGCACGGAAATTGCGTTTTTTGTTTTTACGCTGAATGTATGCGTGAAGAAGACCTTTTTCATACGTGTTTTTAGCAATCGTATAAACGTTCTTTCTTGCACCGAAATAACCTCTTGTAAGTTTGAGGATTTTTTTTCTTCTGTTGCGCGAAGCAACTACATTTACTGATCTTGGCATTTTTTTCTAATCAATTTTTTGTCCGCAAGGCGACCGCGCAGCGGTTCTTATCACTTATGCTGCCCGTGGACGGGTTAAACTACTAATATTAATTTACCTGTTTGGTTTTCAGACTATTTCAATACTAAAAGTTCTTTGATAGCCTGCTGGTTTGCACTTTCGACAACGCCGAATTTAACCAGATTCTTCTTTCTTTTAGTTTCCTTCTTAGTCAAAATATGGCTGTGGAAGGCATGTTTTCTTTTGATTTTACCTGATGCTGTGAGTTTGAACCTCTTCTTTGCAGCACAATTAGTTTTTACTTTTGGCATTTTTTTAAAATTATTTAAAAGTTAGCGTATTTAATTTTCTTTATACGCACGGATTTTTCTATTTCTTCTTGCTGAGCGGCGAAATAAGAATCGTCATCTTTTTGCCTTCGAGATACGGTTTCTGGTCGAGTTTGCCGTAATCTTTGAGCCTGTCGGCAAAATTCAAAAGCAATTCTTCGCCCTGCTCCTTGAACAATATTTGCCGGCCTCTGAAAAAGACGTATGCCCTTACTTTGTCTCCGTCCGAAAGAAACTTTTTAGCGTGATTGAACTTAAACTCCAAGTCATGCTCGTCCGTCTGGGGTCCGAATCTCAATTCTTTGACCTCAGATTGCTGCTGTCTGGCTTTCTGTTCTTTCAGACGTTTCTTCATTTGATACAGAAACTTCTGATAATCAATGATTCTACAAACGGGCGGTTTTGCATCCGGTGAAATTTCCACCAAATCCAAGCCCATTTCGTCCGCCATTTTAAGCGCATCCCTTCTTGACAACACAAGATTGTTTTCTTCGATGTTGTCGCCCACAAGCCTGACGGTTTCCGCCTTGATAGCACCGTTGATTCTGTATGCAGGCTCGTTGTTGTTCGTCTTAGCGATAATATTGTCCTCCCAATAGTTTAGTTAAAAAATAATTGTTATTCTTCCGGGTGAAGTTCTTTGTCAACTTCGCCTTGTATGAACGCTTTAAATTCGTCGATTGTCATTGCGCCCAAATCGGTTTTGCCCTGTTTTCTGACAGAAACCTTGTTTTCAGCGGCTTCTTTTTCGCCGACAATCAACATAAAAGGCACGTGTTTGGTTTCGTTGTCGCGAATTTTTCTTCCGATTTTCTCGTTCCTGTCATCAACCTCCACGCGTATGTCGTCGAAGTTCAAGATTTCCGAAACCTTTTGTGCATATTCGTTAAACTTCTCCGAAATAGGCAGTACAACCGCCTGAGTCGGTGTAAGCCACAACGGGAATTTACCCTCTGTGTTTTCAATCAACACGGCAACAAACCTCTCCAAAGAGCCGAAAGGCGCACGGTGAATCATAATCGGGCGGTGTTTTTTGTCGTCCGCGCCGGTGTATTCCAAGCCGAATCTTTCGGGAAGGTTGTAATCCACCTGAATAGTTCCGAGCTGCCATTTTCTGCCCAAAGCGTCTTTGACCATGAAGTCAAGTTTAGGACCGTAGAATGCAGCCTCGCCGGTTTCAACCGTAGTCGGAAGGCCTTTTTCCTGAGCAGCCTCGATGATTGCTTTTTCAGCCATGTCCCAATGTTCGTCCGTTCCGATGTATTTTTCTTTGTGCAACGGGTCGCGGAGCGAAACCTGAGCCGTGTATTCTTTAAAGTGTAATATTTTGAAAATGTAAAGGATAATGTCAATTACCTTACAAAATTCTTCCTTAATTTGGTCAGCCCTTACAAAAAGGTGAGCGTCGTCCTGTGTAAAACTTCTTACACGTGTCAAGCCGTGCAACTCGCCTGACTGCTCATAACGGTAAACTGTTCCGAACTCCGCCAAACGCAAAGGCAAATCTTTGTAACTACGCGGTTTTAAGCGGTAAATTTCGCAATGATGCGGGCAGTTCATCGGTTTCAGCAAAAATTCTTCGTCCTCGCTCGGAGTGTGAATCGGCTGGAACGAATCTTTACCGTATTTAGCATAGTGTCCGCTTGTTACGTAAAGTTCTTTTTGACCGATATGCGGGGTGATAACCTGCAAATAGCCGTATCTTTTCTGAATTTTTGCCAAAAATCTTGTCAAAGTCTCCCTCAAAACCGTACCCTTTGGCAACCAAAGGGGCAACCCCTGTCCTACTTTCGGTGAAAAAGCGAAAAGTTCCATATCCTTTCCGATTTTTCTGTGGTCGCGTTTTTTAGCCTCTTCCAACAAAACGAGATACTCGTCCAACATTTTTTGTTTCGGGAAAGCCACGCCGTAAACGCGGGTAAGCATTTTGTTGTTTTCGTTGCCTCTCCAATAAGCACCTGCTATCGCAGTGATTTTCACTGCTTTTATAAGTCCCGTGTTGG
>JAFXUC010000077.1 GCA_017535325.1 Bacteroidales bacterium | reverse complement strand
TTTAATCGGTTTGAACTATGCCGTCGGCGATATTGACACCTCGAAAGACGAAATTTATTCAAATCCGGGCGACTTTCTCGGTTTAAAATTAGGGTACGAATTTTAGTTACGACAAATAATGAAGAAACACATTTTTTTATTGGCATTTGTGCTGACGGCGTCTTTCGGGACAGCCGTGGCGCAGTCAAACGCCTCTTTGCGCAATCTTGACGTTGAATGTCTCGGCGTGGAGCATGACGGCTCGCAGACGCTTCGTGCCACAGGTTTGGGACGAAACAAGAGCGATGCGGTGGAGCAGGCAAAAAAGAACGCCGTTATGGTTGTTTTGTTTGCCGGAGTGCGCGGCGGCAAAGGCGGCTGCGATGTACGTCCGATAGTTTGTGAACCCAACGCCCGTGAAAAATATGCGAGGTATTTCGATATTTTTTTCGCTGACAACGGCGAATATTTGAAATATATCTCGATGATAGACAAAAGGTTAGGCTCAAACCAGAAAAAGAAGGGCAAGATAGAGGTCTCGTACCGTGTAACGGTCAGGGTTTTGAGTAGCTCTCTCAGAGAGCGTTTAGTCTCTGACGGCATAATCCCGAAAGAGACACTTTACGATGTAAAATATTAATTGTAGTATTAACCAAATAAAAAAAAGAAATAATGAAAAAACTTTTGTTAAGCATTCTTACACTGTGCTGTCTGAATGTTTTTGCACAAGAAGAAACGGGGCTTTTGACAACCCGCAAAACCGCACTTGACAGGGATTATATGCGCCCGTCAATATCAAGAGTAGTTCTTTACGACGGTTCTGAACTTGCGGGGAGAGCCGCAAAAATGTTTTTGGAGGCAGAGGCTCCCGACAGGTACGATGTCAATGACATTAGAGTAGAGCCTATAAGATTTAGTAACGCCAATGCAGAAACTAATTTTAGGAGCGAGATTGAGTCCGTTATCAAAAATCAAAGAGTAGGCAACCGTATTATGAAAGTTTGGTTTCCGACTTTCAGCGCAGAAAACGGATATGGCATTGACGTTCTTTTGAAAAGAGGAGAATATGCCGCTACCGACAACGATGTCTTAAAACAGGATGCAAGTCAGAGGAAAACCATGCTTTACGAACTCGGCGAAAAACTTATTAACCGTTCTTATTGTATGATTGCGTTTATTGCAGACTCCACTTATACAGATAATAAAGGCAATGTTCATAAAAGGGTTTGTCTTAGAGAGTATTTATACAAACTTGATTACAACCAAGAGGTGCAGAATGATTTTTACACAAAGCATTATATGAATGCCGGCGGTATTGACGCAATGAATTTTCCGATGCGTTATGTTAGGAGCGGAATATTGAAAACAGATATTGAAGGTATTGTAAAATATTTAGACAAAAACGGCAGAACACAAACTAAATTAGTTTCCAACGATTTATCCGGTGGATTTAACGAAATGCTTGAC
Source organism: Bacteroidales bacterium (assembly GCA_017535325.1). Taxonomy (GTDB): domain Bacteria; phylum Bacteroidota; class Bacteroidia; order Bacteroidales; family UBA3824; genus UBA3824. The sequence continues at coordinate 14,338 of JAFXUC010000077.1, read as the reverse complement.
GGCTGTGAAAAAAATGTGGCAGATTTTCAGGTAAAAGTAGCAGTTGTTTCTGTCAACCCCATTTCAGCAAAAATAGGTACGAAGGAAAGTTTGGGTATGGACAGACGTTACTCTGTAATGGAGTACAAACAAAAAAACAACGGAGAACAGGTAGCCACGCGTGTTGCGACAGTCCGTTCTTGTAAAGTTGCCGACAACAAAACTGTTGCAACAGGACATACCGACAATTTGTCAGAATTTTATTACATAAAAGGCAGTGCTGTTCAACCGGGTATGACACTTGTGGAATCAAAAGATGCAGGACTTATCACAGATGTTAAATATGGTTTAACAGGATTTGATATTTCTGTCGGGTATAGGTTTAGTAAACATTTTCGCTCAAACCTTGTTGGATTTTTTGCTTATTTCGATTTGGGACTCGTAAATTCAGAGAATGGAGGATTGCTTAAAGTTCAGGGGTACAAATTGGATAAGGACAAAGAAGGTAATGACTTGTCTACTGGAGAATGGAAAGAGTTGTCTTCTTTAAGATTATCTGTCGGTTTTGCCAAGGAGTTCAATTTTTTGCGCTGTCTTGTATTGACACCAATTATGGAATTTGGTTTTTGGGGACCGGGAGGCGACAAGATTATCCTTAGTGACGATGGCAAGAATGCTTCTCCTGCACCAAAAGATTCAAAAGAGGGTGGAAACGGTACAGGTTTCTATATGTCGCCTATTGTTCAGTTCGGCTATATGGTTACGCGTAATGTCCAAATTTACGGTGAAACAGGTTTCAGTATATATACTAAAAATGCTGAGTATAAATGGATGCGCGACTATTATGCACAGGAAAACGATACAGATCCTGCTGATCCTCAGAGTTTTCGTTTGGGCATCGGTGCAAGAATTTATTTCTAACAATTAAATACTTTTTTGGCTATGAAAAAGACGTTGTTATTAACAGTAATCGCCTTAATTTTCGGCGTGATTAACTGTTCGGCACAGAAGAAAAAAGCCGTGCGCGAGTTCCGTTATGAAGTCGTTTCAATGGGTGTAGGCTCGCAAGGAACGGATTTGATTAAAGTTTACAGTTACTTGAAAAACGAAAAAGAACTTTCGGACATTACCAAAATGAACGCCATTCATGCGGTTCTTTTCAAGGGCATTGCAGCAACCTCCGGAACAACGGCTCAGCCCGCAATGGTAAAACCCAAAGAAAAGGAAAACAATGCGGAATTTTTTGAGAAGTTTTTCGATAACGGCACTTATAATCAGTACGTTACGCTGTCCTCTGACGGTGTTGTAAATCCCAAAGACCGTATGAAAGTCGGCAAAGAATACAAAATCGGCATTATCGTTTCGGTTAACAAGCAGGATTTGCGAAAATATTTGGAGAGCGAAGGTGTTATAAAAGGCTTTGGCTTTTAACGTTAAAAAAAAACAGAAATATGAAACTGAGAGTTTTAATAATTATTATAGCCTTGCTGACCTCTGCGAAGGTTTTTGGTCAGGTAAAACCAACGCTAATGGTTTTCCCGTCCGATAATCTGCTTAACGATATGGGTTATGGAGAATGGGTGGATGATATGGGCGCAGAAAAGTTTGTAAGACATTACCAAAAGGCATTATTGAATAATGATTTGAAATCTTGCATAACAAAAATTGAAGAATTATTTTCTGACAGAGATTTTAACTTGGTAAGTTTGCAGTATGCTAACACCCAAAATACAGGTAGAGGTAATAGAAGAGGAACAAGTGTGGTTACCTATGATGTTCGTTTAGAATTGGAATATGAAATCGTGAAACAAGGTCCAAGGGATATTCTGAATTTCAAACTTCGAGCGTTAGATGCTTATAGCGGAGAACCTTTCTCAACGGTAGCCGGCGAAAGTGCCCCTGCGATTGGTGCAACCACAGCGAGTCTCTTGTATGAGGCGGTAATTGATAAATTTGATAAGTTTGCCGAAGGCATTCAGAGGTTCTTTGACAATACTAATGAACTTGGCAGACTTTCACGACTATACATTGAAGCTACCGAGGAGGTCGTACTTCCAAAAGGATTAAAGCTTGTAGTTGAAACATGGCTGAAACAAAACTGTGTTAACGGTCAATTTCAATTTTCACAAGGTCAGAATGGAATATTTCTCGAATATAAAAATGCGAGAATGCCTATTTTGGCACCCGACAGATCTAATTTGGATGCATCAAATTTTTACCAGGGTTTGGTCGATGTTCTCAGTGCTAAATATGGTGAATATAATGTTGAATTAATGTATGGCATTGATTTTAACGGTTCTGATGGTGGAAATTTGGGCGATGCATTTATTCAGTTCTCACAAAAAGAATAAAACTATGAAAAATAGGTTTAGTTTAATTTTAACAATGGCTTTCGGTCTTTCTTGTGCAGTGTGTCAGTCGTTTGCACAGGAACTGACCGTTGCTCCTGCGCATTTGGTCTGTGATTATAATGTCCCCGAAAAACTTGACAATCAGGTTAAGTCGAAACTTCAAAGGGCATTGTCGCAGTATGGAATCAGTGCTGGAGCAGGAATGTCGCGTTTTGCGATGGTTCCCGAAGTAGCAATAAATGACGAGCAGACCCTTGCAACCGTTCCCGTAAAATGCAACGTCGATTTTGACTTCGTAGTAACGTTGCAGGACGCTTTCAGCGGAAAAGTTTTTTCTACGTTTACGCTCTCTGCCACGGGTACGGGCAACAACAAAGCCAACGCGCTTTCGCTCGGTATTTCAAAACTGAAACTTTCGGGCAAGGATTTTTCGGAGTTTTGCGAGGATTCCAAAAAGAAGGTTGTCGCATATTACGAGTCGCAGGTTTCGACTATAATAGCGAAATCGCAGTCGGCGGCAAGTGCGCGGCATTTTGACGAGGCGTTGTACATTTTAGGCGAGATTCCAGAAGAATGTCCGTCGTTTGCAACAAGGGTTGCGCCTTTGATTCAGGAGTATTATGCAAAGGAGCGCGACTTGTTCGGCGAGAAGATTTTGGCTGACGCACGTGCGGCATGGGCAGCAAGTCCTAACGCAGAAGGCGCGGCGCGTGTTGCAGAAATATTGTCATATATGCCGCCCTCATGTTCTTCTTCGGCTGCAGCGCGGGATTTTGTCAGCAAAATCGGGACGAAAGTCGAAGCATTGCAAAACTGGGAACTGCGTTATATGGAGCGCGAACAGGCTTACAAGCACGACGAGCGCAAAGCGGTTATTGAAGCCGCCAAAGCAATCGGTGAGGCATACGCCAAAAACCAACCGGTGCCTATTTATAAAGTAAACGTTTGGTAGACAGATAATTTTTTCATAAAAAAAGTGCTGCTGGAAGAAAAAACAAGCAGCACTTTTTTTATACAAACGAATCCGCCATCAAATCTTTACGTCCGATGAGGCTGAAAATTGTGATTTTGTTGTCTTCGTTAAGTATTCTGAGTGTTCTTAAAATCTCGTTGAGCGTTGAGCCGCTTGTTGTAACGTCATCAATTATAAGTATGTTTTGTTTACGGATTTCGGCGCAGAGTTCTTCGTCTGCCTTGGTCTTGAACGTCAAAAAACGGACGATATACGGACGGAAACGGCTCTTTTTCACATCTTTGGCTATCGTGAAATAATCCTTTTTGTGAATATCGTCAAGCATATCTTGAATTGATTTTTTAACTTCCTCTTTTTGCTTTTCAGTATAACGCGGGCGGCCGTTTTCAAGACACTTGTTTAGATATTGCTTTTCGTATGCGGCAATATCTAAATCGATATTAGACGGCAACGCTTTTACAAGTTGCATTTCTTGAAGGTTAGGCTGTGCGAAACGGTAAATGTAGCGCATTGTATAATCGTTTACCTCGCTTGACGATTCGGGCATAACAACAAGGTCGTAATCATAGAGATTGACCTTTTTGTGCAGATTGTCAACGGCGCGTTTTATAAAATCGGTCAAATCGGGATTGTTTTTCAATCCGCCCGTAAATTTCAGATATTTTATAAATTCTGTTCTGAGGCTCCCAGGAACGTTTTCCGAAAATTCATAACCGTAATAAAAACATTTTCCGAACGCCTGAATCATATATCCGTTGCCGGTAAGCGTTATAATATCGCTTTGATTATCGTGCAGAAAATCAAACACAAACTCTTTTGTATTGTCAAAAAATGTAATGCCCATAATTCGCGGAATGTTTTTTTGCAAAAGTAAAAGTGCAGTTCCTTATTTTTCGGGGCTGCACTTTTTGTTTCATAAAATTTTTACAATGCTTTTTTAACGTTTTCTTCGATTCTTTTAGCCAAATCCTCGGAAGTTTCTTTAACGAATTTTTCGCCGGTGATGTGTTCGTAAAGTTCGATGTAACGTTCTGAAATGCCGTTTACGATTTCGGGTGTCATTTCGGGAACTTTTTGACCGTCTTTTCCTTGGAAACCGTTAGCCATAAGCCATTCGCGTACAAACTCTTTTGAAAGTTGACGTTGCGGCTCGCCTTTTTTGAATCTTTCTTCGTAGCCTTCGCTGTAAAAATAACGTGAAGAATCGGGCGTATGGATTTCGTCAATGAGGATAATTTTTCCGTCTTTTTTGCCGAACTCGTATTTTGTGTCAACGAGAATAAGTCCGCGTTTTGCAGCAACTTCGGTTCCGCGCTGAAAAAGTTTGTAAGTGATTTCCTCGATTTGAGCGTAATCTTCTGCCGAAATCAAACCACGTTTTATAATTTCCTCTTTTGAAATATCTTCATCGTGGCCTTCTGCGGCTTTGGTTGTCGGGGTGATTATCGGCTGAGGAAATTTTTGGTGCTCTTTCATTCCTTCGGGAATTTTAACGCCGCAAATCTCTCTTGCGCCGGCTTTGTAACTGCGCCAACTACTGCCGGTCAAATATCCGCGGATAATCATTTCAACTGGAAACGGTTCGCATTTTGTGCCGACAGTTACCATCGGGTCGGGCGTTGAAAGTTTCCAGTTAGGAACGATGTCCGAAGTCAAGTCCAAAAATTTTGAGGCTATCTGGTTCAAAATCTGACCTTTGAACGGAATACCCTCAGGCAAAACAACGTCGAATGCCGAAATTCTGTCCGTTGCCACCATAACTAATTTTTCATCATTGATGTTGTAAACATCGCGGACTTTGCCGTGATAAACGTTTTTTTGACCTTCAAAATGAAAGTCGGTGTTAACTAATGCTTTTGACATTTTTTTATATTTTTTATTTAGTGTTTTTCGTGTTTTCCGTAATTAAATTATTGTCATACGCCTCAATAATCCTCTGAACTAATTTGTGCCGCACAACATCTGCCTTGTTGAAACGGATAAACGAAATTTTATTTATGTTTTTCAGAATCCTCATCGCATGAATAAGCCCGGAATCCCTTTTGTCTGCGATGTCGATTTGTGTTTCATCGCCGGTGATTATGAATTTGGAGTTTTCGCCCATTCGCGTCAAAAACATTTTCAGTTGCGAAATAGTCGCGTTTTGAGCCTCGTCCAAAATCACCGCCGCATTACCAAGCGTTCGTCCGCGCATAAAAGCCAAAGGCGCAATTTGAACAATCCTTTCTTCTATTAACGCTTCAAGCCGTTTTTGAGGAATCATATCATTGAGCGCATCATAAAGTGCCTGCATATACGGGTCGAGTTTTTCTTTCATGTCGCCGGGCAGAAAGCCGATTCTCTCGCCAGCCTCCACCGCCGGACGGCAGAGAATAAGACGTTTTACCGCGCCGGATTTCAGGGCTTTGACGGCTAACGCCACCGCCAAATACGTTTTGCCAGTGCCGGCTGGTCCGGTTGCAAAAATGAGGTCGTTTTTGTCAAACACCTCAACCATTTTTTGCTGGGTCTCGTTTCTCGGTTTTATGGGCTGACCTTGAAGCGAATACAGTATCGTCTGACCTTCGCCCGCAATGAGTGCCGCCTGTTGCTCGTTGTTGTAAAGCAGTCCGTCCAACTCGCTGTCTGATAAGGTGTTGTATTTGAGAACGTGCTTTTTAATCTTTGCGATTAATGCCGAAAATTTTTCCGTTTCCGCCTCTTCGCCCATAATTTTCAAATCGTTGCCTCTTGCCACGATTTTAATTTTCGGGAAAAGTCCGCGTATTTTTTCCAAACGCTGTCCGCCGACACCGTAAAAATCTATCGGATTAAGTGTTTCTAATTCTATTTTAGTCTCCATTTTTTTTACCTCATTTCACCGAAAAGTCCTTTTTCGCGTTTCTTTTTCAGTTTCAAAAAATACGATACGTCCGCCATCGGCAAAATCTGATATTTGTTTTCTGAATACACAGTTCCGGCTATAAGTTTTATTCCGCCGGAAATCATCAGCCTGTGGTGCATTCCGGCATAACCGTAAACAAAAATTTTGCTTTCCAAGGAATGGTCTTTGACGTTCCAGTCAACGGAATAAAAATCCAAATCCACAAGCATGTTGAGATTGTCCGTCAGATGAAAATCCAAGTCCGCGCCCACAAACCAGACTATTGTGTCAAGACAAACAGCCGTTTCTCTGTACCAAAGCGGATTTCTTGTAACGGGCGGCATCGTAACGTCTTTTTTTATCTTGAAAGAATTTTTGATTCCCGCCCTCAGCGTAAACAAAAAATCCGGACCGTCGCACGAAGTCGCCTTTCTTAAATAGAGCGACATTCTGAGTTCGTTTCTCATCGTGATAACATTCGGCACAATGCACGAATCGGCGATATAGTCGGGCTTGTGTTTTTGAACGCTTTTGAAAAACATGTTCGGGTAGTCAAGATTGTGAACCGAGCCGAACCATATATCGCGGGATTTAAAAAATCCTCTGTCTTTTCTTGCGGGCTTTTTCCACCAAAGATGTTTCAGACTGGCGTTAGGAAGTTTCCAGTCGAGAAAAACCGTCGAGAACACTTCCGTTTTTTTGCCGACACCGTAGCGGGTAGGGGAGAGAAGCGAAATTTCAAATTCTTTGTGGTCTATTGTAAAAGCAGTCGGACGGCTTTGAAAAGGCACTTGCGATTTCAAAACTGCCGCATAAAGCAAACAAATTATCAGAATGACGTTTTTTTTCATCAGAAGAAACTGCGACATGAATATTTGTTAATCGGTCTTGACACCTGAACTCCAAGCGTTGCTATTGCGCCGTAACTGAGACTTATGGGCGCAAGAAATTCTTTGTAAACGTGAAAAGTGTTTACCATAAATGCAAAGTCAAGGAGTATGTGTTTGTAATATACGCCGCCGCCGGTCATTATGTAACCTTGAAGTTTTTGCGCATGATACGGAAATATCAGCCCTTTCATTACTTTGTCAGGTCTTAATTTGTGCGGTGTTGTCTGATGGACGTTTTCTGCGGTCTCATCCATGTAAGAGTATTCCATTTGTCTTGCCTCGTCAAACATCCATGCCGGGGCAACACCCGCGTAGCAATAATATCTCGGATGTGTTTTGTGTTCTGTCGAAAACTTGAACTTTATCGGAAAAATCAAATTGCTGAGCCTTGTGTCAACCACGTATTCGACTCCGCCTGCGAGGGCTTTGTTGGAGCCGTAAATAGTGCCGCCCGCCCCCAAATATCCGAAACCTATTGTCCAGTATTTCCGTTTGCCGAACCTTTGCGAGTAATTAGCCTCGTAATAATAATTTGTGAGCCCTGCAACGCTGCCGGCGGGGTTTTCGTGTTTCGGAATTACAAACTGAGAGTATATAACGCCGCCTTTCATCGTAAACTGCTGCGCTTGAAGCCCCGTTACGACAAAAAAGGACAAGACGATTATAACTAATTTTACTCTCATTTAGCGGTGGTGTCTGTAAGTCTTTGAACGTCTGTTTTTAACAAAGTATATTCCTGCTGAAACGCAGAATACCTGATTTCTTAGTTTTTTGTTGTTAATCTGTTTTTTGTTTTTGTCTTCAATCGAGAAAAATCCGATACGGTAGTCAACTCCCACAAAAAGGTCTATGCCTCCCGTAATTGAAGTCTGGTAGCCTATGCCAAAATCCGCTCCAACGTCATATTGCCGGAGTTGGTTTACAAAACTTTTTTCTGTGCCTGTCTGTCTGATTGCGGTGTCCGCAGAAATGGAGTCGCGTTTCCAGGTCAAATCCGCGTTAAGGGCTGCTCCGACGTAAGGTCCAAGTTTCGTGTAAAAATCGCCGAACTGCTGTTTCCATGTTATCGGGACAATCAGAAAGTCAATGTTGCGGCTTTCCCTGTATTTTACGTGGATGTATTTTTCCATAAAGTCCTGTTTTATTGTAACGCCCTGTTGCGAATACAATGCGCTGATTTCGAGGAAAGATTCGTAAACCAAGGGAATGTCAACATGTATGCCCGGAGAAATTCCGATACGTTTTGTGGCATCTTCAATTCTGTCGTCGCCGATGAGGTACGAAAAATTGGCACCCATGCTTGCCCCTATGTTGATTTGCGAAAACGCGTTAAGGCTGCCCACAAGAGCCGTTATGACCAATATAAAAATTTTTTTCATAGCGAATCGTATTTGTATTATAATATATAAACGGATTTTCCGCGGTAAAATTATAAAAAATCCGTTAAAAATTTTAATTCTGGTTTTCCCATGTTCTGCCTGAGAGGGAATATACTCTCCATTTTTCGATAACTTCCTGCATATCAGAGGGTAACTCCGAGTCAAAACTCATGATTTTGCCGGTTTTCGGGTGTTTGAACTCCAAGGTTTTGGCGTGCAGAGCCTGACGCGGCATTATCTCGAAACAGTTGTCAACAAACTTTCTATACTTTGCAAAAGTCGTGCCTCTTAACAGACGGTTTCCGCCGTAAACATCATCGTTGAAAAGCGGGTGGTTGATGCTTTTCAAATGGACGCGGATTTGGTGCGTTCTTCCGGTTTCGAGTTTGCATTCCACGAGCGTAACGTAGCCGAACCTTTCCAAAACCCTGTAATGCGTGATTGCGGGCTTTCCGATTCCGCTTTCTTTGGGAAACATACACATACTTTTTCTGTCTTTCGGATTTCTGCCGATGTTGCCTTCCACAGTGCCTTCTGTTTCGTCAAAGTCGCCCCAAACCAAAGCCTGATACCTTCTGTTGACGGTATGGTAAAAAAACTGCTTCGAAAGGTTGACCTTTGCGGCTTCGTTTTTGGCAATGACCAAAAGTCCCGACGTGTTTTTGTCGATTCTGTGGACAAGCCCCGGACGGGTGTCAAACGCGTCAAACTCGTCGTTATGACCCAAATGAAAAGCCAAAGCGTTGACAAGCGTTCCCGTAAAATTGCCGTGCGCGGGGTGAACCACCATTCCGGCTTTTTTGTTGACAACTATTACGTCGTCGTCTTCGTAAACGATGTCAAGCGGAATATCCTCCGGTGTCAACTTGAAGTCGAAGTGCTCGCCCGGAAGCATCACCGAAATATCGTCGCCGGGGTGAACCCTGTAATTGCTTTTAACGGCTTTTCCGTTGACAAAAACACATTCGGTGTCAGCGGCTTTCTGAATTTTGTTGCGCGAAACGCCCTGAATCCTGTTGTCAAGAAACTTGTCGATTCTCTCCAAAGCCTGTCCTTTGTCAACTATTATGTGATAACGCTCGTTTTTTTGACCGTTGCCTTCGTCGGTTATGTCCGCCGTCAATTCGTCGTCTTCTTCTTCGAGCAAGTCTTCGATGTTTTCTGCCATATTTTTTCAGTGTGTTATTAATAGTTTTTTTCTAATATTAATTTCCTCAAAATCAATAATGTACATCCCGTTTTTGAGGTCGCTTACATTTATTTCGTCAAAGCCGCCTTGCAGTAAGGCTGACTTTACTTTTTGTCCGTTAAGATTGTATATGTTTATCCTTTTGCACTCTGAGTTATCCGTCTCAATAAAGAGCATATCCGAAGCCGGATTAGGATAGATTTGTATTTTGCTGCCGTTGTTTGGCGTTATGTCCGTCAGTGCGGTTGACAACATTCCAAAAGCCGGGCGCAGCATAATCTGACCTTTTTCTTTTGAGAGTTTCCACTCGCCGTTGAGGTTGAAAAACTTGTTGTTAGGACTTTCGGTGTTTTTGTCAAAACCCACGGCGATAATGTCTTTTGAAAGTTTTTCCCAGCCTATAAAAAACGTGTCGGCGATTTGGACGGGATTGTCAAACTCAAAAAAAACGAATTTTTCGGTTTCGTTTTTCGGGACGGCAACGTTGTTTTGAGAATATATTTCCACTAACGGCTTGCCGTTTTTGCAGTTGAAAACCTTGATGTTGAAATAGTTAGCCTGCGCGTCTCTAAAAACTGGACAAAAATACATATAAACTCCTCTCAAAACATCGGGTATCAAGGTTACAAACCTTACCGCCGCAAGTCCGCCCTGACTGCCCTCGCCGTAAAGTCCGTAAGCCGCCTCAGCAGTGCCGTCGTCGTAAGCGTAATAATTCAGAAAAGTCTTTTTCACGGAAACTTCGTTGTTGCCGGTAAAATCTTTTTTTGTAACGTCGCTGACAAGTTTTACCGTGATTTCGCAGTCCATCACCGTGTCGCTTTTTGACGAAAAAACATAATTGAAATCCTTGTTGTGGTTTTCAAAATCCATGTATGACGGCATATTGTAAGAGCCGAGCGCAAACTCCTCGCCGTTAAGAGTAAGGTTTATCGAGTCCAAAAGCCGCGCTTTTTTGTCGTTGTTGCGGTAAAAAACCGAGTATGAGAGCGGCATTTTCTTTGTGTCATTTTGATAATGTTTCCACGGCACGCTTGTATAGTCGCCGAATTTTATCACCGGGTCGCCGGTCAGGGAAACGTCGCTGTAAACGGTGTCGCTTTCCATGCGGTTGCGGTCGAGTTTTACGTAGTCAACAAACCAGAAATCGCAGTCTCCGACCAAATCCTTCTGACTTTCGCTGCCGAGGCTGAAATAATTTCTGAAACGGAATTTAAAGCCTTTTTGAAGGTATTCTTTTTCCGTAATGTTTATCATTTCCTGCTTAAACGAGTTTTTCCCGACTTGGGAATATTGCCGTATGTTTGTCCACTCTTTTGTCAGCGGCGAATAAAAGTCAAGACACAAAGAATCTTGTTTTTCGGGATAGTCGCCGTTGCCGCCCGCCTGAATATAAAAACTCAGAAAAACGGTTTTGTCAAGAGGATAATGCAAGTTAATTGGACGGCTTTCTATGGTGTCGCCCGCCGAAAAGTTGCCGTAATAGGCGTTCGGGTAAAAATTTTTGAAAGAGTCCAAAGCGTCAAAAACCAAAACACCCGTACTCGGCGGATTTTTAGCCATGTAGCGTGAAATGCCGCAGCCCGAATTTTTCCAAAGACTGCCGTCCGGTTCTGAACCGAGGTATGAAAAATCGTCAAAAAAAGGCAGTTCGAGCGTGTCGGTCTCCCCGGCAAAAACCATTGCCGGTAAGACCAACGCCGCCCAAAGTAATAAAACCTTTTTCATAAACTTTTTTTTAAATCTTTTTTGTCGTTAAAATTCGTCTTCTTCGATTATGTTGTCATCTTTGTCCGTCTCGGACTCGTAGTCCGAAAAACTGTCGCCGCCGTCGGAATTGTTGTCTTTTTCCCACATAATCAAGTCGATGACGTCGCCTTTGTAAAGTTTTTTGCCTTTTGAAATTTTCGCTCCGTTGATTCTCGCTTCTTTGAAAAGGTCGTTATGCGAACCTTTTTCTTTCTTGACATTTCCCAAAAGCAAGCCCCTCAGTCTCAACTGCTCCTGACAGTCCACCAAAGAGCGTCCGTTTAAATCCGGCATTTCGGTGATTTCCTTTGACCAAGTTTTGTAGGTTAAGAAAACCTTTCTGCCTTCCTTTACCGAATAACCCGCCCTCGGAATCTGACCGCCGGGAATTATTGTGCCTGGAGCCACGCTGCTGTTGTAAACCGAGTCCGAGATTACGGGTTCGAGTTTGCGCTCCAAAATCAGTTTCTGCGCCTGTTCCAAGGTCATTCCTTCCACAGAAGGAACGCTTACTTCCTGAGAGTGCCGAGTGTAGACCCTCAGCGCAAAAAACACGAGTATAAAAAACAACAATATGGAACCGAGCCAAATGCAAAAATTTTTTATGAAATAGGCGGAGATAAAAAATCTTCCCCATGCCTTCAACTTGTCTTTGAAAGAATTAGTGTTTTCCTGAGCCATTTTATTGTAATTTTTCACCGCAAAATTAAACTAAATATGCAAGAAAAAAAAATTTTTGAAAAAACATTGAAAAAAAGTTTTGTTAAACCGATAAAAATGACAATATTTGTAAGCCGAAAAATGGGTTTACGGCAATTACATTATAATTGATGACAATTATGCCTGACAACTATTTGAAAGAAAAAATCTTAATAGTAGACGATACGCCTTCCATAGCCGGTTATATACGGTCTGTGTTGGAGGAATACGGCTATGCCGCCATAGAGGCTTTTGACGGCAACACGGCTGTTATGTCCGCAAACCAGGAGCGTCCGGATTTGATTTTGCTCGACATTATCATGCCGGATATTGACGGTTATGCGATATGTTCGCTGTTGAAGACCAACAGCAACACAAGGGACATACCCGTAATTTTCATGTCCGCGCTCAACTCGTCTTTTGACAAGATAAAGGCATTTAAGTCGGGTGCCGTTGATTATATTACAAAGCCTGTCCAGAGCGAGGAGATGATTGCGAGAGTGAGGTCGCACCTCAACATCCGCCGTCTCAACCGCGAACTTCTTGAAACCAACCGCTCGCTTGAAGAAAAAATCACCGAGCGCACCAAAAGTCTTGAAGAATCCAACAAGAGAATGACGGAACTCAACCGTCAACTCGAACAGACGGTCTTGAAATACAAGGAGGCGAAAGACAAGGCGGAACTTGCCGAAAAAATCAAAACGGAATTTCTTGCAAACATTTCGCACGAGATTTATACGCCGATGAACGCGATTGTCGGCTTTACCAACCTTGTAAAAGAGACCGACGACGAGGAGCAGAAAAATGAATATCTCGCTTATATAAAAAGCAACGCAATAAAACTTTTGTCGGTTTTCAACAACATTTTGGATTTTTCGCAGACATTGACGGGAAAAACTTCGCCTGTATATCAAAAGGTGAAGATAGCCGATGTTTTGGACGCGGTTTACAAAAACAATTTTCTTGACGCGCAGTCCAAGTCGCTTGAAATCCTCATCAGCAACGAGTGCGGCGAGGATTTTGAAATCGAGACCGACAGAAATATGATTTTCAGGATCTTAGACAACCTTGTCAACAATTCCCTGAAATTTACCGACCGGGGCAGCATAGAAATAGGCGTCTCAAACGGCGGCGATACGGTTGCTTTTTACGTAAGGGATTCGGGCAAAGGCATCAGCCCCGAACTTTACGACAAGATTTTCAAGCCTTTTGAGTCTGGCGAAGACACTTACAGGCGCACAGGCGGCGGAGCGGGAATCGGACTTCCGCTCGTTAAAAGTTATGTCTCTATATTAAAAGGTGATATTTGGTTTGACTCTTCGCCGGGGTCGGGAACTATTTTCTATGTTTCAATCCCGACAAAGCAGGACATTCAGGCTCAGGCAAAAACTTTCAGCGAGTACGAGGGTCTGAAAATTCTTGTCGGCGAAAACGAGGACGTGGCTTTCATACTTTTGAACGAGATTTTGCAGACAATGAAGTTTGAGGTTCTGAGGGCAAAAACCGGACGCGAACTTTTGGAACATTACCGCAACAATCCCGATATAGAACTGATAATCAGCAACCTCAGTTTGCCGGAGATTAACGGCTCGGAGGCGATGAAGATTATCAGAAAAATGGACACGAAAATTCCGATGGTGGCGCAGATTCCGTATTTTTCGGCGGAGGAAAAGCGGCAACTTCAACTCTCGTGCTGCGACGCTTTCATCGACAAACCGGCTAATATTCAACAAGTTAAAGAGATAATAAAAAAATACGTTAATATTACAAAACAATAATTTTATTTACACAAATGGAACAAAAAGCAATAGACATTAAAGCGGCTGACAATGTCAGATTACTTGCCGCTGCAATGGTAGAAAAAGCAAAATCAGGACACCCCGGTGGAGCAATGGGCGGTGCGGACTTCGTACACGTATTATTTTCAGAATTTTTAAAATTTGACCCCTCAGACCCTGAATGGGACAATCGCGACAGATTTTTCCTTGACCCCGGACACATGTCTCCGATGCTTTATTCAATTTTGACACTCATCAATAAATTCTCGCTCGAAGACATTAAAAATTTCCGTCAGTGGGGAAGCGTTACTCCCGGACACCCTGAAAGGGACATCAAACGCGGTATTGAAAACACCTCCGGTCCGCTCGGCGTTGGACACGCTCTCGGTATCGGTGCGGCTATCGCTCAAGAATTTCTTGCTGCAAGATTCGGCAAAAGAGTTCAACACAAGACCTACGTTTACATTTCGGACGGTGGTATTCAGGAA
>JAFXUC010000005.1 GCA_017535325.1 Bacteroidales bacterium | reverse complement strand
GGAGAAATTTGCGAAATATTTCCGCAACATGCTTTCACGCGGCATTTACGTCAGCCCGTCGCAGTTTGAAGGCAACTTCATCTCCGTCTGCCACTCAGACGAAGTTTTGGAAAAAGTTTTGAAAGCGATAGAAGAAAGTATCAATTAAAAAAAATACGAGGTTGTTAAACAGCCTCGTATTTTTTTCTCTTTACTCTCCGTTTTTTATTTATTTCTAACAATTATTTTCTATATATCTCAATCTTTTAAGTAAAAATATCTGTATTATTATTTCTTCTTGGAAAAAACAACCGACAGCCGTAATTTTGCAGCGTAATTTTTAATTCATAATAAAACATGGCAAACATTCATCAATCAATAGCGGAACTCGTGGGAAAGACACCACTTCTGCAAATCAACGGCTATAACAAGGCTAAAAACCTTAATGCCAACATCATTGTTAAGTTGGAATATTTCAACCCCAACCAAAGCGTTAAAGACCGTATTGCGCTTGCAATGGTTGAGGAGGCTGAACGCACCGGAAAACTCAAACCCGGCTACACTATCATAGAACTCACAAGCGGCAACACAGGCGTTGGGCTTGCTGCCGTCGCCGCTGCAAAAGGTTACAAATTCAGAGTTTACATTCAAGACCAAGTTTCCAAAGAGCGTTTTCAGGTGATTCATGCACTCGGCGGCGAAACCGTAAAACTCTCCGAAGTTCCTGAAATTGTGGAAAGTATCGAGAAAAACGGTCCCGATTTTGTGGAATGTGTAAAGGCATTGGAACGTCATCTCGTGGCACGCGGCGACAAGGATTACTGGTTTGCCGACCAAACCCGCAACCCCGAAAATCCCAACATCCATTTCAACACCACAGGTCCTGAAATTTGGAACGATACCGACGGCAAAATTGACGCATTTGTGGCGTGTGTCGGCACAGGCGGAACACTCTCCGGTGTAGGCAATTACCTCAAATCTAAGAACCCAAATGTAAAAATCTTTGGTGTTCAGCCTACCGAAGATTCGTTTCAGTCGCCGGAGCGTCCTGACCAAGAAGAAATTACCGGCGTTCACCCGTTTGAAAACACCAAAGAAGAATACATTCCCGCAAATTTGGATAGAAAAGTTTACGACGGGTATTTTGAAATTCACACCGACCAAGCCTACGAAGCCGCACGTCTTCTCGCCAAAAAAGACGGAGTACTTGTCGGCGCATCGTCGGGAGCGGCACTTTACGCCGCCACACAATTGGCGCAAAATCCAGAGTATAAAGGCAAAAACATCGTTGCCCTGCTCGCCGATACGGGATTAAGATATTTGAGTACGCATCTGTTTGAATCATAACGAGATATAATGCCATAAACGGAGCGCATAGTTTGTGCGCTCCGTTTTTATTTTTCTGTCAGAAATTTTCTCAAAAAAAATCTTGCTGTTCTGAAATTATTTCTCTATTTTTGTCCGTAAACCTAAACACTTAATATTTATAATTATCAGAACTCCCATGAATACCAAACCCTTAAAACTCGGCATACTCGGCACCGGCTGGATTGCTGACAAAATGGCTGTTACGCTCGCCGGAATGAATTGCGCGGTCTCTTACGCCGTGGCGTCGCGTTCAAAAGAAAAAGCGGAAAATTTCGCTAAAAAATACTCGTTTTCAAAGGCTTACGGCTCTTACGAAGAATTAGCCGACGACCCGGAAGTAGATTTAATCTACATCGCAACGCCTCATTCTCACCATTTTGAAAACTCCAAAATGTGCCTTCTAAAAGGCAAGCCCGTACTTTGCGAAAAGGCTTTCACCGTCAACGCCGAAGAAGCCGAAGAACTCATAAAAATCTCGCAGGAAAAACACGTCTTTCTCGCCGAGGCGATTTGGACTCGTTACCAGCCTATGCGAAAAATGATTGCGGAGGCTGTTGACAGCGGTGTTATCGGCACTCCGAAAATGCTTTCGGCAAACCTCTGTTATCCCAATATCGCAATGCAGAGAATGTATGACCCGAAATTGGCAGGCGGAGCATTGCTTGATTTGGGCGTTTACGTGCTGAATTTTGCCGCAATGTTTTTCGGCAGCGACATAAAATCCGTGTCTTCGCATTGCATAAAATATCCCACGGGAATTGACGCTCAGGAGTCAATCACGCTTGAATATAACGACGGAAAAATTGCAGTTCTTTCTTCGTCGCTTATCGTAAAAAGCGACCGTCAAGGCATAATTTCCGGCGACAAAGGCTTTTTAATCGTCGAAAACGTCAACAATCCGCAGAGTTTTTCTGTTTATGACGAGGATTACAAACTTGTTGAAAAAGTGAACTGTCCGCCGCAAATCACCGGTTATGAATACCAAGTGGAATGTTGCAAACGCGCAATCGAAGAGGGACGCACAGAACCCGTTGAAATGCCGCACGCCGAAACGCTCCGAATCATGCGGCAAATGGACAGTCTTAGAAAAGAGTGGGGTGTAAAACTTTGTAACGAAAAATAAACACAATATGAAAAAAGCAATTAAAATACTATTTTTCAGCCTTTTAGGACTGATTGTTCTGGCTGTGGTTTTCACATGGTCAGCCTTTGGAGATATGATAAAAGGCGCGATGTCGGTTGAAAAATTGGACGAAGGATTTTATTACATGGAATTTTATGGCGATGACGGTTTTGACGAGTTTCTCTTGTCAGGCGGTGCAAAAAATTCTGACGATATGGCTCAGCAACTTGCGAAATTACTTTCAAAAGGTTATTACACGCCGCCTAAAATGCCCGACACCGCAAAATTCGGCTGTTCTACTTTAACCGTCAAAACGCCCGACAACAAAATTTTGATGGGCAGAAATTTTGACTATCCGTCAGGCACCGGCGTTGTGCTTCACGCTTTTCCTACAAACGGTTACGAAAACATTTCTACTTTTGACGTAACGCTTTACGGTTTCGGCGAGGGATATTTGCCGGAAGGATTTCAGAGACAGTATATGGCGTTGAGCGGACTTTTTGTTGCCCTTGACGGTATCAACGAAAAGGGCTTTGCTGTTGCCGACCTTGTTGCCGGCGACAACGTTGAAACACATCAAAACACCGGCAAACCCGCCCTCACAACTACTGCTGCCCTTGCTTATCTTCTTAAAAGAGCCGCTAACGTTGATGAGGCAATCGAACTTCTCAGCGGTATTGACATGCACTCTGACATCAATTATGCGCATCATTTTGCCTTGTCTGACAACACAGGCAAAAGTGTTGTTGTGGAATATGTTGACAATCAAATGATTGTTACCAAAACCTCTGCTGTTGCCAATCATTATCTTTGTGCAGAAAAACTTAATGCCGGTTGGATAGAGGGCGATGACCGTTACAAACGTCTTTGTGAGATTTATGACAATGCCGGTGGCGTTTTGGACTCGTTGAAATTGCAAGAGGCGATATTTTCAGTATCTCAACCTTCGCCAAACTACGGCACGCAGTGGACAATGGTGATGAACCTTTCAAAGCCGTCTGTTACGTATTTCAGAAAACGAAATTTTATAAAGCCGTTTCATTTTGACTTGAAATGTTCAAAATAAGACTTCTATTTCGTTGATGCTTTTTATAGCGGGCTGGTTTTCAGTATGTTCGCCGATGAATTTTTCCATCCACATCATATTGTACCAGCGGTTGAATTTAAAGCCGCATTTTTGAAACTCGCCCACAAACCTGTAACCGTTTTTCTCGTGAAAATAACGGCTTGCATTTGTTACGTATTTGTCATCGGGGTCGCAAGATGTTGTGATACTTGCGTTTACGTTTAGAATGCCTTGAAGACTGAGAAGTCTTTCGAGTTCTGACAAAAGCAGTGTTCCGAGGCTGTTACGGCGGCAGTCTTTGTCGATATAAATCGAAGTTTCTATGCACCAGTCGTAAGCCTTGCGGACTCTGAAACGCGAGGCGTAGGCGTAACCTTTTATCACGCCGTCTTCCTCGGCGACGATGTAGGGATAAAAGGAGAGTGTGTTTTCAATTCTTTTTGCAAATTCTTCCACGGAAGGGATTTGCCATTCAAATGTAATCGCCGTATTTTCAACGTAATAGGCGTAAATTTTTAAAATCTGTGCCGCGTCTTCCGGCGTTGCAAATCTTATTTTCATATTCGTTTGTTTGATAATAAATGTGCCGCAAAGGTAGCACTTTTTTTTCGCAATTTTTTCTTTTTACTTTTTAATTTTTCCTAAAATATTTCTTACTTTTGCAACGCGAAGTCCGCTGCTTGTAGGGCGGGCGGAGTAGTTTTTTAGATTAAGGCGTTTATTTACGCTTCGTTTTTGACCAATTGAAACTTCGAACACTTCAATCGTACAGCAAGAACTTAGCAGCGATAGATGTCCATGGGATTATGTATATAACTATACGGCATGCCGTAGGTGTGTTCGTGTGTTTTTGCATAAAGCGTGGGTCTTCGTTGCTCGTTCTCTGTACGATGGGCAAGTTCGAAGGCCTCAATTGGTGGAACGGGCATAAATGAGTGATTCCACGCCTTTTTTATGTCCGTTCTGAAATTGGAATATCGTCAGACTAAAAAAACAGGCGATGAGCATACATATCGGAAAATTGATAAAATCGGTATTAAAATTACAAGGGCGGAGTGTTACGTGGTTCGCAAAAATGCTCAACTGCAACCGTTGCAACGTTTACAATATTTTTAAGAAGGAAAACCTTGACACCGAACTCCTTAAAAGAATTTCCATTATTCTTAACCACAACTTTTTTCAAGAGTTTTCCGATGAAATGAATCTTCAAATGTATAAAAATTCGTAACACTTTTGTATATATATTCGCAACGGGGATTTCTTGGAGGGGAATTTTTTTATACGTAATTTGGCGGAGTAATTCTAAACCGTAAAAATTATGGCACTATTTCAAGTAACAATCAAAAGAAAAAAACAGTGCGGCGGCGTTCATTTAGAGCCGGGAATGAGCGTTCAGGTCGCGACCAAAACAGATTCTAATCCGCTCGCAACCAACAAGCAACTTATCCTTGACGCTTTTATGCGCGTATATGGCGTTGATTTACAGAAAGCGATGGCTCTGAATCCTACCGATTTGGAAGTGGTAAAAGTACATAATTAATAACCTTTTAAAAAACAAATATCATGATTAGAAATAAAAAAGCAATATCAATATGCATCACAATAATTATGGGTGTTATAATGGCGTTTGTAACTTTACATTCACTGTGGGTTACTATTCCATTTTTGCTATGTATGATAATGAATTTTAGCGATGATTGCGACCTTTGCACAGCAGGTTTTGCTATTGCATTAGATATCTTTGCCTTTTGCACAAATATATGGTTTGGTATAGCATTTTTTATTTTAGCAACCACTATTTTGTTGGTACTACTTTGTGACAGAACTGACAATTCCGCCAAATATGCTTGTATATTATGTATTATATTATTTGACATTGGCACAGCGATATGTGGCGAGTTAGGCATATTATTATATGTGATACCGAGTATTGTTGCAATTTTAGTTGTGTTACTTGGTGTGGAAAATGGCATGGTCGAAAAAATTGTAATGTCCAATTCTTCAGTTGAAAATCAGATTTCAATATTGGAATCGAGAGTAAAAGAGCAGTCATATAATGGTGATTTTTATGGTGATGCAGAAACAATGCAAAGATTGAAAGATCTTAGATTCAAAAAGGGACGACTTGATGCACAAACCGAACTGCAACAATTTAGAAAAAAATATGTAACCGAGGATATGGAACGCATCGAAAAACTACTCGGTATTGGTAAATATAGTGTAGAAAATATTATACAAGGAAGATTTACTATAAATGACGAAGTTTTTAATAATCAGTCCATTCCCAGAAAAATTAAAGTACTCCAAAACTTTAATGCCAAATTGCAAAATAATATCAATGAAAATATCAGCAAAGCCAATGGAGCAATATGGGATGCATATAAAAGTGTGTTGCAAAATGTTTCTATGAATATGAATGATTATTTTTGGAATTATAGCAACATTTATCAACGCTATTCGTCTGCTTTGAATAATCCAGTTCTGGCGGCTGCGTGTGATAAGTCAGTAAAAAAAATTGCCGACTTCGTGCAGCAAAAACAGGATATAATCAATAAAAACAATGCGGATATTGAAAAATATAACCAGTTGATTCAAAGATTACAAAAGCAATATGACGACGAACTGGCGTTGCAAAAAATTAAAGAACTGAACAGAGATGTCAATTCTCAAATGGATGATATTTCTGATATTGCCCAAAAAGAAGAAAAGAACTTTGAAATTCAGAATATTATGAGCGATATTGATCAATTAGACAGAGAAATCAATGAGCGCAGACATTTGGAAATTCAGTTCGGTCAAATTGAAATATGATAGTTCACTAATGTTTAATTTTAAACACTTATAATTATATGAAATACGACAATAGATTACTTACAAACTTTTTGGATGAATGTAACATCAAGTACGAAGTGGAAGATGAAACGGTGTCTTTCGAGTACGATGGAAGATATTTGTATGGTTATGTCTATAATCCAGAGAAAGATGGAGAAGACGAGGATGGATTTGTGTCAGGATTGGCTCTGCTTTTGCCAGGAATCCGTGAAGTTGCGCCATTTGATGTAAAAAAGTATCTGAAACTCATCAATCAACTCAATCAGGACGTACCTCTTGCGAAATTTGAGCTTGACGAAGAAACTAATATTATCCATATTAATGTAGCAGTGCCTCTTGATTCGAGTCCAGAAATGGACGATTTGATTCCGGGACTTGTAAGAACTCTTGTAAAAGCACACAATGTGTTTTTGGAAGCCGAACAAAAGTAAGGATAAAAACTTTAAAAAGTCTCTTAAATGTTGAGTTTAAGGGACTTTTTATAAAATTAACGGAGAAATCAACCGCCGAAAAGGGTGAATAAACTAAATGACAAAGTAAAATGAAAGATAATTTGATAATTGATTTGAATAAAAAATATCCTAATGCGAATATAATTTTTATTTCAGAGCCAAATAATAAAACTCTTATTATTAAAGTAGGTGATTTTGAATGTCGGCTTGAAAAACTTTGTACCGAAAATTCTGTTTTTAAAATAGACCGTAATACGGTAGATGCAGAAGAGTTGAGAACCATAAAAAATGAATTGTCTAAAACAATACCTAAAAAATATTTAAACGACTTTGGATTTTTTTTCGATTTGGTTGTACCATATACAGGTAAAATCGTTAATTATAACTTTAATTCATTGAATTTTAATTTGGATGAATTGTACAATCAGTTGGATTGTTATAGCAAAAGTAATAAAGATATTGAATTGATATTTAATATTTTGAAGAATTATTTTGCATTTTAGATTTATGTAATATACTTTCCGCACCTTTTTAATAAAAAAAATTGTGTGATTACTATTACATTTTTTGCAGTTTCGAGCCGCAAACATTGCGGCTCTACTGAATAGGCACGTATGAGGCACGGTGATTTCATTTAACCCCGCACATTAACGGCTACGCCGCCCATGTACGGGATTATAGATATATCGTCTTACAGACGATTTTTATACATAAAAGCCGTAAAAAAAACAACTCTAACTATTTGGTTTTGAACTACAAAGATACGCATCTTTGCAGAAATCCACAAATCTTTGTTGCTCAAAACAGCAGAAATCCACAAATCTTTGTTTTTTTTTATTGTCTATAAACAATAAATCTGCATATTTTGCATTTTTATTGTCCATGGACAACAAATCCAAAAACATGTTACCCTTTTATCGGGACGGCTCTTGTATTTTTGATGACACCGATTACAAAAACGCTGTGAAGGTAGCCGATGCAGTCAATGTTTCCCAATTTTTCAAGAATGAATTTTTGATAATCGTTCATGTCCCTGACGTAAACTTTTATTTGAAAATCAAAGTCGCCGCTTGTGTTGTAACACTCTGTTATTTCGTCAATCGTTTGAACCGCGTCAAGAAAATCCCTGTTGTTTTTCTGATTGTGCTGTTTTAAGCGAATGTTGCATAAAACCATCATGCCGTTGCCCGCTTTTGCAGGATTTACTACCGCCATGTAACGCTCGATATATCCCTCTCGTTCAAGACGTTTCTGACGCTCAAAGGTCGGCGAGGGCGAAAGGTTTACTTTTGCAGCAAGTTCTTTTACCGTCTGATGAGAATCCCGTTGCAACTCTTTTAAGATTCTAATGTCAATTTCGTCTAAAATTTCGTCGTTTGTCATTTTGTGATTTGCGTGTTTTGCCGAATAATATTTGGCAAATATACAAAATTCTGAGCATATAAAACAAATTTTCCTTAATTTTCCAGAAATTTTGGCGGGTTATAAAATGTTATTTTCCTTTGCGTCATAATTTTAACAAAAAAGGAACAAAATGAGTAAAAAATTTGCACCGCACAGAGCGGACATTGTGGGCAGTTTTTTGCGCCCCGAAAAATTAAAACAGGCAAGAGCCGCATTTTCAAAGCAAGAAATCACGGCAGAGGATTTAAAAGACGTTGAGGATTTATTAATCAGGGATTTGATTCAAAAGCAAAAGGCTCACGGACTGAAAGTTATAACTGACGGCGAGTTCAGGCGTGCATATTGGCACTTGGATTTTATGTGGGGACTTAACGGCGTGGAACATATTGAACTTCAACACGGTTACAAGTTTCACGGCGAAGAAACAGCCAAAGGGTCAATAAAACTTACCGGCAAAATTTCGGGCGAAAATCATCCGTTTGTAGAACATTTCAAGTTTGTAAAACAGTTTGAAACCCCGGATGTGGTTGCAAGACAGACGATTCCCGCGCCTGCGCAGTTTTTGTCGGAACTTTTCAGAGGCGACAATTTGATTAATACGCGCAGCGTTTATCCCGACATCAACGAGTTGGAGCATGACATTGCAAAGGCTTATCAAACTGTAATCAAAGATTTGAGCAAAGCGGGCTGCAAAAATATTCAGTTCGACGACTGCACATGGGGAATGATTATTGACCCGAATTATTGTAAATCAAAGTTTTCTCAGGGTTTTATTTTCAAAACGGAGGCTGAAAGATTTTTAAGGCTGAACAACATGGCACTTTCAGAAAGACCTGACGATGTAACAATTACGACTCACACTTGCAGAGGCAATTATCATTCAACATACGCAAGCACAGGACCTTACGACAATGTTGCACAGTATGTTTTTGCCAAAGAAAATGTTGACGCTCTGTATTTGGAATTTGACGACGAGCGTTCAGGAAGTTTTGAGCCTTTGAAAGAGGTTTCTTCTGACAAGGACGTTGTTTTGGGTTTGATTACCACAAAATCACCGGTTTTGGAAGACAAGGAGACTATAAAAAAGCGCATAGAACAAGCCTCGCAAATTATACCTCTTGACAGACTGTTTTTAAGTCCTCAGTGCGGTTTTGCCTCGTGTGAAATCGGCAACAAACTTTCAGAAGACGAGCAGTGGGCAAAAATAGATTTGGTTCAGGAAATCGCAAAAGAAGTTTGGGGATAATTTTAGTTGAAAATCTCTACAAAATGTAACGGGAAAGGTTATGTTTGGTAGAGATTTTTTTCATACTTTATTTATCCGAATTGCAGTTCGTTGACAATTTCATCAACGATATACAAATCGCTCATGTGTTGAAGTCCGTAATCAGCCGACGACATAAATTTATTTACGCGGGTATGATAATAGACTTCCAATGCCCTTTCCGGCGAAATTTCCAACCTTTGCGCAAGAAGCATCACAATATTTGCCTCTTTGCGCCACAAAACATTATCCCTCATAATCTTGAAGTTTAATACAATCTTTAAATATCAGATAATTATCAATAATCCTCTGATTTGAAATACATATTTGGTTGTTGGGTTTATAAAATTTTAACTGCCCAAGTGCCTGACTTGCTGTTATAATACCGTTTTTGTAATCTTCAACGGTATCAATAACTTTGTCGTTGGCAACACCGCCGGTTATCATATCGTATTCCCGCCATCTGTCTTCACCCTTGCGGCATGAAACCACAAAATCAAGCCATTCAATGTCGTATTCATTGAAACAGAGAACTTTGTATTCCGCAGTAACATTGTCAATGTCCATTTCATAAATATTCAGACAAGGTGTGTTTTTGGCAAGATGCCTTGACGCGACAAATTTTGCCCACTTTTCGGCTTGTTCCTGTATAGTCGTTAAGTAAAATCCTTGTCCGAAATCAAGATTTTTTCTCCCCGCAGTAGTTAAAGGGCGGTCTATTTTGCTTATTGAGCCGTGATAAAATGTTTTCATAACGAACATTCAGATTCATAATTGTTTAGAGTCTCGATAATGTCATCGGCGACAAAATCAAGGCTTTGAGTATGCAAAACATCATACATTCCTATTAAACGGTCATGAACAAGGTTTTGTTTGTTCAGACGGTCGTAAAGTTCTGTCTTGGGAACGTTCATCTTGCGGGCGGCTTTGTCAATCGCCATTATTGCAAGATGTATTTTGTCGTATTCAGGGTTATTGTCCATAGTCTTTTCTTTATTGCGCAAAAATAATAAAAATTTCTTTTCCAAGATAAAAGTTTTTTCTTATTTTTGGCTCATAAAAACTTTAAATTAAAATCATGCCTATACCGTCCAACATAATTCAACTTACGGCTTTGGCTCTGAAAGACAAGGTTTTGACCCTCGTCGAAAAAGAGACAATAATCAACGCCGCGTTAAAATCAGGCGGTTCACAGGCGGAAATCACCGCCTGGCTCGACAACGCCCTGAAAGAAAGTCTCAAACGGTATTCAAAAGAGGATTTGAAAAATTGTCCCTTTTGCGGGGCGCAAATTCCGCTCGTTTCCGAGGATTGTCTTTTTTGCGGCAACAATCTTCAAAACACTGACAACAAAACAGTTATAAATATTTCCGGCGACGAGGCTGACATCATCGCCCGCGAAAACCAGAACACCGCAACATCTATACGCAACATAAAAAACTGTCCCGACTGCGGCGCACCGTTTCCGCTGATTAGCAATATCTGCACGCATTGCGGACACGTTCTCCACGAGCAAACCGATTCGCAACTCAACATCAAAAACCTTATAACCAACATCGAAAACAGCATTTCAGCATTGAAAGCCGCGCCAAAACCGACCGTTTTAGACGTTTTAAAATACCGTAAAGCGGTGGTTTGCTTTTTGATTTCGGCTACTTTGCTTGCAACCACAATGTCGTTTTTGGGCATGGACACAATCGCGGGAATATTAGGCTCGATGTCAACAGGAATGATGATTTTGGCATTTGTATTTTTTTTTACGCGACCTAACGAAAATTCGCCGGTCAAAAAAGCCGATGACGAATTTTACAACGCTATCCACACGCAGGAAATGTATTCGCGGCAAATCGCAACCCTTTACGGCGGCAACGATGAGGCGAAAGATGTCCTGAAAAAATTCTCTCAGGAAATCTCTGACTTGAAACAAAACCGCAACAAAAACCGCAACATTCTCTCTGTCAGCGGTTTAATAATAATAGCGGTGATTGTTTCGCTGCCGTGGCTTGCGCCGTCAGCCAAAACAAATTTGGAAATGACGCGCAAAAGTTATCCCGAAGTTTTTGAAAACGCAAAAATAAAAACCGTCTTAAAACCATACGAAAACAACGCTTTTGAAAAGTATTTTAAGCCAGTTTCCGATGCGGATTTGAGTTTTGACTTTCAAAAATGCTTTGCCGTGGGACCGTATTTTTCGTTTTTACCGTCAGAAAAACCTGAATACAAACTCCGCATTGACAACGTAAAAATTGTTATGACCGGTGAAAAACAGCCCGGAAACGCCGCGCCGAAATTAAAACTTTTGGACAAAAATTTTAAAACCCTTGGCAAGGAATTTTATCCGTTAAGGCTTGAAACGACTTTGGAAGGCGGTTACGAAAGTTATTATGCGACGTTTGTATCGGAAAATGAAACTCAGGACATTGACGGCTTAAAAAACGTTGCCGAAAATGCGGTTTATTATACAATTTACTAAAATATAGAAAGTTATGAACGAGAACAAAACATATTTCCAACGTGTTGCGGCTATGTTGGAAACCCTGTTGAAACAATATAAGAACGTTTATCCCAAAAATTACGGCGACATAATCCGCAATTTTTTTCCGGCGTTTTTGATGATTTTATCGCCGTTTATTTTTCTGTACCTGTTTGTCGGCAGTGTGTCGATGGGCAGTATGCTTGTCGGTTTTTTTGTGCCGCCGGTGCTGTTTCTGTTCGGATTTTTGTTGAGGCGTTTCAACGAGAGGGAACATGGCGACAAATCCGATTTACTGCCTAAAATTCAGGATCTTAAACAGCAGTTGACAGGTTTTTGCGAGTATGCTGACGTTGAAAATTATTTAGTGCAGTTTGACAGGGAACTGTTAATTGTTACCAAAAACCGCAACCGCCGTCTTAAAATCTTTAACATCGCGAAAATCACGACGATAGCGGTATGTATAATTGCTGTTGTTGTGTCGATAAATTGTCAGGCGAGCGATACGGAACTGAAAAATTCCAAAGACCTGAATGATTTTTATGAGTTGCTGGACATGAAAAAAGACGAACCGTTTTTGACGCTTTTGCCGCTGAAAACCAAAATTTCAGACGGGTATGAAGTTTTGACTTCGCCGGTTGATTTTTATTTTTCGGGTGTGTCAGACAATCATTTGACGATAGACATGTTGGAAATTTCGGGAACGGGTTCGGGCGAAGAGGTTTTCCGCGTTGTCATAACCGACAAAAACGGAGTCCCCGTGAGCCGCTGTCCGCAGTTCATAATCGAAGGTTACGAAACTGTTGTCGGCTCATAGATAAAATCGGAGACTTTTTGTTATGACCTCACGCACCAGAAACAGAATAATTTTGAGGCGTTCCAAGTGCTGAAATTCCTCAGCGAAAACAAACAGAATTTGAGGTTTGTTGTCGAAAAGGTGAAATAAGTTTATTTATATCTGTTAGAATCTAAAACACTCTTTTTCTTTTATCTCCCTATTTTTATTATAATTATATACAAATAATCTTAAAATTTCTATTATTTTAGTAATTTATTCCAAATATTTTATTCTTCTTGGATAAAACACCTATTACTCTCTACCTTTGCGCCATAAAAAAATCATAACAAACACATACCATAATGGCAAATCGAATTAATTTGAATATGACCACCGTTGAAAACCGGGAGTTGCGCCTCGGCACAATTATCGGTTGGGACGGTTCGGCTAAGGAACTTATCCGTCAGTCGGCTTACGACGAACGAAGCATCAAAAAGCACGGCGGATGCAAGGGCGCAGGTCAGGGGTGCAGACTTTGCGAACTTCAAAGTCCTCTTAATCAGGAAACTATGTGCTCAAACGCAATTGTGCAGTGTCAAATCGGCAACCTCACCGACTGCGTGCTTATCAATCACGCGCCAATCGGTTGCAGTAGCGAGGACGCAAAATTCAACCTCACAATGCATATGGGTCTCGCACGTCGCGGCAAACCTCAACAAAACACGCTGTGTATCAGCACAAACCTTCAAGAAAAAGATATGGTGTTTGGTGGCAGCGCAAAACTCCGTCAGGCTATCAAAGTGGCAAAAGAACGTTTCAATCCCAAAGCAATTTTTATTGCAATGGCTTGTGCCACAGCCATTACCGGCGAAGATATCGACAGCGTAGCCGAGGAGATGGAACCCGAAGTTGGTGTGCCAATCATTCCGCTTCATTGCGAGGGATTCCGCAGCAAACATTGGAGCACGGGATTCGACGTTGCATTCCACGGTGTGTTGCGTCAAATCGTTGAAAAACACCCTGTTAAAAAACAGAAAGACCTCATTAACATCATTGCTCTTTGGGGTACTGACTGGTTCACCGACCTATTGAAACCGCTCGGACTGAGGGTCAATTACCTCTTGGACTGCGCATCGTTTGAGGAGATTCGTCAGGCGTCGGAGGCTGTGGCTACAACCACTTTTTGCGAAACTCTCGGCGGATATATGGGCGCGGCTCTCGAAGACCAGTTTGGCGTTCCACAAATAGACGCGCCGCAACCTTACGGAATCAAAGGCACTGACGCATGGTTGAGGGCTATCGCTAAGG
>JAFXUC010000076.1 GCA_017535325.1 Bacteroidales bacterium | reverse complement strand
TTTCAAAGAGATATTTGTTGTCAACCAATAAGTTGCCTTGCTTGGGGTATTGTATTGAGTGCGACTGACTTAGCATTGCGGCAAAAAAAGATTCGCGCATAGTGCCGACATCTGCGGGATGAGCCAAAGCCTGCATAAGGTTCGAGTTGTTGAAAAGAACTTTTTCGGGTTTGCCCAACGCTTTAAGTCCCTTGCTGTCAGAGTACAGCAGCCTTAGAAGCGCGGAGCGGTGAAGCAACGCAAGAAGTCTGATGAGTTGGTTGCGCGTTGTGGCAAGTGCCTCGCACAACGATGAAACATTGAGCGTAAAAGGTGTCATCTGAGCCAACAGAATGAGAAGCCGTTTGGCTTTGCGAAGTGTTTCATACTCAATGGTTTCCACTGCGGGAATGTCGTTTTCTATAATTGTTGAGGTTACCTGCTGAATCCTTTCGTTGTAACTCTCCAACGATGATGTTTCGAGCAAAAAAGGATAATATCCCTGCAAAATGTATTTTTCAAAAAGCGGAATCACTTTCAGTTTTCCCGCAATTTCGGAGGCAATCTGCTGATGGTTAGTTAAAATTTCTTCGAGCGTAACAGGCTTAAAATCAGCAATTCCGTTGATTGCCAAATATTCGCGGAACGACAAGCCCTCCAAATGGTACATTCTCAGACGGCGCGAAAGGTCAGCCTTTGCGTTGTCGATTTCCAAAAGTGACGAGCCTGTAAATACGACGTGAAGTCCGGGATAACTGTCGTAAATGTTCTTGATTTCACGAACCCAATTAGGATAACGGTGCACTTCATCAAGAAAAACATGCGTAACTCCGTGAGTATAAAGGTATTCTATAAGTTCAAGCAGTTTGTGTCCGCTAAACCAAATATTGTCAAGAGAAACATAAAACGCATTGTTTCTATTAGGGAAAGCAAGTTTTATGTGTTGCAGCAGCATTGTGGTTTTACCCACGCCGCGTGCGCCTTTGATGCCGATAAGAGGCTCATTCCAGTCAATTGATGGATATAAGTATCTGACATAGTTGCAGTTGGTTGCCTCCAATAGTCTGTTATATGCTAAAAATAATGTTTCCATTTTGGGATTTTTTTTAATTTGTCCGACTGCAAAGTTACATAAATCTTTCTTTGCAAAGAAACTTTTTTTCAAAAATCTTTCTTTATAAAGAAACTTTTTTGAAAATTTCTTTCTTTGTAAAGAAACTATTCTCCGTCTACCATCACAAATGCCGCCCAGTATTTAGGGTCGGAATTTTTCGCTTTAACATAATTCAACGCCGAAAGAAACGCCTCACGTTTAGTTTTTCCCGCCGTCAGACCTTTGAAAAATTCCGTCATCAAAAGCCTTGTAGCGTAGTCGTCCACTTCCCAAAGGCTCATAATTATCGTCTGCGCTCCTGCTTTTTTAAAACCTCTTTGAAGTCCAAAAACGCCTTCGCCCGTAACTTCGCCCAAGCCCGTCTGACATGCCGACAAAACCACCAAATCAAGACCTTTGAAATCCAAACGCGAAATCTCTTTTGCCGTCAAAATACCGTCATCGCCTTCGGGAAGTGCGCTGCGGTTTTCTGTGTCAAGAGCAAAGTTTGCGCCCGCAAAAAGCAAACCGCTGCAACTGAGGGCTTTATCTTCTTCGCTCTGCTGTTTGTCAGAAAAGAAACTGAATCCGGCATTTTCCAAATTTTCAGCCGCATAATAAAAACCGTGCGTTCCGATGTGCAAAATTTTTAAACCGCTGCCGGAAAGATTTTTAAAACTTTCTTCTGTCGCCGAAGTGTCAGAAAGCGCGATGACAGAAAAATCCGCTGACTGTAAAAGTTTTGCAACAGTTTCAGATTCTATTTTTGTGCCTTTGAGGTAAGTTGCAACGCCGCGGACATTGCCGCCGCCTTTGTCGGAATCGTATTTTATGCCGCCGTAAGTCGCCGCTTTTTTGTTGGGATTTTGTTTGCGTTCCAAAGCAAGTTCGCGCGTTGACGACAAGCGGTATGCGCCAAATTTTTCAGCAAAAATTTTTCTATTTTCATCTGGCAAATATTCAATGCCGACAGTATGAAACATTCCGCACGGCGAAAAATATACGTTTTTAACGCCGGTTAAATATTTTTCTAACGGTTTCCAAACAAGATTGTAAAGTTTTGGAGACTTATAATATCCGACAGAACTGATTTGGTTAAGTTCGGTTTCGGAAAAAAGTTTTACGATTTCGGGAGAGTTCATGCCTTTTTTGAGGACAAGGGCAACGTAAATCTGTTTTTCTGTCGTATCCTTGAAATTGGCAAATTCTATGGCAAGGTCGCCCTCGCGGAGGTTCTTTTGGATTTCTTTCCAATCGATAGCAAGGTTTTGGACATAATTGCCAAGTTCGTTGGACATTTCCACAAGTTGATGCTCCTCATCGTCAATTGCCTTTACCAACGAATCGGCATCCATAGTTCTTTTTTCCAAAGGAATATTATTAAGGACATCAAGGAGAACAAGGTCTTGTTTGAATTTGTTGTAACGAGCAATCAACACAGAATCCCCTTTTTGCCTGATAATTCTCTCTATTTCAAGTTCAGAATTGAGCAGAAAACCTTTTGATAAAACAAGACTGTTGAAGACAATGGAATTTAAAGAAGAATCAGTATACCTGTATGCAGACTCTGTCAACTCTTCGCTATAAAACTCGGAAAACCACTGTTTCCAATATGAGGTGCGCTCCTTATTGGTACGGAATGCCATCGTACTTGATAGAAATGGGGCGTACTGTGAATACATCAGGCTATATCCTCGTATGGTCATTTCTTTTGCCTTGTCATATTGACCGATGGCGCGATAATTATATGCAAGGCTTAGCAAAATTGGCGAGATATACGGTGATGCCCATTCATTTTTTTTCGTGTATTCAAGTGAAATGTTTAGAAGTCTGATTGCCTCGTTGTAGTTGCCAATATCAGAATTCCACAGGTCAAGACGGCGATAGGTCGACAGCAACATGCGTGTAAAGCCTCGGATAGTGTCCTTTTGCATGATTTCCAAACCATTAGTCGCAAGTCTGATAGCCTCAGTGTAGTTGTTGGTCTTAGCATAAATATCGGCGAGATTGGTTAGACTTTCGGCATATAAGGAATGTTTTTCTCCATACATTTTCTTGCATATTTCCACTACAAGGTTTTGCAGACGGAGAGCCTCGGTGGTGTCGTTGATGCCAGCATAATAATTTGCAAGGTCTTTCCAACACTTGGCAAGTCCTATTTCCGAGCGGTAATAATTGGGCGACTTTGGGTCGAGTTGCGCCTTTTCGAGCGAGTCGGCTTTCTGCAAAATTGGAACTGCCAAGTGAGCCTGTTGTGCATTGTATAGTTTCATGCCCTCGTTGTAAAGCGAGTCTGCCTCTTTGCTTTGCCCGAATGTCATCACCGGCAAAAGCAGAAATAAAATTAAAAGTATATGTTTCATAATACGGTTTATTTAAGAATAAAAATATGTAGAGCCGCAATGTTGGCGGCTCCAATGTTTGCGGCGTTATTCCACTTTTATGTGTTTTGTGTCTTCCGAAATGCATTGATTTTTCGAAATTGCTTTGAGGGTTACGTCGTATTCACCGACTTTGGCATATTGGTGGACAGGTTCTTTTTCTGTAGAAGAACCTGTTTCGTCGCCAAAATCCCACAGCCATTGAACTGCGTTTTCAGTGGTGTTTTTTGTGGTGAGCGAACCAATATTGACATTGCACTCAAAATTTATTTTCGGGGTCGGGAAAATCTCAACCGTGTCAGTTTTCATAAATACATAATCATCTACACCATCGCCTAACGCATAAAGACGAAATAAATATGTTCCTTCTTCTTCAAAAGCATATACTTGAACATCTTCTGTCTTTGCATTGACTTTTGCCAAGAGTTTTGTCGCTTTGCCGTCCTCTAATGTCCAAATTTCCCATTTTACGTCAGTAACATTCACTACTCCGCTTTGTAATTGGTGTAAATATGGTACACAACCTTGATAATGAGTCCCTGCTACGGTGTTTTGCGGTGCTGCGGGCTGAATTTTAATTGTATCCTGCATACTGTCAAAATATTTACGATCTCTAACGGTAAGGGTTATGACATATTCTCCTGGTGCTTCATAATCGTGAATCAGTGTCTTTTGATATTCAGCATTGCTAAGCCAGACAGTGCCGATTCCGTCGCCGAAATCCCATGTGTAGCTCACATCGCCCGGTATGGAATCGGCGCAAAAAGTTACAGACATGTTCGGCTCTACCAAAACCTTTGGCCCTGTAATAAAATTTGCTTTCAGATTTTGGTTTGAATCATTCTTTGAGTCGTTGTCATCATCGCACGACAAGAATGTAGTTGTCAGCAGCAGTGCTGAGGCTGTTAATGTAAAGATTTTTTTCATATTACTAATTTTATATGGTTAAAAAAAATGTTCATTTCGGGTTGTTTTTTACGAGGCAAAGTAACGCCACCTACAACGTTAGTGCCGTATTCAATCATCTGACCGGCGTGAAAAGTACCTTCGCTGCCGGTGAATCCCTGAACAATTACCCTCGAATCTTTGTTAACAAGTATGCTCATTTGTTACTATTTTTTTGAAATTTTCTTTTTGCAAAAATATATTATTTTTGTTTTTATGAAAATTTTTCTACATTTTTTTCAGGAAAATCAGTATTTCCCGTCCGCCATAACAAACGCCGCCAAAGATTTCGGATTTTTTAAATATGAAGTTTTGCAAGAATACACCCATTATATTTTCACAAAACTATAAAAAATGCGATTTTCTGAAAATATAAAGCCTTTTATTTGCAAAAACTACGAAAAAACATTTGTTT
>JAFXUC010000075.1 GCA_017535325.1 Bacteroidales bacterium | reverse complement strand
GGTATCTTCTTTTCTATACCGAGAATCTCTGTATCACCGTTAAACGAATGGTTTGTGCAAGAATCAAAATTTCTCATCCAAATAATTCTTTCAACCGTGTAAAAAGCCGCAAGACAAAAGAAGACCGCAAATATTGTGCGGTATTTGCTGCGGTACTGTTTTTTAGCGTTGTCCGTTTTTGCGATTTGATTGTTATAACCTTCAATGTATTTGCAGACATCGGAATATTTGTTATAGGCTTCAAGTTTTTTTCTTGCGCTTTCAATTTTTTGCGGAAGTTGTTTGTCCGTAATTTTTTCACGCTTGTTCTTAAAAATCAGAATGATACTAAAAACAAACAACACCGGAATTATAAAAAACATCGCCAAAAACACCGCAAAATCAGCAGTAGTTGCAACGTAAACCGCAGTTGTAACCGGCAAAACAACCGCTGCTACAATCAGCAGCATAAACGGAAATCCGTTCCTTATCAGCGCACCCGTATTTTTCGGATACTGGTTTTTGTAGTCTTTTAGCAAAAGTTCCATCTGACGGCTTACCGACTGGATAAATGTTTTGTCTGTGTTCATTTTCTTAGAAATTTAATATGTTGTAACCGAAAAATACTCAATTTTGTCCATGATTTCTTTTAAAGTCCTGATGTTGTTGCCGCTGTTTTGAGAGACAAATTCAGCGTAATAACTTCCCGAACCGTTTTCCAAAACTTTAATAAGATTGTCATCGCTTTTTTTGTCATAATCAATGTTTTCCAAAACTGTAAGTCCGAGACCCGTTTCCAAAACCTCAGAGTTTTTGCCAAAAAGCGTAACAGCGATTTTGGAAGTTTTGGCATCAGGAAGTTTTTTACCTGTCGAAACAAGCCTTATTCCGCTGATTCTCAGACGGAATTTGCAATCGCTACCGAGCAGTTTAAAATCGTTTAAATCATTGTTGTCGTTTTCAACGTCAATGCTGACGGTTGCCGGACTTTCGCATTTCAAATATTGCGAAAGTGTCTCTGAGACAGGGTTTTCTACGTTTGCTCTGACAGTTTTTCTCTCCTCAGAGAGTTGATAAATTTCAGAATATTTATTTTGGTTTTCCTGATAACTTTTTACGGGATTTGGTCTGACAAAAACAGGAATAAGACCGGCAATTATCAGAGTTATAAAAGTAACGGTGATTTTTTTGCGGTTGCTGTCTTTGTTTTGCCGGATAACATTAATTATGTTTTCGTATTCTTTCAGGCGTTGTCTTGCTTCGGGATTTTCGCCGTAAAGAGTGTCAATTGTACGCGAAACCATCTCCTGATTGTAAAGCGCGTCGTAATAAACCGCGTCAGCCTTCGCTACCGGCGAATCTTCTTTTTTTGTGGCAAGGAGCGCAACAACCGCAATCAGCAGACAGACTATCGACCAGCCTGCCGCCGCACCAGACGAATGTGTAAACGCCAAAACAAGCAGAAGTGCCGCCGCCAAAAGCATCAGGATTTGAAACCTGAATTTCAGAACGTCAAAAAACGTCGGTTTCGGTGCGGATTTTAATCTTACAATGTATTCATCAATGTTGGACGTCAGATTTTTGATATACAAATCCGAATCTTCCGGCGCGTGCAAAACGTGTCCGCAAAAACCGCAGATATGACTGAAAAGCGGATACGGCGCACCGCAGTCGGGACAGGTTTTAAGGTTTTGTTTTTCTTCGGCGGTGATTCTGTTTTCTTCTTCGATGATTTTGGCGGCAGTGCCGGAAACTTTTATCACTTTGCCGTTACCGTTGCCGCTGGTCAGAGAGTTACCGCAAAAAAGACAGTTGTCAGAAATCAAAGGAATCTGAGAGCCGCAAACCGGACAATTTTTCAAATCTTCTTTTTTGTATGATTTGAGTCTTTCTTTTAAGGCATTGTCCAAGAAGGAGTTGATTTCCTGCTCTGAAATGCCTTCCGCGAGAGCCGACTTTACGATGGTCTGTTTTTCAACAAGGGTCAAAACCCTGTCTTTCAACGCCAACGCCGTAAGGTCTGAAATATGTTTTGATACAGGCATAATATGATTACTGTTTGTTTACAAGGCAAAAATAAAAAAAACTTTTCTAAAAGAGAAAAAAAAACGGCTGCCTTATTCCGGGGCAGCCGTCAAAAAAGAAATTTTAGACTTTAATTTAGATTGCATCAAAAGCCTGACTCAAATCGTCAATGATGTCATCAATGTGTTCCACGCCGATAGAAAGACGTATAGTTGTAGGAGTAATGTGTTGCTGAGCAAGTTCTTCCGCTGAAAGTTGCGAGTGTGTTGTTGTGTAAGGGTGAATTACCAAACTCTTAACATCGGCAACGTTTGCCAAAAGCGAGAAGATTTTCAAATTGTCGATAAATTTCCAAGCGTCGTCCTGAGTGCCTAAAATTTCAAAAGTGAAAATCGACGCACCGCCTTTCGGGAAATATTTTTTGTAAAGTTCGTGGTCGCGGTGTGTGGGCAGCGACGGATGGTGAACCGCTTTTACTTTCGGATGGTTTTTCAAAAACTCAACTACTTTCAAAGCGTTTTCAGTATGACGTTCTATTCTAAGCGGCAGAGACTCAACTCCTTGCAAAAGAATCCAAGCGTTGAACGGGCTGATAGTAGCACCGGTGTCGCGGAGAATTACCGCACGTATTCTTGTTACGAAAGCCGCAGGTCCTGCAACGTCGGCAAATATTGCTCCGTGATATGACGGATCGGGTTTTGCCAAGGTCGGGAATTTGTCTGCGTTTGCTTTCCAGTTGAAACTTCCGCCGTCAACGATTACGCCGCCTAACGATGAGCCGTGTCCGCCGATAAATTTAGTTGCAGAATGTACTACGATGTCAGCACCGTGTTTCAACGGCTGAATCAAAATTGGCGCAAAAGTATTGTCAACAATGAAAACGACATTGTGTTTGTGAGCGATTTCTGCAATGCCTTCGATGTTCAAAACATCAGAATTGGGATTGCCGAGTGTTTCACCGTAAATTACTTTTGTATTGGGTTTTATGGCGTTTTCAACGGCTTTCAAATCCGAGAAGTCAACAATAGTATACTGTACGCCTTGGGTTGAAAGTGTGTGCGTTATCAAGTTGTAAGTTCCGCCGTAAAGATTGTCGGCAGCAACGAGATGATCGCCGTTTTGAAGTATGTTTTGCAAAGCGTAGGTTATTGCAGCCGCGCCTGAGGCAACAGCAAGACCTGCAACGCCGCCTTCCAAGGCTGCAACTCTCTCTTCAAAAATACTCTGGGTCGTATTGGTCAAACGACCGTAAATGTTACCTGCGTCTCTAAGTCCGAAACGGTCTGCCGCGTGTTTTGAATTTCTAAAAACGTATGATGTCGTCTGATAAATCGGCACTGCCCTTGAATCGGTTGTCGGGTCTGCCTGCTCTTGTCCTACGTGTAATGCCAAGGTTTCAACGTGTAATTTTTTCTCTGTACTCATTTTCTTTATGTTTTTATTGGTTAAACTTTCTTTATTTTTGACACTGCAAAGTTACGACGGTTGGAAACTTTTTCCAAAAGAAATTAAAAATACAGTTAATAATTCTAATATTAAAAATTTTAGCAGATAAAATTATCTAAAAACAAAGACAAACAAGCGGTCTGAAAGAATAATATTATCTTTGCCGAAAGTTTTTTTAACGTTTAAACCTTAAAATAATATGAAAAAAGCATTTTTGTATTTATCACTTGCCGCTTTGACGGGCTGTAACGGCGTTCAGGAAAGCGGCACTCCTTTCAAATCCACCGTCATAAACGATGACGGCACGGTAACATTTTTTTATAAAAACGACAAGGCAAAAGAAGTCTTGGCTGACATTCAGTTTGCAGGGCGAAACGCGATGGTAAAAGATTCTGTTTCAGGACTTTGGACGGTAACGTTAGGACCTGCTGCGCCGGATATGTATCCTTATTGTTTTATTGTTGACGGCGTAAGTATCATGAATCCCGACTGCGACGGTTATTTTCCGAACGAAGGTTTCAAAAACAGCCTTTTGGAAATTCCGGCAAAAAACGCTTCTCTGCCTCACGACATCAAAAACGTTCCGCACGGACAAATCGTTTACGTAAGTTATTTTTCAAAAACGCTCAACGCCGTAAACCATGCCGTGGTTTATCTTCCGCCGAGTTACAAGGAAAATTCTGACAAGAAGTATCCCGTTTTTTATCTTATCAGCGGCACAACTGACACCGAAGAAGTATATTATAAGGTGGGACGTGCAAATTATATCGCCGACAATATGATTTCCGACAAAAAAGCGGAAGAGATGATTATCGTTATGCCTTATGGAAATCCTTACAAACTTTTGCCGCAAGTGCCTGATGTTGCGGGTATTCCGCAGACGAATTTTGGAAAAGACCTTTTCAGTCTTGACCTCGTAGAAGATTTGATGCCGTATATTGAAAGTAATTTTCAGACGATTAACGACAGTGGACACCGTGCAATCGGCGGTTTTTCAAGAGGTGGCAATCAAGGGCTTTCTAACGGTTTAAGAAATCTTGACAAGTTTTCGTACCTTTGCAGTTACAGTTCTTTTACTTCAACGGACATTCCCTCTGTTTACGACAATGCGGAAGAAACAAACGGAAAAATTAATCTTTTTTGGCTTGGTGTCGGTACTGACGATTTTCTTTACGGTAATGCCCGCGATTATATGGAATTTCTTGATAATAAGGGAATTCGTTCTGTTAAAGAATATACTTCTGACAAATTCGGACATACTTGGATGAATGCGAAATTCTTTTTGGCGCATACGATGGAGTTACTTTTCAACCCCGAAAAATCTGCCGAAGCGATGAAAAACGCTAAACCTGCAATGCCTGCAACGGGTAACGAGCCGCAGTTTACGCCGGGTGTTATGGCAAGACTTTTCCCGAAACCGATAATTTCGCCTGAATATTTTGATGATGGAATTGTTTTTCGTTTCAAAGCCGAAAAAGCGCAGAAAGTTTTTCTTGTAACCGAAACCTCAAAAATACCGATGCAAAAAGATACTGCCGGGGTTTGGAGCGTGAAACTTTCGGAAAATTTTTCTAAACCGTTTACATACTATTTTGAATTTGATTCCACGCCCGTTGCTGATGCGCAAAATATGTATCTTGCGCCTGAGAGGGGTTTTAAACCGAGTGTTGCCAATCATCCGAAAAACCGTTACAGTTATTTTTCTGCTTTCGGCGTAAAATTCGGCAAAATTTTCTACAACCTCAGCGACAGCACGGCAAAATATCTGCCTGAGGGCGTTAAAGAAGAAAACGGTCTGCCCGTAATTCAACTTCTCGGCGGCGAAAACGACACATTTGAAAGTTGGTTCAAATGCGGCTTTGCTGACATTGTAGCCTCAAAACTTTTGTCGGAAGGCAAAATAAAACCCTGCGTTCTTGTTTCCGGAAATTACAAAGGCGAGGCTGCTGCTGTTGTAAAAGCCTCAAAATTCAAGACATGGGCAGAGCGTCAAAACGAATTGGAAAAAGTTTTGACGCAAAAATGCAAATAAACTATTCCCACATAACGGTTATGTTTCCTGTCAGATTGCCTCTTTCTCCGTTGAAAAATTCGTACTGACAGATGTAAATATAAACGCCTTTTGGAACTTTTTCACCTTTATAGTATCCGTCCCAACCTTTGAGCGGGTCTGTGGAGGTGAAAATTTCTTTTCTGTTGCGGGTCATAATTTTGAGCGAATACCGCGAAATGTCGTCTATGTCGCCTTTGGGCAAAAACGGAATTTCGTTGCTCAGCGCGTTTGGAAAGTTTATCGAATATTCCTGCGGCGAGAGTTTGAGGGCTGCCGTTACGGTGTCAACGCATATATTGTTTGAGACAATCAGGTTGAGCGGATAAGTGCCGAAACTGTTGTATGTGTGCATAACTTTTTCGCCGACAGACTTGTTGCCGTCGCCGAAGTTCCACGAAAAGGTTGAGGCTTTTGAGTCCCGTGCCTCGGCGAGTACCGTTTTTGACGAAACCACGTATGCAATCTGTGCCTTAGGCTGCGGATAAACCGTAACCGTATCGGTGAAAATCTTTGAAAACGTGCCGTTTACTGTTTTCAGCGTTACAACATAACGTCCGGGTTTTAAGAAAGTTGTTTTGCCGTCGTTGTCATACGAGACATCTCCGTTGCCGAAATTCCAGTAACAATATTCCGTGTTTTTTGACAGGTTCAAGAATGTTGCCGTAAAAGGTGCGCAGCCGGCGGTGTCGGAGGTTTTGAAAACTGCTGAAAATTCCGGAATTTCTATTTCTTTGTTTTCGGTGCGGCTTGCAGTTTTTGTGTCGGACTTCTGTCTTAAATCTTCGTTTGCTTTTTCGCTCATAACTGTTGTGTCTGGCGAGATTAACTGTTGAATGAGTTTTATTTTTTCTTCCTGAGTTTTGTCCGGTTCCAGCAGTATTATTTGCTCTGTGTCTGCTAAAAACTGTCCGTTTATTTTTGGTGTTCTGACATTGTTGTCTGCTGCTGTCTGTTGGGTTGTTTCTGTATTTTTTTGTGTTTCGTATACGTTGTACACAGTGCCGGAGAGAATCACTCCCGCCACGGC
The DNA here is from genome assembly GCA_017535325.1 of Bacteroidales bacterium. GTDB lineage: Bacteria > Bacteroidota > Bacteroidia > Bacteroidales > UBA3824 > UBA3824. Next base: position 24,923 of record JAFXUC010000075.1, on the reverse strand, counting down.
AAGATACCATACGTTGAAAGTCTTGAAATCAAATTTCCAAAACCTTTGCCATGCAAGTCTTTTTTCTATATTTTGCCACAGTTTTTCAGACGGTTCTTTTTCAAAACCGCTGAAACTGTCTTTGAACAAATCCTCCGTTGTACTCATGACTCTGAACTTTTAATTTTTTTTAACTCGTTGAGTTTCTTAATAATAACGCCCCTTGCCCGCATAAACTGCGATTTGCTTGTATTGATGTCGATACCGAGCATTTCTGCTATTTCGCGGTGTTTGAAACCCTCTACGGCATACAGGTTGAAAACCATTTTGTAGCCTTCGGGCAGCGAATTGATTACATAAAGAAGTTCTTCCTTTGTAAATTCAGCCGAATCGAACTCTGCGTTTTCGTCTGGCAGAATTTCCTGATATTCAGTCAAATCGGCATGATGGCGGTGTTTCAAATCCTTGTGGTAGCCGGTGATTGCGGTGTTGATGACAACGCGTTTCAGCCAGCCTTCAAACGAGCCTTCAAACTTAAAATCTTTCAGTCCCGCAAAAATTTTTATGAATGCGTCCTGCAAAATATCTTCCGCCGAGGTCTGATTGTAAGAATATCTCAGAGCCAGACCGTACAAAAGCGGGGAATACGTTTTATAGAGTTTGTACTGCGCTTCGCGGTTGCCCTCAGAACATTTTTCAATCAAATCATGCAACTGGGTTTCCATAATCAATTCGTTATATCAGACTAACAATCAGTGTTTTTGGTTGCATTAAAAGATTTCGATTGTTTCGCTTTTTATGTTTTTGCCCAAGAAAAACGCGGCTCTTTCATCAAAGACTTTGCTGTCGTCGGTGGTTAAAAACCTCACCGTGGAATTTTTTGAGAGCCTTTCGTCCATTTCTTTATGACGTAAGAGATAGTCTTTAAGGCTTTCCGCTACGATTTCGTTTTGGGGAATGAGTGTTATTTTCTTGTCCAAAACCTTTTTGAAACTGTTGATTAACAGCGGATAATGAGTGCAGCCGAGAATTATTGCGTCTATTTCGGGGCATTGTCTTAGAAGCAGGGAAGAGTATTTTCTTGTGAAATAATCGGCGGCGGGGTTGTCAATTTCTCCGTTTTCAACAAGCGGCACAAGCATAGGGCATGCCTGCTGAAAAACTTTTATTTCGGGATAAAGTTTTTGAATTTCAAGAATATACGAACCGGAGTTGACAGTTCCGGCAGTACCTAAAATACCGGTTTTTTTAGTTTTTGTATACCGGTTGATAACCTCGGCGGTAGGGCGGATAATTCCCAAGACGCGGTTTTGAGGATTTATTTCCGGGAGGTCGTTTTGTTGAATGGTTCTTAACGCTTTTGCCGAGGCGGTGTTGCACGCCAAAATCACAAGCGGGCAGCCGAAACTGAAAAGTTTTCTGACTGCCTGCAATGTATACTGGTAAACGGTTTCAAACGAGCGGTTTCCGTAGGGAGCGCGCGCGTTGTCGCCTAAAAAAACATAATCGTATTCCGGCAGTTTTTCGAGAAAACTTTTCAGAATGGTGAGTCCGCCGAAACCCGAATCAAATACGCCGATCATTTTGCGCTTACATTCCCAGTTCTTTTTTTACTTCCGAAGTCAAATCCACGCTTATTGCCTCGTTGATAAAGAGGACGTTGTTTTTGTCCATAACGTAAACGTAACCGCCGGCTGTTGCAACTTTTTTAACTGCTGCATCGAGTTTTTCGATAATCGGGTTCATAAGTTCGGTGCGTTTCTGTTGGAGCGACTGCTGTGCGTTTTCCTGAAAACGCTGGATTCTCTCCTGCAACTGCATGATTTCCTGCTCTTTGTCGGCGCGGATTGCGGCAGACCATTTTTCGGGAGCGGCATCGGCAAGTTGTACGTTCTCCTGATATGCCTGAACCTTGTTTTGATACTCGGTAGCCATAGCCTGATACTGTGATTCCGCTTTTTTGCCTTCGGCTTCAAGTTGGGTCTGGGCGTTTTTGTAGTCGGGCATGTTTTCGATAATATCCTGAGATACTATATGTCCAAATTTCTGTGCGTTTGCATTGATTGTCAGCGAAATAAATGCTGCAAGTACTAAAAATAACTTTTTCATCTCTGTTTATACTATTTAACTATTTTCTTTAAAACTACGTCGGATTCGTCGTATTTTTCCGAAGCGTAAATAATGTCGCCGGTTACCTTGTCAAAAATGTAATCGTAACCGCCTTCCGTTGCAACGGCTTTCAATGCGTTGTATACGTTGTCCTGAATCGGTTTTATAAGTTCCTGACGTTTTTTTGCAAGTTCGCCGTTGGTGCCGAAATACTTCTTTTGAAGTTCTTTCGCCTCCTTTTCCTTGGCGATTATTTCGTCCTCGCGTTTGGTTTTTGTGGCGGCGGGAAGAATGTCAGCCTCTGCCTGAAACTTTTTGTACATCTGGTCGAGTTCCGAGAATTTGGTCTCAACCTCCGTCTGCCACTGCTTTGAATAAGTGTCCAACTTAGTCTGCGCCTGCTGGTAAGCCGGAATTTTTCCGAGTATATATTCGGTGTCCACGTGTGCAAATTTCTGTGCAAAACCGCCTGAAATCATAGCGAGAACGGTTGCTGCCGTTAAAAATAATCTTTTCATATTAATTTAAGTTTTTATTGTTAACAAAAAATTTTACCTTTTAGATGACAGAATAAAAAACTTCTGAAATTAAATTCTGTTAAAAATTCTGTCCCATTGTAAACTGCAACTGAGAGCGGTCAGAGCCTGCGGGCGCGTCAAAACCCCAGCCCCAGTCAAGACCCAACATTCCGAGCATCGGCAAAAATACCCTTACGCCCGCGCCTGCCGTTCTGTACAGGTCAAAGGGTTTGAACTCGTAAATGTTTCTCCAACAGTTTCCGCCTTCGATAAAGCCGATTCCGTAAATCGTTGCCGACTCGCTCAAAATAGCCGGATAGCGCAGTTCCAGAGTGTATTTCGCGTAAGCGTTTCCGTTTGACGAAATAGCCTCTTCCTCGTAGCCTCTCATGCCGATAACGTCCTTGCCGTAGCGGTAGGTGTTCATGCCGTCGCCGCCCATTGTATAGCCTTGAAACGGTGAATATCCCATGTCTTTGTTATAATAGCACGCAAAGCCGTACTGAATTTTTGTGTACAAAACAAGGTCGCCGACAAGTTGCGTAAAGTTTTTGGCCTCAAAACCGTATTTGTGGTATTCCACCCATTTCCATTTCTCCGACGAAGAAATGTGGTCAATATCCTTTTCTTTTATCAGAGAGTAGGGCGGGGTCATTTCAAAAGTCAGCGAGAACGACGAACCGCGTCTTGAATATATCGGAGCGTCGATATTGTTTCTTGAAAAGACGATTTTTACGCCCGTTTCGTTGGCTTTTCCGTTAGAGCCGAAACCGTCAAATAAGTCATACGGGTAGTCTTCGAGTTTGTAGCGTTTGTAAAAGAGTTCGCCGTAAATCTGGAAATAGTTGTCAGGCCAGCTCAGACGCCTTCCCAAACCGACTGACGCACCCCAGACCTGCATTCTGTAATTGTACGTGTTGTAATAATACGATCTGCTGCTTGCGTTTTTCATGTTGATGTCAGAGTAGTAGAAACTCATTGAAAAGGAGTTTCTGCGTTTTCCTCCGAGCCACGGTTCTGAAAACGAAATAGCGTAGGTCTGGTAATATTTTCCGTTTGTCTGGACGGAAAGACTCAGTTTTTGACCGTCGCCTTGGGGCAGAGGCCTCCAAGAGGATTTGTCAAAAAAGTTTTTCGTCGAGAAGTTGTTGAACGTTACGCCAACCTTGCCGACAAAATAACCGCCGCCCCAGCCGGCTGAGATTTCAAACATGTCGTTGCGTTTTTCAACGAGCGGATATTCGATGTCAACGGTTGAGTTGTTGTAATCGGGAACGGGATTCGGCATGAGTTTTTCAGGCTCAAAGTTTCCGAGTTGCGCGAGTTCCCTGACAGAGCCGATAACGTCGCTCTTTGAAAAGAGTTCGCCAGGCAGGGTGTAAAGTTCCCTTCTTGGTACGTGGTCGTTTGTGATTGTGTTGCCGATGATGATAATTTCGTTGATGTATGCCTGAGGACCTTCAAAAACCATGATTTCAACGTCAACGGAGTCGTTTGCCACCGAAACTTCTTTGGGTATCGCGTGGAAAAACAGGTAGCCGTCGTCCATGTAGATGTTTGAAACCGCGTCTTTGTCGGTGTTGATTCTCTCGTCAAGACGGTTCTGGTCGTAAAGGTCGCCTTTCTTTATGTCAAGTCTGCGTTGAAGCATGTCGGTGGAATATTTTTCGTTGCCCACCCACTTGATGTCGCGGAAATAATATTTTTTGCCTTCGTAGACTTTTATGTCAACGCCTACGAGCCTGTCGTCGATTCTGTAAACGGAATCGCCCAAAATCTCCGCGTCGCGGAAACCGTGCGAATTGAACTTTTTGATTAAAGTCTGTTTGTCCTCCTCAAATTTTTTGCGGATAAATTTTGAGGGTTTGAACATTCCGTACCAGCGTTTTTGTTTGGTTTGTTTGAGATATTTTCTTACTTTCTGGTCGGTAATCTGTTCGTTGCCTTCGCACGAAATGCTTTGTATTTTTACTTTGTGTCCTTTGTCTACGTTAATGATAAGGTTTTCAACGTTTTGCATCATCGTGTCGGGCTGTTCGGTGATTCTTACCTCCACGTTGTAAAAGCCTTTGTCGTAATAATGTTCGGTGATGATGTTTTTGGTTTTTGTCAAAACGTGTTCCGTAACTTTTGTTCCGGGGATAACCTTGATTTTCTCGTTCAAATCCTCTTTTTCGCCTGAACGCACGCCTTTGTACAAGACTTTGTTTATTTTCGGTCTTTCCTCCAACTTTATGTCCAAAAAAATCTGGTCGTCAACGGATATGTCTGTAATGCCGATGCTGACATCGGAAAAGAGTCCCTGTTTCCAGAGTTTTTCTATCGAACGTGTGATTTCGTCGCCCGGAACTCTGATTTTTTGACCGACTTTCAAGCCGGAAATCTGTATAAGTGCCTGTTTGTTAAGGTATTTGATACCGGAAACAGTGATTCCGCCTATGGTGTATTCCTTAGGGGAGTCGTAATTAATTTCAACTTGCGGAAACGAATTTTTTGCAGTAACAAAAATTACAAGCAGCAATAGTAGCAGTTTGCTTTTCATTTTATAAAATATGTTTTATTTTTCAGTGCGCAAAGATATAAAAAAAAAATTACTTTTTCTCATTAATCTGTCTTGAAGTTTTTCCGAATCTGCGCTCGCGGTGCTGATAATCGTAAACGGCGTTGATAAAATCCTCTTCCGAGAAGTCGGGCCAGAGTTTTTCTGTGAAATAAAGTTCGGAATACGAAATCTGCCAGAGCAGAAAATTTGAAATCCTGAACTCGCCGCTTGTTCTTATAAGCAGTTCAGGGTCAGGAATTTGCGCGGTATAGAGATTCTCTGCGAAAGTTTTTTCGTCTATTTTGGATATATCAAAAGGTTTTTCAGAGTATTTTTTCAGCAGGTTTTTGGCTGCCTGGACAATTTCGTAGCGTCCTGAGTAACTCAGGGCGATTACAACGGTCAGACCCGTGTTTTTTGCTGATTCTTTTACTATTGCTTCGATTTCATGTCTTACGTTCTCCGGCAGGAACGAATTGTCGCCGATGGTAAGAAGTCTGACGTTGTTTTCGATTAAATCCTTGAACTGACAGGCGATGGAACTTGTTAAAAGCGACATCAAACCGCTCACTTCGCTTTCGGGACGGTTCCAGTTTTCCATAGAGAAAGCGTAGAGCGTTATGTATTTTATGCCTAATTTGTGAGCCGTTTCTACGGCTTTTCTTGCGGCTTTTGCGCCCTCAGCGTGGCCTTCGAGACGCTGTTTTCCGTGTTTTTCAGCCCAACGTCCGTTACCGTCCATGATGACGGCAACGTGCTTGGGTATGTTGTTTTGGTCTAAATCTTCCTTTAACATATTCTTTAAAAAGTGTACGTATTCTCTCTGCTTATCTGTAAGCGGGGCAAGCCGTACTGCCGCTGTTGCCGCCTCCTAAGGTAAACGACAGGATAACACCTACAAAAGAGTACCAGTCGTCGTTGCCGAGGGTTGACTTTTGTTTGGCTGCCTCTTCAAAGTCCATGGAGTACATGTCGTCGCTTATCTGGTCAAGCATGTCGGAAAACAGTTTTCTGTATTTCCAGTCGAAAGCGATTGTGAATCTTTTGGTCGGCGATATTTTAACGCCCGCGCCGAAAGGTATGCACGCCCTTAAACCCTGTCCGGGAAAAGAAGCTACCGTAATTCCGAAACCGGCTGCCACGTAAGGGGTTATAAAACGTGTTTCCGAACCTTTTTCAAGCGGGAAAAAGTTGTATTCGCCGCAAAAAGCGAGTTCAATTACCTCATTTTCGAAATGTGCGTTTCTCTGTCTTCTGTATTCGTCAGAAAAATCTCTGTCCGCGCCTTCGAGTTTGCATCTTGATACCTGAAAAGTCGCCGCCACCCTTTCGTTGAAGCCGTGTCTTAAATTAAGACCTAATGCAAGTTTGGGTCTGTAAAAGGGTTTGGTCGGGTTGATTTCTCCGTTATAATACCCTACACCCAAAAACAAGCCTGCTTCGTCAAAATGTTTGCTTTTGTTTCTCTGGGCATTGGCGTTCAGTGCCACCGTTACGAGTGCAAAGATAGCACAAACTTTTATCACAACGGCTTTAAAAAATCTTAATTTTCTTTTCATTTTTATTGAAAGTTACTGTTTATTTTTTTATATTCGTTAGTCTTTTTAAGTGAATAACGGTAAAAGAAAAAAAAAAATTGTGTTTTATACCTTATTTATATCTGTTACTACGAGTCTTACGAAATCCACTTTTGCGGGATTTTTTTCTTTCGGAGTTTCAAGCCGTATCGGAAAACAACTTTTGGTCTTAATCCATGCTGAAACCGAGTCCATCCACATCGAACTTGACGCCCTGTCGGGGTGGGCAATGTCGCCTTCTATGCGTGTGTAGTGCAGGTTTTTTGACAGGAAAAACTGCCGGGGACCAAACTTTTTCATCATTACGTCGTTGATTCCGGTGTCTTCCTTCCAGTTTGGCGGACCTATCCAGACGGTCGGTATTCCGTGGGTCTGAGGAATGATTTTGTCAAAATATTTTACTCTTTCCTTGGCGTTGAAAGCGAACATTTCGTTTGCGCCGATTACAAAAATTATGTAAGTCGGCTTGTAGAGGTTGACAAAATATTCCAAAGTGTCGCAGATTGCATACGTTTTGCTTGTCGCGCTCACCCAACTTACCACATGGAGGTCGTGATTGTTGTAGTCGCAGTAGTTTTTCGTCCTGAACATCAGCGAGTATGCCATAGAATCCCCGATTAAAAGTATGCTTTGACGGGTTGTGTCAAGTTTGGGAATTGTATCGCGGAAATTTGAGAACTCTTTGCATGAGGCTGCCCCTTGAATGTCGATGTTTCTGTAATAATACGTGTACCAACCGAATAACGAGGCTGAGAGCAGTAAGATTGTTATAATGCTTATTATGACTGTTTTATTTTTCATTTTTTTTATACAATAAAAAACGCCCACATTTTCTATGAGCGTTTTTTATTAAAGTGTAGGGCTTTAAAAAATATTTTTTTTAATAATTGCCTTTTCTTTCGACTTTGAGGGTCGAGTAGTTGATTTTCAGAGCCTGAACTTTTCTGAGTTCCTGTTTAATATCCGTTACGATACCCATTTTAGCGTCTGAATCCACTTTAAGCGAATAAGTCAACTGTTGTGCATCGCTTTCATCGCGTGAGGAGCGTTCGCTTTCTACGTAGTCGGCAATGTCAAACAACTCTGAGATTTTGTCGTTGAGCTGTATACGCGGTTCAGAACCGTATTTTGCCTGATGAGCCGCCAAAGGCGTTCCTACGTATATGTAACTGACAAGAGATTTCTTTTCAAGTTTTTTTACTTCCGTAGCCTGCGGGAGTTTGATTTTCACTTTATAATCGGTTTCTTTCATTGAAGTAACTGACATAAAGAAGAAAAGCAACATGAAAACGATGTCAGGCAATGATGCCGTAGAAAGGGCAGCCATTTTTCTGCCTCCTGATTTTCTGAATTTTGACATATCTTTTCTCCTGTTTTATTTTATTTAACACTTCTCGGCTCTGCCTCCGAAATATTCAAAGGGATTGCGAGTTTTACGACTTTTTGGTCTTCGCTGCTGAGTTCGTCGTAAGTTTTTCCGCCGAAATACTCTTTGGAAAACTTGTCGCGGCAGATGTTGAAAGCCGCTACGATTGCGTTCTGAACGGCGATATACGTTTCGTATTTGGTACCGCGGTCGTTTTGAAGCGATACAACGCCTTTTGAAATATCAGGGTCGCCGCATTCCGTTACAAGTCTGCGGTAGTTCTTGATTTCATCTTCTTTGGCGTTAGGACCTTTGGCCATAGCCTCTTCAAGTTTTTTGGAGGCTTTTACCTGCTCCGACAAATCGGCTGCTCCTCTGGGATTGGTCAAAAATTCTATTGTCCTGTCGGTAAGAATGTCAATCTCAGAAAGTTCCGATTCAATGGCGAGTTGGTTGTCTTTGTTGATAAGAACCACAAAAACGTTGCGCTCGTTGATTTTGTCGGTATTTTCAGGCTGATTGGGGTCAGGAGGAGGGGGAAGGGTTCTGTTAAGACCCTGATCCACGCTCATTGACGTCGTTACGAGGAAGAACACCAACAAGAGGAACGCAATGTCTGCCTGGGAACTTGCATTTATTTCACCTAATTGTTTTGCCATTTTTACTTTTCAAGTTTTAACGGGAGAGCGGCTTTTGTTGTTAGAAAGCCGCTTTTCCCTTATAAAAAACTATTTTTTAATTTTAGCGTAAACCTCGGAAGCAATTACAGCCACGATTGTAAGCGTCAAGGTAATGTACAAAGCGTTAAGACCTGCGCCCGACCACAAACGTGTAGACTCGTCAGACTCTACAAGCGTAGGAGCCATAGAATCCAATGCGCCGCTTGACATAGCATACGAGATTCCGAAAATAACGGCTACAACTGCGAGCGCGATGATGGTTTTTATTGCCGACTTCGGGTTCGCTACCATGTTTACAACCGGGAAGGCTACCGCTGCTACTGCGCAAACGCAGAGCAACACCAACGCCCAGCCGAGGAACATATTTGTAGTTCCGTTTTCAATTTGGGACTGCATATCCGACAACGGTACTACGTTTGTAAAGAACAAAGCGAAAAGTACTACCGAAATCAGCATGAGTGCCCATTTTGCGATGGTTAATATTTTATGCATGACTGCTTAATTTTTTTTAGTTATTATCTTTTTGCGGCATATTTAATAAGAATGTCTACGAAAGAGATGGAAGCGTCTTCCATGTCGTTTGTGATAGACTCAATCTTAGAAAGAATGTAGTTACAGAATACCTGCAAAATCATTGCTGCGATAAGACCGGCAACCGTAGTGATAAGAGCGACTTTGATACCGCCGGCAACGACTGATGCCGAAATATCACCTGCCTGCTCGATAGCGTCGAATGCACCGATCATACCGATAACCGTACCCATGAATCCCAACATAGGAGAAAGCGAGATACAGAGGTTGATCCAGGTAACGCCTGACTCCAATTTGCCCATTTCAACAGCACCGTAAGATACGATTGCTTTTTCAACTTCTGCGAGGTTTTCTCTTGAACCGTCAGTGTAACGGTCGAGACCTTCGTAGAAAATACCTGCCAAAGGACCTCTCTTAGCGCGGCAAAGGTTCTTAGCCTCTTCAACACCGCCGTTGTTAAGAGCCTCTTCGATGTCTTCCAAGAGTTTCTCTTTGTTAGGAGCGGCAAGTCCTAAGTAAATAATTCTTTCGATTGAAATTGCAAGACCAATGATCAAAGCAATAAGCACGAATGCCATAAAACCGGCACCACCTTCGATGAACTTGGTTTTGATTGCTTTGTGAATCGGAATTTCTTCCGGTTGGTCTGCCGAAACAGATGACTGGTTGGTTGCGGGAGCAACTTGTTCTTGAGCCGTCGGTTCATCGCCGCCTTCCTGTGCATAAACGTTTGCAGCACCGAAAACGAGCATACCGGCTATCGCTAATAATGAAAATAGCTTTTTCATGTTGTGTTTTTAGTTTTTAATTATACGAAAATTGATATTTATTAAATTTAGCGGAGAGAGGGGGATTCGAACCCCCGATAAGCTTTAGACCTATACACGCTTTCCAGGCGTGTTCCTTCAGCCACTCGGACATCTCTCCAAAAACGTTTAATTTCGCGCCGTGAAATTACAAATTTTTTATTTCACAAAAAAATTTTTTATGCAAAAAATAAACATTTTTTTTACAATAACTTATTATTGCGCTAAATGAGAACTCTTTACGCTTCTGTCAATCTTTCTCATAAGACCTTGAAGTACATTTCCCGGTCCGCACTCTATAAACTCGCTAACTCCCTGAGCAATAATGTTTTGAATGGTTTTTGTCCATCTTACGGGAGAAGTGAGTTGTTTTATCAAATTTGCCTTTATAACCTCCGGATTTGTCTCAGGGAGCGCGTCAACATTCTGAAAAACGGGGCAGACGGGAGTGTGAAACTCTGTTGCCGCGATTGCTTTTTCGAGTTCTGCCTTTGCCGGCTCCATGAGCGGAGAGTGAAACGCGCCGCTTACTTGAAGTTTTACCACGCGCTTTGCACCTGCCTCTTCAAGAAGTTTTGATGCTTTGTCAACGCCGGTCTCAGTTCCGGAGATTACCACCTGACCCGGACAGTTGTAATTAGCAGCAACTACAATGTCGCCTTCCGATGTTACTTTTTCACAGGTCTGCTCTATTACCGAGTCTTCCAAGCCCAAAACAGCCGCCATGGAAGAAACCTGGTTTTCGCAGCATTTCTGCATTGCCTCGGCTCTTTTTGAAACGAGTCTGAGTCCGTCCTCAAAACTGAGCGCACCGGCTGCCGTGAGTGCCGAAAACTCTCCGAGAGAATGACCGGCCGTAACCTCAGGCTTGAAATCCCCGCCTAACGCCAAAACTGAAATCACCGAGTGCAAAAACACACAGGGCTGTGTAACTTTGGTTTCTTTGAGGTCTTCTTCCGTACCTTCAAACATCAGTTTTGTGATGTTGAAACCCAAAATTTCGTCAGCCTTGTCGAAAAGACTTTTTGCTGAGGATGAATTTTCGTAAAGTTCTTTTCCCATTCCGGGAAACTGAGCCCCTTGTCCGGGGAAGATGTATGCTGCCATTTTTTGTAAATGAATGATGTTTATTTTCAGGGTGCAAAGATAATACAAATAATTAATATTTGACTAATTTTTTTAACAAAAATTTTTCAAAAAAATAAAATTATTTGTCCGAGCCCCAGTTGCCGAGGTCTTTGTTCTCGTTTACAGTGTTTTTAAAGCCCTCTACGGCTTTTTTTATTGCGAGGTAGCATTTTTCGCATTTTGTCCTTTCCATATAACTTATAAGCCGCTGACATTCGTAAAAACTCGGTGCTTTTTCAAATTCCGAAATCATCGGCGCGTAGAACGAATTGTAAAGCAAAGTTTCCGTTCTTGAAATCAAGTCCTTCATTTTCAAGACTTCGTCGTCGCTTGTGTCGGGCAGCGTTACGGCTTTTAAAAGCGTGAGGTCTTTTTCGTATTCTTCCTGTTTGAGACCCTCTTTCGCACCGTTTTGAAGCAGGTCTGCGGCGGTTTTTATGTCTTCCAAGCCGTCCGTCAGGAAGTTGTCCTCTATGTCTTTGATGTAACCGAGGTAAACTTCGTTGAAACATTCTTCAAAAATTTTGTCCCCGTCATGACTTTTTTTGGTGCGGTAATACATATTGCGGAGTTCTCTGTAATCCTTTAATATATAAAAGTGTCCCGCGTTGTTTTTGGCGTTCTTTTTTATGTCAACATAAAGATTTAAAAATTTGTTGAGTTCTGTGCCCATGTTGTAAATATCGGCGTTGATTCTGCCTTGCGAAAAGGCCTCGTTCAATGAATTTTTTCTCAAAGCCAATTTGTCAGCGGTTAAATCTTTGTTGATGTTGACCGAATATTTTGTTTTGTAGTTGACGCAGACGATATACGGGTAATTCTGATAGCCCATAAGCGTGTTGAGATGTCCCGGATTGATGTTTTGGACGTTGTTTTTGAGCAGTGAATCCAAATTCTCCTTCACCTGTCCGCCCAAAGTCAGGTCGTCGTCGGAGAGTTCGGGTTTAAAAAAATATACCGCAATCGAATTGACGCTTTTTTCTCCCGCGTTTTCCTCTGCCGAAATGTTGACCGGCGTGGAAAAACTGTAAACCGAGGCGGAGTTTTCCAAGTTTTGGCTCAAAAGCGCGGAAATTTCCTTTACGTATGCTTTCATTGCCGGAACAGAGGCCGCCGTCATGTTGGAAGACAGGGTTTTAAGTTGTTTTGCGGCAAAGGCTGAAACAATGTCGGGCGAGTTGTGCAGTTCCAACTGCATGCTGACAATCTCTTCTGTTTTGTCGCCGAAAACACTCGAAACAGGCATCGCCTCTATTATCCTCAAAGACGAATTGTTGTTTTTAATGTCGGAAAACTTGCCGTTTTTCGCGCTTTTGAACCTGTAAAGCGGATATTCTATGCCGTTGAAAACAGCGGTGCCGTCAAATTTTGCCGTTATAAAAACGCTGCTGACCGAGCCTCTCATGCGTTTTTTCTTGTTTCTGAAATAAATTTCGTCTATGAGTTTGTCCATGGAACTCATATTCATAAGGTAGACCTCGGAGGTCAGGGACTGCCATATAGAGCCTGAGGTTTCGGGATTTTGGTTTTTGTACGCCTCAAAAACGTCAATTTGGTAGTTTTGAGCCTTTAATGCGGCTGTCAGAGCCAAAAGTGCTGACACAAAAAACAATTTTTTCATAGTGTAATCGAGTTTAAAATGATTCCACAAAATTAATCAAATTATTTTTTATATGAACAAAAATTTAATTTTATCAATATTTTTTTTGCATTTCGGCGAAAATTTGTAATTTCGTGCATTAAAAAAAATTAAAAAAACGCTTTTTAAAAATGGATTTACACGAATATCAGGGCAAAGAAATACTCCGCAAATTCGGAGTTGCCGTACCTCAGGGCTTTGTAGCCGAGACCGCAGATGAGGCGGTGGAGGCGGCTAAAAAACTTCAAGAGACAGCCGGTGCTACGGTTTGGGCTGTTAAAGCACAGGTTCACGCAGGCGGACGCGGCAAGGCAGGCGGCGTAAAAATCGCTAAAAGCATTGATGATGTAAAAAATGCTGCATCGCAAATTATCGGCATGACACTCGTTACCAAACAAACCGGCGCGGCAGGCAAACTCGTTCGCAAAGTGCTTGTAGAACAAGGTATTTACGGTCCTAATGCAGAGGGAGTTACCGATGTTAAGGAATTTTACATGAGCGTTCTTCTTAACCGTGCAACAGGTCGTAACATCATTATGTACAGCACCGAAGGCGGTATGGAAATCGAAAAAGTTGCAGAAGAAACCCCCGAAAAGATTTTCAAGGAGGAGGTTAATCCCGCAACGGGACTTTTGCCTTTTCAAGCAAACAGAATTGCTTACAATCTCGGTTTGACGGGTACAGCAAACAAAAAAATGAAGGCTTTTGTTTCCGCACTTTATAAGGCGTATGTAGCGAGTGATTCATCTATGTTTGAGATTAACCCCGTCGTAAAGACCTCTTTTGACGAGATTTATGCCGCAGATTGCAAAGTAAAACTCGATGACAATGCACTTTTCCGTCATAAAGACTATGCTGAAATGCGCGACATTACCGAAGAAGCACCCGCAGAGGTTGAAGCCGGAAAATACGGTCTTAACCTTGTAAAACTCGACGGCAATATCGGCTGTATGGTCAATGGTGCAGGTCTTGCAATGGCAACGATGGATATTATCAAACTTTCGGGCGGCGAACCTGCTAACTTTCTTGACGTTGGAGGTACTGCAAGTGCAGAAACCGTTGAAGCGGCTTTCCGTATCATTATGAAAGATCCAAATGTTAAGGCTATTTTGGTTAACATTTTCGGTGGTATCGTTCGTTGTGACAGGGTTGCTAACGGTGTTGTGGAGGCTTACAAAAAAATCGGTAACATTTCGATTCCGATTATTGTAAGACTTCAAGGTACTAACGCAATAGAGGCAAAAGAAATTATCGACAATTCGGGTTTGAAAGTTCTTTCAGCAATCACTTTTGAAGAGGCTGCAAAACTCGTATCCGATGTGGTAAAAAAATAATTAAAAATTCGACATATAAAAAACGCGGTAAAGAAACATGCCGCGTTTTTTATGCTTATTATATAAAAGTGTAAAAAATGACACGGACATTAAAAATCTTTTCTGTTTTGCTGTTTTTGTTTGCCGGAATAAGAGACGTTTCGGCGCAAATTCGTGTAGATGTTATGGGCGGCTGGGCAGTGCCTTCCGGTCTGGATTACGACAAAGCCGTAAAATTCGGACTCGGATATTCTTTGGACGTAACCTACGCACCCGGACTTTTGGACGGAATGTTATCGTTCGGACTTGCAAAAGACGGAAACGTGATGTTTTGTGCGGGTGTTAACATCGGAGAGAAAAAAGCGAGTGTCAAGGCTTCTCTTTTGGGGTTGACGGGCGTGAAAGCGCGTTTTGATTACAAAAATTCCACATCTGCGGCAAAGCCTTTCGGTGCGCTGACAATAGGCGTGGGTCGTTTGAAGTACGGATATTCTGAGGCGGATTATGACGGAATAGACCAGTCGGGTGTGCAGGGTGATATAGAACTTAATTACGAAACGGCATACGGTTTCGGTGTAAAACCGGAAATAGGTGTTGCTTTCGGCTGGTTTCAGATGGGAATCGGCTGGATAATTCCCGTAAAATACGGTGTTCACAAAATGAAAGCCGGCTCTATATTATACAGTATCGGTTTTCATTTGTAATCCTTAGTTGATAATGGAATTGACAAACCTGTGTATGAGTCCGCTGTTTTTTTCGGTTTCCGTTATGGTTTTCTCCATTTCTTCCCTTTCTTTTCGGGCTTGAACCTCTTCCATGTATTTCTGTACCTTGCGGAAAATTTTTTGGTAGAGGCTGAAACTGATTCCTAATTTCCCGGATACGTATTTCATGTAAAAATTCTCCGCCTGCATGTATACGCTGTCGGCAAAAGCGGTCAGCAACAGGTCTGCCATCAGGGAAACCTTCATTTTCATTCCCGTGATTTTGCCGACCCATTTGTTGAAATTCACTATGTCGAAATCCTTGGTTTCGTTGATAACCGTCATCAAAACGACCTGAATGTCCTCGCCCAACTCCGATGTGATTTCTTCCAAAATCGCCCTTTCGCGGTCGTCAATGCTGCCGTCAGACCACGCAAGTGAGGCCACCATCGAAATATAAGCGTAACGTCTGTCAAAAGAAAAGTCTTTCAACGAGAAATTGTCGTCGCTTCTGTCGCCTAAAACGTCGGCTATAAGTTTGTTTTTGTCCATTTTTTATTTTGTCAGAGTTTAACAAATTCGCAGGGCTAAATTAGAAATAATTTTTTGGCGGCTGCAAGCAATTAACTTTTTTTAATTCAAAAGGCTTTTTTTTTAACACAAAACCTCCGGTAACCGTGTTTTTTTTATTAATTTTACGCCATGAAAAACTGATGATTTTGATATGAAAACTATATTTTTTAGATTAATAATTCTTGCGCTCACCTTTATAATATGTGAGGGCTGCTGGGACGGGTCGTCCAACAGGTACATTCCCGCCACCAATTTCAACGGTTCGTGGTTTTTTGTAAAAGCGGACTCCGCCAATGCGGACGAAATCGAAAAATCCCTTCTCAAAGGCGTGTCCGTCAAGGGTATGCAAATAGTGCGTCTGCCGCATACCGCCAACATCGAGCCGCTTGTAGTCAACAACCAATGGCAGGGAATATGCTTTTATATGAAGAAGTTTATTGTTAACAAAGCCGTGAAAGACAAGATGTTGTACTTATATTTTGAAGGTGCAATGAACGTTGCCGAGGTTTGGGTCAACGGCAAAAAAACTGTAACGCACGAGGGTGGTTATCTGCCTTTTGTCGCGCCTTTTGAGCCGCTTGACGGAGAAAACTGCGTTGTGGTAAAACTTGACAACAGAGACAATCCCGTAACAGGTCCGAAGCCGCTTAAAATTCTGGATTTCAACACTTACGGCGGTATTTACCGTAACGTCTGGTTTTGCGCCAAGGATTCGCTTTCGATTACTGAGTCAGCCATGAAAAGCGAACATTCAGGCGGCGTTTTCATAAAAACTTCTGACATTGGAGAAAATTCAGGAAAGGTAACCGTTACCGTTAACATACAAAACATGTATGCCTCAGACAAAGAAACGGAGTTGGTCTGCCGGGTGCTTGACCATAACAGAAAGCCGCTCGGAAAGGCGTCTTTGAAAAAAATTATGAAAGGCTCGTCAAGGGAGGATTTTACGTGCGAGCAGACTTTAACGGGCATAACGCTTTGGGATATTGACAATCCGTGGCTTTACACTCTGAGAGCGGAGGTACATTCAGGCGGAGAAATTCTTGACGTAAAAGAAACGGAGTTCGGTTTCAGAACCGTGGAAATCACCTCCGAAGGCTTGAAACTCAACGGTAAAAAGAGGTTTTTGCGCGGTGTCAACCGTCATCAGGAATATCCGTATGTCGGTTACGCAATCTCTGACGAGGCTCAGAGAAGGGACGCTTACAAAATCAAAAACGCGGGCTTCGACTACGTCAGGGCGTCGCATTATCCTCAGTCTGAGGCGTTTTTGCAGGCGTGCGACAGATACGGAATCCTTGTGCTCGACCCGGTTTTGGGCTGGCAGTATTTCGGGGACGAAGCCTTTGAAAAACACGAACTTGAAGACTGCCGTTACCTTATCCGCAGGGACAGAAACCACCCGTCGGTGTTGGCTTGGGAACTTTCAATCAACGAAACCCAGATGACCGAAAGTTTTATGAAACGCGCCAACGAAATTGCAAAGGAAGAATTTCCGACGGATTATTGTTACACGGCGGGCTGGGTGAGAGGCAAATATGACATTTTCATTCAAGCGCGTCAGCACCGTCCAAAGGGCGACACGACAAGCCAGCCGTTAATCGTCTCGGAATACGGCGACTGGGAATATTACGCTCAAAACGCGGGCTTCAATCAGGACTCATGGCAAAACTTAAAACCTGAGGAGCGCACTTCGCGCCAGCCGGTAGAGTCGGGCGAAAAACGCCTTCTCCAACAAGCCGTTAACATCACCGAGGCTCACAACGACAACCTGTCAACCACCGCTTTTGCCGACGGTTACTGGGTTATGTTCGATTATAACAGAGGTTACGCCGACGATTTGGAATATTCAGGCATAATGTCGATAAACAGAATGCCGAAATTTTCGTATTATTTTTTCCGCTCCCAGCGCGACATCGACGACTCGGAGTTGAAACCTTTTGCAGAGCCGATGTGTTTTATCGCCTCGTACTGGATTCCCGGCGAAAGCAAAGGCGTTACGGTGTATTCAAACTGCGAAGAAGTGGAACTTTTTGTTGACGGAGTGTCATGCGGCAGGCATAAGCCGGAAAGAAACTCCATGACAGAGAACCTTCCGCATCCGCCTTTTTATTTTGATGTCAACTGCGAAAAAGAAGGCACTCTGAAAGCCGTTGCATACGATGGTTCAGGTGCTCCCGTAACGGAGTGCGTCGTAAAAACACCGCTCAGTCCCGTAAGGCTGAAACTCGTTTTGGACGAAAGCGGCACTCTGATTGCCTCCAACGACGTGATTTTGGTTCACTGTTATATTTTGGACAAAAACGGCACTGTGGTAACTTCCGCCGACAGCGAAGTGGAATTTTCGGTTTCGGGAACGGCCGACATACTTTCACCAAAAACAATCAAAGCCGAGGCTGGCGTTGCAACCGCGCTGATTCGTGCCGGCAAAAACAGCAGTGATTTTACCGTTTCGGCAAAATGCGGCTCTATGTACACTGTTGCCGACAGATAAAAAAATGTAGTGAAAAAAAGAAAAAAATGTACGGTTTTTGAAGAAAAAATAATGACTTTGGGATTTTAAAAAAAATGAGACTGTTTTTTCTTTATATATCGTTTTTTATTGCTGTTTTTTGTGCGGGAAAAGTTTCTGCGCAGGAAAAACAGCCTTTGTTTCACACCGTTGACGAGCAGGACGGTCTTGTAAACGACCTTATCAACTGTATTGAAATTGACGATTACGGTTATGTCTGGACAGGTTGCAAGTCGGGACTTTGCCGTTATGACGGACAGAATTTCCAGATTTTTTCCACTTCCGGCGAATCCCAAAAAAATTACGTGGCGGGCAATACTTTTTCCGACCTCGAAAAGGATATTAACGGCAGGATATGGATTGCCTCCGAAAGGGGTGTAACCTTTTACAACCCTACAATGAGCAGTTTTACGTTTGTCGAGATGCTGAATCCCAACGACGGCAAAAAATGTTCGAGTTATCAGGCTGACAAGATTTTGATAAGTTCCGAGGGTGCGGTTTACTTGTATTCCACGTATGCGCAACTTTTTAAGTTCAACGAACAGGACACTCTTTTTCATCCTGTTTTTTATGATGTTCTTTCTGACAAAAACTGCCGCTATTGTTATATCGACAAAAACAACAATTTCTGGCTGCTCTCCGATGCTGACAAAAAGGTATACAAAATGTCGCCTTTCGGAGATATTTTGCGCACTGTTGACTGTTCCAAAATGCCTAATCCGCCCACAAAAGGCAGTTTTGCATTTCTTGACAACGGCAACGGCGAGATATTTTTCGGCGGCGACAACGGTCTTGTTGTCCTGAATCAAAATACGGGCAATTTGGGCAGTATTGATGCCGTAAACCTTGAAATTTTTCCCGAAACAGAAACAAAATGCTTTTTAAAAGACAGCCGCGGACTGATTTGGATTGGCACCAACGCAAGGGAACTTTTTATTTACAATCCTGAGACTAAGTTTTTGACGAAAATACCTTCCGCCTCCAACCGTGTCCCGTATCGTCTTACCTCGTCCTCGGTGATTGACATGAGGGAAGACCGTCAGGGGCTTTTGTGGTTCGGCACATGGAAAGGCTTGTCTTACACGGAGTTGAACCCTACGAAAAAATTTCATAACGTCTCTAATGAAGAGGCGGAAATTCTTCCCGGCAAAAATTACGTTGACGCTTTTGATTCTTATAACGGTATGATGGCAATCGGCTGCGACGGCGGCGGCGTAACGTTTTGGAAAAAAGGCGCACCCGAAAGGGAAATTTGTTTTGACCCGGAGATTGACAAAAATTCCGTTATGGATCGTCCCTCGGTTTTGTCGCTTTGTTTTGACAAGGACGGTTACCTTTATAACGGCGGTTACAACCGTGCCGTAACGAGGATTTATCCGGATTGGAAGGGCGAAGACGAATATCCGTTGAAAGCCGGAAATCCCGATTACATGTCCTCGGATTTTACCGCCGACATTATTTGCGACAGCAAGAACCGGATTTGGATTATGACCAACGGCGACGGACTTTATGAACTGACCGACAAGAAAAAAGGCACTGTCAAAAGGCACAACGTTGACAAAAACGGCACTCCGATATGCTGTATGTGGGGAACGTGTTTGTCGGAATACGAAGGCAAAATTCTTGTCGGCTCGTATCAGGGAATTTCGGTCTACGACGTAGAAAACAACGAGTTCAAAAATTACGAGAGCGATGTGGAAGACACCACTACGATAAGCCACAACTGGGTTTCGGACATTATGATTGACTCAAAAAACAGAATTTGGGTCGGCACAAGTTACGGTCTTAACCTCTTTGACATTAACAGCGGAAAATTCCGCCGCGTGGATTGCGGACGCGGTTTTTTGAGCGACGACATAAAAGGCGTTTTGGAAGACAAAAAAACAGGTATGCTCTGGATTTCGACGGCAAAAGGCATTGCGAAATTCGACACAGAAAAGATGAAAGTAGTCCGCACGTATCTTTCTTCGGACGGACTTTTGAGCGAAAATTTTTCGTTAAGGGGTGCGTATTGCGACTCTGACGGCACGATGTTTTTCGGCGTTGCCAACGGCTTTGTGTATTTCAATCCCGATGAAATCAGCGACAACATTCAACTTCCAATGCCGACGATAACTGGTCTGATGATTAATTATAACAGAGTTACGCCGATGAACGAAAATTCGCCGCTAAAAAAAGCACCGGAGGCAACCGAAGGCATAGAACTCAGCGCAGACCAAAGCACGTTTACGATAGAGTTTACCTCCTTGAATTTTGTCAACGAGGCGGGCAACCGTTATTTCTACTATTTGGAAGGTTACGACAAAGACTGGATTGACATCGGTTCGCGTCATGAAATCACTTTTACGAACCTTGACGCGGGATTTTATATTTTTCAGGTGAAGTGTCAGAATGCCGACGGCAGAGTTTCGGACATCAGACCGCTGAAAATTCTCGTTCACCCGCATTTTTACAAGACGTGGTGGTTTTATACGCTTGAAGTTTTGTCTGTTGTGTTCTTTGTGCTGTTAATCTACTGGTACAGGACAAGACGGTTGAAAGAAAGTCAGAAAGAACTTGAAGAAATGGTGAAATCGCGTACCGAAGAACTCGTTAAGGCAAATGACGAACTTACGGCGCAGAAAGAGGAAATTTTGCGGCAGTCTCAGGAAATTGAACTTCATAGAGACGAACTTATCAGCAAAAACGAAGAACTTGAATTGTCGCGAAAAGAAATTTCGGAGCGTAACGAAGAAATCGAAAAATCACTCAAAAATATTATGGTCTTAAACAATATGAGCCGTCAAATCACCTCTTCGTTTGATATGACGAATATTGTTATAATGGCTTACAATCACTTAACTCAGATTCTTAGGGTCGACTTGTTTACGACAGGAATTTTTAGTTCGGGAATCAATTCGTTGGAATTTAAGTTTGGTTTTATTTCTGGAAAGGTGGTTCCAGAGACTGCTGTGCCGTGTCGCGAAACCTCATACGCGGAAATTCAGTGTTATACTTCAAACTCTGATGTCTTTTTAAAAGGCGAGGAGTGCGGAAAATCTTTCTTCAAAAGCAAAGACGGAAAACTTTTTGGTTCAATATGTCTTTTGCCGCTTATTGAAGGTAGCAAGGCTAACGGCGTTTTGGTGGTAGGCTCTTTCAAGGAAAACTATTTTTCTGACCGCGATATTGCAAATATCAGAATGATAAGTTCTTACGTCAGCATTGCGATTGACAAGGCACGGGATTACGGTCAACTCAGAGCCAAAAACAACGCCATCAACGGTTCTATCCGTTATGCGAAAACGATTCAGGACGCGATTTTGGTTCAGGAGGAAACCATCAACCGGTATTTTTCTGGAATGGTGATTTTCCGTCCGAAAGACATCGTGAGCGGTGATTTCTACTGGTTCAAAACCATTGAAAGGGAAAACGGCGGACTTTACAAGGTTTTTGCCGCTGACGTAGACTGTACGGGACACGGAGTTCCGGGTGCGTTTATGTCGCTGATTAGCAATACGTTGCTTACTGATATAATAATTCGTAGCGGAGTTTGGGAGCCTGACAAAATTCTTGCTCTTTTGGACAGAGAAATAAAACTTGCTTTACATCAGGAAGATACCGAAAATAACGACGGTCTTGATATGGCAATTTGTCGTTTTGATGTAGACGAAAACGGTGAAATTCAGACTGTTGCATATTCAGGAGCAAAAAATCCTCTGTATTATTACAGCAAAGAAAAAGACGAACTTTCAACAATAGCAGCCGACAGAATTTCAATAGGCGGTTTCAACAGCGAGAAAGAAAAGATTTTTACTTGTCATACTTTTGTAGTTAAAAGAGGCGATATGTTTTTTATGTCGTCTGACGGTATCATTGACCAAAACAACAAAGACAGAAAGCGTTTTGGCTCGCGGCGTTTTATGAAAGTTATCACTGATAATTGCCATAGCGATATGAAAGTTATAAAAAATGCAATGGAAACTGCTCTTGACGAATTTATGGGTGGTGTAGAGCAGAGAGACGATATTTCGGTGATGGGGCTTGGAATTGTATAAAAAATTGGAGGGGTGTTTTTTTGCTTTTTTCAAAAACATAAATTATCTTTGCCGTCAGAGAAAAAAGAAAATTATGTTAGATTTCAGCGATATATCCCGAAAATTGCCAATCGGCGTTCAGAGTTTTGAAAACCTGAGAGAAGTAGGCTGTCTGTATGTCGATAAAACCGACTATGTGTATTTCCTTACACATTCCGGCACTAAATCGTATTTCCTTGCACGTCCGAGGCGTTTCGGTAAAAGTTTGTTTGCTAATACCTTGCGTGCATATTTCGAAGGGAAAAAAGAATGTTTCGCCGGTCTGAAAATTGATGCTTTGGAGAAAGAATGGATAAAATATCCGATAGTATATTTTGATTTTGTGGACGGTGATTATTCTACACCGCAGACGTTGATTGATAAAATTAAAATCGTTTTACAAGATTTTGAAAAAGAGTACGGAATCCAATTTGAAGAAAAAGTCATTGCATCAGAAAACAATGAGGACGAGGATAATATCGAAGCCAAAAAACTGTCTTTCCGTTTCAGATACGATATGGAGAGCGTTTATCAAAAGACCGGTTTGCAGACCGTTATCATCGTTGATGAATACGACAATCCTCTTATCACAAGCGAAAATCTGTCAGAAAGCAAAAAAGTTTTCCGGGGCTTTTTCTCCGTCTTGAAATCCGCCGACAAATTTATCCGTTTTGCATTCATTGCGGGTGTAACCAAATTTGCCAAGACATCAATTTTTAGCGGTGCAAATCAGCCGCTTGACATATCTTCTAACGAAAAATTATCGGCAATTTGTGGCATTACGCATGAAGAATTGATTGACAATTTCTCTCCTGAAATCAAGAAACTTGCTGACAATCAGGAATTAAGTTTTGATGAGTGTGTTGCAGAACTTAAACATTGGTATGACGGATACCTATTTCACGAAAAAGGTGTTCAGGTATTCAATCCCGTAAGCCTCTTGTCTGCTTTTGCAAACGAGGATTTTCAGAATTATTGGTACGATACCGGCAATCCGACTATCCTGATGCAACGGATTCATAATTCATATTTCGATTTCAGGTATTTGGAAAACGATGTCAAATATCCCAAAGACTTGTTGAAATCTCACAAAGATGACGAGTTTAAGGCGGATTTGGTGGCGTTGCTTTATTATTCGGGTTATTTGACGATAAAAAGTTATGACCGTCCGACCCGTGCATATACTTTGGGATTTCCAAACAACGAAATCAAACTGAGTTTTCTCAACGGTTTGGTTGATGAGTTTTATCAGATACCAGACAGTCTGTCGGGGTTCAACTATTCATATTTCTTGGACGATTTTGCGTCTGGAAATATTGAGGGCGTTATCACCCGTCTGCAAGCCTTGTATAGTTCTTTGCCGTATGCCAATGACAATAACATAAAGTATCTTGAACGTGATTTTCAGAATGTTATTTATTTGGTTTTCACTATTTTAGGACAGTTTGTTGTTTCTGAGTTACATTCGTCAAAGGGCAGGGCAGACAGCATTTTGATAAATCAAAATTACGTTTATATTTTTGAGTTTAAGATGGACAGCGATGCTCAGACCGCCCTTGACCAAATCAACGAAAAGGACTATGCCGGACGTTTTAAAGCGGACAGCAGAAAAATAGTAAAAGTGGGTGTTAATTTTTCAAGTGCGAAAAAGAACATTGACGATTGGAAAGTTGAAGTATAAAAAATCGGCAGTCGTTTTTGTAAAAATATTTTGTTTTTTTCATAAAAAGTTTTCATCTTTGCGTAAAAATCATACTATTATGGACATAATGATGAACGAACCGATAATTTGGCCGCCGAAATATATTGACCCGACGACAGATTTTGGTTTTAAGCGGATTTTTAAAGATGAGGAAATAACACGCGGTTTTCTTAACGATTTGGTTCAGAGCCACAATCCAGAAGTACATATTGCAAGCGTAAAGATTACCGACGGTGAAGCCGATGAAGCGAACAAGGACATCCGTCGCGTTGTTTACGACGTAAACTGCATTACAGACTCCGGCGAGGAGTTTATCATCGAAATGCAAAACGATCCGCAGGATTTTTTCTCTGACAGAATAGTCCTTTATCTTGCCCGTGCTGCATCACGTCAGCAGAGTAAAGGATATATGAAGTTTGTTGACGAAAACGGTGAACTTCAAAAAGAGCCGTGGAAATACAATATGAAAAACATTTACGGAGTTTTCTTTATGAATTTTATAGATAAAGAACATCCGCAAAACCTGTCTCATTTCCAATTTATGGAGACGAAAGAGCATTACAAAGATTCTGACGCACTTCAATATTGGAAAATACAAATGCCGCTTTACAGAAAGATGAAAGAATCCGACTGTGAAACCGTCATTGACAAATGGATATATAACTTATCAAACATGCCGAAAATGAAAACACAATTATCATTTAAACAGGACAGTCCGCTTTTTATGCGGTTGGAAAAACTTGCATCGTATTCCGATATGACACGGGAACAGCAGTGGGCATACGATTCGAGTTATCATAACTATGTGAGTTATTACGGACAGTTGGAAACAAAATTAAGAGAGGGAAAAGAAATTGGCTTTATAGAAGGAGAAACAAAAGGTCGTGCGGAAGGTCTTGCCGAAGGTGAAAAAAAAGGCCGCGAACAAGGCCGCACCGAACAACTTATAGAAAGCATCAAAAACCTTATATCTGCCGGGTTTGATTTCGATAAAGCAGTTGAAGTGTTAAAAGTCCCTGCTGACCAAATCCCCGAATTGCGCCGGTTAATTTTTGACAATAAATAATTTAACCAATTTTAACTCTGAAAAATTTGCACTATTCATTTTTTTGAATTTTATTTGCAACCGTAACTAAACATAATACAACCTTAATATGAAAAATTTGCAAAACTCAATAAAATCGCGTAT
>JAFXUC010000074.1 GCA_017535325.1 Bacteroidales bacterium | reverse complement strand
GTTTTTTTATTGCTGTTGTTTTTGTTCAAATACGCAAAACGCTTTTTTTTATATTGTTCCTGCATTAAAAAATAAAAGGTCTGTATATAAAATAAGAAAATTACTTTTTATACAGACCCTTTATTCGCAACTCATTCTCTCGTCGAACAAAATTTGGCGGATTCTGCAAAATCGAGAATAAGAGCGTAAAGCCCAATGTTATAATATGTTAGTTAAAAATTTTCTGTTTCGTAAACACTTTTTAAAATTTATGCCGTAAAGATAGAGAAAGAAATTTAAAAATCAGAGAAAAAATGAGAAAAAATTACGCATATAATAAAGGTGATTTCAAAAATTTTTCTTAAATTTGCAAAAATTGTTTTTGATTATGGAAGTTACAGAAATCAGACAAAAATTAAAAAATCAAACTTTGACGGCAATGTCAAATGCGATAGCCGAATACCTTAAAACACAACCTGTTTTAAAGGCATGGATTTTCGGTTCGTTTGCCCGTGGAGAAGACACTCCATTGAGCGACATAGATATTCTTGTGGAATACGACAGAAAACAAACCATAGGGCTTATGAAAATTGCCGGTATTAAAAACAATCTTGAAGACATTCTTGACCGCAACGTTGACCTTGTTGAAAACGGTACTCTCCGTCCATACGCAATCGAAAGTGTTAATCACGATAAAAAATTGATTTATGAGAGAACATAAAGGAGACAAGATTTAACATCTAATACATGATAAGTGCTACACCATTTTCCCTCCAATATTAAAAGAAAATTAAATTATAAAAAAAATTAGAAAATTACATTCTAAATATGTAAATTTGCGCGCACATAATAAATTCAAATTATCATATAATGGATAACGAAATCTTTGACCTTATCGAAAAGGAGTACAGCCGTCAGAAAAACGGCATTGAACTTATTGCTTCTGAAAATTTTGTAAGCGCACAAGTTATGCGTGCAATGGGTTCTGTTTTAACCAACAAGTATGCCGAAGGTTTGCCCGGCAAACGTTTTTACGGCGGTTGCCATGTCGTAGACCAAGTTGAAAACATCGCTATCGAAAGACTTAAAAAACTTTACGACGCAGAATGGGTTAACGTTCAACCGCACTCAGGCGCACAAGCAAACATGGCAGTTTTGTCAGTAGTCTTGAATCCGGGCGATACTTTTATGGGTCTTGACCTTGACCACGGCGGACACCTCTCTCACGGCTCACCTGTCAATTCGTCAGGAAAACTCTACAATCATATTTCTTACAACGTCAACGAAAAAACCGGTCTTATCGACTACGACCAAATGGAAAAAGTTGCGTTGGAGAAAAAACCGAAACTCATCATCGGTGGTGCTTCGGCTTATTCAAGAGATTGGGACTACGAGCGTATGCGCGCTATTTGCGACAAAATCGGTGCATTAATGATGATTGATATGGCTCACCCCGCTGGTCTTATCGCAGCAGGTCTTTTGAAAAACCCGTTGAAATATGCTCACATCGTAACTTCAACAACTCACAAAACGTTAAGAGGTCCTCGCGGCGGTATTATTTTGTTAGGCAAAGATTTTGAAAATCCTTGGGGCCTGAAAACTCCCAAAGGCGTTACCAAAACAATGTCACAACTTCTTGACTCTGCTGTATTTCCGGGCATTCAAGGCGGACCTTTGGAGCACGTTATCGCAGCAAAAGCAGTGGCTTTCGGTGAGGCTTTAACTCCTGAGTTCAAGGCTTATCAAACACAAGTTAAGAAAAATGCCGCTCTTATGGCTGAGGAACTTATCAACAAAGGTTATAAAATTCTCTCAGGCGGAACGGACAACCATTCGATGTTAGTTGATTTGCGTCAGAATTTCCCCGATATTACAGGAAAAGAGGTTCAAATCGCTTTGGAAAAAGCCGACATCACCGCTAACAAAAACATGGTTCCTTTTGACAGCCGCTCAGCATTCCAGACTTCTGGTATCAGACTCGGTACTCCCGCAATCACAACCCGCGGAATCAAAGAAACAGAAATCGTTAGAATCGTTGATTTTATTGATACCGTTATCAAAAACATTAATAATGATGACGTTATCGCAAAAGTTAAAGGCGAGGTTAACGAAATGATGAGCAAATTTCCGCTCGACAAATAGCATTTCAACGGCAAAAAATGAAAAAAATATTTGCACTTCTTACCGCCGCGTTTATTTCTCTAAACGCGGCTGGTCAAGATGATATGCCGGATTTTTCAGGCTTTGAAAGCGACATGATAAAACCCGCCTCAAATTTAGGCGTAAACTTCTGTGGTGGAATTACTTACGACTTTGGTTTTATTGGAGAAAACGCCGCTCTCGGTTGCACAGGAGTTGTGGGCGCAAACTTTTACAACAAATTACGGGTCGGAGGTTATTTCAACGGTCTGTTAGGTATTTCCGATTATTCGAGTAGATATTATGATGATTTGTACTATTTTTACGGCGGTTTCGGCGGATTTGTAAGTCCGAAATTGTTGTCCGACAGAAAAGTCAGCATAAATATTCCCGTAAAAATCGGTTACGGATTTGTCTCCTTAGACGGTATCAGCAGCAGCGGCTCAAACAGCAAAGAAATCGACTCAAAAACAGTTTTCGCAGTAACGCCGGGCATTATGATGGAAATAAATTTCTGCCGTTTTTTCGGTATGTTAGTTGGAATGAATCTCACGATTACCTCCGATGCAAAACTTTACAACGACTACGGCGACGAAGTTTTGGACAAAAACGGTCTTAACAAAATTATGTTTTCAATCGGCGGAATTTTCGGCAAAACAAAATAAAAACGGAGTGCGGGCATAAAAGCCCCGCGTTCCGTTTTTATTATTCCCATTCCACAATTCTGGAATCTTCAATGTCAATTTTTATAAGCCGTTTAGCCGTCTCAAAATCTGAAATCACCTGATGAGTATACATTGAATAATCTTCTCCGGCGGAATTTACGATGATGATTTTTCCCGCTCCGAATTTTTCGGCGGCGCGTATTCCTGAGGGCGAATCCTCAAAAACGATTATATCTTCCGGCTCCAAAAGCAGCCTTTCAGCAGCACGGAAAAAAATGTCAGGCTCAGGTTTGCCCTTAAAAGTGTAGTCGTTGTACACAAAACGCTTTTTTATAAACCATTTTTTCAAATTGTAACGGCGGTAATAAAAATCCGCGTTTTCCTCGTCGCTGCTCGTTGCTATCGCAATCGGAATCGCACACTCCAAACAATAATCAAACAAATCCGTTACACCGTCCTGCAACTGAAAATTATCCGTCAAAACAAGATTGCGGTAAATGCCTTCCTTCTCGGATGCCAAATTCTTCAACTCGTCCCCCGAAAAGTCCCTTTTGAAAAGATACTTAAAAATCTCGGCATTGGTCTTGCCGTGCATATTTTCGTGTATCTCCCTGTCAGAGAGACTGATAGAATATTTTTTCAAAAAAATATTCCACGCCTTGTTGTGATACGGAGTGTCCCACAGCAAAGTCCCGTTAAAATCAAATATAATCCCTTTTTGTGCCGGCATAACGATAATATTTAATTATGCAAATTTATAATATTTTTTCATTAAATTCACAAAAAAATTAATGAAAAATCCCAAAAAAATAATTAACTTTACCCGAAAAATTTTCCATAGCCCGAGAATGAGGTTAAAAGTCTGTATCATATTGTTATTATGTTTGTTAGCAAATTGCTTAAACGTCTTTGCCCAACCTCAGGCAAAGAAAAAAGTCATAGCCGGACTTGAAAATGAACTAAAAAATACTTCCGGTGTAAACCGTATTTCAATTCTTTGCAACCTTAGCGGACTTTATGCGCCGTACAACAAGAACAAAGCGACAAAATATCTTTCCGAGGCAGAAAAAATTATCAAAAAAAACGGTACAAAAAAAGTAACCGACGAACTGTATTACTCGTTAGGCTCGGCTTATAAAGACATAAAACAAAACCAAAAAGCACTGGCGCATTTTGCCTCGGCACAAAAAAAAGCCAAAGCCGCAAAAAACAAGGAACTGCTTCAAAAAATCTATTACGAGATTTACGAAATTTACAATCAGACCAAAGACTATAAAGCGTTGGAATATTACAAACTCTATGTCAACGCTCTGAAAGAAAGCCAGTTGAAAGACAAAGACGCTCAGATTGACCAAATGGATTCGGCACTTAACGAGATGACCGTCTTCAACGACTCTTTGGAAAAAGTCTCGTTGGAAAAAGCGCAGGAAATAGAACTTCTGAACCAGACAAAAGACAGTCTCGACCGCCAGAACCAAGTTCAGGACGAAGATTTGAAACGCCGTCAGGCAGAAATCGACAACAACCGCGAAATGATTGACAGACAGAGAAATCTGATTTGGACGTTTGTTGTAATCGGTGTGATTTTTTTGATTCTGCTCACGGTAGTTTTTACGATGTTTAGAAAAATCAAGAAAATCAATTCGCGTTTGGAAACCCAAAAAGACGAAATAGAAACGCAAAAAAACCTGATTCAAATCAAAAACGAACAGATTACCGATTCGATAAACTACGCACGAAAAATTCAAGACTCAATACTTGTCCCCGAACAAAAAATAAAACGCTGGCTGCCGCAGATGTTTATTTATTATCAACCCAAAGACATTGTCAGCGGCGACTTCTACTGGTTTTCAAAATACGGCAACAAATATGTGATAACTGCAATCGACTGTACAGGACACGGTGTGCCGGGCGCGTTTTTGTCGATGATAGGCAACACTCTGCTCCATGAAATCGTCAACATAAAACACGTTTTCAAACCCGACCAGATTCTTTCGATGCTTCACGACGGCATCACGCTTGCCCTTAATCAGGAGGAAGATTCTTCTTCGGAAGACGGTATGGACATGAGCCTTTGCACCGTTGACGCAAAACTTCACAGGTTTCAGTTTGCGGGCGCGAAAAACAATCTTTACGTTGTCCAAGGCGACAAACTGAAAATCTTAAAAGCCAATTATTATTCTATCGGCGGCAAACCCTTGCGCCCAGATATGAAAGTTGAGTTTACATGCTACGACTTTATGTACGACGACAATACGTCGATTTATATGTTTTCGGACGGTTATCTCGACCAGTACGGCGGTGAAAACGACGAAAAGTTCAACACGGCGCGTTTCAAGGAAATGATTCTCGCCAACAGGGAACTGCCTATGGAAGAACAAAAGAAAATTCTCTCCAAAACTATGGACGAATGGAAAGGCGACCGTCAGCAGATTGACGATTTTCTTGTGATGGGCGTAAAACTCTCCGACTTGGATTCTGACAATAACAATTAAGCCGGATTTACAAATTTTTCGTATTCTATTTTAAGATAAAAGGTTGAGCCTTTTTGCGGAGCGGAATCAAGCCACATTTCGCCGCCCATTACATCGGCAAAGCCCTTGCTGATTGTAAGACCGAGACCCACGCCGCCGGAGGTTCTGCGCATAAAATCCTTGTCCTTGTTGTTCTGCTCAAACGGCTCAAAAATGCTTTTCTGTCTTTCCTCCTGAATACCCTCGCCGGTGTCAGTAACGGAAAAAATCAAATCGCCGTTTTCAAGAACGTATTTTATGGTGATTCCGCCGGTGTGCGTAAACTTGATACCGTTTGTTACCAACGCCTCTATGATACTCTTAACTTTCTGAGCGTCAATTTTTACGACAGCATCGTCGCCTTCAAGGGCCTTTTCAACGTTGATATACAGTCCCTTGTTTTCAGCCTCGAAATCCCATTTGTGCTTAACACCGTCAAGAAGACTGTTAAGATTGGTTCGCGTCTTAAAAATTGTAACCTGGTTGTTTTCGATTTTTGCCAGATTTTTGATGGCGTCAACAATATAAACCAACTTCAACGTATGGTTGTAAATCTCGTTAAAAAACGGCTTGTGCTCCTCATGAAGATAATCCACCCTTTTTTGCAGGAGTTCGCAGTTGCCCATAATGATGTTGGCGGGGGTGCGGATTTCGTGCGAAATGTTTTTCAAAAAGTTGGATTTGAGTTTTTCGCCCGCCTCGGCTTTTTCTTTTGCCTCAATAAGGTCGCGCTTGTAGTTGCGGTCTTTAACCTCCGAAATCATAAGCGGCGCAATATAGTCGGCAAGTTCTTGAACAGCACTTTTTGACCTGAAATCATACCCATTAGGCGCATCGCTAACACCTATCATACCGATAATATTTCCGTCCCTGTCAGTTACGGGCGTTACCAAGCTGGATCTGTGTCCCCCTGTATTGTATCCGACAGTCTGTTTGCCAGAAGCCATACATTTAAAAGACACCAAATCTTTCTTCAATTTTATTCTCTCATAACCATCATCGTCAACAATTACAGGCATCGTATTGTCAAACCGCGCAAAACATACTATGTCGCCCTTTCGCGAAAAATAACCGATATAACCGTATTTGCTCTGAGTGGTTTCAAGCACGAGGTCAAGAACCACTTTGTAAACGTCGGTTGAATGTCCCATGGCAAAAGCCTTTGAGATTTTACTCTTGACTTTCAAATCGTTGCGGATTTCCAACTCGGCTTTCAAATCATTGAAAATCACAGCCGTATACCCCTGACGCGGAGAATATGTGCTGAGTTGGAAATATTTTTTTGCAGGACTGTAATCAAAATTGCAACTTCTCGAACGCCCCGTTTTTGCTGTCAGGTTAACCGCATGAAAGGCTCTCGAATCTATATCGGGCAAGACATCTTCAAAGCGTTTGCCGAGAATTTCGTCTCTTTCCACGCTGAAAAACATCTCAAACATGGAGTTGACGTCAACAATTTCGTTGCCGACCACCTCGCCGTTGTCATCAAAGTTGACTTTCAAGTACACAAAACCCGACGACATGTTTTCAAAAAGAAGTTTGAAATTTTTTTCTTCGATACTGTCGGTCTTTTGCGTAAGTTTTTTTACTGAAAAAAACAAATCATCCAAAAAAGGAGAAACTTTCAAACTGAACAAATCCTCTCCTTCTTTGACGTTAATATCTATATTTGTATTGTCATTTTTACACTTTATTATATTATTAATAGTATTTTCGTAAAGTGTAAACGGCAATATATCAAAAATACTTTTACCAACTATCACTGAGCGGTCTGTTTTCAAAAAAGCACATGCAGCGTCATTTGCACGGATAACCCTATAAGTGTTTCCGTCCACCAAAAATACACAATCGTCGTGTGTATTAAGAAGATAATCCACCAAACCGCCTTCTTTTATAACTTCCTGCGAAGACGTCTGAGACAAAACAATATCCTGATTCTGCATTTGTTAAGTGTTTTTTTGAGTTAAAAACAATCCCAAAAATAAAAACTATTATTCAGAAAAACAAATTTATTATATAGATTTTTTTATTTCTTTTGGAACGCTTATTGCTATTTGGGAAAAAGGACACTTATTTATAATATGAAATGATTAAGATATTTTCGATATGTCTTTTAGCCGCAATGACGGTTTTATACTCCTGCAACGGCGGAACCACAGAGCCTGAGAGCGACGGTCCCGCTGAGGGAAACATATATAATGACTTGACGCTTAGAAATATTTACGAACTCAGATGCGAAGAAAATTCAGCCGAACTGATAAAATATTTCTCTGACAATCTGCCGCAATACCGCAAGGCTGCTGTTTTGGCAGTCGGCTCCATGCGCGACAGCATGTCAACGGTTGCCGCCGCCTCTCTTCTTACCGACGAAGACGAAGAGGTAAGGGAAGCCGCTGTGTTCGCTGTCGGTCAGATTGGACACAAAGCCGGCGAAAAATACCTTTTGGAATATTTGAAAAAAGACAACGAGCCGTCGGTTCAGGCGGCGATTCTTGAAGCCCTGGGCAAATGCGGCGGCGAAAAATCCCTGGAAGCCATCGAAAGAGTCCGCATTCTCCACAGCGACAACGATTTGGTTTTGGGCGAAATCAAAGGTTTCTGCTTTTTGGCAAAACGCGGCATTTTCTCTGTCAACGGCACGCAAAAAGCCATCAACATACTCTGCGACAGTTCGTTGCACGAAAAAATCAGAGAAGTCTCTTCGGAATATTTTGCGGTTTGCAACACTGACTTTTCGCTCTACACCGACGAGTTTATCAAAGTTTACAAATCGGTGGAATATGTCCCGACAAAAGAAAACATCGCAAACGCTTTGGGCAAATGCCACAACGAAAGGGCGTTTAACTTTCTTAAAAACATAATCGAAGACGAAAAAACTGATTACAGGGTAACTCTCAGCGCGATAAAAGCCCTCGAAAATTATCCTTACGCAGACTGCAAAGAATTGATTTTAAGACAGTTAAATTCTTTTGACGAAAAAATTTCGTCGTATGCGGCCTGCTATCTCTTAAACAAGGGCATCAAAGCCGACAGCAGCCTTTACCTCGAACTTTCGCGGGACGTTGCAGGCTGGCAGACCCGCGCCTGTCTTTTGGCGACGGCTTTGAAATATTCGTCGTTCAAGAAAAACATCGCAAAAAGCATTCAGTCGGGTTTTGAAGCCTCACAGAGCATTTACGAAAAAGCCGCGCTTTTAAGAAGCCTTGAAACGGACATTTCGAGTTACGGTTTTGTTGAAAACCAGACTTTTTATTCTGACAACCAGTTGCTTATGATTGAAGGTTTGAAAACTATTATCAAGATGTACGAAAATCCCGAATTTGAGAAATATGCCAAGTTTCAGAAACTTATGACGGGCGAAAACGTAATTGAGGATTTTGCGATGATATTCAAAAAAGCGGTTCAGAACGGCAATTCGCAAATGGTGGCACTCGCGGCTGAGGCAATAGCCTCTCACGAGGAGATTGCCGGCAGTTACATCAACACTTACTTTTTGAATCAGGCTCTCAGCAACTGCATTCTGCCGCAGGATGCCGACACGTATATCGTTTTGATAGACGCGATTAAGAAAGTTACGGGACAAATCATCAAACCGGTCAGCAGCCCTATTACAGGCGTTCTTGACTGGGACTATATTTGCAGAATAAAACCGGGCGAAAAAATTGTGATTTCCACCAAAAAAGGCGACATCACTCTCAAAACTGACGTCAACACTTCGCCGATAGCAGTTTCAAATTTCTTAAAACTCGTTGACCAGAAATATTTTGACAATTCGAGTTTTACGAATATTTCCACGTCCTATCTCGAAAACAAAGGCTCTATTTCGGGTTTTGACGAAACGCAGTCGTTTATGATTCCGTCAGAACTCACTAACACGGTTTTTGAGGAAGGCACAACGGCACTTTTTACAACCGCGCTCAACACCTCAAACGCCACTCAGTGGTTTATTATGCTGACCTCGAAATCCGTTTTTGACGGCACGTCTCCCGTGATTGCCACCGTAACCGACGGCATGGACTGCGTACATTCGCTCAACACCGGCGACAACATCATCAGTATCAGCAGGGTAAAAGAAAATTAAACCAACATCGACTGCAAAATTCCGGCAACTCCGCCCAAGGCTGCGCCGACGGCAATCAGTTTCCATTCGTCTTCCTGAAAAGCGGGACGGAGGAAATCAATAAACTGTCTTGGCGGCAGGTTTGCCATTTTTTCGCCGATAGTTTTTTGAATGTCAAGAGTTTTTTCGGCATAAGGGAAAATGCTGCGGATATTTAGCGGCAACTCGTTAACTAAATTAAAGAAAACCACCGACTTAAATTCCGAAGTTTTTTGATTGGTAATCAAGAATTTAAACAAAGCGGGCTGCGATTCCAAAGCCTTGTCAACAGCCATGGAAACGTGTTTGAAAATTATGTTTTTTGTAACCTCGTTTTTCGGGAATCTGAAAATATAATCAAAAAGGTTTTCGGTCGTCAGGACTTCCTTTGCGATAATTTCGGCGTAACGGTAACTTTCTTCCTTTTGGTTTCTGAGAAAAAGTCCCCAAAACTTAAAAGGCCCTATTTTTTTCGGCTCGGCGGGCTCAAAAATCAGTTTTATCGCCAGCCAGTTGGTTACAAAGCCGATAAACACGCCGTAAACCGCAAACATCAGCCAGTGAGTCGTGTAAAGCGAAGTTATATTTTGTCCGATTCCGAACAACATTCCGAGCCAAAAACCTGAAACTTCAATAAAACGGAACTGTCTGCCGCCGAGGTCGAGAAAAATTTTGTTAATCATCGCCTTGTCCTCTTTCATCGTGTTGACAGCCAAAAGTTTAAGGTCAAGAATTTTGTCTATGTTTTTTTTGATTTCCTGAAACGATTTTTCAACGATTTCCGGCAGAAGCATTTCGATTATCTTTTTGATTTTTCCTCTTACCGCAATGCCGGCAACTTCCCACGTAAGAGGCATTTTTATTTTCATGACAGAATCGGTGATACCGGCTGACATTTCGAGAAAATCACCGTGCAAAATGCGCTCAGTCTCCTTTTCGTCAATTTTTTCAAAAACCTCTTTCGGCTTAAAAAGGTCGCGGGTAAGCAAATCGACCGACTTTTCAGCCATTTTAGTAGCCTTTGACGGCAGAATGCCCTGCCAGCCGAAAAACGGTTTAATTCCCACGAAATCAAGCGGATAAAAAGTCATCTTAATCGACAGTACGTTGGTGATGTAGCCGATTAAGCCGCTGATTAACGGTACCAAAAAATAAACGTAATTCTCTGAAAAAAAATCAATCATTTTTCATTCCTTTTATGACGTTCAGTCTGAAATGCACTATAACGTACTGAGTTTCAGGACTGTTGGTAACAATCGTAACGTAACGGTCGTAAAGTCCGGGACGGTTACGGGTGTCAAACTCAAATTTTATTTCGCCCGTTTTGCCTTCGGGCAGAGCGTTTTTGTCAAATTCGCATTTGAGCCACTGACAGGCGTTTCTGACGGCGCGGATTTTGAGCGGCGATTTTCCTGAGTTGTAAAACGTCAGGGCGCAAAAAGCAGGCTCTTCTTCAGAATAAGCCTCCAAATTTATCGTTTCAAGTTTCCCCCTGAAACTCATAACCGGCGGATTTTTTTTCTCCTCCGGCGAAAATTCCTCCGTTATCTGCGCCTTGAAAGAAAGTTTGTATTCGTATGTATTTACAAAAACCGGCACGTCGAATTTCACAAAGTCAAAACCGTCATAAAACTTGGAGTTGAAAACGCATTTCAGAACGCCTTTTTCGCCGGGTTTCAAGATCTGAGGTTTTGCCGTAACTGTTGCGTAATCAGTATTTTGCGTTTCTATTTTGAGGTTTGCCTTGGTCGGGTTGTAAACTTCGATTTCCCTTGTAACGCTGTCGGGAAAAGTCAGTTTGTTGAAATTGACCGTTGTTGTTTTTAGTCTCAAATCAAACATCTTAAACGGATATTCCGCCGAAATTGGGTCTGGTTTGGGCAAAACGTTGCCGGAAATATAAAGCGTCTTTTCGCCGCCGTTTGACTTTACGATAATGCTTTTTGTAAAACCGCCCTGACGGTTGCGCGGGTCAAAGGTAACGTCTACAAAGCCCTGAGACTGGGGCAAGACAGGCTCGCTTGACCACGCAGGCGAAGTGCAGCCGCAAGAAGTATGCACAGAGTTGATAATCAACGGCTTATGCCCCGTATTTGTGTAAACAAAACGGTAAGAAGCCGCCCCGCCTAATTCGGCAATGTCGCCGAAATCGTATTCTTCCGTCTCAAAACTAAGCGTCTGCGCCTGAGCATTAAAACAGAAAAACGAAAAAAGCGATATGTAAAAAACTTTTGTCATTTTGCAGGTTTAAAATATTGTCCGACTTCGTAGATTTCAAGGCTGTTGTCTTTTCCTGTCGGCGCAAAAAGTGTTTTTTGCTGGTCAACGTATTCAAAATCAGCACAATAAATATTCTGACGTTTTTTTACAATCATCTCCAAGGAGTCTTTGCTGACAGCAAAAATACCGTCAGAGGGCGAGGCTACCAAAAATCCGCCTTTGCCGTCAGATTTTATTCCCGAAGGCGTAAATTTCAGTTTTTTGAAAACCTCGGCATTTGCCTTTTCTGAAATTTTAAGAATTTTGTTGTCAGAGGCGGCATACAAAAAGCCGTCGTCAAAGGTCAAAACCCCCGTCAAAACATAATCCTGACTGCTGAAAAACACCTCAGCCCCGCCGCCTGAAACTTTGTAAATGCAGTTTTCCTCAGAATCGGAAACATAAACCGTACCTTCGCCCGAAATTACCACGTCATATAAAGCAGCCGCTCCGGGAATCTGATATTTTTTCACGACAGAATCTTCCTGAATCCCGTATTCGACAAGACAGTCCTTATCGGCAATAAAAAGCACCCCGTTCCCTACCGCCAAGCCTTTCGGCGAAGACAATTCAGGAATATTGAGCGTGTCAATAATTTCACCGCTGAGTCCCGCACGGCACACATAACCGGAAGTCCCGGAATCAGCAGAATCCCTGACAAGATTTGAAATGTAAATTATGTCATTTTTTTCGTCAAGTACAACCGACTGCGGCAGACTGAAATAATTTTTACAGGTTTTCAAAAGCCTTGCGCCCTTGAAATCTGTTTCCCCGGTTTTTGCCGTCTCGACTCCGCTTTCAGTTGTTTTTGTGTCCTGACAAGCCGCCATCCGGATTACGATAATTACCGCTAACAAAATTATAGCATTAAAAACATATTTCATAATATTCTTAACATTTTTCAAATTTAATATTCCCACGCCTTAACGTTATATTCCAACCTGTCCGACACAGAGTCGGAAAAGTTCCAAATCCACGACTGAGAATCCTTAACGGTCTCTTTCGGAATGTAAACTATTGATTTGTCGTACATTTCAAGACCTTCCTGATTGTAGCGTTTTTCGCTCACGGGCGAGATTATGCAGGATTTTCCTTTCGGGAGAATTTGAAGGTGATAACGGTGTATAAACTCCTCCAAATACCGCGAAGAAATATCGTCAATCAGTTCGAGTTTTGAGAGGTACTTTACAATCGGGTAAGAAAGAAACGAAAGTATGTTGTCCGAGACCACAAAATCGAAGTTTCCGAGAATGTCGCTGTAACGTCCCGAACTGTAATTCGGCGAACTTATCAGCACGTCAACGCAGAAATCCTTGTAACGGCCTATGCTGTTGTAAGTTTCGGAAACGATTTTTGTTATGTCTTCGGTGATGAATTTCACGTTGCTGAACTCCGACATTTTTCTGACCACTTTGTCGGGGTGGACAAGGTCTACCAAGTAGACGGTCTCAAACATTCTTGAAAGTTCCAAAACGGGAACGTCAATGCAACAGCCGCTGCCGAGCACCACGCACGAATGTCTGCCGCAACATCTTCTTGCACAGTCTGTTATAAATTTTCTCGTATTGGAAATATGTGTTGACCAGTTTTTAATTTCGCTCAGATAATAGTAATAATAAAGGTTCATGTCAAATTCATAACCCATTTTTCTTGTTATTTTTGACATTGTTTTGTCTGCGCCGCTGTTTTTATAAGTTTTTATCAGAGAGAAAGGCCACATAATTTTCTTAAAAAGTTGAAAAAACTTTATTGTGTTTCATAAACCACATACGGCGAGGCGGGACGGAAAAACACGGAAGACGACATATAATAAGGCCGTCCGTAAAATTCCCAGTATCCGTTGTGCAACGCAAAAACGTTGCCTTCTATCCACGGCGTATGCTCGCTCTCGGTACTGAAAGCCACACCGATGTTATAACCGAGCGCGTTGTTGGAGTTTCTGTTGTGAAAACCCCACTTTGTTACCGCCTTTCCCACGCCGAGATTAAGACGGTAATAATCAGATTCTATAACGGCGTTAAAAGAAATCAGCGTATGGACGTTTCCCTTGTAGTTTACCATCATGTATTGCGGGGAAATGCACACGTTAATTTCCGGATTTTCGTTTTTCAGGGTAAAAAGTCCGATAGTCAGGTCAAAACCGTAGTTGAAACCGGAAAAAAACGTCCAGCCGATTTTCAGCCTCGGCGAAAGGTAGACCTTAGTGTGAAGTTGCGCGGAAACATCAGGTACGCAAAAAAATACGGCCGCAGAAATTATCACAAGCCGTTTAAAAACCACCGACCGTATTATTTTTTTCAATCCGAACATAGTTAAAACTGACTATTTTTTCGTTGCGGGCAACTTCACAACCCTGAATCCGTAATTATAATTGGTAAACTGCGGTTCAGGACCGTCGCGCGAGGTTATGCGTGCCATATCCTCGACATAATACCACGAACCGCCGCGTATAACCCTGTACATACCAGCAGAAGGACCTTTGGGGTCTTTCTGCGAAGAAGAAGGGTAGTTTCCGTAATAGTCCAAGCACCATTCCCAGGCGTTGCCGGACATGTCAAATATCCCCAACTCGTTCGGTTTCAACTTTCCAACGGGGTGAATACCCTTTTCCCTTGTTGTCTCGTCATACCATGCCACTTCGTCAATATCGTCGCTGCCGGCATATTTATAGTTTTTTGACATCTGACCGCCTCTTGCGGCATATTCCCACTGCGCCTCGGTAGGCAGGGCGTAAGTTTCGCCGTACTTTTCGGTCAGCCATTTGCAGTAAGAGACCGCGTCAAAATACGTAACGTTGACTATCGGGTTGTTGTCGTTCCACTGCCACGGCACAGCCTTGTCATGCTCCTGATACCACTCCGGCTTGGGATCGGGCGGCATTTTGCGTCCCGTCTCGTTACAAAACTGACGGTACTGAGCCACCGTTACCTCGTACTTTCCGATACTGAAATCAGTGAGGGTAACATTGTGTACGGGCGTTTCGTCAACATAGCCGTCCTGATTGCCCATTTTGAAAGTTCCGCCTTTGACGGCTATCACGGCGGGAGGATTTGCCGTCTGCGCCGACACATAACCAGCCAAAGGCAGCATTGAAACCGCAAACAGCAACGTTTTGCCGATAAAGGTTGAAAGTGCCATAAAACCGTTTTTTTAATTGTTAATTATTTTTAGCCAGCCTCATTCCGTAATTAAAATTAGAGAAATGCGGCTCGGGACCGTCCCTTGAAGTTACGGTGGCATGGTCTACCTGATAGTGCCATGAACCGCCCCTCAAAACTCTGTACGGAGAAGCCGTCAGGTTTACGGGATTGTCTTTCTGAGACTTTGCGTAAAAATCCTTTGCATAATAATCAGAACACCACTCCCAAACGTTACCGCTCATATCGAAAATACCGAGTTCGTTTGCATTTTTGGTGCCGACTTTTTGAGGTCCTTTTAGTTTTGAAGAATCGTCAAACCAGCATACGTCTATCGGATTTGCACTACCCGAATAGAGCGAGCCTTTTGACTTGTTGCCACCTCTTGCCGCAAATTCCCATTCAGCCTCAGTAGGCAGACGGTAACCGTTTTTGGAAGCGTCAAAATCGATTCCTCCGTCAGCGTTTTCAGAATAACACTTTTGCAAACCCTCCTTTGCAGAAAGCCAATTGCAATAAGCCACGGCATCATACCAAGTAATATGCTGCATAGGCAAATCGTCTTGCCAATCCCACCACGGATGAGTAGGCAAAGGATAATACTTCTTTGTGTCAGGATGCTCGGCATACCACGCAGAATCGGGAGCGTTAGGCATTTTATGCTCCCTTTTGTTAAGAAAATCCTTCGCAGAAGCATCGTTAATAAACTGTTTGTATTCCTTAACCGTTACTTCCGTTTTGGCAATATAAAAACTCTTAACGGTTACCTCATGAACGGGTCTTTCGTCAGAATCGCCTTTCGGAGCAGCAGTTCCGGGATTTCCCATCTGAAAACTACCACCGTCCACCAAAACCATTTGCGGTTTAGTTTGTGCATTCACAGCAAGTGAAATACAAAACAATGCTGCAATTAAAACCGTAATTTTATTCATCTCACAAAAAAAATTTTATGGTTAGAGATTATTTTTCCTTGTATATTTAAAACGCAGTTACTATTTTATTGTTGCAAAAATTATACACAATTTTTCGCTTAGTTGCCAAAATTATTACTTTTTTTTTAAATAATAGCAAATTTAGCGTATATTTTTTTTAATTATTTTTTAATACACTAAATTTCAAGTAGTTGTAACTACTCAATAATTTTGACCTCCGTGCGGCGGTTTTTAGCCCTGCCCTCTGGCGTTGAATTGTCTGCGCAAGGCTGCGACTGTCCGTAACCTTTTGCTTTTAAGCGTTTTACGTCAACTTTTTTATTAGTCAGATACTCAACAATTGCCTTTGCGCGATTTTCGCTGAGTTCCTGATTATGCGCCTGAGAACCCTGATTGTCGGTATGCCCGCCTATTTCAACCTTAATACCTTGATTTTCATGCAAAAAGGCTGCCAATTTGTCAAGTTCGTAAAAAGACTGAGGCTTGATTTCATACTTGTCCGTATCAAAAAACACGTTTTCGAGCCTTATCACGTTTCCTACAACAGGCTTGTCCAAAGCAATTTCAATGTACTTCCGCGTAACCGAATCGGGAAGGTTTTTTAAAGAAAAATTCACCGAATTCATAAAATATCCGTCTGAATTAACGTTTAGCGCGTAGTCTTTTCCTTCCGGCAAAAACAGCATAAGGTTAACAAATTCTTTCGCGGTTTTTCCTTTTTGAATTATTTTTTTCGCCGACAAATCCACCACTTCATATTCTGCGGCAAGTGGATTTGAAGATTTTCTGTCCTTAACCAAGCCTGCGACAAGTAACGTTCTGCGCGGTCTAATACCTTGCGGCAACTCTATTTCATAGAGGTCTAACAACTTGTTCGGCTCTCTGTCGGAGGCAATCACCGCCGTATTTCCAAACACCGAGACCGCAAGACGTGTTTCATTGTCCCTTGTGTTAATCGGATAACCGAGATTGACAGCCTTTCCCCAAGAGCCATCGTCTTGAAGTTTTGAAACAAACAAGTCCTGACCGCCCATTCCGATATGTCCGTCGGAGGCAAAATAAAGCGTTTTGTTGTCGGCGTGCAGTAGCGGGCTTGACTCGTCGCCTGCGGTATTAACGTTTTCACCTGCGTTAATAGGCTCCGACCAACGTCCGTCCCCTATCAAACGGCAATACCAAATATCTTTTCCGCCGAACCCGCCCGGACGGTTTGAAACGAAATAAAGAGTTGAATTATCTGCGCTGAAAGCAGGTTGCGATTCCCAATAATTGGAATTAACTGGGGCCGGCAAAGGTTTCGGATATGTCCAGTCGCCGTCTTTTAGATACGAATAATAAATGTCGCAACATTTTATAAGTCCGTCAGGGCAAGTACATGAGGTAAAAAGCAAAATTCTTCCGTCAGACGAAATAAAAGGCGCTCCTTCGTTGTTAGTTGTGTTAATTACTGCGCCGACAGACCTCGCCTGCTGCCAGTCTTCACCGTCCCTGCGACGTGTAATATAAATATCTTCCTGAGTTTTAGGCAATAACGGATTATTTGCTGTCTGCGGAACTTCAATGGTGTAGACGAGCGTGTTGCCGCTTGCGGAGAGAGAAGGAAAATAATCGTTGTAGATTGTATTGACATTAATGCCGAGATTTTTTGGTTTTATGTCCACGGGATTTTCCAAAGCGCGAATTCTAAATTCAGCGATTTCAATATTTTTTACGGCATTGTCCCTATACTTTTGGGATAGTCTCTCCAACGACAAAAGTTGTTTGTAATATTCAACTGCCTTGCGGTAATCGGGCAGTTCAAAATAAGCATCGCCGAGGCCTGAGACAATCATCTCATCGTTTGGTCTTAATTTCAATGCAAGATTAAGACATTCAATTTCCTTTTGAAACTCTTTGCGGTCGGCGGCTA
Source organism: Bacteroidales bacterium (assembly GCA_017535325.1). Classification (GTDB taxonomy): domain Bacteria; phylum Bacteroidota; class Bacteroidia; order Bacteroidales; family UBA3824; genus UBA3824. The sequence continues at coordinate 39,091 of JAFXUC010000074.1, read as the reverse complement.
TTTCCGCTTTCAAAAGATAAGGCATGTCAAATGCTCCGTCAAGTTTCAACGCCTTGTCGCACAGAGTCTCAGCCTCGGAATACTGCATCGCGGAGTACTTACTCAAAGCCTCTTCAAACAATGCCTGCGCCTTTTTGTTTTTGCTCTGAGCAGCAACTGTCAAAGCACAAAAAAAAGTCAATACGACCAACAACAAAACTTTTCTCATATTCTCTGTTCTATAAAAAGTAAAAAAGCCGGAAAGATAATCGGTCTTTTCCGGCTTTTTTGAAATATTCAATGAAAAAACTATTCTGCCTTTTTCTCCTCTGCTGCGGGTGCGGCAGCATTTTCTGCCGTTGCAGTTGTTTTTTTCTTTCTTGAACGGCGTGTTGACTTTGCAGCCTGTTTTGCGCCACCTTTGCCCTGTGAATAGGTCTCGTTGAAATCTACGAGTTCAATAAGGCAGGTTTTAGCATTGTCGCCCAAACGGAAACCCGTTTTGAGGATTCTGGTATAACCACCCTGACGGTCGTAAATTTTCGGAGTAACGTCTTCGTAAAGAGCCTTTACCGCTTTTTTATCTCTCAATTTTGAGAAGATAAAACGGTGGTTAGCCATACGTTTTACCTTGAAAGCAGTTTTTTCTTCCTCGGTTTTGGCATTTGATTCAGCGCAAGCGATTTCCACTTTCGAGGCTGTAAGGATAGGCTCAACGAAAGTACGGAGTTCCTTAGCCTTAGCCACGGTAGTGTTGATTCTCTTAGCGAAAATCAACGAAACGGCCATATTCGTAAGCATAGATTTCCTATGACCGTATTTTCTGCCTAAATGGTTGATTTTATCTCTATGTCTCATCGTTTTATAATTTTTTGAGCATCACTGCTCTTAACTGTTAATCTTTATCAAGTTTGTACTTTGAAATATCCATACCGAAACTCAAATCGAGATTTGCGAGCAAATCGTCAAGTTCGGTAAGTGATTTTTTACCGAAATTACGGAACTTCAATAAGTCGTTTTTGTTGAAAACAACAAGTTCAGCGAGGGTTTCAACATCGGCGGCTTTCAAACAGTTGAGAGCACGTACTGAAAGGTCGAGGTCTACGAGTTTGGTCTTCAAGAGTTGGCGCATGTGGAGAATTTGTTCGTCAAATTCTTCGCCGCCTGCCTGCTCGGTAGAATCAATCGTAATCTTCTCGTCGGAGAACAGCATAAAATGATGAATCAGGATTTTTGCTGCCTCTTTCAAGGCTTCTTTCGGCTGAATCGAACCGTCAGTGAGAACCTCAATGATCAACTTTTCGTAGTCGGTCTTCTGTTCCACCCTGTAATTCTCGGTAACGTACTTAACGTTCTTTATCGGGGTATAGATGGAATCGACTGCAATGACACCGATTTCGCTGTCGGCAATTTTGTTTTCATCAGCGGGAACGTATCCTCTGCCCTTGTTGATGGTGATTTCCATCGTAAGTTTTTTGGAAGAGTCGATATTGCAGATAAGCTGACCCGGATTCAAGACCTTGAAATTGGTCAGGAATTTTTCGATGTCGCCTGCTCTGAACTGCTCCTGATTGCTGATGGTGATAACCGCCTTTTCAAAATTCTGCCCGTCAACGATCTGTTTGAAACGTATCTTTTTGATATTCAGAATTATTTCGGTTACATCCTCTATAACGCCCGGAATTGTAGAAAATTCGTGGTCAACACCCTCAATACGGATAGAGGTTATGGCAAATCCTTCCAATGAAGAAAGAAGAATACGCCTTAACGCATTGCCGATTGTTATGCCGAAACCGGGTTCGAGAGGACGGAACTCAAACTTGCCGAAAGTATCGTCCGACTCCAACATTACCACCTTGTCGGGCTTTTGAAAAGCTAATATTGCCATTTGAATTATTTAATTTTATTTTTCCGGTAAAAACAAACGGTAAGGACACAAAGAGTAAAAATACCCGAAGTGTCCGCCGCCATAAAATATTATTTAGAATAAAGTTCGACTATGAGTTGCTCCTTAATGTTCTCAGGAACATCTTCTCTTGCAGGAACATTCATAAATTTACCAGCCATTTGGCTGCCGTCCCATTCCAACCAGCTGAAACGCGAACGGTTTGCGCCCTGAACCGAATTTACGATTACCTCCAAAGCCTTAGACTTTTCTCTTACGCCAACAATATCGCCGGCTTTTACGTGGTAAGACGGAATACCGCAAACTTTACCGTTTACGACAATGTGTCTGTGAGACACCAACTGTCTTGCCGCCGGTCTTGTAGGAGCGATTCCGAGTCTGTATACAACATTATCAAGACGGCTTTCAAGGAGTTGAATCAAAACCTCACCCGTAACACCGTTAGACCTTGAAGCCTTTTCAAAAAGGTTCGAGAACTGACGTTCAAGAAGTCCATAGGTATATTTTGCTTTTTGTTTTTCCTTCAACTGTGTGCCGTACTCCGACATTTTTTTACGCTTCTTCTCCAAGCCGTGCTGTCCCGGAGGATAGCCTTTTCTGTCCAAATATTTATCGGTGCCGTAGATAGGCTCGCCGAATTTTCTTGCGATTTTTGATTTAGGACCTGTATATCTTGCCATTTTTTTGAAAATTTTTTTTTGTTAAAACAAATTAAACTCTTCTTCTCTTGGCGGGTCTGCAACCGTTGTGAGGTAAAGGAGTTACATCAATAATTTCAACTACTTCAACGCCGGCGGTGTGAATGGAACGGATAGCCGCTTCACGTCCCGAACCCGGACCTTTGACGTATACTTTAACTTTTCTGAGTCCCAAATCGAAAGCGGTCTTTGCGCATTCCGTTGCCGCCATTTGCGCTGCATAGGGAGTGTTCTTTTTAGAACCTTTGAAGCCCATCTTGCCAGCCGAAGCCCAAGAAATCACTTCCCCCGAAGCGTTGGTCAAAGAGATGATAATGTTGTTGAAAGACGAGTGGATGTGCGCTTGTCCGTTTGCCTCTACTTTAACAACTCTCTTTCTCGTTACTTTGCTTTTTTGTGCCATTTTCTAAATTTTACTTAGTAGCTTTCTTTTTGTTTGCTATGGTCTTTTTCTTACCCTTACGCGTACGTGCGTTGTTTTTGGTCTTCTGACCTCTTACGGGAAGTCCGTTTCTGTGGCGGATACCTCTATAACATCCGATGTCCATAAGACGTTTGATGTTCATAGCCACTTCGGAACGCAATTCACCTTCAACCTTGAAGTTGTCATTGATAATCTGACGGATTTTGGCGATTTGGTCATCGTTCCAGTCCTGAACTTTAATATCCCTGTCAATACCGGCTTCTGAGAGGATCTGATTAGCTCTCGGACGGCCGATACCAAAAATATAGGTAAGACCGATTTCACCGCGTTTGTTTTTGGGTAAATCTACACCAACAATTCTTGCCATTGTTTTATACTTTTATTACCAAATTACTGATTTTGCGACCGCAAAAATAATAAAAAATTTGCAATCACAAAACAACTTTTTTAAAAATTAACCTTGACGTTGCTTAAATTTAGGATTAGATTTACAAATGATATAAACCCTACCTTTTCTTCTAACAACTTTGCAATCAGCCGAGCGTTTTTTAACTGATGTTCTGACTCTCATTTTATTTTACTTTTTTGTGTGTTAAATTTTATTTATACCTGAAAGATATTCGCCCCTTTGTCAAGTCGTAAGGGGACATTTCCACCCTGACCTTGTCTCCGGGCAATATTCTGATGTAATGCTGGCGCATTTTACCCGAAATATGGGCAATAATCTGATGCCCGTTATCGAGTTCCACCCTGAACATCGCGTTAGACAACGCCTCAGTGATTTTACCGTCTTTTTCTATTGAAGCCTGTTTTGACATTCTTAAAAATTTTATGCCGCAAAATTAAAACATTTATAATCAAATTGCAAAACTTATAAGAATTTTTTTTCAAACTTTTTTAAAACAGATTATTTTTCCGCCCCCGAAACCTTCCGGTGAGCGGAAAAACATCTTTCATGACTAATATCTTTCTGTATAAACTTTGCAAATTAACATTTTTGCCGTAAACTTTTTTTTTACAAAGCAGCCGCCTGTCCGCCCGTTCTTCCTTTGATCCTTCCGGTTTTCATCAAACCGTCATAATGTCTCATCAAAAGATGGGATTCAATCTGCTGCAAAGTATCAAGTATTACACCGACCATAATCAACAAAGACGTTCCGCCATAAAATTGTGCGAACTGGTTGTTGATATGGCAAAGTATTGCAAATACGGGCAGAATAGCAATCAATGCAAGGAAAATCGAACCGGGCAAAGTGATTCTTGACATGATTTCATCCAAGAACTCAACAGTCTTTTTGCCGGGTTTGACACCGGGAATGTATCCGCCCCTTTTCTTCATATCTTCCGCCATTTGTTGCGGGCTGAAAGTAATCGCCGTATAGAAATACGTGAAAACTATTACCAGCAGAGCGAAAGTAAAGTTGTACCAAAAACCGGTAAAATCGGCAAAAGCCGAAGCGATACCGGAGGTAACCTCAGAGTTGAAATGGGTAAACATAAGAGGAATAAACATCAATGCCTGGGCAAAAATGATAGGCATTACGCCGGCGGCATTCACCTTCAAAGGGATATACTGCCTTACACCGCCGTATTGTTTATTACCGATGATTCTCTTTGCGTATTGTACGGGAATCTTACGTGTTCCCTGCACAAGAAGAATGGAAACGACGAAGACCATAAGCAGTGCCACAAGTTCCACAATCAGTGCTATCGCACCGCCTCCGGCAGTCTCGCCGAATTTGGAAGCGACCTCAGCACCGAGTGCAAACGGAAACCTTGCGATGATACCGATCATAATCAACAACGAAATACCGTTTCCGATACCTTTATCCGTGATACGTTCACCCAGCCACATAATAAACATGGTACCCGCCGTCAGAATTACAACCGAGGGAAAGGTAAATCCCCAAAAACCGCCCGCCAAAAATGCGGAGTCAGGAAGCTGGTAGTGGAGGTTAATCAAATAACTCGGAGCCTGGACAATCAACACAGCCACCGTCAAAAGACGGATAATACGGTTGATTTTTCTCCTTCCGCTCTCACCTTCCCTTTGAAGTCTCTGGAAATACGGCACTGCCATTCCGAGAAGCTGCACGATAATCGAAGCCGTAATGTAGGGCATGATACCGAGTGCAAAAATCGAGGCATTGGCAAACGCGCCGCCGGAAAACATATTGAGAAGAGACATAATTCCGTCCTTGGTCTGCTCCGAAAGGTTTTGCAATTGGTTAGGGTCAATGCCGGGAAGCACAATGTGCGCCCCGACCCTGTAAACCAACACCAAAGCCAGCGTAGCCAGAATTCTGTTACGGAGGTCTTCGATTCTCCAAATGTTTTTAAGTGTCTGAATAAAGTTTTTCATCAAATTTTCTATTACAACGTATTAACAGTTCCGTTCAAAGCCTCAATAGCGGCTTTTGCCGACTTTGAGAAAGCGTTAGCGGTAACATTCAGTTTTTTGGTGAGTTTACCGTTGCCCAACACTTTAACGATGTCGTTTTTGGAAATCAAACCCGCTTTCTGGAAAACTTCCAAATTAATGTCGGTAACATTAAGTTTGTTGGAAATCTCTTCCAAATCGGAAATATTGACAATCCTGTATTCAACTCTATTAACGTTGTTGAACCCGAATTTAGGAACGCGTCTTTGAAGGGGCATCTGACCACCTTCAAAACCTACCTTGTGGGAATAACCCGAGCGGGATTTAGCACCTTTGTGACCGCGGGTCGAAGTGCCGCCCCAACCCGAACCCTGACCTCTTCCCAAACGTTTTTTGGTATGTGTCGAACCTTTTGCGGGTCTTAATTGTGACAAGTCCATTTTTGTTTAATAATATTATTCGTTAATATTTTCAATTTTCAAAAGGTGTCTTACTTTGATGACTTTGCCCATGTTGCAGGGATTGTCTTCAAGAACGACACTTTGTCCGATTTTTCTTAAACCCAAAGATTCAAGAGTTGCCTTTTGATCTTTCGGCCAGCCGATTTTGCTGCGGACCTGAGTTACTTTTATCTTCATCTTATTCCTTAGATTAACCGTTAAACACAGTGTTCACATCAACTCCTCTGTATTGCGAAACGGTTTGAGCGTCCCTCAACATTGAAAGTGCTTTGAACGTCGCTTTTACGAGGTTGTGGGGGTTAGAAGAACCTTTTGATTTTGCAAGAACGTCTTTAATTCCGACGCTTTCCAAAACGGCGCGCATAGCACCGCCCGCCTTAACACCGGTACCGCTTGAAGCCGGTTTCAACAAAATGTCGGCACCGCCGAATTTTGCGATTTGTGCGTGGGGGATAGTTCCTTTATAAACGGGAACTTTTATAAGGTTTTTCTTGGCATCTTCAACACCTTTTGAAACGGCTGTTGCTACTTCGTTTGCTTTGCCCAAACCGTAACCTACGATACCGTTCTCATTACCTACGACTACTATGGCGGCGAAAGTAAAAGTACGACCGCCTTTGGTAACCTTTGTTACACGATTTACTTTAACAACTCTTTCTTTCAATTCAGAGTCGTTAGTCCTTACTTTTTTAATGTTTTGTGTTGCCATAATCCGTTAAAAATTTAAACCTCCTTCACGTGCCGCCTCGGCCAAAGATTTTACCCTGCCGTGGTAGAGATAACCGTTTCTGTCAAAAACAACCGCTTCGTAACCGGCAGCCTTTGCTTTTTCGGCAATAGCCTTGCCTACCAAAGCAGCCTGTTCAATTTTGGTTACTTTCTTCTCGGAAATTTCCTTAACCCTTGAAGAGGTTGCCACCAATGTTTTACCGCTGACATCGTCAATCAACTGAGCAAAAATGTTTTTGTTGCTTCTAAACACGCAAAGTCTCGGTCTTTCGGGAGTACCAGAAAGTTTTTTGCGGATGCGGTATTTTATTCTCTGTCTTCTTTCTTGCTTAGTTAAAGCCATTTTCTTTACGATTTTTTAATTAGTTAAGCCCGATTACTTGGAAGAAGAAGCCGTCTTACCTGCCTTTCTGCGCAGAACTTCGTCCACAAACTTAATACCTTTGCCTTTGTAAGGTTCGGGAGCGCGGAACGAACGAATTTTTGCCGCAACCTGACCCAAAAGTTGTTTATCACAACTTGTAAGGGTAATAATCGGATTAGAACGTTTTTCTGTTACAACATTAACCTGAACTTCTTTGGGAAGTTCCATAAGGATGTTGTGCGAATAACCTACGGAAATATCGAGCAATTGACCTTGCGAAGTCGCTCTGTAACCTACGCCGACCATTTCCTGTTTAATTGTAAATCCTTCGCTTACACCTTTTACCATGTTTGCAATCAAAGCCCTGTAAAGGCCGTGCAATGAACGGTGTATCTTGTCGTCCGAGGGACGGGAAACTTTGAGTTGGTTGTTCTCAACTTCCACTTTAATATCAGGATTTACTTTCTGCCTCAATTCACCAAGCTTGCCTTTAACGACCACAGTGTGATTTTTGTCGTCTACGGTTACCTGAACCCCAGCGGGTATCTGAACGGGCAATTTTCCAATTCTTGACATTTTAAAACTTACCTGATTTATTAATAAACGTAACAAATTACTTCACCGCCGACATTCTGAACTCTTGCTTCTTTGTCGGTCATAATGCCTTTCGAGGTTGAAACGATGGCAATACCCAAACCGTTCAAAACTCTCGGCAACTCTTTACAACCCTCGTATTTTCTCAAACCCGGAGTTGAAACTCTCGTAATAGACTGAATAGCCGAAGCCTTAGTTTGCGGATTGTACTTCAAAGCGATTTTGATGGCTCTGTTTTCGTCGTCAAACTTGTAACTGAGGATATAGCCTTTGTCGAAAAGGATTTTAGTAATTTCCTTTTTTACTTTGCTTGCAGGCACCTCAACGACTCTGTGTTTTGCCATCGCCGCGTTTCTGATACGGGTCAGGAAATCTGCAATTGTATCTGTCATTTTTTGTTTTACTTTTTAAATAAAATTACCAACTTGCTTTTCTTACGCCCGGCAACAACCCTTGCGAAGCCATTTCGCGGAACTCCATACGTGAGAGTCCGAACATTCTCATATATCCTTTCGGACGTCCTGACAAACGGCTGCGGTTGTGCAGACGAATCGGGTTAGAGTTGCGCGGCAACTTCTGAAGTCCTACATAATCGCCGGCCTCTTTGAGTTGTTTTCTCTTCTCGGCGTATTTAGCGATAAGTTTTGCGCGTTTAACCTCGCGCGCTTTCATTGATTCTTTTGCCATTATTTCTGTTTTTTGAACGGTAAACCAAAATTCTGCAATAATTTGTAACCTTCCTCGTCGGTTTTAGCCGTGGTAACAAAAGTGATGTTCAAACCCTTAATCTTGCTTACTTTGTCGATGTCGATTTCAGGGAAAATAATCTGCTCTTTGATACCGAGAGTGTAGTTGCCTCTTCCGTCGAATTTACCGGAAATACCGTTGAAGTCGCGGATTCTCGGCAATGCGATTGCTATCAATCTTTCGAGGAACTCGTACATACGGTCGTGTCTCAAAGTTACCATAACTCCGATAGGCATTCCCTTTCTCAAATGGAAGTTGGAAATATCCTTCTTAGAGAGTCTTGTAACGGGTTTCTGACCGGTTATTGCCGTAACTTCGGCCATTGAAGTATCAACGATTTTCTTATCGGCAGTAGCGTCTCCGATACCCTGGTTAACAACGATCTTAACCAATTTCGGAGTCTGCATTACGCTTGTATAGCCGAACTCGTTTTTCATAGCGGGAACAATCTCTTCCCTGTACTTTTTCTTTAAAGACGGTACGTATTGCATTTTACTTTATCTCCTTTTTATTTTCAGATTTTTTTGAATAACGTACTAATCTTGCAACGCCGTCGGTTTCCACCAACTTTCTGCCGATACGGGTAGGTTTGCCTGTCTCGGGGCAAATCAACATAAGGTTTGAAAGATGGATCGAAGCCTCTGTCTCAACAAAACCGCCTTCATTTTTCTCGGCGGTAGGTTTCGTGGCTTTCTTCACCATATTGACACCCTCAACGATAGCACGGTTTTTCTTAACGAGAACTTTGAGAACTGTCCCTTTCTTGCCCTTGTGTTCGCCAGAATTGACAATCACCGTGTCTCCTTTTTTAATGTGCAATTTCATTTTTAACCTAAAATTTTTTTTAAAATTACAAAACCTCAGGAGCCAAAGAAACGATTTTCATATAATTGGCGCGCAATTCTCTTGCCACCGGTCCGAAAATACGGGTACCTCTGAGTTCTCCCTGATTGTTTAACAGAACAACGGCATTGTCGTCAAATCTGATGTACGAGCCGTCCTGTCTGCGGATTTCTTTGTTGGTGCGTACGACAACCGCCTTGGATACTGTACCCTTCTTAATATCGCCCGAAGGGATTGCGCTCTTAACGGTTACGACCACCTTGTCGCCAACAGAGGCATATCTGCGGCCCGTTCCGCCGAGGACACGGATACAGAGCACTTCTTTTGCGCCGCTGTTGTCAGCTACAGTCATTCTTGATTCTTGCTGTATCATAATAAAATTATTTAGCTTTTTCTACGATTTCAACTAATCTCCAGTTTTTACGTTTGCTCAAAGGACGTGTTTCCATAATTTTTACGGTATCGCCGATGTTGCATTCGTTTTTCTCGTCGTGAGCGATGAACTTTTTGGTACGGAGAATAAATTTTCCGTACTTGGGATGTCTCATTTTGCGTCTTACTTCAACAACAATAGATTTTTCCATTTTGTTGCTCACTACCGTCCCGATACGTACCTTTCTGAAGTTTCTTACTACTACCTCTTGATTAACTTCTTCTGCCATTTCCATTAATTTTTAGCGTTACTGATTTGTCTTGCGCGCAACTCCGTTTTCAGGCGTGCAATGTATTTTCTTTTGTCACGTATCTGAATCGGAGACTCCAAAGGAGTGATAGCGTGGTTGAGTTTCATCTTGGTAAAGTCCAAAACTGCGGCACTGAGTTTCTCTTCCAATTCAGCGGTAGTCAAATCTTTTATTTCCTTCTGTTGTACTGACTTTTTCATTATTCAATATTTGTTGCAGGGTTGACATAATCGCGTCTTACGACAAACTTAGTTTTAATCGGAAGTTTCTGAGCCGCCAGTCTGAACGCTTCCTTAGCGATATCAAACGGCACGCCGTCGGCTTCAAACATAATTCTGCCCGGAGTAACGGGGGCTACAAAGTATTCGGGCTGACCTTTACCTTTACCCATACGTACCTCGGCAGGTTTCTTTGTAACGGGCTTGTCAGGGAAGATTCTAATCCAAATCTGACCTTCACACTGCATCTTACGCGAAATTGCCTGACGTGCCGCTTCTATCTGACGTCCCGTGATCCAGAAATTCTCCAATGCTTTGAGTGCGAAACTGCCGAATGCGATTTCGTGCCCTCTCTGGGCAAGACCTCTCATGCGGCCTTTCTGCATCTTCCTGAATTTCGTTCTTTTCGGTTGTAACATTTTCTTTTACAAATTTTTAAATTTAAGAACTACTTTTGTCTCTTTTGATTATTACTATAATTAGATTTCTTAACAGGCTTGTTGACGTTTACGCTGTTAGAGAGGTCTTTCTTTCCGTAAACCTCGCCTTTGCAAATCCATACTTTGATACCAACGCAGCCTACTTTGGTGTTAGCCACAGCCAAAGCATAGTCGATGTCGGCTCTCAAAGTGTGCAAAGGAATCCTGCCTTCTTTGTATGCCTCGGTTCTTGCCATTTCCGCACCGTTAAGACGGCCTGAAATCACAAATTTGATACCCTCGGCACCCATTCTCATAGTAGAAGCGACAGCAGTCTTGATTGCGCGGCGGTAAGCGATACGGCCTTCAATCTGACGTGCTACGTTGTTGGCAACAATTACGGCATCCAATTCGGGACGTTTGATTTCGAGGATATTAATCTGAACGTCCTTTTTCGTAATGTTTTTCAACTCTTCCTTTATTTTATCAACTTCCTGACCGCCTTTGCCGATAATGATACCCGGACGGGCGGTATTAACGGTAACGGTAATCAGTTTAAGCGTTCTCTGAATGATAATCTTCGAGATGCTGGCCTTAGCAAGACGAACGTTAAGATATTTTCTAATCTTGTCGTCTTCAACTATTTTGTCAGAATAGTTTTTGGGGTCAAACCATTCTGAATCCCAACCTTTTATGATTCCCAATCTGTTGCTGATCGGATTCGTTTTCTGTCCCATTATTCTTGCGTATTTACTTTATTACCTAAAATTATAGTAACGTGGTTTGACCTTTTTCTTATCCTGTAAGCCCTTCCTTGGGGAGCGGGACGAAGTCTTTTCAACATTCTTGCGCCGTCTACTTTTACTTCCTTAACGATAAGATTGGCGTCTTCAATATGTGCGCCTTCGTTTTTCTTTGTCCAGTTTGCAATAGCAGACTGCAAAAGTTTTCTCAACTTTATAGCCGCCTCCTGAGGAGAATACTGCAAAATATCCAAAGCCTTGGTAACGTCCTGATTTCTAATCAGACCTGCCACAAGACGCATCTTTCTGGGAGAAGTGGGATTGTTTCTTAAAACAGCAAAAGCCAAATCCTTTCTTTGGGCTTTAAGTTTTTCAGCCCTCTCTTTCTTCTTGGTTCTATGCTTTTTTATTTCTTCTGACATTTCCTTTAACTTTTAAAATTATTTCTTTTTGTTACCGCCGTGACCTCTGAAAATACGTGTCGGCGCAAATTCGCCCAATTTGTGTCCCACCATATTTTCCGTTACGTAAACGGGAATAAATTTGTTGCCGTTGTGAAGGGCAATGGTATGACCAACGAAATCAGGAGAAATAATAGAGGCTCTCGCCCACGATTTGATAACCGATTTCTTGCCGCTTTCATTCATGGCAAGAATCTTTTTTTCGAGGTTGTAGTCAATGAACGGGCCTTTTTTAATTGAACGACTCATTTTTCTTTATGCAATTAAAATTATTTACTTCTTCTTTCTATAATAAACTTATTGGAAAGTTTTTTGGGTCTTCTTGTCTTGTAACCCTTAGCCAACAAGCCTTTCCTTGATCTCGGATGACCTCCTGATGCACGGCCTTCACCACCACCCATCGGGTGATCTACAGGGTTCATAACAACACCTCTGTTGTGCGGTCTGCGTCCGAGCCATCTTGAACGACCGGCTTTACCGGATTTTTCAAGTTCGTGGTCGCCGTTGGAAACGCTTCCTACGGTAGCCTTGCATGTAGTGAGAATCATTCTCGTTTCACCCGAAGGAAGTTTTACGATTGCATATTTGCCGTCCCTTGCAGTAAGTTGAGCATAAGAACCTGCACTTCTTGCGAGTTTAGCGCCCTCACCGGGTCTGAGTTCAATGTTGTGGATAACGGTTCCCAAGGGAATGTCAGCCAAAAACAATGCGTTTCCGATTTCAGGAGCAGCGTTTTTGCCTGATTCGATTTTCTGTCCTACTTGGAGTCCGTTAGGAGCAATGATGTAACTTTTTTCGCCGTCAGCATAAAAAACCAAAGCGATACGTGCCGTTCTGTTCGGGTCGTATTCAATAGTTTTTACGGTAGCGGGAATGCCGTCTTTTGCGCGCCAAAAATCCACCATTCTGTATTTCTGTTTATGACCGCCGCCGATATAGCGTACGGTCATTTTTCCGGTGTTGTTTCTTCCGCCCGATTTCGCATAACCGAAGGTAAGCGATTTTTCGGGTTTGGAAGCCGTAATCTCTTCAAAAGTACTTAATACTTTTCCTCTTTGTCCCGGAGTTGTCGGTTTAAATTGTCTTACTGCCATTTTTTAGATATTGCTATAAAAATCTATATTGTCCCCTTCTTTCAAGGTAACAACAGCTTTTTTGTAAGTTTTTGTCTTGCCGGCGATTACGCCCGCCTTTGTCATACGGGATTTTACTTTTCCGGCGTATTTCATAGTGTTAACCGCTGTTACGGTTACGTTGTACAAACTTTCCACAGCCTCCTTAATTTGGATTTTGTTGGCGTTGGGGTTTACGACAAAAGCGAACTGCGCAAGGGTTTTGGTTGCCCTTGTGTCAGGTCTGCCTTTTTTGTTACCTTTTTTTCCCGTGTGGATTGTCCTCGACGACAAAGCGGAAAATTTTTCCGTAACTATCGGTTTTTCAATGATTTCCATTTCTTAAATAAAATTATTTGTTTTCGAAAATCTTATTCAAAGCCTCAACTGCACTCTCCGTAAACACCAAAGCCTGAGCATTGAGTACATCGTAAGTCGTTAATTGACAAGCAGTTGTAATTTTTGATTTGTCCAAATTTCTTGACGACAAATATACGTTTTTATTTTCTTTCTGCAAAACTAAAAGTGATTTTTTATCGTTAATTTTTAAATTATTTTTCAAATCAACCATTTTTTTAGTTTTGGGAGCCTCAAAATCGAAATCTTCGACTACGATAATCTGTCCGTCTTTTGCCTTATAAGTCAAAGCTGACTTTCTTGCAAGCACTTTAACTTTTTTGTTGAGTTTGAAACTGTAATCACGGGGACGGGGTCCGAAACATCTTGCGCCGCCTACCATAACGGGAGAGTTGATGTCGCCCACACGTGCACCGCCAGTACCTTTTTGTTTGTGAAGTTTACGGGTAGAACCGCTCATTTCACTTCTTTCCTTTGCCTTTGCCGTACCTTGTCTCTGGTCTGCCAAATAACGTTTTACGTCAAGGTACATAGCATGGTCGTTAGTTTGAACGCCGAAAATGCTGTCACTAAGAACAACTTTTTTGCCGGTGTCCTGACCGTTGATGTTTAAAACTGCTATTTCCATTAGTCTTCGATGATTAAATATGAACCTTTAGGTCCCGGAACGGCACCTTTTACTAACAATAAGTTGTGTTCTGCGATAATCTTGACAACCTGCAAGTTGCGAACTTTGATTTTGTCGCCGCCAGTGCGTCCTGCCATTCTCATGCCTTTGAACACTTTTGACGGGTAAGACGATGCGCCCAAACCTCCCGGTGCTCTGAGTCTGTTGTGCTGACCGTGGGTAGTGCCGCCTACACCGTTAAAATGGTAACGTTTTACCGGTCCCTGATAACCTTTACCTTTGGAAATACCGCTTACGTCCACAAATTTGATGTCTTTAAGGCTCTCGACCGTAATTGTATCGCCCAATTTAACGTCGCCTTCGATTTTTTTGAACTCGACTAATTTTACTTTTGGGGTCGTAGCCGCCTTTTCAAAATGTTTTAATTCCGGCTTTGACGTGTTTTTTGCTTTTTTCTCGTCAAAAGCGAGCTGAACGGCATTGTAACCGTCAGTTTCTACGGTTTTAACTTGTGTTACTACGCAAGGACCCGCTTCAATAACGGTAACGGGTACGTTTACGCCGTTCTCATTGAAAACCGAGGTCATGCCTACTTTTTTTCCTATTATTCCTGACATTTTTTTAAAATGCTTTTTGTTTACTTGAACGGGCTCAGCCGACAGCGGTAAACTGTTAATTTTTTACTGTTAACTTAAAAATCAAATTATTAAACCTCAATTTTAACCGACACTCCGCTCGGAAGTTCAAGTTTCATAAGGGCATCAATAGTCTTAGGAGTAGAACTATAAATGTCGATTAATCTCTTGAAAGAAGACAATTGGAACTGCTCTCTCGATTTTTTGTTAACGAAAGTAGATCTGTTGATCGTAAAAATTCTTTTGTGGGTCGGGAGCGGAACGGGTCCGCTGACAACTGCGCCTGTGCTTTTTACGGTCTTAACGATCTTCTCAGCCGAATTGTCAACCAAGTTGTGGTCGTAAGATTTTAATTTGATACGAATCTTCTGACTCATAATTCTTTAATTTATAACTGGTCAATAAATGTGATTTTACCTTTTACCATATCGATAATACCCTGAGCAATCTGAGGTGGAACTTGCTCATAATCCTTAAACTGCATTGACGAAATTGCTCTTCCGGAGGTTAAAGTGCGCAAAACAGTAACATATCCGAAAGTTTCGGCAAGCGGTACCAGCGATTTGATAATCTTTACTTTTGCTTTTGAATCAGTGCTTATTACCTGTCCCCTTCTCTTGTTAACATCGGCGATAACATCGCCCATGTATTCTTCGGGCGTATCCACCGTGAGTTCCATTACGGGTTCGAGCAATATTGCTTTTGCCTGTTCAGTTGCCGCCTTAAAAGCCTGTTTTGCGGCAATCTCGAATGACAGAGCGTCTGAATCCACGCTGTGATAACTGCCGTCCAAAAGTTCGACAGTAAGGCTTTGCATCTTGAATCCTCCCAAAGGTCCGTTGTTCATCGCCTCAGAAAATCCCTTTTCGACAGCGGGTATAAATTCTTTGGGAATATTTCCTCCTTTAACGGAATTAATGAACTTCAAGCCGGTTTCATTTTCTTCGGAGGGCGAAACTCTTACGGTAATGTCGGCAAACTTGCCTTTTCCGCCGGTCTGTTTCTTGAAAACCTCGTGGTGTTCCACTGTTTTCGTAATTCTCTCCTTGTAAGTAACCTGAGGCTTGCCCTGAGTGATTTCGATATTGTATTCGCGCTTTAAGCGGTCAATTAGAATATCCAAATGCAACTCACCCATTCCTCTGATAATCGTCTGACCCGTCTCATTGTCGGTTTCAACTTTGAAAGTCGGGTCTTCTTCCGACAATTTACCAAGGGCAATGTCCATTTTGTCAAGATCTGCCTGAGTTTTAGGCTCAATTGCCACGCCGATAACCGGATCGGGAAACTGTATCGCCTCAAAAACCACCGGATGTTTCTGGTCAGTAAGGGAATCTCCCGTTCTGATGTCCTTGAAACCCGCCGCTCCGCAAATATCGCCTGCCTCTACAAAATCCAAGGCCTGCTGTTTGTTGGCATGCATACGGTAAAGATTTGAGATTCTTTCCCTCTTGCCCGTCCTGACGTTGAAAACGGTTTCGCCGGCGTTCAAACGTCCCGAATATACTCTGATGTAAACGAGCCGTCCCACAAACGGGTCTACGGCAATCTTGAAAGCCAAAGCCGCAAAAGGCTCTTTTGAATCCGGCTTTCTAAGTATCTCTTTATCAGTGTTTGCGGGGTCTGTGCCTTTTACCGCACCAAGGTCAAGGGGACTCGGCAAATAAGCCGTTACTGCGTCCAAAAGTTTCTGAACTCCCTTGTTTTTGAGCGACGAACCGCACAAAACGGGAACAACTTTCAGTTCCACAGTTGCTCTCCTAAGGACGTTTTTAATATCGTCTGCCGAAATTAAAGAACTGTCCTCCAAGTACTTTTCAAGAAAACTGTCATCACCCAAGTCGGCACATTTTTCAAGCATTTTGTCGCGGTATTCTGCGGCTTGCGCTTTCAGGTCTTCGGGAATGTCCGTAACCTCAAAAGTCATTCCGTCATCGCTTCCGCTCCAAACGTATGCTTTCATTTCAATCAGGTCAACAACGCCTTTGAATTTGTCCTCGCTGCCGATAGGAATCTGAACTGCAACCGGGTTTGCACCGAGTTTTTCTTCAATTTCCATAAGCACCGAGAAGAAATCCGCTCCTATTCTGTCCATTTTGTTAACGAACGCGATTCTCGGAACGTTGTATCTGTCAGCCTGTTTCCAAACCGTTTCCGACTGTGGTTCTACGCCGCCTACACCGCAAAATACAGCAACCGCGCCGTCCAAAACCCTCAGCGATCTTTCCACTTCGACGGTGAAATCTACGTGTCCGGGAGTGTCAATGATGTTGATGGTGTGTTTAACGCCGTTATAGTTCCAGTAAGCGGTGATAGCAGCAGAGGTTATCGTTATGCCTCTCTCCTTTTCTTGGGACATCCAGTCCATTGTAGCCGCTCCGTCGTGAACCTCGCCCATTCTGTGAGTAACGCCGGTATAATACAATATACGCTCCGTAGTCGTGGTTTTACCCGCGTCTATGTGAGCCATAATGCCGATGTTTCTCGTATTTTGAAGCATGTTGTCCATTTCGTTTTAGCGTCTAAAATGTTAATAAATGTCTTAGAATCTGAAGAATGCAAACGCTTTGTTAGCCTCTGCCATGCGGTGAGTATCTTCTTTTTTCTTGAAAGCCGCACCTTCTTCGTTGTAAGCAGCCACTATCTCAGCAGCCAACTTTTCAGCCATAGAATGACCCGAACGCAATCTTGCATAACGGATTAAGTGCTTTACGCCGATAGATTCTTTTCTATCAGGACGGATTTCCATAGGAACTTGGAAAGTAGCACCGCCGATTCTGCGAGATTTAACCTCAACGTCCGGAGTAATGTTTTCCATAGCCTTTTTCCACACTTCGGTAGGAGTTTTGCCGGTTTCTTTTGTTTTTTCACCGACAATTTCCAAAGCCTTGTAGAAAATTTTAAAAGCCACGCTCTTCTTTCCGTCGATCATCATGTCGTTTACAAAGCGCGTTACAAGCGAGTCGCCGTAAACGGGATCGGGAAGAATCACTCTTTTCTTCGGTTTTGCTTTTCTCATTTTTTACTTAAATTTTACTTTTTCTGTTTCGGTTTCTTTGCGCCGTATTTTGATCTCTGCTGACCTCTGTTGGCAACGCCCGCCGTATCAAGAGTACCGCGGATGATGTGATAACGTACGCCGGGGAGATCCTTTACACGACCGCCTCTTACCATTACGATTGAGTGCTCCTGCAAATTGTGTCCTTCGCCCGGAATGTATGCATTGACTTCCTTCTTGTTAGAAAGCCTTACCCTTGCAACTTTGCGCATTGCAGAGTTCGGTTTCTTCGGGGTTGTCGTATAAACACGCATACAAACGCCGCGTTTCTGAGGACAAGAATCCAATGCCGGAGACTTACTTTTTGCAGTAATGGTCTTTCTACCTTTTCTTACTAACTGTTGAATTGTAGGCATTTCTCTTATCTTTGAAATTTATACATTTTGGACTGCAAAATTAGTAATTTTTAGTTAATTACAAACATTTTTCGGCGACTTTTTTTCAACTTTTTTTATTTTAAGCGATTTTTTGAGGATAACAAACTGATAATAAACATGTTAAATGGTATTGTTAATTTTCTGTAAAATTTTAAAAGAGTGTTTTTGAGCGGGTAAAAAAAGACGGCTGACAGGAAAGAAAAACTGTCAGCCGCTCTTTAAAAAAGTTATTTCAAAATAAAATTCTACTCGTCTATCGCCACAAGTTCAAAAGGCACGTTGACAAGTTTTTTGTATCTTGCGCCCAAAGCGCGCATATCCTCGTCAATCGACTCATAAAACCAACGGACACGCACGTCGCCTTTTTCAGCAACCTTTTGAAGCAACAGAATTATCTGAATCACCTGCTTGCTCGAAGCCGTGTTGACATACTCCAAATCAAAATCAAACTTGGTTTGAATGTTCGGCTCCTCGGAATACTGCTTAATCCATTCCAAAACCGGCGCGTAAAATTCCAACGCATTTTCAGGCACCGAAATTTTTGAAATCTTGAAAATTCCGTTTTCCGGGTCAAAAATTATTTCTGGTGTGTCTTCCGTCTCTTCTCTAACAAATTTTTCCATATCTGATGTTATTTATTTCTTGGTTTTAACACTCGTTTGAAGCAGATAAAACTGTTCGTTATCGTTTATCGGCAAAAATTTATACTTCAAGGGTTTGTCGGATTTTATCCTCAAATCCGAAAATCCCAAACCTGTCTTTTTGGCGTCGGCGGTATCAAAATCGAGCAGAATGTCGTCGTAATAGTCAGACAATTCTTCTTTTGACATGCCGTTAACAAACTCCAACCTCTCGGTAATCGTCTGGACTGCCTCGTTAGGAATGATGTTTCCGGAAGTCAGAAGGGTTTCGTTACCCGTCTGTCCCAAGAAAAACAATCCCGAAATGCCCGCCAAACCTTCTCTGGTTTTGAAACCGTGCTTGATGATATTTTGAAGCATTTCCACCATAACGTTTGAAATTTTTATGGTGGTAAGCGGCATGTTCATTCTCGATTTTATAATAGCCAAAAGGCTCAAAAGATTTTCCTGATTGAAGAAACCGTTGAAATACAACAAAATATTGTCGGCATTCATCTGACGGTGCAACTGTTTTACACTTTCAAGCGACGAATGAGAACCGTGCTGCTCATTTCCGTAAGTCGAATCCGTCGGAATCAGGGTTTGAAGGTAAAAATAGGTGAACTCGTCGTCAAGTTTTTCAAAACAATAAAGCAGTTTGTTGCCCGATTTTCTTGACATCTCAATCAAGCCGAGACCCGCGCCGCCTTTGTCCGAAATACTTCCGTTAGATAGGATTTCGCGGTGGATTTTTTTCAACTCGTCCGGCGTAAGCGAATTTATGATGTCGAGTTTCGACTTCAAACTTTCGATTTTGTCGTTGGCAACAATGTTGCCGGTCGAAATAAAATACTTATCCCCGTTTTTTTGAATGGCAAAAATTCCGGGATACTTGTCAAACTCCCTGTTGTTGGCTATTTCTTCCTGATGAATGGTGATGTTTTGCAATCCTTCCACCATTATATAATAAATACGCTTTTGCAATGTCGCCTGAGACTGGTTGGTAACTTTTGCAATGTTGGTATCCGCCAAAAAAAGTATTTTTTTGGTGATGCTGTGGTCAAAATAACCCCTGTAAACGTATTCGAAATCGTTGTCGTCAACCCTGTTAAACAGCGGATACGCGATTTCAAAAAGGTTCTGTCCCGATTCTGCTGCCATGTTTTTTAAAAGATGAAGTATTTAATATATAACTTTTCAGTGCAATAAAAATGCCAATATATACCTATACCAACTGGAATTTCTGATATTTTCCGCCTTTATAATTACCGACGTTTATCTTGACATTTTTACGGACGTAAGCCGGTGTGTTTTCGTACTCGGAAATTTCATTCTCGCGAAAAACGGTAAAGTCTATATTCTGAAAACTTGACGTGGGAATCGGCACTTCAACTCCGATTTCCGGATCTTCATCGTCCTCTTCTTCCACGTTTTCTTCCGACGAAGAAGTTCCCGAATCGCCGACTTCCAAATCCACAACCGCGCCTGCGGCATAATTATTATTAGTCTCCGCTTTTTCTTCCACAGCAGGCTGAACTTCCTTGTTGTCAGAAGCCTCCGCCGGAGAATCCTCAGCCGGAGTGCTTACCGGCTCTGAATCCGGCTCAGTTTTTTTTTCCTCGTCCGTAACAAAAGTGGTTGAAGGCTTGTAACCGCTTTCCGTCTCGTAAGGGTTAAGAATTTCTTTCGCGTTGAAGCCGGTCGCTATCAGCGTAACGCAGATATTTTTGTCAAGAGCCTGATCAAACGAACTACCCCAGATAAGGTCGGCTTTGTTACCAGCCCTCGACTGAACGTAATCATTGATTGCCGTAACCTCTTTCATAGAAGCCTTGGCCTTGTCGCTTGAAGATATGTTAAGAAGGAGTTTTTTAGCACCCTTGATGTCGTTGTTGTTAAGAAGCGGGGAGTCAAGAGCCAACTGAACGGCTTTGAGAGCGCGTCCTTCGCCTTCCGCCTTGCCTGTACCCATAAGCGCGATGCCTGAGTCTTTCATAACGGTATTGACATCGGCAAAGTCGACGTTGATGCTGCCCGTAACGGTAATAATTTCGGCGATACCTTTTGCCGCCATCGTCAAGATGTCGTCGGCCTTCAAGAAAGCCTCGTCCAAAGCCAAATCGCCGTAAATATCGTTGATTTTTTCGTTGTCAATCACAAGCATGGAATCCACGCAGGAGGCAAGTTCTTCCAAACCTTTGAGAGCCTGACGCACACGCTTTGGACCTTCAAAACGGAAAGGAATCGTAACGATGGCAACGGTAAGAATACCCATTTCCTCTTTCGCGAGTTTTGCGATGACAGGTGCAGCACCCGTACCCGTTCCGCCGCCCATTCCGGCTGTGATGAACAACATCTTGGTAACTCTGTTGTCAACAAGAGCCGAGCGTATCAGTTCGATACTTTCAGTAGCGGCTTCTTTGCCGTTTTCAGGATTGTTGCCCGCTCCGAGCCCCTGCGTTACGGTTTCGCCCAACTGAATTTTTGAGGGAATCTTGCTCACCTCCAAAACCTGATTGTCGGTATTTGCGACGATAAAGTCAACGTCTTTGATACCGTATTCGAACATGTGTCCGACCGCATTGCCGCCGCCGCCGCCGACACCGAGTACCTTTATAATATTTTTCTTCGTTTCAAAACTGAAATTCAGTACCTTGTTTTCACTGTTGAAGTCAAACTCCGCCATAATAAAAAATTTAGGGATTGGTTAGTTTCTTAAAATTGTTAACAAAAAAATTATGCGTTTTCTTCCGGGTCTTCGAGAAATTCAGAAGCGAACTTTTTGAGACGGGAGAACCAACCGCCTTTTTTCTTCTCCTTGGAAGCACCTCCGGCAGCAGGTTTTGTCTGCTCCTCCTTGACCTCCGCGCCGTTTTTCTGAGTCTCCTGAGCCGCACGGCTCTGACCCGCCAAATAGGTCTCCAAATATTCAAATCCCTTAATAAGGAGACCGACAGAAGCGGTATATTCTGAATCGTTGAGTCCGCACGAATTAACTTCCACGTTTCTTACCTGTCCTAAACGCACATCCATACCGAGCCTGAATTTTATCAGACGGATAATATTGTTGAGTTTTGCGCCGCCGCCGGTGATTACGATTCCCGCCGTAAGAGAGTCTCTGAGACCGTCTTTTTCGATAAGGCAGGCTATGCCGCCGAGAATTTCGTCAAGACGGGCGTTTATTATGTTGGCAAGGTCGGCAAACGAAATCTCCTTTGCGCTTCCGAAAGCGTTTACTACGGCTATTTTCTTACTGTATTCGGACAGATTGAGAGCCGAACCGTATTTTATTTTCAATGTTTCAGCCTGACGTTCAATAATATGACAAGCATTTTTAATATCGTTGGTAACAGCATTACCGCCAAAAGGAACGTATGAGGTGGTCTTCAAGACCTTTTTCTGATAAACGGCTATATCGGTAGTGCCACCGCCAATATCGGCAACAAGTACACCGGCTTCTTTTTCGTCCTCGGTAAGGACAGCCTCGCTCGAAGCGATAGGTTCGAGAATGATTTTCACGATATTAAGTCCCGCCATGTTCACAGCCTGACGTATCGCCGTTATGGAGTTGGCCTTGCCCACTGCCACAAAAAACTTTCCTTCAAGTTTTCTGCCCGGACAGCCTGCTGCGCTACCGACAATGCTACTGCCGTCAACAATATAGCCCTGCGGAATTACATGAATAATCTCTTCGCCGGCATCTTTGCTGATGGTATACACCTCTCTTGTCAGTTGATCGATGTCCGACTGCTTGATAATACCGCTGTCAATAAACTTGGAATGAGTGTTGATTTCAGTCCTTACGTTCTGACCAGCAATACCTACAAACACGTTGCGGAAATCGCAGCCTGCCGCGGCTTTACATTTGGTAACGGCCGTATTTATCGCCGCAGAAACCTCGCTTACGTTTTGTACCGAGCCTCTGACGACACCTCTTGACTCCGCCTGACCGGAACCCAAAATATTGATTTTCCCGAATTCGTCTTTCACGCCGGCAACAGCGACAACCTTTGTCGTGCCAATGTCTATTGCGGCGATTATTTGATTTTTAGTAGCCATAGCCTATATCTGTTTAGTCCGAATATTTCATATTTTTTTATTGTTTGCGGTTCTTAAAACGCTTGCAGACTATCTGGTTTTTGTATTTGACAGAAATCTGCTTGTAGGCGTTCCAACCCGCTTTTTTCAACCCTCTGAAATAAAACTCTTTGAGAATATACATTTTTTTGTCGTAATCCTCAATGGAGCCGATTGAAAGAATATGCCGTCCGAGCATCGGAACAAGTTCGTATTCCGAAAGGGAGTTGACATAAATCTGTTCTATCTGATCCCTCCAAAAATCGTCGCCGTCAATCAGTTTTATCAGTTTAAAAAGGTCTGACTGCGTTCCCGGCGTTTTGTCATCCGAGAGGTCTATCTTGTAGACTTTGCCGTCCGAAAAATCGAACCTGTCTTTTATAAACCCGTTTGCGACAATCACCTGCGGCGATGACTTTTTTGAAGTCTCAAATATAATTCCGTCATTGTCAATATAATACGACTGCCCGGTATTGTTGATTACCATCAGCAGAGGCTTTCTCTGGACAATGTCGATTTTAAGTTTGCCGGATATTGTCTTATAAATCGAGGCACTCCTTATAAAAGGATGTTTTTTCAACACGCCGTCAATTTTATAAATGTCAATACTGTCCATTTTGTAGCCTTCGATTTTGTCCACGACATTGTATATCAGCCGCAAAACATCATTCTCCTCCACAAAATGCACGTCTTCGGTACTGTCGATACTGATAACGATTTCGTCGCACCTCGTATCGTGAAACCTTCCCGTAGCCCAGCACATTACAAGCAGCAGCAAAACCGCAAGCGACAACTTAAATATTTTCCGTTTTGAGACTTTCATCTTTTTTCAACGCCTGTTTTAACGGGTGAATAAGTCTGTCGATGCTGCCTGCTCCCAAAGTCAAAAGAACCTGAGGTTTTTCCTGCACTATTTTTTCAATAATCTTTTCCTTTTGATTAATCAAAAAAGTGTTCTTGTTTTTCATAAGGCCGGCAATAAGTTTTGAGTCCACCCCGACAATCGGTTTTTCGCGTGCGGGATAGATGTCCATCAAAACCACCTCGTCTAAGAGGTCGAGACTTTTTGCAAAATCCGTAGCAAAATCTCTCGTTCTTGTATAAAGGTGAGGCTGAAAAATACCGGTAATTTTCTTTCCGGGGAAAAGTTCCCTGACAGAACTGATTGTCGCCGAAAGTTCCCTCGGATGATGTGCGTAATCGTCGATATAAACGGCATCAGAGGTCTGGACATGAAAATCCATGCGGCGTTTTACGCCCATAAAAGTTTCCACGCCTTTTTTAATAGTAGAATCATCTATGCCTGATAATTGCGTTGCGGCAATGCAAGCCATCGTGTTTTCTATGTTGACACGTCCGCGTGCACCGATTTTTATATCTTTGATAACGCCTTTTGGAGTAACGGCGTCTATTATAAAGAAACCGTCTTCAAGTCTGAGGTTTTCAGCATAATAGTCCGCAGTTTTGTCGTCTTCCGAATAAATTATTTTCTTAATACCTTTGGTATCAATAAGTTCTTCAATTTTTTTGTTGACAATCACTGCTCCGTCCTTCTTGCCTTTTTGGGCGAAACTGTTGAAAGTCGCAATCAAATCAGCTCTGTCCTTGTAAATATCCAAGTGGTCGGCGTCAACGTAAGTGATTACCGAAACCCTCGGCGTGAGCCACAAAAACGAACGGTCAAACTCGTCAGCCTCCGCAACAAGCAGAGTTTCCGGGTTTTCAAAAGCCTCTTTGTTTTTTGGCATCATAAGATTGCTGTCAAGATTTTTTGAGATACCGCCCAAAAACGCAAAACTGTCTTCGCTATGACACCTTAATATATTGGCGATAACGCTCGAAGTCGTAGTTTTGCCGTGCGTTCCGGAAACGGCAATCAAATTATACTTGTCGGAAATCATGCCCAAAACCCTCGCCCTTTTAATCATAAAATAGCGGTTGCCGGCAAAATATCCGAAAATTTTGTTGTCCTGAGGTACGGCGGGCGTGAAAACCACCATCGTTTTCTCCTTCTGCGCCATACAATTCATCGGGATAAGCGAAATGTCATCGTTATAAACAATCTCTATGCCCTCGCTTTCAAGACTTTGCGTCAGAGCCGAAGGTGTAAGGTCATAACCGTAAACCTTTTTGCCGAGGAGATTGAAATAACGCGCCAAAGCACTCATTCCGATTCCGCCTATACCTAAAAAGTATATATAATTAATTTTGTCAAAATGATTCATTTCCGTAAAAGAAAAATATCAAATTGTCTTTTAATTTTCATTTTCATCAATCGTTTCCTTATCTTTGAGCAGAATATCGATTCTGTTAAGATAATTTTGAACCGTGGTTTTGTCGCAGTCCTTTTTCAGGAACTCCGTCAAAGCGCAGTTGATACAATAAACCGACGCCGAAATATCATCTTGTTTTTGAACGAGTTTTCTCAGTGCCTGTCTTCTTTCTTTTATAAGATTGAGTTTGTATGCTTCAACGAGGTTCTTTTTTCCGGCGTAAGGCTGGTAAACGTATTTCGTAAGTTTTTCTTCCGAAAACGATTCACCAGGCATTTGAGCCAAAAGAGACTGATAAGCAGAAAAATCGCTGCTTAATTTTTCGTTAAAATTTTTCACGTCTTCTTCCCAAACACTTTGCAATGCCTTCAAAAGGATTTTTGCGACATCGTTCTGGTCGTAACGCGGAGTTTTGAGATAAGAGTTTATGCTCTTTGCATAACCTGCCGCAACAGTGTCGCCCTCAGCGGCAAACTCCCTCTGAATCATCGTACAGCATTTGGAAAACGCCGTCTGCTTTCCCGTAAAACCGTCGTCCGCCAAAAGCGCGTACTCCTGGACAGCCTGCTTGTAAAGGGTAAGCAGATAAATCTTTTTTCTTACCGCCGTGTCGGTCAGTTCGCTCTGAAATTCTCCGTGCATATCCGCCAAAACGCCGGCAAGAGCGTTGTCGTATTCACTTTGAAAAGACAAATCGTCCATTTGAGTGTACACGTCAACCATCTCATCGATAACCTGTTCCGTCTTTGAAGCGAGTGAGTTTTCCAATTTGGTTTTTGTAACAGTGATTGTCTCGCTGAGGTTAGTGCCGCAGCCCTGAACCGTAAAAGCCGCCGCAAAGACAGCCAAAACATATATTAACAATTTTTTGCGTTTCATATTTTAACAAAAATTTTCCGCGTAAAATTAAATATTTTTTTTCTTATAACAAAACAATGCTTATTTATTTTTTTGCTAATTTTATAATTTCCTGTGCAATTATATCAGAAGAATTTGAAATAGCCAAATTTTTAATGTTATTTTTAAGTAAAGTTTGCTTTTTGTTGTCTTTACACAACTCTAAGACAAGTCCAAATAACTTTTCTTCTGCCTCATCGTCTCTCAACATCATTGCCGCGTCCTGATTTACAAGTGCTTGCGCGTTTTTTGTCTGATGGTCTTCGGCGACATTAGGCGAGGGAACAAACACAACCGGAACTCCCGCAATGCAAAGTTCCGAGACCGACAAGGCTCCCGAACGCGAAACAACCACGTCAGCGGCTTTGTAAGCAAGATCCATGCGCTTAATAAACGCCATCGCGTGAATATCGGGACAGTGTTTTTCTTTCAACTGTTTTTCAATATCGTCGTAATAATATTTTCCCGTCTGCCAAAGCACCTGAATATCTGCGTTTTGAAACTTTTCAACAGAGCCTAAAATGCTTTTGTTAATCGTTCCCGCGCCAAGACTGCCGCCGATGGAAAGTACCGTCAGTTTGTCTTTTTTCAAATTAAAAAAGTCCAAAGCCTCGTCCCTTGTTGCGGTATTGTTGACAATATCCTCACGCACGGGATTTCCCGTCAAAACGATTTTGTCCTTGTCAAAATATTTTTCCATATTTTGATAAGCTGTAAAAATCTTGACCGCGTTTTTCGCCAAAAGTTTGTTCGTTACGCCCGCGTGCGAGTTCTGCTCCTGCAAAACGGTCATAACTCCCGCCTTTGAAGCGGCTTTAAGTGCAGGTCCGGAGGCATAACCGCCGACACCCACGGCAATGTCAGGCTGAAAATCTTTTATAATTTTCTTAGCCATCGACATACATTTTATGAGTTTGAAAGGCAGGGTGATGTTTTTCCAAAGTTGTTTTCTCTGAAAACCCGCCGAAGGCAGACCGATAATTTTGAAGCCCGCCGCCGGAACTTTTTCCATCTCGATTTTGCCGAGTGCGCCTACAAACAATATTTCGATACTCTGGTCAATGCGCTTCAAAGCCTGCGCTATTGCGATTGCGGGAAAAACATGGCCTCCCGTACCGCCTCCGCTTATTAAAACTTTCATTTTTTATATCCCTCCATTCATTTTTAGCCCGCAATAAACGGATAATCAGTAACTTCCTCAATTTCAGACTCTTCCTCAATTTCTTCGACAGCCTCCTTTTTGCCCGTATAACGGGAAATGTTGAGAATAATGCCGACAGAAAACAAAGTAAGAATCGACGCCGTACCGCCCATACTCACAAACGGCAGCGGCTGCCCCGTTACAGGCGTTATGTTGACCGCCACAAGCATATTCGCGACCGCTTGCAGCATAATGTTAAGGCTCAGTCCCAAGACAATAAACGCCGGAAAAGCCCGTTCGGAATTTTTTATTATCAGTATGCACCGGTAAAAAAACACCAAATAAAACACAATCACAACCGTCCCGCCGAAAAGTCCGCCTTCTTCCACGATTATCGCGTAAATAAAATCGGAATACGGGTGCGGAAGAATGTTGCGCTGTGTGCTGTTGCCGGGACCTTTTCCGAAAACATCACCCAAGGCGATTGCGATTTTTGACTGCTGAGCCTGAAAATCGCTGCCTGAATTTGCGTCCGGATTGAAAAAAGTCTCAATTCGCTTGGACCAAGTCCCGACCCTCGAATGTGTACCCGTCGCAACCATTATCCCGACAAAAAGCCCGAACAGCAAAACAGCCACGCCGAGAGTGGCCAACAGCCATTTGTAATTAATCCTGCCGATAAACAAAACCGTCATCGAGGCAACGCCTATAAGAAAAGCGGTGGAAAAGTTTGCCGGCAAAACAAGTCCGCAGACCGCAAGTATCGCAATCATGCACTTTTTGAAAACGTCAAACATCTTGACGCCGGGGTTTTGCGACGAAGATATTACCTTCGCCAGATATATCATCAGGATAAGTTTTGCGGGGTCTGAAGTCTGAAACCTGATACCGAAAATCGAAATCCAGCGACGGGCGTCATTCGTGGCCTGTCCCGTCATATAAGTCAGAATCAGTAACAGCACAACCATGCACAGAGCGGGAGTCGCAATCTTAAAATAGTATTTGTAACTAATCCTGCTCGCGCAAAACATCAGTACCAGACCTATGATGACAAACATCAGATGCCGCAAAAAATAATACGTGGTATGACCGTCCTGATATTTGTACGCCAGCATTGATGTCGCGCTGTACACCTCCACGATGCCTATGCCCGACAACAATATGACCATAGTCCATATCACACGGTCGCCCTTTAAAAGTTCCAACAACTTTGTCATTTTCTAATTTTTCATTCTTTTTTTCACTTCTTCCCTGAACTGCTCGCCTCTGTCCTCGTAGCAGGTGAACAAATCAAAACTTGCGCACGCCGGCGACAACAGCACCGTCTCGCCCGGCTTTGCGATTTCAACGCATTTTTCGATGCACTCTTTCATGCTTC
Source organism: Bacteroidales bacterium (assembly GCA_017535325.1). Classification (GTDB taxonomy): domain Bacteria; phylum Bacteroidota; class Bacteroidia; order Bacteroidales; family UBA3824; genus UBA3824. Next base: position 10,889 of record JAFXUC010000074.1, on the reverse strand, counting down.
TGACGTCGCTGACGGGAACAATTCCGTCAAACGCCTTGTGAATAGGAGCATTGTCAACGCCCATCGCAACGATTTCGCGTACCTGTTTTTTTACCTCAGGCATAATGTAACCGTAATCGTTGCCCTTGTCAACGCCGCCGAGAATAAGGATTGTCGTTGTCGTTACGGAATTGAGGGCTTTTTTTACCGCGTCAACGTTTGTGCCTTTGGAGTCGTTGATGTATTCCACGCCGTTAATTTTGCCGCACGGCTCTATGCGGTGCTCTATCGGCGAAAAATTTTCAGCAATTTTCAACGCCTTGTCATAATCCAAACCGAGATGTTTTATTGCAAGCAATGCGGCTGCAACATTGCAATAGTTATGAACGCCTTTGAGTTTGAAGTTTTGCATGTCAAAAAAGCGTTCTCCGACAGTAAACGGATAAAGTTTCTGTGCGAACTTGCGGTTCTTAATTTCTTTTGCAATTATCTCATCGTCAGAGAAATATATAAAACCATCGCCCGCCTTCTGATTCTGAATTATGCGGAATTTTGAAGCGGCGTAGTTTTCCATTTTGTAGCCGTAACGGTCGAGATGGTCAGGCGTAATGTTGAGCAAAACCGCAACGTCAGCCCTGAAATCATACATGTCGTCCAACTGAAAACTTGACAATTCCAAGACGTAATAATCGTAAGCCTTGTTTTCCGCGATTACCGAAGCGAAACTTTTTCCGACGTTTCCGCACATCGCAACATTTTCGCCCAAGCCCTGCAAAATCTTGTTAATCAGTTCGGTAGTCGTAGTTTTGCCGTTGCTGCCCGTAACGCAGATTGTTTTGGCGGTTTTTGGCAAATATCTTCCCGCAAACTCAATTTCTGAAATCACGGGGATTTTCTTTTGTCTCAAAGCCTGAATCACGGGAGCGGTCTCCTTAATGCCCGGCGATTTTATAACCTCCTGACTGTTAAGAATTTTGTCAAAGGTATGACCGCCTTCTTCAAATTCTATATCGTTTTGTTTCAAGACGTTTTTATACTCCTCTTTTATCGAAGAAAAGTCAGAGACAAAAACCTCGAAATTCTTTTTCTTTGCCAAAACTGCCGCGCCGACACCGCTTTCGCCCGCGCCCAAAACTGTTAACCTGCTCATTATCTTATCTTTAAAGTTAATACTGAAACAACCGCCAAAACGATTGCAATTATTAAAAACCTTGCAACTATTTTTGATTCGTGCATTCCCTTCTTTTGAAAATGGTGGTGAAGAGGTGCCATCAAAAACAAATGCAAACCCTGACCGTATTTTTTCAACGTCTTCTTAAAATACCACACTTGAAGCATAACGCTCACGTTTTCAACGAGAAAGATTCCGCAGAAAACGGGTATCAAAAGTTCTTTTCTTACCAAAACCGCGATAACGGCAATTATTCCGCCGATTGTAAGACTGCCGGTGTCGCCCATAAAAATCTGCGCCGGATAAGCGTTGAACCACAAAAAACCGACCGTCGCACCGATAAACGCCGAAGTAAAAACCACAAGTTCGCCGATACCCGGAATGTACATTATATTAAGGTATTGCGAAAAAATGACGTTGCCAGAAACGTAGGCAAAAACCAAAAGTGTCGCCGCCGAGACCGCCGAAGTACTCGACGCAAGACCGTCGATGCCGTCCGTGATGTTCGCGCCGTTTGAGACCGCCGTAATAATAAACGTAACTATCAGAATAAAAATAATTCCCGCAACCCAGCCGTATTTTTCCTTGTCAAGAAACCATACGATTTTTGAATAGTCAAACTCGTTGTTTTTCAAAAACGGAACTGTGGTTTTGAGGGACTTGACATCGCTTGACTGTGAAACCGTCTGGCTGTCAATTGAATCGTCCAAGAGTTCTGTAACTTTTTCAGCACCGAGGTTAACATTTTCCCTGATAACGATGTCGGGACTCAGATAAATCGCCGTACCGATAACGATGCCTAAGAAAATCTGTCCGACAAGTTTGTACGTACTTTTCAAGCCGTCTTTGTTTTTGCGGAAAATTTTGATATAGTCATCCATAAAGCCGATTGCGCCGAGCCATACCGTCGTAAAAATCAGCAATATAACGTAAATATTCGTCAGTTTGCAAAGCAGCAGAACGGGAATCAAAATCGCGCCGATAATGATAATTCCGCCCATCGTCGGAGTGCCTGCCTTTTGGTTCTGACCTTCAAGGTAAAGGCTGCGGACGGTTTCGCCGACCTGTTTCCTGCGCAAATATGTAATAAGCCTTCTGCCCGCTATCATCGTGAAAACGAGCGATATAATGACAGCCGTCGCCGAACGGAACGAAATATACGAAAACAATCTCGCCCCCGGAAAATTAAACTGCTGCAAATATTCAAACAAATAATATAACATTTTCTATCCTAAAAATCCTGAAACAATTTCCTTGTCGTCAAAATGGTGTTTTACGCCGTTGACGTCCTGATAATTTTCGTGTCCCTTGCCGGCAATCAAAATTATGTCGCCGGGCTTTGCCAAAAGGCAAGCCGTCTGAATCGCTGATTTTCTGTCGGTTATGCGTACCGCTTTTTTCAAGTCGCCGTCTTTTAACCCCGCAAACATATCGTCCAAAATGCTTTCGGGATTTTCTGTCCTCGGATTGTCGGAGGTCAGAATCACCTTGTCGGAAAGTTTGCAGGCGATTTGAGCCATTATCGGACGTTTCGACTTGTCGCGGTCGCCGCCGCAGCCGCAAAGCGTTATCAAAGTTGACGGCTGAGAGAGTTCCCTGCGGATTGCGTTGACGGTTTTCAAGACGTTTTCCAAAGCGTCAGGCGTGTGAGCGTAATCGACTATCGCCGTTATGCCCGACTTGTTGACGATGTCAAAACGGCCTTTCACCGAATGTAACGCGCTGAGTTCCTGCAAGACAGCCGCAGGCTGTTCTCCTAATAATACTGCCGAAGAGTAAACTGCCAAAATATTATAAGCATTAAACTCTCCGGGCAGAAAAGTCCACATTTCTTTGCCGCAAATGTTAAGCAACATACCTTCAAAACCACATTCAAGAATCGAAGCGTTGAAATCGTAAAAGCCTTTCAAACCGTAAGTCTTAACCTGCGCTTTTGTGTTTTGAACCATGACAGAGCCGTTTTTGTCGTCGCCGTTTGTGAGGGCAAAAGCGGTTTTGGGCAGGTTGTCAAAAAACATTTTCTTGGCTTTGATGTACTCCTGAAACGTTTTGTGATAGTCCAAATGGTCGAGAGTGATGTTTGAGAAAACGCCGAGCGCGAAATTAAGCCCAGAGATTCTTTTCTGAACCACCGAGTGCGAACTTACTTCCATAAAACAATACTGACAGCCTTTTTCAACCATCTGCGCCATAAGCGAGTTGATTGTCAGCGGGTCGGGCGTGGTGTTTGAAGTCGGGAAAACCTCATCGTCAACATAGTTTTCAACCGTTGACAGCAAGCCCGCCTTGTAGCCGAGTTTTTTGAACAACTTATATAAAAGCGTTGCGGTAGTGGTTTTGCCGTTTGTTCCCGTAACGCCCGCAAGTATCAGGTTTTCTGACGGATAACCGTAAAACGCCGAAGCCGCTTTGCCGAGTTCCTCGTGAGAGTCTTTCACCTTGACATAGCAGACTTTGTCAGAGAGTGTTTCCGGCAGAATTTCACACATTACAGCCGCCGCGCCTTTTTCAACAACGTCGTTTATAAAGGTGTGTCCGTCGGTTTTTGTGCCTTTGACAGCGACAAAAAGCGTGTTTGTTTTTATGTTGCGCGAATCTGCGGTGATGTTTTCGATTTCAACATCCGTGTTCCCGTGAGATTCGAGAATTTTTGTCCGTTCTAAAATTTCAGAAAGTTTCATAATCAGTTGTTTTTATTAATTATCCAATTCTATCGTAACCTTAGTGCCTTCTTTTACGGCGGCTCCGGGAGCAACGTCCTGTTTTATTACCGCGCCCCTTCCGTGAACCGTAACATCAAGGTTGAGGTTTCTTAAAATATAAAGCGCGTCCCTGAGTCCCATGCCCCTGACATCCGGCATAAGACCCCGGCGTGCCGAAAAACCGTCTAATTTTACCGCGTCATTGCCCTTTGCGGTGTAGACAAAAGGCGTTTGAGAGTTTTCAACATTTTCAGCCCTGACGTTGAACGCGCTGAAAAGTCTGTCCAAAACCTCTTTTTTGCCGCTTTTGGCATCGGGAATACTCCTGACGTCTTTATATTTTTCCAAGTTGAACTCCCTGCCGATAAGCAAATCGTAATCCTTAGAATAGAGTTTGTCTGCGATTTCACGGAAGACAGGTCCAGCCACCGTTCCGCCGTAATACGAGCCTCTTGACGGAGAATTTATCACCACGATGCACGAATATTTCGGCTTTTCGGCGGGGAAATAGCCGACAAACGACGCCAAGTGAGTCGCCGTTCCTTTTTCGTCTTTGTAGCCGGAAGCACCTTTGGCAATTTGAGCCGTACCGGTTTTTCCCGCAATGGAATAATATTTTGACTTCAAATTCATTGCCGTACCGTTGTCAACAACGCCTTTGAGAAGTTCTTTCACTTTTTCCAAGGTCTCGCGGCTGCAAACCGCAGAGTGAAGAATTTCTGGTTCGTCAATAATTTTCTTTCCGCCGTGAAACCTTACCGCCTCCCTCAAATGCGGACGCAACATAACGCCGTTGTTTGCAATCGCATTATAAAAGGTGAGAATTTGCAGCGGCGTAACTTTTACCTCGTAACCGTAAGCGATTTTGGCAATCGAACCCGCCCACCAGAACTGGTCGCCCGGATAATTGATTTTCGGGACACCCTCGCCGTTAATGTCGATTCCCGTCTGACGGTTAAGGTGCATGCCGTAAAGATCGTCCACAAATTCTTTCGGGTCCTGACTGAAAGCATCGTAAACTAATCTCGCCATGCCGACATTGCTGGATTTTTCAAAAATATCCCTCACCGAATGTCTGCCGGTAAGCGGATGGTCGTCAGAAATCGTATGGTTGGAAATCTGATAACTGCCGTCTCCCAAGTCTATTGAATCATTGATTCCGATGTTAGTCTTTTCCATAACGGCAATCAGGGCGGGCAGTTTGAAAGTAGAACCCGGCTCCATGGCAACAGCGACGGCATTGTTCATCGTCTCACTGTAACTAACGCTGTCGGGAGACATGTCAAGGTTTGCGATTGCGCGTATTCTGCCGGTCTTAACCTCCATGACGACAACGCAGCCGTGTTTAGCCTTGTATTTTTTCAAATATTTCAAAAGGCTCTGCTCGGCAATGTCCTGAATGCTTACGTCAATCGTCGAAATAATATCCGCGCCGTCCATAGGCTCGATTTCGTCGTCGGAATTTACCGGATAATAGTCGCTTGAAGGCAGTTTCACCATAAGTTTCTGTCCCTCAACCCCGTGCAGTTCCTTGTCGTAACTGTATTCCAAACCATAAATAGGACCGTCTTCGTTGAGGTGTCCTATCGTTCTTCCTGCCAGAGTGTTATGAGGCAGACGACGGGCAAAGCGGTACTTGGGGATAAGTCCGCTTTTGTAACGTCCGAGATTAAAAATCGGAAACTTTTTCAGTTCGTTCATCTGGTCGAAAGAAACGTAATTTTTTATCAGATAAAACTTGTTGCGTCTTTCGTTGCGCATGGCGGAGTCAAAAAATTCCCTGTATTCTTTCGGAGTCCTGTCTTTGAAAAGCCTGCTCATGCAAACCGTAAGCGAGTCTATGTATTTCGGATAAACCTTTTCGCGGAGGTCTTTGACCGTAAAATCCCAATAAAGCGCGTAAGAGGGAATCGAAGTGGCAAGTATACGTCCGTGCGAATCGCAAATATCTCCCCTGAAAGGCTCTACCTTGTCGGCGCGTATCGAAATCATGTGCTTTTTCCACTCTTTCGGGTCCTGCGTCTGAATAATCATAATTTTTATAAAGACGGAAACCAAAGCAAATGCAACAACTCCGTATATTCCAAACAGTTTTACCGTAATATTTCTCTTGATGTCTTTCATTTTTTTTGTTTCTGCTGTTTTTTAGAGTTATTGTTTTTCTGACTTGGCCTTCAAAGAGTCAGCCCGCTGAAACTTGTCGATGTAAAAAATCGGCGGCGGAGTCTGCTGGACAACAATGCCTAACTGTTTTTTTTCTATTCTCGAAGCGACTTCCGTTTCTTTGCTTATGTTCATAAGTTCGGCGGCTTTGATGATTGCCTCGGCGCGGTATTCCCTTACCTCGCGTTTTAAGACGATGTTGCGCCTTATCACCGATTCGGCTATGTTTCTGTTAGCGATATACAATACGAAAAGAATACCGAGAAAACCGAGATACTTCACGATCGGCACCATGTTTTTGGCGAAAATTGTTCCGTCCAAAACCGATTTAAACGTCAGCGAAGGAGCAGACTCAGAGGTTTTCTCTTCCTGCTCACTGTCAGAGGAAGACGGTTCGGAAAAAGAAAACCCCTCCGCGCTGAATACCTCGCCGGATAATTTTATATCGCCGACCTCGTCTCCTATTTCGGAATTTCTGCCGTAGGGAGTCCCTGAGGAAAAATACCCGTCCGGCAACGAAGGCGGTACTCCCAATGCGGAAACCCTGTCATATGCCTCGTTCAAGGTCTGGCTTTCTTCTTCATTTTCATTTTCTTCGTTTTCCCTTTTTTCAAATTCTTCTTCTGTCTGAATCATCTTTTTTTTTGAGTTCTTTTTTCCTGACTGTTTAATAAACCGTACGTTCTGCAATTCTGAGTTTTGCGCTTCTTGACCTCGGATTTTTTTCCGCTTCTTCGAAAGAGGGCGTTATAACTTTTCTGTTGACGGGCGTAAGCGGCGCGATAACATTGCCGTAAACGTCCTTTTCTTCTTTTCCGAGAAAATTTCCCGATTTTATAAAATTTTAAACGGCTCTGTCTTCAAGCGAATGATACGACATGATAACGAGCCTGCCTGATTTTTTCAAAGCCTTCGGGGTTGAAAGCAAAAACCGTTTCAAAACCCCTATTTCGTCGTTTACCTCTATTCTTATTGCCTGAAACACGGTTGCGAGGTACTTGTTTTCGGAAAATTTCGGCACGCAGTCCCTGATTGCCTCCAAAAATTCTCCTACCGTGCTTATAGTTTTTGTCTTTCTTGTTTCCGTAACAGCGTGAGCCAACTTCCAAGCGTTTTTTATTTCGCCGTATTCCAAGAAAACCCGTTTCAAATCCTCCTCGCTGTAAGTGTTGAGAACCTCTTTTGCCGAAAAAGCGGCGTCGCGGTTCATTCTCATATCCAGCGGCACGTCAAAACGGAACGAAAAACCGCGCTGTGCATCGTCAAAATGATGGCTCGATACTCCGAGGTCTGCAATTATACCGTCGATTTTTTCGTAACCCGCAAGCCTTAAAAACTGCGCGAAATACTTAAAATTCGACTTAAAAAACATAATTCTGCTGTCGTCGGGCACGTTGTCCTTAGCGTCAGAGTCCTGATCAAAAACAAAAAGGCGTCCGTCAGAGTCCAAATGTCTTAAAATCTCCCTCGAATGTCCGCCGCCGCCGAAAGTAACGTCGGCATATACGCCCGAAGGACTGATATTCAGTCCTTCGATACACTCGCGGAGCATTACGGGATTATGATAAAAGTTTTTTTCTGACATTTTCACGCCTCCTTTTTGTTTTTAAATATTTCCCAAAAATTCCTGAGCCATGGCAGCAAAATCATCTTTTGAGGGGCGCGAGGCTTCAAAAACGTCTGCGCTCCAAACTTCGATTTTGTCGCCTAAGCCGATAACGCAGATGTCTTTTTCAAGTGATAATTCCTCCGCCAGCCTTTTCGGAACCAAAAGCCGGTTGTTGGAGTCCAATTCCACCTCGGCGGTGTCTTTGAAAAACTCCCTCAAAAAACTATTGTGCTGTCTGTTGAAAGGGTTCAGGCGGGCTTTTATTGCCTCAACCCTTTCCCTCCAACCGCTCTGAGTGTAAACGGTAAGGCATTTTTCGTAGAGATCCCTTTTTACCACAAAAGTGCGTAACGTATTGTCTTCCAACTGCTCCAAAAAAGCAGAAGGGAAAACAAAACGCCCTTTTTGGTCAATTTTTATTTGAAAATCTCCTGTAAAAATGCACATGATAGTTCATTAAAAAATCATTCAAAATTAGAGTTTTTTTTTGATATTACAACCACTTTTTACCACTTTTTACCACTTTTTTATTCTTTATTCTTTAACATGTTAATTTTTAAAAAGATACAAAAAATATTTTTTTAAAGTTTTTAACACAATTTTAATATGTAAGAAATATTAAAAAAAGCACACGAACGAAAAAAATTTCGCCCGTGTGCTTTTATGTTTGATTACCATTACGGCTGCAATTTATAAATTTTTGATTTCGTCAGGGGATAATCCGGTAACATCAATTATGTCCTCAACAGAAAAACCTTTGAGTTTCATTTTGCGGGCATTTTCCAAACTGGCTTTTTTTTCGCCTTCCAAACGACCCTTTTCAATGCCGATTTTTTCGCCTTGTTCACGACCTTTTTCAAGACCGATTTTTTCGCCTTGTTCACGACCTTTTTCAAGACCGATTTTTTCGCCTTCTTCTTTCCCTTTGAAAAAGCCTTTCTTTTCCGAATCTTCCATTGCGTTGGTTATATCCCACAATGCGTTAAGACTTTCTTCATATTCAAGATGCTCAACTGCTGACATCATAGAAATTTCAGCAATTTCAAAAACACGTCTGAAAACAGCCTCCTGCAACTCTTTCGGTCTTTCCATAAGTTTGGAAAGGTTTTTCAAAACGAAAAGCCATTTGTCGTACATCGTAACAAGTTCTTCTCGCGTCTTTTTGAACTTTGGCATTTCAAGGTAAAAATAAACCAACTTGTTATAAAAGACTTTTCCCGTAATACGGTCGGTCAGCATTACGATATGCAACAAATCATCGTCGGAAAACTCGTTCAAAACCTCGCCTTTTTCGTCCTTTTTTTCGTTGTCTTTGAAGACAAAATTCAAAATACCGACAGTATACACCGCTTGAAGTTCATAATTCCAACGCTCACTATCTTTGTCTTTTTTCGCCATGTCGCGAATCGGAAACGACGAATAATAAACGCTTCTGTCTTTAAAAAACTGTTGAAAAACATTCTGCATCTCAACGATGAAACGGTTGCCGCTTTTGGTCGTACAATAAACGTCAAAAATTGCTTTTCTGTCGGCGGCGGTGCGTCCGAGTTGCTCGGAATTCAGATAGGTTATATCCGTGATTTCATCGTGTGGAATCTCAGGGTTCTTCTCAAACAAAGCATTCAAAAAACTTATCAGCAGGTCTTTGTTTAGTTCCGTACCGAAAAGTTTTTTGAAACCAAAGTCAGTATATGGATTGAAATATTTTGACATAATGCATTAAATGTTTGCCCGCAAAATTAGAAAAAATTTTTACAAAAACAAAAACAGGACACCTCAAAATAATTTGAAGTGTCCTGTTCTAAAAATTTTGTTTCGGTTTGGGAAACATGGTTAATTACTGTGCCAAACCAAGCGAACCGAGTAATCGTTTCCAACGCCGTTTTTGTCATAGGTATCCACGTAGTCCAAATAAAAGTACAAACAATACGCACTGTTCTCGTTGTAGGGATAGGGAGTACTCGACCAGTAGACGCCGTAGCCGTCGTCGCCGCCGTCGCCGAAAGCCGCAGGAAGGAAAATGTACGGGACACTACCGTCCGCTTTATAAATGTCGTCAAATTCTGTGGCAGGCTCATCATAATTAGATTGATCTGAGCCTTGCAGTTTGAAAGCATACATACCGCTAACACCGTCTTTCGTTTGCCAAACCCAATGACAAGCATTTGCAAGTGCCTCAAAATCGGCTTTTGTAGGCATATTGTTTATTTCGTCAGGGGTAAGGTTAGACCATTTTATTTCATCATATAAGTTAGTTTGCGCCCAAAAAACAGGCTTGTCGTCAACTGTAACACCAAGGTCAACATAACCTTCGGGAATAACCGTAACCGTACAAGTTGCAGACAACTCACCGAATGTAGCGGTAATTGCGGTTGTTCCTTCTTTTATGGGTGTTACAACACCATTTGTTACCGTGGCAACGTTAGGATCACTTGATGACCAAGTTACTTCTTGACCGTTAGGAACGGTTGTTGCTGTCAAAGTTTCCGTTTTGCCTATTGCAACAGATGCAGTTGTTTTGTCCAACGAAATGTTAGTAAATGTACGGGTAATTCCGTAAATATTAGCCTTTTCTGTCGTTTTTGCTTCCGCTATACCAAGGGCTTCACATGTAAGCGTTACTCCGGCGGGAACAACTATCCAACCTTGACCATCGCCGTTCAACTCCAAAGGAACGTTTTTGCTGTCTATCGTAAAAGTAATAGTTGCACCACCTTTGTTCGTACAAACTACTTCAATATAAGCGTTTTGTTCTTCCAAAAGGACTGAATTGCCATTTTTAGAATATACGAAATCTGCCGTCTGATAACAGCCTTGTCTAACTGCATTTTCACGAGATGTGGCGGTTATCGCTGCATCAATCTGAGTGCCGATTTTTGCGGTTAATTCAGTTTCTCCGTCAACGAGTCCGGCAGCATCAAGTTCTCCTTCAAAGACCGCTGTTTTGCCGCCGTTAGTGATATTTTCTTCTGCAACCGTTAACGTCTTCAACAAACCTCCATCTTTAATATAAATTCCAAGTTCATCACCGGGTTTCAAAAAGCGGTTGAAGATCTACTCCCGTACCGTTTGCGCAAGTGAGTTTTGAAAGACCTTTTTGATTTACCGTAATTGAAATCGGCATGGTTTTGGTCTGAACGTTTTCTTGTCCGTTGTTGACAACTGCATTGTCATTGTTTTCGTCTTTGCTGCAAGAGGTTGCAAGCAAAACTGCCACTGCCAAGGGCAGAATTCTTAAAAAAGTTCTTTTCATTTCTTTTTCCTC
>JAFXUC010000073.1 GCA_017535325.1 Bacteroidales bacterium | reverse complement strand
TACATAATTGATTATCTTATAGTTCACGAACTCACACATCTCAAATATCCCAATCACACCCGTCAGTTTTGGGATTCGGTTTTTTCAGTAATGCCCAATTACAAAGAGTGCGAAGAATGGCTTCACGACTACGGCGTAACACTGAGTTTGGAATAAGAAATATTTTTTGCTGTTTTATTTTTTTTCGGTAATTTTACGGCGTAAATCGTATAACTATGAAAAAAGGCAGAATCCTTGTTGTTGATGACAATTTAGGAATAAGAAACACGTTGAAAATATTGTTGCCCGCTCATTTTGAAGGCGTTGAAACGTTGCCTTCGCCGACAACGTTGATTTCGGTTTTGGAAAAATTCCGTCCGCATGTGGTGCTTTTGGACATGAATTTTACCTCTGACGCCGACACCGGAAATGAGGGGCTTTTCTGGATTTCTGAAATAAAAAAAGCCTCGCCGAAAACCGAAGTAGTACTTTTTACGGCTTACGGCGACATTGAACTTGCCGTAGAGGGTATGAAAAAAGGCGCGTTTGATTTCGTCGTCAAGCCTTGGGACAATGCCAAATTCATTGCCACTCTGACTTCTGCCCGCGACAAGGCACTGAAAACCGAAAAAAACTCAGAATCTCCGTCTGTCTCAAAAGGCGGAATGTTTTGGGGAACCTCGCCGCAGATGGAAAATATCCGCCGTACCGTCGAAAAAATTGCCCCGACCGATGCAACTGTCTTAATTACAGGCGAAAACGGTACGGGAAAGGACGTTCTTGCAAATGAAATTCACAGACTTTCAACCCGCAAAAGCAAAAAAATGGTTGCCGTTGACGCCGGTGCGCTTACCGAGTCGCTTTTTGAAAGCGAACTTTTCGGTTATGTCAAAGGCGCGTTTACTGACGCTAAAACCGACCGCGAAGGCAAGTTTGAGGCGGCTAATCTTTCAACGCTTTTTCTTGACGAAATAGGCAATATTCCGCTTCATCTTCAAGCGAAGTTTTTGCGTGCGCTTCAAAACCGAAAAATTACAAAAGTCGGTGATACAAAAGAAATTGAGATTGACATTCGGCTGATTTGTGCGACTAATATGAACCTCGAAAAGAAAGTCAGCGACGGCTCTTTCCGCGAAGACCTTTTTTACAGAATCAACACTATAAGTATTTATCTTCCGCCGCTCAGAGACCGTCAGGACGACATACTGCCTTTGGCGGAGCGTTTTATCGGTGTTTTTAATAAAAAATACAACCGCAATGTTCAGGGTATCAGTCCCGAAGGTGCTGTTACTTTAAGAAATTATTTATGGCCTGGAAACATACGCGAACTTCAAAACGCCGTTGAAAAAGCGGTGATTCTCTCAGACGGGGAATTGTTGCGCGGCGCGGACTTTCAACTTGGCAGTTCAGGCGGGGTGCTTGAAATTCAGCCGGTTGCGGAGAGTTTTGAAGATGCCGAAAAGCAACTTATCAAAAACGCTGTTGAAAAATTCGGCGGAAACCTCTCAATGGCGGCAAAACATCTCAACATCAGCCGTCCGACACTCTACAACAAGTTGAAAAAGTACGGGATATGATTATGGTGATTATTGCGGTTGTGGCGTTTCTTATTGGCGGGGTTCTTGGTGCGGTGATAACATTCAGAAAATCAGCCGCAAAGGTTGATTATTTGATGGACGCTTTGGAGGCGGGGGAAATGAATTTTCGTTTCAAGGAAAGCAACGCACTCAACCGCGCATTGAACCGCCTTAGAAAAATCCTTGAAAAATTCCGGCAGGAAAACGAAACTGAATCCTGGTCTAAACTTATCCGCGTCTTAACTCATGAAATCATGAACACCGTAACGCCTATTGCCGCTCTCAGCGAGGCACTTGCGCAGGACGATTCTCTTGACAAGAAAGCCGGTCTTGAAACTATCGCCGCCTCGTCAAACTCTCTTATAAATTTTGTAAACTCTTACCGCAGCCTTTCAAAAATTTCAAAGCCCGCAAAACGTCCCGTTCCGATAGCCGGAATCGTTGAAAAAGCCGTTTCCCTGAATCTCAAATATCTGGAAGACTCCGGCGTAAAATGCACGTTGAAAGGTCTTTACAACGATATTATGATTTATGCTGACGAGGGGCAGATTTCGCAGATTTTTATAAATCTGATAAAGAACGCTGTTCAGGCGCAGTCTAAAAACATTGAAATTTCGGCAGAGGCTGCGCCTTCGGGCGGGGTTTCGGTTTTTGTCAGTGATGACGGACTGCCGGTCAGCCACGAAAATTCAGAACAGATTTTTGTACCGTTTTACACCACAAAATCAGGCGGTTCCGGAATCGGGCTGAGCCTTTCGCGGCAGATTATGCGGCTTCACAACGGTACAATAGACCTTCTTCAAAGCGACAACGAAAAAACAACTTTCGTGCTGAGGTTCGGATGATTTATTTTAAAATCTGTACGTTAATGCGCCGCCGAATGAATAGTGTAATATGTCCTCAGAAGAAACACCACCTCTTGCGTTTAATCTAAAACCAAAGCCTGATTTGAATTCATATCCTGTTGAGTAATATAGAGAGACACCTATCTGCGTTTTTGTCATATCATCCATTAAATCTGCCTCGTTCTCAGACTCAAAAAACAACACATCTAATGAGGGTCCCCATGTCATAAAATAATGTTTCCTTTTGCCCATACGCCATTTGCATACGGCAATAGGAATATTCAAATCATAACATTGGAGTTTGATAGAGTCTGCTTCCAAAGTTTTTTTGTATAATTGAAGTCCAAGTTCAAATGAAAAAGTTCTTCCAAAGTTCAAATCCATATATAATCCTGCATTGAAGCCTACGGTGTTTTTGAAATCTACGTCAAAGCTTGTTGTGCGGGAGAAATATGAGTAGTTGTCTTCTATGTCAGACTCAAACTCAGTTATGCAGTATTCTGCTCCCGCTTTTACGCCGAAGGCAACACGCGGCATTGCTTTTTCCAAAATTATATCCGGAACACTGCCGTCGGGGTTTACTTTTACTGTCGTTTTTTCATAACCCGCCATTGAAACTACAATCTCCTTGGAAGATGTCATTTTTAGTTTGAATGTGCCGTCAGTGTTGGTCAGCGTGGAATTGTTTGTGCCTTTTTCTGTTACGGTTGCTCCGGCAAGGATTTCGCCTTTGTCATTCTTTATCACGCCGAAGGCAAATTCCTGTCCGAATATTTGGGCAGAAAGCAGCATTAATAATGCAAAGAATAAGAGTTTTTTCATAATATATTTTTCTAAATTATGCAAGGCAATATTACAAAATATTTTCCGCGTGTCAAATTTTTTTTATTCTTAACTCCCTTAATTTGTAAAGAAATTTTACACCACTGTAAAATTTCTTTACACTTTTCTATACCTAAAAAAACGTAACTTTCATAAAATCAATAATATAAGAACTTGGCACGTTGAATGTAGTTTTTTCGTCAGAACAGGAAAAAATGTAAAGAAATGAAAAAACTTCAAATCATATTAACGTTGCTTTGTGTTCCGGTCTTCGGACTTTACGCTCAAAAACCGATGACACTCAAAGACTGTATGGAATTTGCTTTAAATAACTCGGCTCAAATTCTTACAACAAAAGAATTTACTTATCAAAAGCAAATCAACCGTCGCGATGCAGTTTTGGGCGTTTTTACCCCGCAAATCAATGCTTACGCAGGTCTTGCCCTCACAAACGGACGTACAACCGACCCCGAAACTAATATGTACACCGATTTGAAAATGTTTCAGGACGAATACCAAATTTATGCTTCGATGCCGCTTTTCAACGGTTTTGAAGCGGTTAACAATATGAAAATCAGCAAAATCGCTCTCGAAAGCGGCAAAAAATCCGAAGAAGTCAAAACCGATGAAATCTGCCTTTTGATAATGCAGCATTTTTATAATTTTCTGTATTTTTCAAAGATGACAAAGGTTGTTGAAAACGAAAAACAAGCCGCTCAAACCGCACTTCAAAAAGCGGAAAAAGAGTTTTCGCTCGGAAACAAAAGCCGCGTGGAAGTGCTTGAAAAACAGAGTTTTCTCGCAGAAACTGAATACAAACTCGCTGATTTTGAGGCGCAACGCAACACCGCTTTCTCAGCCCTCAAAAAAGTTATGATGTTTCCATTCGATGAGGTTTTGGAAATTGATACGGCAGTGAATTTTTCGCCCGTTTTGACGGATTTTTCGTCTGACGCGCAAAACGTCGCAACAAGTGCGAAAGAAAACAACGCTCAAATTTTAATCTCTGAAAACACGCTCAAAACCAAAGAGTTGCAATTTAAAACCGCTAAATGGCAGTTTTTCCCGAAAATAGATTTAAATGCAGGTTGGTATTCGTCGCACTCAAAAATCAGCGGCGTCAACTATCAAGTGCCGTCTTTTGGCGAACAAATCAAAAACAACGGCAAAACTTATATTAGTATTTCTCTTAATATTCCTATTTTCAATAGGTTACAAAAATTTTCGGAATTTTCGCGCAGAAAATCTGACTTGAAAATAGCAAATTACGAATTTCAAGAAAAACAAGCCGAAATCGAAAACGCTGTTTTGGAGGCTTTTGACGAGGCTTTGTCAGCACAAAAAAAATTGACGGCAGCACAGAAAGCCGCTGATTATCAGAAAGAATACTACGACATTGCGGCTAAAAAGTTTCAAGAAGGACTGATTCCGTATTTGGAATTTAACACAGCCGCAAACAAATATTTGGAGGCTCAGGCGTTGTACTTCAACGCGCTGTTTGTCAGTAAGATAAAGAACGCCGTAATCGAATATTACAAAGGCGTTTCATACATCGAACAAAATTAAAAAACTTTGAAAATCATGGATATTGTAATTGAAAAGAAAAAAGGCATTAAAAAATATGCGGACAAAAAGTACATTCCGTATTACATCGGCGCGGTTGTGGCTGCGGTCATCGTATATTTTTTGTTAACAACTGATACAAAGGCAGTCAGCGTTGCAAAAGACAACTTTAACACCGCCGTCGTAAAAGAAGGCGAGTTCAGCGATTATATCCGTCTCAGCGGACAGGTTATGCCGATGATAACCATTCAGTTGAGTCCGCTTGAAGGCGGCATTGTCGAGGAAATCGTCAGCGAAGAAGGCTCTAACCTCAAAGCGGGCGATGTAATATTAAGGCTCTCTAACGAAAATCTTGATTTACAGATTCTTAACTCAGAGGCTGAACTCGCCGAAAAAGAAAACATGTTGCGCAACACGATGATTCAGATGGAGCAGCAGAAACTTGATTTGGAGCAAAACCGTCTGAAATACACTCTTGATGTCCGCCGCACAAAACGCGCTTTTGAGCAGAAAAAGAAACTTTTTGAAGACAATCTTTGCGCCAAAGAAGATTTTTTAATTGCTCAGGAAGATTATGAATTGGCTTCTCAGCAGTTGGAACTCGTAAAAAACCGCGCAAAACAAGATAGTATGTACCGCAGCGTTGAAATCAAACAGATGAACGAAAGCCTTGAAAATATGCGCGTTAACATGCAGATGATTCGCCGCCGCAAGGAAAACCTCACGATAAAAGCCCCGATTGACGGCGAACTCGGCTTGTTGGAAGCGGTTAGAGGTCAAAGTATTATGGCGGGAACAAAAATCGGTCAAATCAACAATCTTGAAAACTACAAAATCGAGGTTCAGATAGACGAGCATTATATCGACCGTGTAACAGCCGGACTTTCAGCAAGTTTTGAAAAAAACAGCGAATCCTATTCGGCGGTAATCAGAAAAGTTTATCCGGAGGTCAGAAGCGGCAAGTTCAAGGCGGATTTGAAGTTCAACGGCACTCAGCCCGACAATATCCGCACGGGTCAGACGTATTATCTGAACCTTCAACTCGGTTCACCGGCAGACGCAGTGATAATTCCGAAAGGCACTTTTTACCAGCACACGGGCGGCAACTGGATTTATGTTTTGGACGAAAGCGGAAGTTTTGCCGTAAAACGCGCCATCAAAATCGGCCGTCAAAATCCAAAGCATTACGAAATTCTCGAAGGTCTCGAAGACGGAGAAAAAGTCATCATTTCAGGTTATGAAAATTTCGGCGACAGCGAAAAAGTGGAGTTTAAATAAAAAATTGCGGCAATTTTTTTGATTGTTTGCCGCAAATTTTAGTTTTTCTCTGTTGTTAGTCAACGCTTTCACCGCCCATTGCGGGGTTGTCCACACGGGTAAAATACAAGTACCAGTCGTTATATTCCGTGCTGAGTCCTGTGAGATAGGCCGTCAGGGGGGAAACTACTGCCGATTTCAAATCGTATGCCCCCAACATTATCTCGTTTGGATAATAAGTTTGTGCCCATTGTGCCGCTTCTTTCGTTACTTGTCCTCCGTACATATCCCATGCGCCGAAACAGTGAAGAAGTTCGTGCGCAATAGTTTCGTCTTTGCACTGCTCGCCTTTCATTGTTCTGAAAATATTGACACTCTCTAAATAGAAATCGTCATATTCGCCGTTGTATTCGCTGTAACCCTTGCTGAAATTGCAGGCGCACGGCCAGCCGTCGTTGTTAATAAGTTGAAGAAGAACGATATTGTCGGTGCCGAAATCTTCTTTCAGGTAATTATAGCACGACAAAACGTCCGGGTATCCTATCGTCTTTAACGCTTCGGGAAGTACCGGCGCATTGTATGCCACATCTTCGTATGACTGAGGCAAATTCTCAACGATAACGCCCGGTTCGTTTCCTTCCGCTCCGACTCCGTAAGAACCGATTTCAAATTCTACATTTTTACCGTATTTTGCGGCAATATTTTTCAGCCAGTCTAAGGCACTGTATATTTTGCCTTGCATATCGGCAATGTTGTTTTTCGACCAGGACGTACCGGGAGATGTCATCCAGACTTCAAGCACATAAATCTTGCCTTCGAGTTTTTTTGCACTGCCGATGTTCCAAGTATTGTGTGCCGGTTCGAGGTTTGCATCCAAAGTCGCTGAAACTTTTTTGTCTGCGGCGTTTCCTATTTTCTGCTCGTAAATCCACGAATGATCAGAATCGCTGCCGTCTTCATCCTCATCATATTCATCATCGTCTTCGTCATCATCGTCCTCGTCGTCATCCTCATATTCGTCCTCGTCATATTCTTCTTCCTCCTCGGTTTTTTGTTTCTTATTTTTCTTACCATTTTGACTGCCGCTGTTTTCAGCAGTCTCTGATGAAGAACTGTTTTGTGAGCCGCCGCATGAGGGCATTGCGATTAATGCGCAAAGCATTATCAGCAAAACGCAGTTTAACCTGACTGCAAAGTCTGTAATTTTTTTTATCATATCTGTAAATTTTTAAACAAAACAATCTTAAAAAAACGACCCGCTAAGGTATCTTGACACTACCCAGTCGAATTTAGGCTCAACAATGAAATTGCCGTTTTCGTCCACGATACCCCATTTGCCGCTGAGTTTTACGAAAATGATGTCGCGGGATATTATCACGCCTTCATAGTGGGGATTGAAAACGAAGACTTTGGTTTTCTTGTTTATCCAGCCTTGTTTGCCTTTGTATATGATTTTAGCGAAGTTGTCGCCAAAAAAATCACTTGCATATTCAAATTTCGGCTTTATGACAAAGTTGCCGGTGGAGTCAATGTATCCGTATTTGTGCTTTTTGCGTGCAGCGGCTAAACCATAATAGGCGGCCATGTCCTTCTGCCATTTCTCGTCAATTCCTGAGTCAAAATACTCTATAAGCGGATACAGTGTAGAAATCTTGGAGATTTTGCCGGTTTTGTCTATGACGCAGTACTTGTCGTTTTGCCTTACTATGGCTATGCCGGTTGATGGATAATTGTCAACTTCGTCATATTGCGGCTCTGTAATTGTTTTACCGGTTTTGTCAATTAAACCGTATTTGCCGCCAAATTTAACGATTACCGCCGCCGAATCCTCACCCATAAAGCCTTTGATTTCTTCATACTTGGGCTTGATGACAAATTTGCCTTCCGGGTTTATGAAACCGAACTTGCCGTTATATTTTACGGCAGCCCAGTTGTACGGGAAATCACCGGGCTCTTCAAACTGCGGCTCAATTACGATTTTGCCGAGGGTGTCAATGTAGCCGTATTTGCCGTTGAGTTTTACAAATGCCCTGTTGTTGTAAAAAATGCCGGCGTCTTCATATTTTGGTTCTATTATGAAATTGAGGTTGGTGTCAACATAGCCCCATTTGCCGTTAGTCATGGCTCTGCTCGGACGGTCGTATTGAAATTCTATTTCTTCAATCTCTGTTTCACGGACGGTTTTTCCGGTTTTGTCAATAAAAAGCCATTTGCCGTCTTTTTTTACGAAGGCGGTGCCGTTGTCTTCAAAAAATCTGACTTCGTCGAATTGCGGAGTAATGACGGTTTGGTCTGTCAGGTTTACATATCCCCATTTGCCGTTGTTTTTTACTTCAATCATATCGTCCCAAAACAAGTCGTTAACTTCGTCATACTGGGGACTGACAATCCAGTTGCCGTTTTCGTCAATAAAACCGCATTTTCCGTCAATGCCCGCCGGAAACATAATTTTGTTTTGCGCGGCGGCAAAAACTGCTGAAACTGTCAGCAGAATTGATAATAAAAATTTCGCTTTCATATTTTTTATGTTGTTTTTTCCGCTGTAAAATTAGAACTTTTTTTTAAATCATTACATCCCATTGTAAAAAATCTTTACACAACTGTAAAATTTTTTTACACTTTTTCATGTTGTAAAAAATCTAACTTTCTAAAAATCAGATATATAAAATTTTGGCACGCTGAATGTAGTTTTGTTTAGCGTAATCAAAAAAATGTAAAAGCCATGAAAATCGTTTTTAGAAATTTAGTTAGCATAATCCGTAAATTCAAGTTGGCTTGGCTGATGAATTTTGCGGGAATAGCGGCGGCTCTTACTGCGTTGATGTTTGTCGGAATGCAAATCTCTTACGAAAACAGTTTCGATAACAACCACTCAAACGCCGGGAGAATTTTCCGTATTAGTCAAGACGTTGAGCGTCCGTTCAATGTTATTCTCGCGCGGGGTGTAATCGAAACTATCGGACACATTTCTCCGAAAGTAGAAGCGTATGCCGCTGAAATGGATTTTTTTGACCTTAATTACATCGAGGTGGAAGTTAACGGTCAGAAACACGAGTTTAACGAATATACAATCGGTATAGATTCTGGGTACGCCAAAATGTTTGACTTTGACCTTGTTTGTGGCGACCTCAAAACACTTGCCACTAAGGGAAACGCATTGATTAGCGAGTCAACCGCCAAAAAAATGTTTGGAAATTCAGAAGCGTTGGGCAAAACCTTAAAACTCAACGAAGATTGGGGAACTGACAACGGAGAAATCACAATAACAGGCGTTTACAAAGATTTTCCGTCTAACACTCAGACTAAGAATGCCATATTTTTTTCCCTTAACGATGTGCTCATAGACGATAATCAATGCAGAAATTTTATCGGTTGGGTAATGCTTTCCTCACCAAACGACAAAGCGGAAATCGAAACCCTTATCAACAAAAATGAGGCGTGTGGAGTTCAAGGAATGCCGCCTTATTATCTTGAACCGCTCAAAGATGTTTACTACAACAACGAAAACGATGCTGGTTTTGTTAAAAGCGGCAGCGCAAAAAGTACCGCAATGCTTGCTGTTATAGCCTTGATAGTGCTCTTAATTTCAGCGGTTAACCAAACAAATTTTAACACTGCCCTTATCCCGAAGAGAATCCGTAGCATTAACACGCAAAAAGTTCTCGGCAGTAGCATAAGCCGTCTAAGACTTCAACTTTTTGCCGAAAGTATTATTATCGGCTTGCTGACGTGGCTGACAGCCTTGCTTATGGTGAAACTTCTGAATAATACGTGGTTAACCTCATTTCTTGTTCCCGATGATTTGACTATTTCCTCCAATCTTGGCGTTTGTCTGTTTGTTGGATTAATTTCGCTGATAATCAACGTGTTATCAAGCATTTATCCGATTTTGAAACTTACTTCCGTAAATCCTGCTTTGGTGTTGAAAGGTTCTTACGGACGCTCGTTTTCCGGACAAAAACTGAGAAATTTTTTGCTTGTTTTTCAATATTTTTCGGCTATATGTTTTATTTCGATAGCGGTATGTATATGGCTGCAAATCAGATATATGGAGAATGCTCATTTTATTCTCCGCGACAACCAAATTGCCGTTTTCAAAACCAACCGTCAATTCGGACAAAAGTTTGAATTGGCATTGCAAAAATTAAAAGAGAATAGTGCGATAGAAAATGTTGCTCTTAGTTCGCAGTTAATCGGAGGCAGCGACGCTTTCAACACACGGTATTATATTTTTAATTCCGACACGCTATATTTCAACAGTATAAACTGCACAAGCGAAATTTTGGACGTTTTTGACATTCCGCTCATCGAGGGCGACGGTTTTGTAGGCATACGCGACAGTGAGGTAAGCAATTATGATTACAAAAACGATTGTGTGGTAAGTGCAGAGATTTTTTCAAAATTCAAATACAACATTGGCGACACAATTTATGGAATGTTCGGCGCAATAAGAGGTGTGATAGACAAAGGCCTTAGAATAACATCTTTTCGCAAGGAGATAATGCCGCTTGCGTTAGGTCTTGCGCACGCTGAATATCTCAACTTTTGTTACGTAAAGATTGCCAAAGGCAGCAATCTTAAAACTGCTTTAAAACATATAGAAAACGTTGTAAATGAGATAGTTCCCGAAATGCCGTTGGAGATTACGTTTTATGACAAGATTTTTGAAAATCTCTACAAAAAAGAGATTAACACTTCGGCGACGACAGTTTTTATGGCGATTTTAGCGCTTTTGATTTCGATAATCGGGGTTTTCGGTATGGTAACCTTTGACTCAGAATATAGGCGCAACGAGATTGCTTTAAGGAGAGTTTTTGGAGCCTCAACTGACGATATTATCAAAAAAATCAATGTGAAATATTTGATTATGATATTTGCGGGATTTGTTTTGAGTTTACCTGTAACGCTTTATGTTATAACGCTTTGGCAACAGAATTTTGTTGAAAAAGCACCTTTGCCTTGGTGG
>JAFXUC010000004.1 GCA_017535325.1 Bacteroidales bacterium | reverse complement strand
ATTTTGTGCTTTGGCAAATTGTTTGTAAATTTACCTCACAGAAAAAACTTTATTATTAACAATTATGAACTTCGATAAATTTACTATCAAATCGCAAAAAGCCGTTCAAGAGGCGGTTTCGATTTCGCAGCGTTCAGGCTGTCAGGCTATCGAAACGGGACACCTCTTAACTGCTTTAATCAGAGCCGACGAAAATATCACTAACTTTATTTTCCGAAAACTCAACATCAACCTCCAAACCTTTCAAAAGGCGTTAGAGGCTATTTGCTCGCGGTATACGAAAGTTCAGGGCGGTGAGCCGTTTCTGAGCGCAAACTCTCAAAAAGTACTCCTCGAAGCCCAAAACATCGCAGAAAAAAACGGAGACGATTATGTCAGCCTCGAACATATTTTTGTTTCAATGCTTGATGCCGGCGATGACGTTTCGGCGATGATGAAGGATTCAGGTTTCACTAAAAAAGACCTTGAACTTGCAATCAAAGAATTAAGAGGCGGACAAAAAGTTACTGACCAATCCGCAGAAGATACTTATCAGTCTTTGTCAAAATATGCGATAAACCTTAACGCTCAGGCACTTAAAGGCAAACTCGACCCCGTCATCGGCAGGGACGAAGAAATACGCCGCGTCTTGCAGATTCTATCGCGCCGAACCAAAAACAACCCGATTCTTGTCGGCGAACCCGGTGTCGGAAAAACCGCTATCGCAGAGGGTATTGCGCACAGAATCGTTAACGGCGACGTACCCGAAAACCTTAAAACCAAAATTCTTTACTCCCTCGACATGGGCGCACTTATCGCCGGCGCAAAATACAAAGGCGAATTTGAGGAAAGGTTAAAGGCTGTCGTTAAAGAAGTTACGGATTCGGCAGGTGAAATTATTCTTTTTATTGACGAAATTCACACCCTTGTCGGCGCAGGGAAAAGCGAAGGAGCAATGGATGCGGCAAACATTTTAAAACCGGCTCTTGCACGTGGCGAACTCAAAGCAATCGGAGCCACAACTTTGGACGAATATCAAAAATATTTTGAAAAAGACAAGGCTCTTGAACGTAGATTTCAGCCCGTTTTAATCAACGAGCCTAACGTTGAAGATGCAATTTCGATTTTAAGAGGTTTGAAAGAACGTTACGAAAACCACCATAAAATCCGTATCAAAGACGAAGCGATAATCGCAGCAGTGGAACTTTCAAACCGTTATATTTCAGACCGTTTCTTGCCGGACAAGGCCATTGACCTAATTGACGAGAGTGCAGCAAAACTCAAAATCGAGATGAACTCCGTCCCCGAACCTTTGGACGAGGTCAACCGCAAAATCCGTCAGTATGAAATTGAACGTGAGGCAATTAAACGCGAAGGCGACCAAATAAAAATTGACAAAAACGCTAAAATTCTCGCTGAATTAAACGAAGAGCGGTCAAAACTCAACGCAAAATGGCAAGAAGAAAAGAACGTTGTTCAAAAAATGCAGGCGTTGAAAGCGGAACTCGAAGATTACAAAAACCAGTATACAAAAGCCGAGCGAGAGAGTAATTATTCACTTGCCTCAGAATTGAAGTACGGCAAAATGGTTGCCGTCGAAAATGAAATCAACAAGATGAAACTTCAATTGGAGGAATTGCAAAAAAATTCTCCGCTCATAAAAGAGGAAATCGGCTACGACGACATTGCAGAAATAGTTTCAAGACAGACGGGTATTCCTCTGACGAAACTTTTGCAGGCTCAGAAAGACAAACTTTTGAACCTCGAAAAAGAACTTCACAAACGCGTTGTCGGTCAAGACGAGGCAATAAAAGTGATTTCTGACGCGGTAAGACGGTCAAGAGCAGGACTTCAAGATTCTAAAAAGCCGATTGGTTCGTTCATCTTTTTGGGAACAACGGGTGTCGGCAAAACCGAACTTGCAAAAGCGTTAGCAGAATTTTTGTTTGACGATGAAAACCTCATGGTCAGAATTGACATGAGCGAATATCAGGAAAAATTTGCTGTAACACGACTTATCGGTGCGCCTCCGGGTTATGTCGGTTATGACGAGGGTGGACAACTCACCGAAGCCGTCAGAAGAAAACCATATTCGGTAATTCTTTTGGACGAAATCGAAAAAGCGCACCCCGATGTTTTCAACATTTTGTTGCAAGTTTTGGACGACGGACGTTTGACGGACAGCAAAGGCAGAACGGTTAATTTCAAGAATACGATTATAATTATGACCTCTAACCTCGGCAGCGATTTAATCCGTCAAAACATGGAAACGATTAATGACCAAAACCATGACGAGGTAATCGACAAAACGAAAAATGCGGTTATCAACCTGTTAAAGAACACGATACGTCCGGAATTTTTGAACAGAATTGACGAAACGGTGATTTTCACGCCTTTAACAAAAGCGGAAATTGCGGAAGTCGTAAAAATTCAGTTGGCGGGTATCAACAAAGTTTTGAAAGACCAAAACATAGAATTGGTTTTGACGGACAAGGCTTTGAATTGGGTAGCCGACATGGGTTACGACCCTGAGTTCGGCGCAAGACCTGTCAAGAGGGTTATTCAGAAAGAGATTTTGAACAACCTTGCAACGGAACTCATTTCCGGCAAAATCGGCAAAAAGCCACAAATCATAGT
>JAFXUC010000072.1 GCA_017535325.1 Bacteroidales bacterium | reverse complement strand
TGACGTATATTCCTCAGGAAGCCGACGGAAGTTATAAGGACAGCCGGAGAGTGGTTTACGACGTGCATTGCGTAACAGACAAAGGCGAAGAAATAATAGTGGAAATGCAGAACGAAGACCAGTATTTTTGGGACAAGCGCATTATTTACTATCTTTCGCGGTCAACGTCAATGCAGGGTGACAAATCTATCCGTGAAAACATGGAAAAACACGAACCGTGGAACTATGACATAAAAAAAGTCATCGGAATTTTCATTATGAACTTCCGCGACGAAAAAGAGACAGACAAAGTTTCACGCAACTGTTGGATGAACAAAAAGACGGGAAGAATCTCGTCAGACTATCAGGAGTTTTGGAAGATTCAACTGCCGTTTTACAGAAAAACGAATTTAAAGGTTGAAGATTGCAAGACAGAATTAGATTATTGGTTGTATAACTTAGCAAACATGAGTACTATGAAAACAACAATGCCGTTTATAGAAAAAGACCCTGCGATAAAGCACATGAGCGACATTTCGTATTATTTCAGTATGCCGTATCAGGAGCAGCAGAAATATTTTCACGAACTTGACGCAAAAATCACGTACAAAAACATGATGGATAAAAAAATTGACACATCACGTGCGGAAGGTCGTGCAAAGGGGCTTGCCGAGGGCATAAAAGAAGGCTCTTACAAAGAAAAACTTGAAACTGCCCAAAAGATGAAACAGGACAACCTGCCTGTTGAACTTATCATTAAGTACACCGGCTTAACCCGCGAGGAAATAGACGCTATCCCAGTTCCTCCGCAAAACTAAAACTTGCAATAAAAAATCCCTGCCCGCGTACATCGCGCAAGACAGGGAATTTTTTATTTATTTACTTACCTAACCAACCATTAATCGGCTACGATATAAAATGTAAGCGTATTATCGTCAGGCTCATTATTGTCCGTATTGAACACAGGAAACTCAATACTTATCTCGCCATTGGTGGCTGCTGTTACCGTAACATTAAAGAAATTAGTTGTACCTGAGCCTTGAATGTCGCCAATAGTAACGTAAGAACTACCCTCGGTTACAACTGGCGTACCTGTTATTGTCTCGGAATCATTATCTACACTATGACCAAAATTCCTAACACTAAATGTATATGGGAATGTTACATTTGTAATTTTGTATCCGCCTTCCTCGTCAAATAGGGCTAAGTCTGCTTGCATTTGTGCTGCTATCTCTTCCTTACCATCATTCTTGAAGAATTCGATTGCTTCTTCTATCTTCTTATATAGGCCGGATTTAAGAGTATAAGTTTGCTTAATCGTGTAAATTTCTCCTGCGACGGTTCCTGTTTTTGTCTTTCCGTCAGCAGTAACTGTTGCACCAGCCGGAACGATGCAAATTTGTCCTGCTGCCAATTCTACTGCATCATTTTCGCCAACTTTAACACTGATTGCATTAGACTTTTTGTTTTCAACAAAAGCAACTTCTACACACATCGAAAATGATGTTGAAAAAGCCAAGCCATCTTCTCCTTGCGTTAATGCTACCACATTTGAGGATACTTCGTAAATATCCGCTGCGGCAGCATCTATATCACCGTATGAACCTTTTACGTCAGTGGGATTTGTTCCGATAGTGGCAGTAAAACTTTTATAACTTTCTTCTTTATCAGCAGGATAACTCAATTCTACCGTAAAACTTCCGTCGGCAGCAAGAGTCGCATCGCCGTGAATATTACCTTCGTCGCCTGAAATAGAAATTATTTCACCGCCGTCAAAAGTCAAGTTTGTACCGTCCGTGCATGAAATCTTGGAAAGACCCGCTTTTTTGCTTGCCTTACCGGATACTGTAACGGTTTTTTCTTTGGTTATAACGGTTTCTTGACCGTCGTTAACAACTGCATTGTCGTTGTTTTCGTCTTTGCTGCAAGAGGTTGCGAGCAAAACTGCCGCTGCAAGGGGCAGAATTCTTAAAAAAACTTTTTTCATTTTTTTTCTCCTTGTTTTAATTAAGCCCAACTACCGGCTCCAAGAACTCTACCCTGAGTTGCACTACCGCTGACACCTGCTGCGTTTGCACTTCCCGCCAAAAGTTTCGGCGTGTCTTCGAGGTTGATTACCTCAAAATCCGGTTTAATGTAAGGCTTTTTGTTTGCCGCTGCCTTTACTTCGGCGGCATTTTTCAAATTTTTCATATACAAAAAAGATTTAAAAATTAAAATTCTAAAAAAACAAAATCCCCTTGCGGACAGAATATAAAATTCTATCCGCAAGGGGATAATATATCATTCAACGGCTTAGACGCCGAATTTATACAAGT
>JAFXUC010000001.1 GCA_017535325.1 Bacteroidales bacterium | reverse complement strand
TTTCATAGCCTTGAACAAGGAAACAGGATTTTGGACTTTTATTTTTATAAATTCAATACCATTCATCGGTACATTAATTTTGCCGATTGTATTTTTAAGAAAATATGTTTATGAATTGAAAATAGAAAATGATGTTTTGTATATTGAGTATATGATATATAATCGAAAATATATTCTTAAAAAAGAATTAGATGGACTTAGAATTTATTACGATAACCCATCAAGAACGAGGTGGATTATCATTACTTTCGGTCAAAAAGTTCACGGTTATAACAATAAAGTATTTTTAACGCAATATCTTTTTGCCGATTGGAACAATAAAGAAAAATTAAAAGAGTTTGTAAAATTTGTAGAAGACAACAATATTACAAACAATTTCAAGCAAATTGACTGGAAAAAAATGTGAGGCTGTTCCAAACCGAACAGCCTCACAAAAATATGAATTTTAGTATTTCACTTTAAAACTTCTGCCGCCGATTCTGACAATCGCAATTCCTGAGCCGCGTCCAAGATTTATTTCTTCGCGGTCTGACTGCGTAACGCCGGATTTCAACATTCTGCCGTTAACATCAATAATCGTGAATTTCTGACCCGCTTGCGACTGAATGTAAACCGTTTTGTCAAAAGACCAGACTTTTACGCCGCCGAGAAGGTCAATGATTTCTATCGCGGGAGTCGGGGTGTCAGGCTCCGGCTCGTCGGATTGTTGCAAGAGGCTGACTTTGCAGGCTAACAACAAAAACTCATGCAGACCGCCGCCGCTCGTTTGGTTGGAAAAACGAATTACAAACTTGTTTTTCGCGCTGACAGTAAACGAAAGTTCGCGTGTTGCAGCCGATGAAAGATTTGCCGAAGTGCTGCCGTCAGCATTTGGCCCGGCGGTGTAAGTTTCCGAGGCTGCAATGCTGTTGCCGGTGGTCAGGTCCAAAATTTCAACTTTGTAATCAGGATTGCCTTTCCAAGCCGCCATTGCAAAAGTCAGTTTGTATTCGCCGGCTTTCAATTCGAGCGGATATGCCGTCTGACGTCCAAATTCGGCTGAAACTTCACGCCAGTAAAGTGCCTTGCCCTGATAACCCGTAAAACCGCTGAACAAACGCGCTCCGCTTGTGTATGTTTTGGGAAATTCGTGGATTTTGTTGTTTTCCTGAGTGCAACGCCAGCCCTGCGGCAACGCGCCGTTGGTTACGTTTGCAAAATCCGTCTTGCTGACTGCCGCCTTTTCGTAAAACACCGGCAATATGGTGATATTGTCATCGGGCATTGTAAAAGAAATCTCTGTCGCACCGTCAGTTACGGGGATTTTTTTGCCCTGCGTAAAATATACCGAATTTACAACGCGCAACTCCGTCAACTGCCAGCCTTCTTCGGGATTAACGGTAATTTTTACGGTTTCGCCCTCGGCAGCAACGGTTTTGTCGGTGCTGATTGTGCCGCCTTGTTCCGCTTTACGGATTGCAACGGCAAATTTTTCGTCCTCAACGTCCGCCGCAGTTGTCGTATCTTACGCCGTAATTCGTTGACAGTCCGCTGATAAACGGAGAAAACGACACGCTTTCGTTGTTGTAAAAGCAACTTGACGTGGTGTATTTGTAAAGCCAAAGCACAGATTCTGGATATTTGCGGCAGGCTTCCAAAAGTTTCGGCTCGCGTTTCATCATGCCGACGGGGTTGAGCGGGTGGCTTCCGGTACGAGGTCGATAATTTTTTGCGGGTCGGCAGTGTACCAGACGTCGATATGAACAAGTCACAACGGGTGTTCATTGTCAATGGGACGGCGTTGCTGAATTTGCGCAAAAATGCTTTGCATAGCAGCCGTCAGAAAAATTGCTAACAGTATTATTTTTTATCTCATATTGTTTAGTGAAAATAAATTAATTTTCCGCAAATGTAAGTATTCCGGACGAAAAAAAATTATACAAACGTTTCAAATATTTGGAAAAATGTTTCAAAGGACATTAAAACAAATAATTTCAAACAAACAGACTGGAAAAAATTGTGAGGCATAATTTTTGTTATACTTTTTAATATATTTTAACTTAATCAAATAAATTTTAAAACAGTATGAAAAAAATCGCATTATTATCAGTTCTGTTACTTGCCTTTTCGGGCTTGTTTGCGCAGAGTTCAAAGAGTTGGTCGTCTTTGGAAACCAAAAAACTCAAACTTGTAAAATATTGCAGGGGCGAGAATGTTGACGGCGAAATAGAAAAAACCGGAAAAATGCAAAACGGCGACTGGCTGGAATATTTTTATCTTTGGAGCGACGGGAATTTTATATGGGAAAAAATGTCCGGAGCACAGCGCTATCGTGGCGAATATGACGGAAATACACTCGACCTTGAAGGCAGATACGGTGCCCGTGAATTGAAATGGATTCAAGTAGAACGCAGAGATGACGACCGTGTAATGCTTTGGTGCAGCGATGGTATCATCAGATTCTGCAAAATCGTAACTGCTGACGACAATTTCAAACATCTTGTCGGCAAAAAACTCAAAATAGATATGATGTGCGAGGGTGATTTTGACGAACACGATCATATTGTCCGTACCAGCGATATTTCGCGTCAGAACAGCGACTCATATTTTTATGTAAAAAGTTCAAGCCGCGTTGATATTATAATGGACGGCGAAACCGTCGCAAAATACGAAGGTTATATTAGCAGCGACAATAACTCCATATTTAAAATTGATGAAGTCATTGACGGACGCTCTGTTAAGTTTTTTCAGGTGCTTGACCGTGCTGACGACAAGTATACGATTTGGTGCAGCGACAGTAAAATCCGTTTCTGCCGCGTAGTTGACAGCGGCAATGAT
>JAFXUC010000071.1 GCA_017535325.1 Bacteroidales bacterium | reverse complement strand
GTTTACAAAATTCTCAGCGGAGAAATGCACAAAGACGGTTACAATTTTTATCTCTCGGTCAACGGCGTGTGGCTGACAAAACAAGTGCCTGTGAAGTATTTACAAAAAATCGCGATAACACTTCTGAATTAACAAAAAATGTCTTTTCGGAAGTGTTATCGCAATTTTTTGGTATCTATTACACATTCTCAAACAGTCCATTGAAAGGTAACGATGGACAATTTGTTTGATGGAAATTGAAGTTGTAATACTTTAATTTGTAAAGACTTATAAAAATAAGCAAAAAAACTTGTTAAAAAATTTGTTTTTTATTAAAATATTTTGTCAATTTGGAGCGTAAAATACATACAAAATAGAAAGAGCGTTTGCTTGTAACTGACTTTTCTGAAACTACCACTCTCAGATATGTTATTGTTGGTTCAGGCAAATGCTCACATTCCGTATAAGGGGTGTGGGCTTTTTTGTAGTAATAACAGGGCTGTGGTAGGCCTCAGAAAAACTATGGAGAAGTGCTGCACCCTTTCTTTTTTGTGTTATTGTTGAATATTTTAATAACAAATGATAGCATGAAAAAGTTATTATTAATGGCAATATTGTTCAGTGCTCTGAGTTGCATAGGTCAGGACGGAAAACTGCCCGACAAGAAAACTATGGCGGTAATCAAGAAGGCAGAAAAAGTTTGCCTTTATTATGTAAATCCTTTGACAGAAAATTTTTCCCGAGGTAACATTCAGGGAATTGCCATAGAAAAAGATTTCGGAAAAATAAATACAGCCGATAAAGATTCGTTGATTTTTTTAATTTATGAAAATATTTCCAATTACAAAAAAGGTGGTGCAAACAAAATGTGTGCATTTATACCTGATTATGTTTTTCAATTTCATAAAGGCAAAGATACTATTGATTTAATGGTTGATTTTCAGTGCAATATAATGGAATATTGTTATGAAGATAAAAAATATAGAGTTGATATTGATGATATTGACCAACGTTTAAAACTTTTGATTTCAAACTATTCTTTTGTTGAAGACATATTGCCAGCAATCAATACACAAACAGAAACTATAATTCCCAAAGATATACAAGACCAACTATCGTCTTCCGATTCACTATCATGGTATATTCTTGACCCAATGGAACAATTAGAGGATATTTCTCAAAGTTTCAACGGTGCTTTGATTTTGCAGCAAAAAACGGATGTGTACATAACCCAAATATCAGAATTTTTACTTTCACCGTCAAGTTTTTCTAATTCAGACTTATACAAAGAATGTGTATTTCTTCCTGATTTAGGAATACGATTTCACGGCAAAAATAATCAAACTGTTGATGTGATGTTCTCGTTCTACTGCAACGAATGCAAAATAATCAGCGATAAAACAATTTTTACCGCTGATTGTGCAAAAATACGTCATCAAATTATCGGATATGCAAAAAATGTCTTTCCGATGGATAAATATTTACGAATTATGTTTAACCAATAAAAACAAAACTGCTATGGGAAAAGTATTCTTATTGTTTTTTGTAGTTTGCTTTGGACTGAATCTCTCTGCACAGACAATGCACACATTAATTTTTATCAATGAAGAGGAAGCAGGAAGACAAACAGACAGACGCGCAGATATGCGCAAAATGAAAGAATTTATAACTGATGTGGCAAGCCGAATCGGTTATAGAAACGATTTGCGCACACACAGCGGCAGCGAATTTACGACACAAATGGTTGATTCAGAACTCAATAGTTTAAATGTTGAGTTCAATGATATTGTGATTTTTTATTACCACGGACATGGAGGAAATTATTCTAACAACAATGCGGAAATTAAATGGCCGAATATGTCGTTATTAGACAAATCATTGCCCCATACAGATGTGCAGGCAAATTTAGAAGAAAAATGCGCTCCCGCAAAACTTGTACTGTGTATTGCAGACTGTTGTAACAGTTTCGTTTATAAACAAAATCCACAGGTAAATACAATGGAGACAAGATTTAATGATAATATCAAGAAACTTTTTACTGGTTTCAGCGGTCAAAAATTTATAATGATTTCGGCAAGCAAGCCGGGACAATATGGATGGAGCGCAAGTACGGGTTCAATATTTGGAGATTATTTTCGCGGTGCAATCAATTATTATTCTGAAACAACAAGCAACCCTACATGGGAGAATGTGCTTAGCAAGGCGCAGTATGACACTAAAAGTCATAATGCCAGAGGCGGTCATGTTTCCGAGCCGCAATATGAAATTTTCAACAAAAGTCAGCGACAGCCGCAGGTTCATTCTGGAGAAATCAAATGGTAAATAAAGGAATACTATGAAACAGATATTGTTTATATTACTGATGATGCTGTCCATTTCGGGATATTCGCAAACGATTCATTTCGTTTTGTTTGCAGCAACCAATGATGGCAGTTTAGGAGTAGCCTCTGAGGCTACGGTACGGTACTTCAAATACAACTTTGTATCGTCGTTGGAAGCAGTAGGATTCAGGGTAAACGCTCGTTACTACGATGGTGCGAATTTTATAAAGAGCAATTATACTAATTGGGTTTCCAATTTATATACCAACAGCAACGATGTAATAATTTTCTATTTCACGGGGCATGGTTCCAATGACTGTAACGGAGATTGGTCTACCCCAAATAACTATCCATCGTTGTTGATGGGGCAAAATAATGGCGTTGATGTACTGAAAAAAGTTAAAAGTGAAATGGAGATATTCAATGAGTTGAAAGCGAAACCGCATCGACTGCTATTGACAATCGCAGAAGCGTGCAACAGATGTGCAAGGGAAAGAGTTTCAAGTGGTTCAGAGGTTGTTTCGTATGAAATGGAAGATATTGACGTAACTAAATTGCGAAGTCTGTTTAATGCATCAGGTGATTATATTGTAAGCAGCAGTCAAAAAGGTGAATTATCACATGGAACTGGACTTGGATTCTTTACTAGGGCTTTTACCGAAGTTTTGACTGATGAAACTTCAAAAATGAGTTCTTCCACGCCGTCTTGGAGTACTATTTTTTCGAAAGTCTCAACAAGAACAACCCAAATTGCATACGACCATAAAGATAATTATGGAAATAGGTATGTTCAGCATCCTCAGTTCAAGGTTTTTAATCATAATCCAAATGATTTTACGATACTTAGAGCAATAAACTTAAAGTCAAATACTATATTCAATAATTCAAGTTTTGTCGGAAATTACCAAAATGGGCAAAAATATGGTGTTGGCGCATTAAAATATAGTGTCGGCGGATATTATTTCGGTGGTTTTTATGATGGTAAATATAACAGTTCAAATGCCATTTATATTAGTAAAGACGGTTCTATAACCGTTGGCGATATAAAAGATAATGAATTCAAAAGTTCATCACGGCATTATGATTTATATGGGAAAGGAAATAATGGAAAATATTTCAAAGTTATTTGTACCGTCAGAGGCAATTACTATATAGGTGAAACCGATTCAAATGGCAATTATGACGGCTATGGTATGTTTATAGAGAAAAACGGATCTATTTGGATTGGTGATTGGTCAAATGGCAGACGTTATAATGGTGATTTTATAAGAAGATAAAAAATGATGAAATATATACTTACGATTATAGCATTGACATTCTATTTTGAAGGAAATGCACAACAGTGGATTAATATGATTGATAAAATTTTTGAATGTCATTCATTACGATTCGAATATGGTTCTTGGGATTATCAAGAATATTTTGATATGTGGGGTACAGATGCGTGTTCAAGTTTTTATGGACAATATGTTGAAAGTTTCGATTTCGCATCAGAAAGTGGCACAGCTTCTGCTATTAAATTCATTGATAAGAGAGGACAATATGCTAATTATTGCGGGAATGGTATAGCAGGTTATATGTTTTCGCTCGGTGGAAGTTATGACATGGGGCTAATAATATTTGTCGATAAAATATATCCAAATTGTACATTTTATATTGGTCCG
The DNA here is from genome assembly GCA_017535325.1 of Bacteroidales bacterium. GTDB lineage: Bacteria > Bacteroidota > Bacteroidia > Bacteroidales > UBA3824 > UBA3824. The sequence goes on along the minus strand of JAFXUC010000071.1, from coordinate 10,448 downwards.
TTTATGATTGCCAGACCATTTGGTATTGGTCGGTACTACTCTTTATCTGGACAAATGCTTATGGAGGGTGAATTTTGTGGACAAGATGAAAATGCAAAACCAAATTACAATTATCCTAATTCATCCAAGAGATTTCTAACAACAAGTACAAGTAACGGGTTTTATATTGGAGAATCTATAAATGGCATTAGAAACGGATATGGACTTTATATATGGAATGACGGTGATGCTTGGTTCGGCAAGTGGGAAGATGGTGCACGTTGTGGGTGTGGAATGATGCTTTACAGAAATTGTACTATGAAAGTCGGTTATTGGTATGGAAACGATTTTTACAAAAATCAACAGTAAAAATATAAAAAACTATGTCGAATCAAGATAAGGACTTAATAAAAAAGGCTTTGGAAATCGCAGAGTATAAAACTCTCAAAAAGAAAGCCATGCTCAACCAGACAGTCGTTCAAAGCGACAAGGACGGAAACATAATTTACGTTCCGGCGCGTGAGGTCTTTCAGAAACTTTACAACGAACCCGTTCCGGAATTTTGACAAGAAAAAAAAGACTACCGAAAAAACTCCGATAGTCTTTTTTATTTCTTGATTACACCGCCATTGTATACTTTTTTCTGCGCTCCATGATGCCTTGTAACTCAACGATTTCTTCTTCGATAAGTGCCTCGGCTTTTTGAACTTCGTCTTCACGGATCGAAATGTTGTCCTTGACTTTCTGCTCCACGTCATGAAGGTTGTAAAGCGTAACACCTTCTATTTCCGTAACCTCAGGGGCTATGTCGCGGGGAAAGGCAAGGTCTATCGCCAAAAGTTTATGATTGGGATTAATGTCTGATTTTGAAATAATTACGTCCGGCGCAGAAGTCGCACTGATGAGAATGTCAGTGTTCGACATAAATTTCTCTTTGTCGTCAAGCGTATAAACCTCAATGCCGAAAGGTTCAGCCATTTTGCGGGCTTTTTCTTCGGTACGGTTGGCAAGAAAAACAAGTTTCGCACCCTTGTTCTGTAAAAATTTTATGATGTCGGCAGTCAGTTTGTTAACCCCGATAATCGTGATACGCGCGTTTTGAAGGTCGATTTTTTCCTGCTCTATAATCTCAATCGCCGCTAACGAGTGGCTTACCGCACCGTGCGAAATCTCCGTTTCGTTGCGGACTCTCTTGCCGATTTGCAACGCGCTTTCAAAAAGTTTGTGCATCGGCGTTGAAAGTTTTTGAGAATTGCGGGCTGCAAGATATGCGTCTTTAACCTGCCCTTGAACGGCTTTTTCGCCTGTTATCGCAGATTCCAAACCGCAAACCACACGAAACAGATGACGCGCAACATCGTTTGGAATCTCGCCGTCGCCGTAATAAAGTTCCACACGGTTGCAAGTCTGCAAAAATACCGACGGTCCCACACCGCCGCGGTTAAAATCCTTGAAAATTTTCTCCCTCTCGGATAACGTTGTATTCAAGTGGTTTATAGACTTATATTGTATCATTTCTTAAAAAAACTCTTTAATTTTCTCAACAAAAAACTTAACGTTTTCAAGCGGCGTTTCCGCTAAAACCCCGTGTCCCAAATTGACAATCCAATCCGGATTTTTTTCATAAAACGGTTTATATTTTTCAATTTCCTTCGCGATTGTCTCCTTGTCCGCAAAGAGCAGATGCGGGTCAAAATTTCCCTGCAAACCGACCTCTTTGTCAATCATTTGCCGCGCCTGAAAAATGCTTGTCTGCCAGTCAATGCTAACAAAATCGCAAACCTCTGAGGTTATCATTCTGAGCCCGCAGCCGAGACCTTTCGGGAAAAATATCACCGGAACGCCTTTTGAACGCACCGCATCAGCAATTTTTCTGACCCTCGGCAAAACTTTTTGCTCATAAAAATCTTCCGGCACAATCCCCGCGTTGCTCTCAAAAATCTGAAAAACGTCAATGCCGTGTTTTATCTGCTGCAAAGCATACTCGACAGAAACATCCGTTACAAAATCCAAAAGTTTTTCGGTCTCTGACGGGTTTTGATAAAAAAACTTTTTCGCCTCGGGAAAATTCTGTTTGCTGCTGACACCTTGAAGCATATAACACAACGTTGTCAGCGGCGCACCGCAAAATCCGATTAACGGAACGTTTTTTTCTTTGGCAACAATGTCCAACGCCTGATAAACGTGCTCAAATTTTTCTGCCTCAAATTTAAGGCTCTGCGACGGATTTTGTTCCGTGCAGAGCGGCTTTAAAAACTTAGGCCCAAAGTCAGTCCATTCGATTTCCATTCCGAGAGCCGTCGGGACAGAGAGAATGTCGCTGAAAATAATCGCCGCGTCCACACCAAGGTCTTTAACCGGCATAAGCGTAACATCTGCCGCAAGTTGCGGCGTTTCCATGAGTTCGCGGAAACTGTATGTTTCACGCAATTTTCTGTAACGCGGCAACACTCTTCCCGCCTGACGCATCAACCACACGGGCGGACGTTTCAAATCTTGAAAGCACTTTATCATATCTTGTTATCCGTTTAATTTTTCGGCAATGTCGCGGGCTTGTTTTATGCGGTGAGCCATGCCGATTCCGTCGCGCAGGTTGCCCGCTATTATAAGACCCGGAAAATCTCTTTCCGCTTTTTCTACCGCCGTCCAACGCTCGCCCGTAGTGATTTCGTACTGCGGAATGGCGCATTTATGACGGAAAATTTTTATCAAATCGGGATTGACGGAAGACGGAAATTTCAGCATTTCGTGAAAAACGTCCTCAACTATCGTTGTTAATTCCGAATCCGATTTGTCAAGCATTTCAGCGTGTTTTACTCCGCCGATAAAATATGAAAACAGCGCACCTTCCTCAGGCGCACGTGAAGTAAAACATGCCGAAGGAAACAAAATTCCAAGAATCTGTTTCTTTTCACAAGTCGGGACAAGACCACCGAAAGCCTTGTAATCCAAGCCGTTGGTATTTTTTATGCCGACACTTACCTCAACCATCGGCGCGTATTTGAGGTTGTTGATTTTCTGCATTTCTTCCGTTTCGATAAAAGGCAGAATTTCCGGCAAAACGTATGAGCCGCAAGTTGTTACAACTTTTTGTGCGCTGACGGATTTCGCGTTGCCGTCCTTGTCCAAGAAGGTCGCAATCCAGCCGCCGTTTTGCGGATTTATTTTTAAATTCTTGATTCCGAGCGTGATACGGTCTTCGCCGAGATAGTCCGTCATCGCTTTTGTTATGTTGCTCAGACCGCCTATGGCTGAGAAAACTTTTTTCGTCGCCAACTTGTCGCGGTCGGTTTTCGGCTCTTTGGCTTTTTTCATTGCGCCGCGCACAAACGAGCCGTAATTCTGTTCCAGATTATAAAGTTTCGGCAAGGCGTATCTTGTAATCAAAGTGTTAGGGTCGCCGGCGTAAACTCCTGACAGAAAAGGGTCTACTGCATAATCAACGAAAGATTTTCCAAGTCTGCGGCGTGTCAGTTCGCCTATGCTTTCGTCAGGGTTTGTGCCTTTTTTCCGCCACGGCTCGCCCAAAATTCTGAACTTGTCGCCAAGGGTGAAAAGCGGCGTTGAAACCGCGCTTCCAAGTCCCGACGGCAAAGCGTGAAACTTGTCGCCTTTCCAAATAAGACGCTTTTTGGCAGCATCAGGAGCAGTTTCCAACTTGCATTTGCCGCCGGATATTTTTTCAAGTTCTTCAAAAAGTTCGGCAACTTCCGGATTTGAAATTGAACCCGTGTTTGGTCCGCTTTCAAAAACGAAACCGTTTTCCTTGTGTGTTAAAATCTGACCTCCCGTGCGGTCGTTTTGTTCCAAAATATGAACGTTTTTGCCTTTTGAAGCCAGTGTGTAGGCGGTTGTAAGACCCGTAAGTCCCGCCCCGATTACTAAAATATCTGTTTTCATTTCAAATAGGTTTTGAAAATGATTTTGTTGTGTTTTTCATAAGCGGATCTATCGCAGCGGAAACATTGCGCACAAACGGCTTTCCGTCAGCGGTAATCCTGATTGTATTGGAGTCAAATTCCAAAATTCCGTCTTTCTGCATTTTTTCAAAACTGTCAGTGCTGTAAGCAGTTGCGGACTTTAATTCGTCCTCAGAAACCGACAGACGGTCTGCAATTTCGCGCCAGTCGATGTAATAATTGCACATCAAAGTTTCGATAACTTCACGTACCAACTGCTGTTTTCCGTCAAGATTATAACCTTTTCTGACAGGGATTTTCCCGCTGGTGATTTCCGAAACATATTCTGCTATGTCTTTGGTATTCTGCGCGTAAGCCGTCTCCAACTGACTGATTCCCGTAACGCCGAACGCATAAACCTGCGCCGTTGTCCGTCTTGTGCAGTAGCCTTGAAAATTTCTGTGAAGTTTATGCTCTTTCAACGCCACATAAAGTTCGTCAGTCGGTTTTACGAAATGATCCATTCCGACACGTACATATCCTTTGTTTTCAAGAAGTTGTGCTGCATCGTCAAACATTTTTTCTTTTGTTTCGGGTTTTGGAAGTCCCGCTTTTTCGAGAATCAGTTGAGCCTTTTTTATCCACGGCACATGAGCGTAACTGAAAGTTACAAGTCTGTCGGGAGAAAGTGCAACAGCCTGAGATATAGTCTCTAAAAAACTTTCGGGCGTTTGCAGCGGAAGACCGTAAAGAAAATCAAGATTTATGCCGATGTTTTTTGAGCGCAGGATTTTAAAAATTTTTTCAAGCGGCTCTTTCGACGGTTTTCTGTTAACGGTTTTAAGTACCTCATTATTAAAATCCTGAATACCTAAACTCATGCGTGTAAATCCTGCCTCTGCAAGCGTTTGCCAACCCGTTTCGTCGATATATCCGGGATGACATTCGATAGCGATTTCGGGCTTTTCGATAGTCTTGAAACCGCTGAGCAAATGGCAGTTAAGTTCTTTGATTGCTTCAAGCGGCATAGCGGTAGGCGTACCTCCGCCGTAATGGATTTGAGAAATTTTTCTGTCCTTGTCCAAAAGCGGCAAAATCATGTCGATTTCTTTGTGCAGTGCGTCGATATATTTCTGAACCTCAACGGTTTGCGGCATCGGGTATGAATTACAGGCGCAATAATGGCACAGCCTTGGACAATACGGGAAATGTATATAAAAAGACAGATTGCGGTCTTTTGCGCCGTTGGAAAGCGCGACCGCATTCTTGTAATCTCCTTCGCCAAACTCTGCAAAATAGTTGGCAGGCGGATAACTGGTGTACCTCGGTACGGGTACATTGTATTTTTCTATGATATTCCGTTCCAAAATTTTGTCTGTTTCAGACCGCAAAATTAAAAATTTTTTCAGAAAAAATCAAAAGAAAATGTGGGTTCGGTTTTATGGAGTTTGATTTTTACAAATTCAGCGTCTTTTTTACCGTTTCAACAGATATTTTGAGTTTTTCGGCAATCTGTTCCGGCGATGCTCCAAACTCAGAAAGCATTTGAATTGACGTTGCCAATTGACTGTCTTTTTCTTGTAATTGACTATCTTTCTCCTGTAATTGTTGACGGCTTTCTTGTAATTGTTGACGGCTTTCTTCTACCAAAATATGTAAAGCCTCGTTTTCGTCTGTTACGTATTTTACATTTTGAAAATGGATTGACATCTCATCTTCTATTGTCATTACTTTTCTAACATCTGGGTCGGAAGCCGCGAATTGTAAGGGTCGCGCCAATTCTTTAAACTCTGCTGAACGATCCTCAAAATCGTCTATTTCAAGGAGTTGGTCGGTTCCGGATGATACATAATCTTGACAGAAAATTTCCAAAATCTGTTCTACTTTGGTTTTCGCGTTGCGTTTCAAATACGGAATTTGAACAATGATTGTATCATGTGTAAGTCCTTGGAAAAACCGTGTTTTCATAACTTCCGGAATATGCTCATTTTCAATACCTCGCGGATTTGGACGGTTATAAATTACCGGCTTTTGAATGTTGATTTCTTGAAATGGATGTCCCAAAATATAAATCGCAATTATATGCAAAGGAATATGTTTTTCAACTTCAACGTTTTCAACTTTGCCGGTATCTTTATTTTTACGCCATGTTTTAACCGTCTCTGTATCAGTTTTTTTAATATCTGAATATTGCTGACCGAGATAGGTTCTAAAACGCATAATTTCAGTGTCGAGATACGATTTTTGAAGTTCAATTGTTACAAGTTCGGTTTCGCCGGTTTTTCTGTCTCTAACTTTTGCGGAAAAGTCAAGACGCAAAATTCTGACACCGCTTTTTTCTTCAATAACAGCGACGTCGTTGGAAAGTACTTCGAGTTTAAGTATATCTTTGTCAAGAAGATTTTCAAGCAAAACGGTGGCTGCCCGCTCGTTTTGCATCATATATTTGAATGCTGAATCGTATATCGGATTTGCTATATATTGTGCCATGGTCGTAACTTTTTTATTGAGTGCAAAAATAAAAAAAAATATTTAAAACACCAAAAGATACTCTCCGAGTTGTCTCTACTCGTAACGGTACTTTCATTTTTTTATAATTTGATTGTGCCGACTCACAAAAAACTGACAACCAAATAATTTTTATTTGCAAATCCGGTGAAAAATATTTAATTTTGCGGCGTAAAATGTTTTAAACTATGGAGTTTTTACGGGTGTTTATTGTTGTTCTGGTGATTTTGGCGTTATGCTTTTTGGGGCTTGGAATACAGATTTTTTTCAGCAAAAAAAAGCGTTTTCCGCAATACGAAGTCGGCGAAAACGAAGAAATGCAAAAACGCGGCATTTATTGCATGCACCAGTTACAGCAAATGATTGACAATGAGATTATTTACAAAAACAAACACGCAAACTGCGAAGGCTGTGCGCTGAGAACGGAAAATTGCGGTTTCAAAAAATCATAACGCAAAAAAATGGTAGAAATCCTTGACACAACATTAAGGGACGGCGAACAGACGGCGGGAGTATCTTTCAACGCCCATGAAAAAGAAGCAATTGCCCGTAAATTGTTGGACGACATCAACGTTGACAGAATCGAAGTTGCCTCGGCGCGGGTTTCGAGCGGAGAGTTGGAAGCCTTCAAAAAAATCTGCTCGTGGGCTGACAACGCCGGTCAAATCGACCGCGTGGAAGCGTTGGGCTTTATCGACAACGGCGTTTCAATAGACTGGATTGCAAACGCAGGCGGAAAGGTTATCAACATGCTTTCAAAAGGTTCGCTCCGTCATGTTACCATGCAACTCAAAAAATCCAAAGAAGAACACCTCGACGACATCAAACGCAATATCGAACTTGCTAAAAATAAAGGACTTAGCGTTAACCTCTATCTCGAAGACTGGTCTAACGGCATGATTTCTTCGCCGGATTACGTGTATTATATGCTTGATAATCTGAAAGATATGCCGATTGAACGCTTTATGCTGCCCGATACGTTAGGCATTTTAACGCCCGACAAGACGGAAGAATTTTGCAAAGAAATCGTTACGAAATATCCGGGCAAACGTTTTGATTTTCATGCACATAACGATTATGATATGGCGGTTGCTAACGTTTATGCGGCTTTGAAGGCTGGCATAACGGGCATTCACACCACTGTTAACGGTCTCGGCGAAAGGGCTGGAAACGCGCCGCTTGCCTCGGTTCTCGGTATTTTGAACGATTATTTGGAAATCGAAAACAATCTCAACGAACACAGAATTACCGATATATGCCGTTTTGTGGAAACGTTTTCGGGCATAAGGATTCCTAACAACAAACCGATTGTCGGCGAAAGTGTTTTTACGCAGTGTAGCGGCGTTCATGCTGACGGCGACAACAAGGCAAACCTTTATTTCAACAAACTTCTTCCCGAAAGGTTCGGACGCGTGAGGACTTACGCGCTTGGCAAAATGTCAGGTAAAGCAAACATAAACAAAAACCTTGAAGAACTTGGCATTCACTTAAATCCCGAACAGATAAAACTGATTACCAAGCGGATAATAGAACTCGGCGACAAAAAAGAAAATGTTACGACGGAAGATTTGCCGTTTATAATTTCGGAGGTTCTAAGGGACGGTTCTATGATTCAGGAAAGGGTCAAAATTATAAATTATAGTCTTAACCTTTCGCTCGGACTAAAACCCGTTGCAACGCTCAAAATCTCGATTGAAGGCTCTGAATATGAGGCAACTTCACCGGGCGACGGTCAGTATGACGCTTTTATGAAAGCCTTATGGAAAATTTACGACAAACTCGGCAAAACCCACCCTATACTTGCCGATTACAAAGTCTCGATACCGCCGGGAGGCAAAACGGACGCTCTTGTGGAAACCGTCATCACTTGGAACAACAACGGTCAACTCATTCACACACGCGGACTTGATGCCGACCAGATAGAAGCCGCCATCAAAGCAACTGTCAAAATGCTGAACTTAATCGGATAAAAAAATAAAAACATGCTTATATATTCGGATTTTTCGTTGAAGGAGGCGAATACCTTCAACATTGATGCGAAAGCGGCAATCTACATCGAAATTGCCGGCTTAGACGACATTGAAAATTTTGTCAGAAAAAGAAGATACTTTGAAATGCCGCGCCTTGTTTTAGGCAACGGCAGCAATATTCTTTTCACAAAGGATTTCAAAGGCGTTGTCTTAAAAAACCTTATGAAAGGAATAAAAGTTTTGAACGAAGACGACGAAATCGTTACGATAAAAGCCTCGTCGGGCGAAGATTTGGACGGTTTCATTGAATACACCCTCAAAAACCGCTGGTCAGGTTTGGAAAATCTTTCTTCGATTCCGGGCACTGTCGGTGGGGCAACTTTTCAAAATGCAGGCGCATACGGAGCAGAGGTCAAAAACTATGTTACCGAAATAGAATATTATGATTTTGAGGATTTTACGTTGAAAAGCATTAAGGCAGAAGATTGTAAATTCGGTTATAGGACATCGATTTTTAAGACCGAATTTTTAGACAAGGTGTTTATCACTGCGGTTACTTTCAAACTTTCCAAAAAATTCTCAGCCATAGTTACTTACGGTAATTTAGAAGAAAGGTTGAAAGAGTTTGCCGTTTTGACACCGTCCATTATGCGTAGGGTTATCACGGCAATTCGCAAAGAAAAACTGCCCGATTATAAAAAACTCGGAAATGCAGGCAGTTTTTTCAAAAATCCGGAAATCACCAAAGCGGCATTTGAAAAATTAGTTAAAGATTTTCCCGATTTGAGAAATTATCCTACTGAAAACGGTGGCATAAAACTTTCGGCAGGTCAATTGATTGATATTTGCGGTTTCAAAAAGCCGGAAGAAGGTGCGAGAATTGGTGTCGCAAAATATAACGCGTTGGTAATGGTTAACTTAGGTGGTGCAACAGGCAAAGACGCCGTTAACCTTATGAAACAAATTCAAAAAGCCGTCAAAGAAAAATTCGGTATCAAATTGGAGCCGGAGGTCGTAATATGCTAAGCAAAATTACGGGCAAAACCCTCGGTCAATATTTGCTCATTGTTACCGGATCGTTTATCGTTGCCGTTGCGTTTATTTTGTTTGTCTCGCCTTACAAATTTGTTCCGGGCGGCGTGTACGGCATTTCGATTATGATTCACCACTTAACAAAAGGCGTTTTTGAAACTTTCCCCGAAGGTTTGCCTATCGGAGCATTGTCGCTTTTAATGGATATTCCGATAACGCTTTTGGGAATGAGGTTAATCGGTGCGGGATTCGGTTTCAAAACGGTCATCGGTTTTACGTCTATGTCGCTCAGTACCACGTTGTTGGAGTTTACTTGGGGCTATGAGCCGTTAGTCGAAAACGAGCCTTTGTTGTCGGCAATTTTCGGCGGATTGTTGGTCGGAATAGGTAGCGGTTTGGTTTTCAAAGCCAAAGCCTCGTCAGGCGGTACGGACGCTATTGCTGCGATGTTGGCAAAGTATACAAGGCAGCCGCTTGGAAAACTTCAAATCTCTGTTGATGCAGTTGTCGTTTTGATGAGTATTGCGGCGTTTCATTCTTGGGCAATTCCGCTTTTCTCGCTGATTATCATTTATATAACCGGCAAAACGATAGACATTGTGCTTCAAGGTATGAGCGTTCAAAAAGCACTATTAATTATTTCTGACAAACATTCAGAAATACGTTCAAGAATTCTGAAAGAGATGGATAGAGGCGGCACATATCTTGTCGGCAAAGGTATGTACGAACACGCCGAAAAAAGTATCATTCTCACCGTTCTTGAAAGAAAAGAGGTAGAAGAGTTGAAAGATTTTATTCGCGAAACCGACCCGAAAGCATTTATGGCGGTTTTGGATGCAAGTGAAGTTTTGGGCGAAGGTTTTAAGAATTTAAAAGAAAAAAACAGTTTTTAAAAACTATGGACGTAAAAATTGAAGAGAGTTGGAAAAAAGTTCTCTCTGACGAATTTGAAAAGCCTTATTTTAAGACACTTACGGATTTTGTCAAAGAGGAATACAAAACTCACACCATATATCCCGAAGGTAAAAATATTTTTAACGCCTTCAATCTTTGTCCGTTT
>JAFXUC010000070.1 GCA_017535325.1 Bacteroidales bacterium | reverse complement strand
TGGCAAAAGAAATTAAATACAATATCGAAGCAAGAGACCTTTTGAAAAAAGGTGTTGACGAACTTGCAAACGCAGTAAAAACCACACTCGGACCCAAAGGCCGCAACGTGGTAATCGAGAAAAAATTCGGTGCTCCCCAAATCACAAAAGACGGTGTTACGGTTGCAAAAGAAATCGAACTTGACGATCCGTTCATGAACATGGGTGCACAACTCGTTAAAGAGGTTGCCTCTAAAACTAACGACCTCGCAGGCGACGGTACAACAACCGCAACCGTTTTGGCTCAGGCTATCGTTGGCGTAGGTTTGAAAAACGTTACAGCAGGTGCTAATCCTACCGACCTTAAACGCGGTATCGACAAGGCTGTTGCAAAAGTTGTTGAAAACCTCAAAGCAAATTCAGAAGAGGTTGGCGATGACAATTCAAAAATAGAGGCTGTTGCCCGCATTTCTGCTAACAACGATCCCGAAATCGGTAAACTTATCGCCGAGGCAATGGCAAAAGTTAAAAAAGAAGGCGTTATCACAATCGAAGAGGCAAAAGTTGCTGAAACTTCTGTTGACGTTGTAGAAGGTATGCAGTTTGACAGAGGCTACATTTCTCCTTATTTCATCACCGATTCTGAAAAAATGGAAGGCGTTTACGAGAAACCTTACATCTTGATTCACGATGAGAAAATCTCGATGATGAAAGACCTTATGCCTATCCTTGAACCCGTTGTAACTCAGGGACATGCACTCGTTATCATTGCAGAAGATGTTACCGACGAGGCTCTTGCAACATTGGTTGTTAACAGACTTAGAAACCCCTCATTCAAAGTTGCAGCAGTTAAGGCTCCGGGCTTTGGCGACAGAAGAAAAGAAATGCTTCAAGACATCGCTATTTTGACAGGCGGTACAGTTATCACAAAAGAGACTGGTCTCAAACTCGAAAACGCAACCATCGACATGCTCGGTACTTGCGACAAAGTTGTCATCAACAAAGAAAATACAACTATCGTTAACGGCAACGGCGACAAAGAGGCTATCAAAGATAGAGTTAACCAAATTAAGGCTCAAATCGAAAAATCTACCTCTGACTACGACAAAGAAAAACTTCACGAAAGACTTGCTAAACTTGCAGGCGGCGTAGCAGTTATCCACGTAGGCGCAGCATCTGAGGTTGAAATGAAAGAGAAAAAAGACCGCGTAGAAGACGCTCTTAGCGCAACACGTGCAGCCGTTGAAGAAGGTATCGTTCCCGGCGGCGGAGTAAGTTATATCCGCGCTATCGAGGCTCTCAAAGACCTCAAAGGCGACAACGAAGACCAAAACACCGGTATCGCTATCATTAAACGCGCTCTTGAAGAACCGCTTCGTCAAATCGTTGAAAACGCAGGAGAAGAAGGTTCTGTTGTTGTTCAGAACGTTAAAGACGGTAAAGGTTCATTCGGTTACAACGCTTTCTCAGGCGTTTACGAAGACCTCAAAAAAGCCGGCGTTATCGACCCGACAAAAGTATCAAGAGTTGCTATCGAAAACGCAGCTTCAGTTGCAGGAACTCTCCTTACAACCGAATGTGTTATCGCTGAAAAGAAAGAAGACAAACCCGCTGCTCCCGCAATGCCTAACCCGGGAATGGGCGGAATGTATTAGAATTTTCCCAATCCCTTATAATAAAAAAGGCTGTCAAATTGACAGCCTTTTTTATTATAGTCATTTTTTTTATTGCTGCCTTTTCAGCACTTCAATCTTATTCAAAATATCCTGAGCCTGCTTTGTTAGTGCCTGAATTTCGCTGTCGGAATAGTTATCAAAATGATAATAAGACATCAAAGCGTCAAGATTTTCGGCTTGCGATTTTGCCTCAGCAGCCGAGGTTGAAAGTTCTTCCGAAGTCGCAGCATTTTGCTGAATAATGTTGTCCAACTGCTGAATGGCATTGCTGATTTGAACCGCACTTATATCCTGCTCCGAACATGAAGCAGCAATATCGTGAATAAGTTCCGTTGTCTTGTCCATTTGAGGAACCAACTGCTGCAAAAGACTGCCCGAACTTTCAGCCTGACGCACACCGTTGAAAGTAAGTTCGTCAATCTCTTTTGCCGCCGCCTGAGAACGCTCAGCAAGTTTTCGGATTTCGCCTGCCACAACCGAGAAACCTTTGCCCGCCTCCCCTACTCTGGCAGCCTCTATCGCCGCATTAACAGCCAATAAGTCAGTCTTTCCTGCTATCTCATTGATAATGCTGATTTTATCCGTTATAATTTTCATAGAATCCACCGTTTCTTTTACAGATTCGTTGGCACGCAATACAGAGTTTGCAACCTGATTGGTAATCTCTTCGGTTTGTTTTGCACTGTCCGCGTTACGCTTTATGGAACTTGTCATCTCCTGAACGGCAGTAGAAACCTGCTGACTCGCCGCAGCCTGCTCCGAAGACCCCGTAGCAACCATAGAGGCCGAACGCGCTAACTCCTTGCCCGAATTTTTGATGTTAGCAGCCGACTGCTTAACCTCTGAAACAATTTTACGCTGTTTACCTACAAATTCTGCCAACAAATCCAAAAGTTGCGAAATTTCCGTCTTAACCTTACGCGAAGTAGGCTTGAAAACTACGCCAAGATTTCCCCTATTCAACATGTTAACACCGTGAAGCATTTCTTTCAACGGCGAACCAATTTTCTTTCCGATTACAATCGCGGCACTCAATACCACAACCAAAATAATAACACTGAAACCCAGCATCGACTTTATCCTCAGACTCAAACCGTCAGAAAGATGATTCTCAGGCATATAACTAAAAATCGTCCAACGGTTGCCCGGCGCAAATTCTATATGCTCAGTCAAAAAAACCAAACCAGCCCCTCTATACGGCATTCTATCCTTGACAGAAAGAAGTTCGGTGCCGTTGACATCGGGCAGAATTTCAGCAACCTTTTTGCCCAAAAAGTTGTTTTCCAAAGAAGAAGTTACAATGTTTGAATTATTGTCAACAATCATAACCTCTGATAACTCTTTCCACTCTCTGGCAGCCGAAACGGTCTTCGTTAAGAAATCAACGTTAAGATAACAAAAAACCGTTCCGAAAAATTTACCGTTTCTCTCAATAGGCACAAAAACAGGAATAACATTTTTTCTGTCGCCTCGTATAGGCACTTCCACCGGCGGAAAAACCTGCGTATGATTACTCTTTTTGAGGTCGACAAACATCTTTTCGTCAAAAACAAAATTCATATCCGGCAAAATATCCGACTTATAACGTGAATAAAAATAACACATTCTGCCGTAATATTTTTCAAACAACGGATCTTTTTTCAACTGCTCGTCCTTGCCGTCAAAAGCCTCCCAGTCGTAATAAACGCCCATAACCTCGCACGCCTTATCGTCAATATAGTTAACGCCGAGAATTTTTATAATGTCGTTACGGCTGAAATTTACGCTCAAAGAATCCGAAATAACAGGCGTTGTAAAAGTCTTAGCCAAAACACCGCACTCATATATGCACTTATCTATTCTTTTTGTAATGCCGCTTTTTGCTACGGCTACAACCTGCCTTAAACTACCGAATGAGGCATTTTCCAAAGCACGATTAAGATTTATAACCGAATACAAAAATTTTAAGCCGAGGGCGCACAAAACCATTCCAACCATCCAGCGGCGGATTATAGTGCTGATTTTGCTGCTAAAAAACAAATTTCTGAATTTATCCGCCGAAAAAATATTTTTAAACCCAAATTTCATAATCTGTTCTGTTTGCTTTGCATATTTTTATCAATGGAAAAAACGGCGGGAATATCCAAAACCGTTATAAAATTGTCGTTGTGTTTGAAAATGCCTTCCGCAAATTCTGGATTGATTCTGTTGTCAAAATTTGGTATCGGCATAATGTCAACAGGTTTTACCTCCACAACGTCCCTCACTGCGTTGACAATGGAGCCGACAAGAAAACGATTTTCACTATCTTCCTTGTTGACGTCCAAAACTATGATAACGCTGTCCACGTCAAAATCGCTGTCGCAATTAAGCCCGCACTCCTTTCTAATGTCTATCAGAGGCAAAATATCACCCCTAAAATTTATCACACCCATAATATAGGGCGGAGTTTTAGGAATCACGGTAATTTTTTGCAAATCAATCACTTCAACCACGTCCGAAATTTTGTACGCATACAAATCCTGATTAAGTTGAAACGAAAGATACGGTATTGCACTGCTATAATCTTCCATATTTTTTGTTTTTTAGTTTTCAGATTTTTCCATTTGTTTTATCAACTTCGGCACGTCCAAAACAAGGGCAATGCTGCCGTCTCCCAAAATACTTCCTCCTGAAATATATTCTTGATTTGCGAAATATTTTCCGAGTGATTTTAATACCGCCTGATGTTCGCCGATAATTTTGTCAACGATAAGCCCCACGTGCATATCATCTTTGTAATTGACGACAACAACATGTTCTGTTTTGGGCGGTTTGCCCGAAAATTCAAGTTCTTTTCTCAAATCTATAATCGTAGTAGGCTCGCCTTCGTAGATAAATCTGCCGTTGTCAGCCTCCAACTGCCGTCTTGTAATCTGAGTGCAACTATCAATCATATAAACGGGAACTAAAAGCAAAGTTTTGTCTATCGAGACAAGCAAAGTATCAATAATGCTCAGTGTAAAAGGCAGTTTTATCGTTACCGCCGTGCCGAGGCCTTTTTCGGAGGTAACTTCTATTTCGCCGCGCAGTTTTACGATGTTTTGTTTTACAACGTCCATTCCGACACCGCGCCCGGAAATACCCGTAACTTTTTCTGCCGTTGAAAAGCCCGGCACAAAAATCAACTCCATCAACTGCTTGTCGGTAGGATTGTCGGAAGGCTTCAACAAGCCGCGTTCTATTGCTTTTTTTCTCAACGCCTCGCAATCCATACCCGCGCCATCGTCCTGAATCTGAATGAAAACATTGTTGCCGGAATAAAAAGCCGTAAACTTGATAAGTCCGTGTTCAGACTTGTTGTTTGCGAGCCTTACCTCAGGCGATTCTATTCCGTGGTCGATGCTGTTGCGGATAATGTGCATCAGCGGCACTGATAGGTTGTCGATAATGGTTTTGTCGAGTTCGGTGTCCGTACCGTCGGTTTTGAAATCAATTTTTTTGCCTAACTCTGCACTCAAATCCCTTACCAAACGCTGAAACCTCAGCATAAGACTTTCAATCGGTACAAGACGGATAGAGAGCGCGTTGTCTTTGAAACGGTTGGAAAGACGGTCTACTTTTTCACAAAGCGTTCCGAGTTCCTGAATGTTGTATTTTTCAAAAAGCAACATCATTTCCGCCTTTGTGGTAACAAGTTCCGAAACAAGGTTCATAAGTTCGTCCAACTTGTCGGAATCCACTTTTACGCTGCTTGTTTTGGTGTCGGCAGCAGCAACGGCGCGATTTATGATTTTTTCTTCCGCCGAAACGGTGTTCTCTTTATTGACGGCTTTTTTTACAGGCTTTTCTTCCGCGGACAAAGGCTGCTGAACTGCGGGATTTTTGCCGCCGCCCGCAAAGGCTGCCAACTTCTGAATGTCAAAATAATTCTGCTCAGCCTCTTGAAGCGAGGAAAGTTCGGCAATAAAATCCGGATTTTTGAAAAGATCGCCGTCGGCAAGTTTCGTGATTTTTACCTCGTCTTCCACAAAAAGGAAAATCTCGGTCAAATCCTGATAAGATTTCTGCGTTGAAAAAACCGCCTCCCAGTAAGTGTTGTATTTTCCGGCGGCATCTCCGGTGCGGTAACGGGGCATTATAACGCCCTCGCCCGCCGCGTCAATGTCGGAAAGGATACCGCTGATGTTAATGCCGCGGTCTTTGATGTCAGCCTCCGGCTCAAAAAGCAGGTAATAGGTAACAAAACCGCCGCCTGCCTGCCCTGAGTCAGCAACGCCGACGGGGGAAAACATCTCACCGCCGTCAGAGTCGGAAGACACCGCCGCCAATTTTACAAAAAAGGCGGCAACTTCTTCTTGAAGACTGCTTTCGCCGTTTTTGAGCAGATTGCGGATAAGGTCTACGCCATCCAAAGTTACGTTCAAAACCTCGGTGCTTACCGAAAGCGAGGAGTCGCGGATTTTGCCGTAAATGCTTTCGACATCGTGCGTGATTTTTTCCACCGTCTTAAAATCATACATTCCCGCCGTGCCTTTTATGGTGTGCATCACGCGGAAAACCTGATTAATACCGTCAGCCGAACCCGGATTCTGCTCCAAGACGAGAACCGTATCCTCAAGATCGTTTAGAAGGTCGTTGACCTCTTCGATATATTTTTGTTTAAACTGCTCCAACATCATCGCGAAATCACTTAAATTTTTAACGGTTTTTCTTCAAACAAAACGCTTTTCTTTTTATTGAAGGGCTTTCTTGATGAACATCAAAAACTTGTCGATGACAAAAGGTTTTTGAATCCAGCCGGTAATGCCGATTTGTTTGGACTTTTGTTTCTTTTCCTCGTTGATTTCGGTGGTCAGCAAAAGAATCGGAATGCCCCTGTACTGAGGGATTTTTTTCACGGTTTCAGCCAGTTCAAGACCGTTTTTCCTCGGCATGTTGAGGTCGGTGACAAGAAGGTCGATTTTTCTGCCGTCAAAATATTTCAAAGCGTCCTGACCGTCGCAGGCTTTGATAACGTCGTAGCCAGCCTGTTTCAGGGTGAACTCGATGACAAAACGGGTGTTCTCAAAATCGTCCGCAATCAAAACCGTCTTTTTGCTGTTTTCTGCGGTGTCTTTTTCGGGAGAGATTTCCTTTGAGAAGAAAACCTCTGCTCTCGGATTTTTGAGAATCTGCGAGAAAATTGAAGCGTTGTCGCTCAGTTTCAAGAGATAGCCTCTTGCACCGGCCTCTATCAAATCGTTGACATACTTCTTGTTGTCGTACATAGAAAGTCCGATTATAACCAAAGCGGGATTGATTTTAAGAGCCTCTTTCGTTGCCTCGATACCGTTCATTTCCGGCATTTCGATGTCAATAAAAACGAGGTCGGGATCGCAGGTGTCAAGAAGGTTTAGAAACTCCTTTCCGTTAGAGGCCTCTGCGATAATATCAACATCGCCCAATTTCTGCAACAATGTTTTTATGGCATTTCTGTATACCAATTTGTCGTCTACAAGTATTACTTTTATCTTGCTCATATTATAATAGGTTTATTTTTTATTCAACTTTTAATTTTTTTCTTTGTGAAGGACGGGAATCCGTATCAAAACCTGAAAACCGCGCCCCGGAGAAGACCTGAAAAAGAACTTTCCGTCAACAGCCTTTACCCTCGCCTTTATGTTTTGAAGTCCGTGTCCGGATTTTGAGTCGCCCGAATACGAGACCACCGAAGAGTCAAAACCGACTCCGTCGTCGGCATATTCCAAGACAAGCGAATCTTTTTCGCTGACAAGGCTTATAGCCGTATTTTTTGCTTTTGAATGTTTCATCGTATTGTTAATCAACTCATTGATAATACGGTAAACGTTCAGTTCGAGGTTTTTGTCTTCCAAGGGGACGTATTCGGAATGTGTAAAACCGAATTTTATCAGCCTTGAATTTTCCAAGCCTTCTATTATGTTGTTAATCGTCGCCACAAGTCCGAAACGTGTCAAAATCACGGGGTGAAGATTGTCCGCAATCTCTTTTACGCCCGAAATCGCCTCGCCGAGAATGTCTTTCGTAAGTTTCAGAGTCCGGAAAATTTCGGAAGTCTCCACGCCGCCAGAGAGAATCAGGTTGATGTAAATGTTGATGCTCGACAACTGCGCTCCGAGACCGTCGTGAAGTTCCTGCGCAAGCCTTGTCCGTTCTTTTTCCTCGGCGAGAGTGGTTGCGGTAAGGACGGCGTTGTCGATATTTCTGAGCCCCGTTACGTCCGCAAAAACCAAAGAACATATCGTATCGCCAGCAACGGTGATTTTTGAAGCCGTGGCCTCGATGTACATTTTTGAGCCGTCCTCTTTCAACTGCACAAGCGGCGCGGTCTCAAACAAAGGCGGTTTTCCGACCTTGTCGATAAGACGGACAACGTCTTTTAAGACCTGACCTTTGAGCACCGTGTCAAGCCTTCTGCCCGTAAAATCGGCACTGCCCGGAATGTCAAAAAGTTCCAAGAAACGGCGGTTGTAACGTTGAAGTATAAAATCCTGATCAACGGAAATTATGCCGTTGGCGTTGTATTTAAAAAGGTTGGAAATCTCCTTTTCCTGTCTTATAATTTTCTTTTCGTAAATCTTTTTGTTTATGTTGTTTTTGACCAAGCCCGCAACCGTTGCCACCGCGTAAACGTTTTCCTGCGTGATTCCCGAAACGGAATTTTTGCACACATAAAATACTCCCGCCAGCATTTCGCCGATAACTATCGGATAAAGGATATACCTCTGCCCTCTTGACGAAATCACTTTCGGAATATACGGGTCTTGAATGTTGCAAATCACAGAGCCGGAGTTTTCTTTCAAAAGCCTTACAAAACCGCTGTAATCGTTTTCCGTTGGAGGAAGTTGTCCTTTTTTGCAGGTTTTAAGACGGCTGTTGTGATAGAAAAATTCCGTCTTTTTGTCTTTTCTGCCCAAAAGCAGGATTATTTCCGACGCGCTTGTCAACTTCATGAGCGAATTAACAAGATAAATGCACGCCGAAGTAAACCCCTGAATACCGCCCGCTGTCTGCGAAATCAGTCTCAGGTCTTTTTGAAATTCAAGATTTTTTCTGACGTCAACCTGCGACGAAAGTGCGCCCGTGATGTTTTCGGTGTTAACAACAATTAATCCGCTCGACTTGTCAAGCAGTTTTCCCTTGGATTCAAGGACAAGTTTTCTGCCGCCTTTTTTACGGGTGACAACATATCTTAAAACCGACTGACCTTTTTCCAAAACGCCGTCAAAAAAGTCTTTGAGAACGTCCCTGTCCTTTTCGGTCTCGGCAATATCCCAAAAATCAAGACCGTCAATCTCGCCCTGATAACAGAAAACCTTGTTGCAGGAAGGCGAAGCGGAGACGATTTTGCCGTTTCTCTCGCAAATCATTTCGGCGCAGGGCATATTGTCTTTCATCATTTGGAGGACGGAATATTTGCGGTCGAGAATTTCGACACGTTTTTCAGCCTCCTGCAAACGTCCCGCAAGAATTTTCTGGCGCGAGGCGGCCTCCAACTGAATTTTTATCCTGTTCAAGAGTTCGTCGCTTGCAAAAGGCTTGCAGACATAATCACACGCCCCGATAGTAAGCCCCCTGACGATGCTTTGAGAATCGGCACGCGCCGTGATGAACATAACGGGAATATCCTTGGTTTTGGAATTTTTCTTCAACTGCGTACAAATTTCAAAACCGTCCTTTCCGGGCAGCATAATGTCAAGCAAAATCAAGTCAGGCTTTTCGTTAACAGCCGCGATTACAGCCTGTACGCCGTCCTGAGCGGTTACAACCCTATAATCGCTGCCAAGCATTGCGCTTAACATTACAAGGTTGAGACTGCTGTCGTCTACGGCAAGTATTGTTTGTTGTCTTTCCATAAAGCGAGTTAATAATCTTTCAACAATCCGTCAATTACGTTTGAAGATATTCCGACGTCGTAGCCCCGCGAAAGGCAAAAACGCATGAGTTTTTCCCAAACTTTTCTTTTAGGGAGACTTTCTTTTATACCCCGCAATTTTTTTGCCAATTCGTCTTTCATAATTTTTTTTTCGTCCTCAACGTCAGAAAAGACTTCCAAAACATAATTTATATCATCAGGGGAGATTTTTTTGAGCCTCAGACGGCTGACAATTTTTTTTCTGCCCCATTTCAAAAACCTCAGTTTGTCGGAAAAAAAACTTTCCGCATAACGTCTGTTGTCAACATACTTGTTTTCAACAAGATACTCAACACCGAGAGCCGCTTCTTCGTCGCTGCACCCGTGAGAAGTCATGTAAGTAAAAGCATCGAGTTCGCATTTTTCGGTTTTTGAACACAATGCCATAAGTTTGTTGAGTGCTTTCAACGCCGTTTCCGTCATCATTTTTTGTTTTTTTCTTAGTCAACAAGCAATGAGTCGGGATTATACTGGTAAAACGTGATTTTGTATTCTCCGTCCCGTTCTATAAACTCCAACTTTTCATACATGTCGGCTCCGGCGTAAATCACTTTGTATTTTATTCCGACCCTTGTTACGCGCTCCATAGTAACGGTTTCAAAGGCAATACGCTGCGGCTTAAACATCGCACCGAGACTTCTCGCCTTGTATTTAAGACCGTCTATCCATTTTTCTTCCGGAGTATATTTCAGAGCCTCCTTGTCAAGCAAAGGCAGCACGCCTTCGTAATTGCCGTCACGCAGACACTGGTAAAACTCCATTCCGATTTCATCGCAGTTTTTGACCACGCCGCACGAAGAAAAAAACGTCAAAACGGCAAACGCCGCCAGCATAAAAACACACAACTTCTTTTTCATTTTTGCTTCTTTATTTTAGTTTTACGTCCACGTCTTCAAGATAATACCACTTTCCTGAATCGTAATAAAACCCGTCAAAAGTCATATCAGGACCGTAAAAACGGGGATTGCCTTTGAACTGCGGCAGGGTATTGAGATGGTCGCCGACGATTGCCTTCATTTTTTTGTTGTAAGAAAGGCTCATCGCCGCCCTCTCGGTATAGGTGAAAACAAGGCGCACATTGTCGTCAGAGGTCTCGCTCTGAAACCTGCCTCCGAACCTCGGCGTACCCGACGGCGTAAAAACAACCTGCTCCAAAACTTTGCGGTTGACGAACATGTCCGCTCCGTCCCAGCCGCAAAGCGCGTAAACCGGGTGCTTGGAGTCGCCGAAACGGGTTATCTCGTAATAGACCGCGCCAAACCAGTTCTGAGCCTGCATGTCGGCATGAGAGAGGTCAAGAGAGTCTTTTTCTGCCTCTTTCAGTCTTGTTGCCCTGACAGTTTTTCCGTTGAAATAAAGTACAAAGCCGTGATAAGCATAACGTCCTGAATTTAAAGCAATTCCAAAAGTCAAAACCCTCACCCTGCCGTCAGAGGATACGACGGAAGAAAGATTTTTGATTTTATAGAAATTATATCCGAAAACGCCGTCTTCTTTGAGCGCTGTTTCCAAAATATCCGCAGCCGAGAGAGCGTTTTTTATTTTCAAACTGTCGCTTTCTGAGGCAAGCGCAGCCTCATAACAGCGGTTAAAATCGTCCATAACGGAATGAAAAACCGTTGTATCTTGCGCCTTTGAAAAACCGCAAAATATTAATATACAGAATATTAACGTAATCTTCTTCATTACCTTGCCAAAAATTTTCTCTTTGCAAATTTATTAAAATTTTTATATAAAAAGCCAAATTCACCAAAATTAATAAATATTAGTAGAAATTTTGTGCGATAATTATTACCTTTGCGAAAAATTTTTTAAAGAAAAATGAACGAAAACATTTTAAAATTAGAGCCGGAAATTTTTTGGAAAAATTTCCGCGAAATCACTCTGATTCCCCGTCCTTCAAAACACGAGGAAAAAATTACGGATTTTTTATTGAATTTCGGAAAAAAATTCGCCGACAAATCATATAAGGATTCTGCGGGCAACGTCATTTGGTCAAAAAAGGCAACCGCAGGAATGGAAAACCGTCAACCCGTTGTGCTTCAAGCACATTGCGACATGGTTCCGCAAAAAAACGAAAACAAAAAACACGATTTTCTTACCGACTCCATCACAACGGTTATTGACGGCGGTTTTGTAAAGGCTGACGGCACAACTTTGGGTGCTGACGACGGCGCAGGCGTTGCGGCAATAATGTCGGTTTTTGAAGATAAAAACCTTCAACACCCTGACATCGAGGCTCTTATCACCGTTGACGAAGAAACAGGCTTAACCGGCGCAAACGGTCTTAAACCCGGCACTTTAAGCGGTAAATTCCTTCTTAACCTCGACTCGGAAGAAGACAATATTTTCTATATCGGCTGCGCAGGCGGTGTTAACGTACACATCGCTAAAAAACTTGAATACGAGCAAGTTAGCGGAGATTACAAATGTTTTTCGGTAAAAGTTGCCGACTTTATGGGCGGACATTCAGGCAGCGACATTCACAAAAACCGTCCTAACGCCGTAAAACTTTTGTTCAGATTTTTCAACAAAGTTAACTACTTAAAAGTCAAAAGTTTTGAGGGCGGAAATATGCACAACGCAATTCCGAGAGAAGCCGTTGCAACGGTTTTTGTTCCCAAAACGGAAGAAGAAAATTTTAAAAACGCAGTAAAAGATTTTCAAAAAATACTTTCGTCGGAATATCACAAAAGCGACCCCGACGGCAAAATTTTTATCCAAGAAATCGCGGATTGTAAAGAAAATAGTTCGCTTACAGACGAGAGTTTCAAAACCGTTAAAATGCTGATAAGCACCATAATTTCAGGTGTTTACGCAATGAGCGCGGATATGCCCGGCTTGGTGGAGACTTCAAACAATTTGTCAGTTGCAAAAACAGAAAACGGCGAGTTAAAAATCCTCTGCCTTATGCGCAGTTCGTCGCAAACGCAATGCGATTATTTAAAAGGCGTGATGAAATTTCAGTCAGAATTTTTGGGCGCGGAAATCAAGTTTACGGACGAATATCCCGGCTGGCAGCCTGATACGGACAGCGTTTTGCTGAAAGAGGCGACGGCGGTTTACGAAAAACTTTTCGGCGAAAAACCGCTCGTTACGGCAATTCACGCAGGCTTGGAGTGCGGAATCATCACCGCAAAACATGCAGAAATGGAGGCTCTTTCGCTCGGCCCGACAATGTTCGGCGTTCACACCCCGAACGAAAAACTCGAAATAAAATCCGTTAAAAAATTCTACACCTTAATTAGTGAAATTCTTAAAAATTCACCTGAGAAAAAATGAAGAAAATATTTTTTATACTGACGTTAATTTTCGCGTTTACAGTAAGTTACGCGCAAAACAAAGATAATGTTTCGTGGACTTTTTCCGCGAAAAACCTCTCTAACGGCAACGTTGAACTTTTGTTCAATGCTGCTATTAACGAAGGTTTCAGGCTGTACTCGCCTTACAATCCTGCGGGCGCGTCAATGCCGCTGACAATCACTTTGGACGAAAATTCCGCGTTTACGACCGACGGCAAAATCATCGAACTTCAAACTCCGCAAGAGCATTACGAAGAGATTTTTGAAGTTACGGAAAAATTTTTCCGCGGCAAAGCAGGATTCAAAATCGTTATCAAACCTGCTAAAAATGAGGCGTTTACCGTAACGGGAAAAATCAAAGGTCAGGCGTGCGACGACAATTTTATGTGCACGATGGTTAAGAAAGATTTTTCCATCAACGTGGCTGCGGCTCAAAAAAAAAAGAGCCGATAGTAACGGAACCCGTTAAAACAGCGGAAGTTACGCCCGAAAAAAATGATACAATCTTGCCGCCGCCTATTGACACTATAAAAGCGGCGGTAACAACTACACCCGACACAACACAAAAGATTGTCATTCAACCTGTTAAAACAGAAAACGAAGATTCGTTACTAAAAATATTTTTGATTGCATTTCTTGCGGGATTGGCGGCAATTTTTACGCCGTGCGTCTTCCCGATGATTCCGATGACCGTAACTTATTTCTTAAAAGACAAAAGCGGAAAAGGCAAATTTCACGCTTTGGTTTACGGTCTGAGTATAATTTTACTTTACACTTTGCCGGTTGCAGTTTTAATTATACTTTCCAATTTATTAGGCGGAGAAAACTTTACGGCAAGTATTTTTAACACTCTTAGTACGCATTGGCTGCCGAATGTAATATTTTTTATAATATTTTTTGTGTTTGCGCTCTCGTTTCTCGGAATGTTTGAAATCGTAATGCCGTCAAGCCTTATCAACAAAGCCGAAAAACGCGGCGACAAAGGCGGTTTAATCGGAGTGTTTTTCTTGGCGTTTGTTTTAGTTTTGGTAAGTTTTTCCTGCACGGGACCGATTGTAGGCTCGGTTTTGGTGGAATCAACGGCGGGCAACAACTTTTTGAAACCGGTAACAGCGATGTTCGGATTTTCGCTCGCGTTTGCGATGCCGTTTACGCTGTTTGCGTTTTTCCCCGAAATTATGAAAAAACTGCCCAAATCAGGCGGCTGGCTCAACACCGTGAAAGTTGTTTTGGGCTTTATAGAATTGGCGTTGGGCTTAAAATTTTTGAGCGTTGCCGACCAGACTTACCACTGGCACATTCTCGACCGTGAAACCTATCTCGCAATTTGGATTGCAATCGGGGTTATGCTGTTTTTGTATTTAATCGGAAAACTTAAACTGCCTAACGACAGCGACTTGGAGCATATAAAAGTGCCGAGAATTTTGTTGGCGGTTTTAACGTTGTCTTTTACCGTTTACATGATTCCGGGTATGTTTGGCGCACCGCTAAAAGCACTTGCAGGTTATATTCCGCCGATTACCACGCAGGATTTTGTCATGACGGCAAACAGTCAGACAACTACAACAGAGACAACGCTTTGCACTACGCCGAAGTATTCTGACAAATTGGCGTTGCCGTTTGGGATAAAAGCGTATTTTGAATACAACGAGGCTTTGGCGTGCGCAAAAAGTCAGAACAAGCCCGTTTTGCTGATTTTTACGGGACACGGCTGTGTTAACTGCCGCAAAATGGAAGAAAACGTGTGGTCGGATTCGGGGGTTCAGAGTATAATGAAAAACAACTTTGTGGTATGTGCGCTTTACACTGATGACAGAACGCTCTCCGAAGACGGAAAACACACAATCGGCGAAATAAATTCGGATTTTCAGGAGGCAAAATTCAAAATCAACGCGCAACCGTACTACGTGATTCTAAATCCGCAAACACCGGACATTCCGATGAAACAACCTATGGCGTATAATCCTGACATTGAAAGTTTTAAGGAGTTTTTGAAGGTGAAATAATTTTGGGTGCAGTCAAGATGACTGCACTCCATTTATTACTTTCCAATAACCGTTTTTATCGGCACCTACACGGCGGATTATGTCGGAGTTTTGAAGTTTTTTCATGTTTAAATTGATGCTCTTTTCAGAAATGCCGACAATTTCTGAAAGTTCCGTTTGGGTTATATACGGATTGTTTTTCAATGCAGAAAGAATTTTTTTCTGATTTACACTGAACTTTACACTGAACTTTACACTGAACTTTTCTTCGTTTTGTTTTTCTAAAATATCTGATATTGTATCGTTTATCAAATTCAACATAAATTCAATAAAAACAGTACTGTCAGCGTTTTCGTCGCTTACGTTCAAAACATTGTAATATGCTTTCTGATTCTTTTTTACCAAAGTTTCAACAGGCAGCCATGCAAAGACAGGCTTCCATTTTTTTAGAATAACGGTTTGCCACAACCGTCCTGTGCGACCGTTACCGTCTTCAAACGGGTGGATATATTCAAATTCATAATGGAAAACACAACTTTTAATTAACGGATGTTCTTTGCTTTTTTTCAACCACTCAAACAATTCCGACATCAAAAGCGGCACTCTTTGAGCGGGCGGCGCAACGTGTATGACTTCTTTGCCGTTAAAAATTCCTACGCCTGTTTCCCTATAAACTCCGCTCGTAGAAACTAAATCCGACATCATTAAACGATGGGCTTTCAAGAGGTCTTTTTCTTTGTAAGGATTGAGTTCCATAAGCAAATCGTATGCTTGAACGGCGTTTTTTACTTCTTGAATTTCTTTCGGAGAACCCAAAACTCTTTTGCCTTCGATAATTGCTGTTATCTGGTCGATAGTCAGCGAGTTATTTTCGATTGCAAGTGATGAATGTATGGTTTTTATGCGGTTTTTTTTACGCAATTCTATATGCAACGGATTTTCGGAAAACGCGGTCAGCATACCTACTTTTTCCGAAATTTCAGCAATAAGATTCACAGCATTTGCTGTTATTTTATAAGGCGGTGTGTAAATCATTTTCAAAAAGCGTATTTTTAAAAATACAAAACTAGTAAGTTTTTTCTGTGAAATAAATTAATTCACAAAATAATTTATTCATTGATTATTAATGGTATATTTTCGCACTCATTCAAGAACAAGAGGCAGAATATCCTCTCAACTTGATGGGAAATTTGTACCCTTGTAGCCCCTAAGTTACAAAACAAAAAAGTTACAAAACAGCACAAATGTTCGAAAGACAAAAGTACGATTTTTTTTATTCCTGCAAATAATTTTGAGGATAAAAAGTGCCTAAAAGCACCATTTTTACACCCCAAAAAATAAAAAAACATTATTTTTCAAATAGTTATTTTTCGAGTTTTGGCGAATTATGTTGTGTTAAAAACTAAAAATTTTAACTATTTTTTTTTATTTTTCAAAAAAATTTTATAACTTTGCCGCATAAACTAAAATCTTTATTGACTATGTTTAACGAAATGAAATATACTCATATCAACTCCGCTTTACAAAATGTAAATCCGGGGGGGGTAATTTGTGTATTTTATTTTACATTTTACGACAGTCATAAAAAAATTCCTTGTGGAAAACGTCAGAAATGACATTTTTCGCAAGGGATTTTTCTTTTTTATAAACTTTAAACTTTTAAAAAAAATGGACAAAAAAGCAAGTCTTAATGTCGCAGAAGTAAAGGCGGCGACAATGAAAAAGCCTTACATTAAACCCGATTTCGAGGAGATTCTGCTCGAAAGCAATACAATATTGCTGGCAGCAAGTGCTTCTAATGTTACCCCGACTGGTAATGCAAGTAGTCAAAGTATTGTTAATCAATTGTTTGAATAATTGGAATTAAAAATGAACAGGACATTTATTAAAGTACTGCCCTTGGCAGCAGCAGTTTTGCTTGCAACATCTTGCAGCAAAGAAGATAATAACAACGAAATTGTTAACAACGGTCAGGAAAAAGTTGAAAAACAATTCAAAACCATAACCGTAAAAGGTAACGCAGGTAAGAAACAAGGTATTTCAAAAATTTCTTTGGATGAAGGAACAGGAGCAATTTCTTTTGAGAAAGATGATGAAATTTCGTTTTCTGGAAGCGGCGTTAGCGGAAAAGGTCAGTTTATTAACGATAATGGTGATTTCATAGCGGATTTAACTTTCACTGCGGACGCAGTGGTAACTGATGTAGAAATTTCTGCTACTATTGGTACAGCATTGACAGATGCTGTGGTTTGTGGATCTTGGAGTGAAATTGCAAATTATCTTTATGAAACTTCTTCTGCTACTTCTACGTTAAAAGAAACCGGCGGCGTGTATGAGTTTGAATCACCATTTACTATGGTTCCTCAAATCGCAATTTTAAAGAATACAAGTGGTGCTGATGCTACATATAGCATTGGTGAGGTAACAGATCAGACATTGGCAAACGGAAGTATTCTTGTTGTTAATAACGGAACTACGGTAACTATCAACGGAAAAACAGCAACCGTTTCAGCAGGTAATTCTTATAACATTGCTCCTACTCCTGCTGCTCCGACCGTTACAGGAGAGTTTGAACTGACAACAAACGGTACAGTTAATTATACTATTTCGTCAAGTATTGAAGGTTTGGAATATTCTACTGGCAATGATGAGTGGAGTGATTTATCAAGTAAATCAGTCCAAAATCTTAGTTCTGGTGCAACGTTAAGTTTCCGTACTAAGAAAACATCAACTGCCTATGCAAGTCAAGTAAAAGAAGTAACTGTTCCGACAGTTTCATCTGTTCAGGTGAGTGATAAAACTTTCTATTATTTGGACAAAGAAGGCTCTATTACTTGGAGTGATGATGTTGTAGGTGTAACTGTAAATGAAGACGAAAACGTAGTTACTTTCACTGAGAATGGAAACACTTATCAAATTTTTGCAGATAATAATCCTGCAACAGACCTGCTTGACAATACGAAAACCTATACTTACAAACAAGTTTTAACAGTTACGATTACAGATTATTCTGGTTCTGAATCTTTCAATTTAACCTATTATAAAGATGAAACATGGGAAAATGTTGCAGCACGTAATAATAATGTATCTGTAATGGTAGATGAAGAGGTAGGAATGCCATTTGTTATAATAGGCGAAGGTATTTTAGGTGTATATTTAGATAGCAATCCTGACTTCGTAATTGCAACTGATGTTGTTGACAATACTAAAGCATACATCATTTACTATGGTACTAATCCGTAAGAACTAAAACTTTATTAGGGCTGTTTAATCAGCACACGGACGGAAATTATTTTTCGTCCGTTTTTTGTTTGTTTTTGTAAAAAAATTATCGTAATTTTACCTCATAAAATAAAACGCATTATGTCAAAATATTTCAATCCATATACTGACTTTGGTTTCAAAAAACTTTTCGGCACGGAACTAAACAAAGACCTGCTAATCAGTTTTTTGAACGCTTTGTTTGAGAAAAATCCTGAGATTCCCCACGATGAAATTACGGATATAACCTATTTGAATTCCGAGCAACTCGGACGCACTGCCGCCGACAGAAAGGCGATTTTTGACGTCTATTGTACAACTAAAAGCGGCAACCGTTTTATTGTTGAAATGCAGAATGTTTTTCAGCAGTTTTTTAAAGACAGAAGCATTTATTATTCATCTTTTCCAATCCGCGACATGGCGAAAAAAGACAAAGAGGGTGAACGTTGGAATTATGAACTTCAAGCGGTTTATACCGTCGGTATTTTGAATTTTGTCTTTAAAGACAACGAAAAAAAGGACGAAAAAGGCGAAGTCTTAAACGAGTTTTCCGACGATGATTTGTTGCATATCGTAATGCTTACCGACCGGATTACAGGAAAAGT
>JAFXUC010000069.1 GCA_017535325.1 Bacteroidales bacterium | reverse complement strand
TTCGATGTTTGCGAGTTTCCACTGCTTTACGTTTGCGGTTTTGGCAATGATGTCCACTGTCGCGAGAATGATGTCCGTTATCACGGGACGTAGGTCTTTTTCCAAATCTTTTATGACAGAATCGGTGATTTCCGTCGAAACGGTTTTCAGTTTTTCCTGACCTTGGTTTGAAAGTAAATCCCCTGTGATATTGTCAATTACGCCCGTTATTGTGCCAGAAACCGACTTTTCGAGCGTACCTTTTATCTGACTTCCTATGACGGGAACTTTCGTCAAAAGAGAAACTTCCTTGTTGGAAGAAATCGCTTCTTTGGTTTTTTCTTTCACATAACCGGCAATCTCGTTTTTGTACGCCGAATATTCCGCACTTGAAACGGTTTTGAACTTTTCAAAAACTATGTCAATTATTTTTTGCTTTTGAGGCTCTATTATGTCGGAGAAAATCAGTTTTGAAACCGGCGTTCCCATACTTATATTGTGCCTTATGCCGTTCAAAATGTTCAAAACCACCCGGTCTGAAATCTCTTCTATTATTATGTTATAAATGGTGATGCCTTTTTTTACGATTGACCATTTGCCGACGTTTATAAGGTGTTTTTTGTGAAGGCGGATTATAATGGAAACAACTCTCAGAAGCCTTAAAAAAATCAAACTGCCCGAAGGTATGCAGCCGAGCAAATCGTACCAGTGCGTTAAAGGATAACTGTATTTTTTTTCTTTGTGCTTGACAACGGAGATTACCCAGCCCGCTATAAAATCCGTCAGATAAATTGCAACAAACGACAAATCAATGAGTTTTATGTTGGCGTGAATGTCATCGTATACGGACGAAAAACCCGGACAGTTTTCTATAAAAAAACTGTTGACAAGTTCTATCGAATAAAACCAGTCCCATATCAAGAGGATAAAGTTGATAATCAAAATCGTCATCAAGAGAATATCCCAAAAGAAGTATTTGACGACGGTCTTTACTTTTTCCTTTTTGTTAAAATCTTTGTTATCAGTAGTTTGTGTCATAACATGCAAAATAATTTTTGTCAAAATTAGGATTAAAATCCGCAAATGACATACTTTTTTATGTTAAAAATAATTAAAAGCCTTTGTGCGTATCGAATAAAAATTATACATTTATGCCGTAAAAAATTACTTAATTTTATAACCTAAAAAACACTTTAAAGAATTATGGGATTGTTTGATAAAGCAAAGGAATTCATCAAAGGCGAACTTATTGACAGTATTTATTGTCCGACTTTTGACAAGGATACCGTAATGAAACGCTTTGAAAGGAAAGACAGTGCTATTAAAAACGGCGCACAACTTACTGTAAACGAAGGTCAGGTTGCAGTATTCTTAAACGAGGGCGAAATCGGTGATATTTTTCAGCCGGGTCATTATGAGTTGACGACTCAGAATATGCCTATTACAACGACGCTCAAAAGTTGGAAATACGGATTTGACAGTCCTTTCAAATGTGAAGTCCTTTTCATCAACACCACGGTATTTATCGCGCAGAAATGGGGTACACCGGGCAAGGTATGGATCAGGGACAAAGATTTCGGTCAGGTTCAGATAGGCGCGTTCGGAACTTACTCTTGGCAGATTACCGATCCGGGCAACTTTGTTAAAAAACTCTGTGCAAATTCAGCGGGTTACAAGACGGAAGACTGTGTTGAAGAACTCCGCAGCGTGATTACCACCAACCTTATTGACTCTATCGGTGAAAGCGGCAGACCGTT
This sequence comes from Bacteroidales bacterium, assembly GCA_017535325.1. GTDB lineage: Bacteria > Bacteroidota > Bacteroidia > Bacteroidales > UBA3824 > UBA3824. Next base: position 14,658 of record JAFXUC010000069.1, on the reverse strand, counting down.
CCTTGACCTTGCAAGCAATTACAAGGATTTGAGCCAGATTTGTGAAAAACGTATCAATGAGGAATTTCCTGAATACGGTATCACATTTACAAAAATGCTCGTCTCCAACATCAATCTTCCTGAGGAACTTGACAAGATTCTCGCAGAAAGAATGAGTCTCAACGCAATGGGCGGCATCAACACTTACGCTCAGAAGGCTCAGGCAGACGCTATGAAAGCGGCGGCATCCAACCCCGGCGGCGGTGGCGGCATGGAAGGTATGATGGGCATGATGATGATGAACAACATGATGAACCAGCAGCAGATGATGCAGCAGAATATGATGAATCAGGGCGGTCAGATGGCACCTCCTCCGATTCCAAACGCTTCAACATATTATCTTGCGGTAAACGGTCAGCAGCAGGGACCTTTTAATATGCAGCAGTTGCAGCAATTGGCGGCTCAGGGTCAGTTTACGCAGAATACGCAGGTTTGGAAACAAGGCATGGCAGGTTGGGCTGCGGCAAGTACGGTTCAGGAACTTTCGCAGGTTTTCGGAGCAGTTCCTCCTCCTCCTCCTCCCGCAATGTAAAAATAGAAATAAAAATAATAAATGCACGGGCGAAACAAAATTTCGCCCGTTTGTTGTTTTTATATGTTTTTGTGAAATGATTTTTTTTATTTTTTAACAATTTATGGAACTCTTATTGCATAACATGGTAATAAAAACAACAGTGATTAACCACGAAAAAAAGTACGAAAATGAAAAAAATTATTTTTACGATTATTCTTGCGGCTGCTTTCAGCGTTGTTGACGCGCAGGAACTCAACCAGACGGAAGCAATAAAAGAGCAGTTGTCGGCTGCGGAAGTTTCACAACTTACCGAGGCTGAGGAACAAGCCGCAAAAGCCGAAACGTTGTTGGAAAAATGCGCTTCAAAACAAGCCGAGGCCGATAAACTGAAATCACAGGCGGCGGGATTGGCAAAAGGAAAAGCAAAAAAATTATTAAAACAGGCCGAAACGATTGAAACGCCTCTTATTACTCAAAAGATTACGGCGTACAACTTGTATGAGAAGGCAAATTCCACAACATACGGCATTTATGCCGCCAACATCAAGGATTTGTCGGCAAATGCTTCCGACAAAAAAAAGACGGCTGCAAATTCCCTGACCTCTGACGCCACAGCGTCATGGTCTCAGGCGGCAGACAATCTCAAAAAAGTGCCGACGGGCAAAAAAGCCGACCAAAAACAGGTTGTAAAAATCAAGGAAGAGGCTTCAAGAAAACAGCAGGAGGCTATTTCGTTGCAGATTCAGACCTACGCCGTTTTGCTCGGCTGGTATGACAAGCCCGAAAAACCGCAGGTTGAAGAAACCGGTTACGAGGACATTGAGGAAGCACCTGCACAGGTGGAAAAAACTGAAAAAATTGTCTTCAAAGTTCAGATTGCCGCAGATGTGGTACCGCTCTCGATAAAAAGGCTGCGTGAGATTTATCCCTCAAACGAGGTTATCAGCAACGAAGAAGACGGCGGAATTTTCAGATATTCAGTAGGTTATTACAAAACATACGAGGAGGCTGCCGAGGCGATTAAGCGTATGGGTGTAAAAGGTGCTTTTGTGATTGCTTACCGCAACGCAAAACGTGTGTTTAACATTAACGAAATTGTTCCGAAAGAATAATGAAAAACTATTGTATTAACTGCAAGGGTAACGTTATTGATTTTTCCGTGCCGAAGGTCATGGGTATCGTAAACGTTACCCCTGATTCTTTTTTTGCGGGCAGCCGCTGTGAAACTGAAAAAGATATTTTGGAGCGCACCGAAAGGCATTTGTCGGAGGGTGCGGAATTTATAGACTTGGGCGCGTGCTCCACACGTCCCGGATACACTGAAATTTCTGAAACTGAGGAAATAAGGCGTCTGGACTTTGCATTGAGTCTTATAACAAAAGAATTTCCCGACGCAGTGGTTTCCGTTGACACCTACCGCAGCGGTGTCGCTGAATTTGCGGCTCAAAACTACGGAATTTCAATTATCAACGATATTTCAGGCGGACTTGCTGACGAGAGAATTTTTTCTGTCGCGGCAAAATATTCAGCGTGTTATGTCTTGACGCACAATACAGCGGAAGACATTATGCCGTTTTTTGTCCGTCAGACCGACAAGTTGAGACAACTCGGAGTAAAGGACATAATTCTTGACCCCGGTTTCGGTTTTGCAAAAACGCTTGACGGAAATTATGACGTGCTGCGGGATATGGAAAAATTGCAGATTTTTGAAATGCCCCTTTTAGTCGGCGTTTCACGCAAGTCTATGATTTTTAAATTGTTGAACATAACACCGAAAGAATCCTTGAACGGTACGTCGGTTTTGAATACAATTTCTTTGAACAAAGGGGCGGACATTCTCAGGGTTCACGATGTCAAAGAGGCGGTGGAAACCGTAAAAATATGCCAAAAAGCAGGTTTTATAAGATAGTTTTTTTGTGGTTTTCCGTCATTTTTTTGACGGGAAACCTTTGTTACGCCCAAACGCAATTCTTGGAATTTAAATTCGGCTCTGCGCTTTCTTCGCCTGTAAACGCCTCTGCCGAAGGGAAAAAAATAACTGATTTTCAGCGCGGTCTTACTATTTCGGCGGGTTTCGGGCATGAACTGCCGAACGAGATTTTCAGGTTTTACGGCGAGGTCTCTTACTGCGGAAAAGGCGAAAAATACCCTCTTAAAACTTCCGGCGGAGAGTTCAGCAGTTTTATGAATTATTTTGAGATCAACGTCAATGCAAGAATATATTTCGCGGAATTTCTGTATTGCGGAGCGGGGATGTATTCGGGTTATTGCTTCAACTGCGAAGTCCTCTCCGGCGAAACTATACCGGGTTATAAAAAATTTGATTTCGGACCACGGGCGGCTGTCGGCGCGGAAATAGGTTTGATGCACGTCCGCGGCAATATCGAACTTGCCTACGAGTACGGACTAGTTAACTTTGCAGATGCCGGCGGCTTGAAAATCAAAAATCAGGCTCTGCTCTTAACTGCGGGCATTCAGGTAAAAATCCTGAAAAAATACTACCGTCATTATTAAACACTAAAAGGCTGCCGTATTCACTACGACAGCCATAAACTAAAACAAACTATGCGAATATATTTAGAAATTAATCATATTTATCTTTAACCCGGTATCCGTAATATAGTCTTGGATTGCCTCTTCAAGGTCAAGGTCTTCGTTGTCATAATACCAATTGACCGTAACCTGACCGCCGTCTATTTCATACTTTTTCAAAAGTTTGAAAATGTCCAACAGACTCTTTGTTGAACTTGTGTTGAAATATGTCAGTTTACAGTTGAAAATCAGCGGTAATCCGGTTTTTGTGTAGTCCCTTATCCACGCTATCAAAGGGGCGTAAAACACATTCGTCTCTTCCAAAAAAGACTCACCCGAAATCTCGCAGATTCCGTTTTGATAGTTGAAATCCACCGTCGGCACAAAATAACCGTCATGCGAACCCGGAATGTGTATATTCTCCATAATTATTTATTTATCTAATCTTTTTTAATCGTTTTGACTTCTATTTTAAGAGTTATGAAATATTTGCCGTTGTCTGTTTTGACAAATTCATATTCGTAATGCGAATTTGCGATAATCGCGCACTGCACTACGCCGATGTTTGCATTTTCTGAATAGTCAAAGTTTTCAAGCATCAGTTTTTGTATGAAACCGTGGAGCGTGTCGTTGTTGAGCAACTCCATTTTCTTAATCCTCGTATTCAGACGGTTGAAGTGATGCTCGTCGGCGGTGTTGCCGCTTATTATCGTGTAACCGTCTTTGCTGCGGTTTACGGATATGTAGCCGACTCCGCAGCCGCCGCTTTGTTCCAAGGAATAGAAATTGATGTTTTGCGCCATTTCGACAAACACCGAGCGGATTTTTTTCTTTACCACCGGACTTTCTTCCGAAAGCCCCTCGCAGTAGGTTTCAATCATGGAGAAAGGCATACGGTCAAACGCTCCTTTGTAAACCATCAGATTGTCTCCTTCGGTCTCCTGTATCATGGTTGATAACCGTAACAAACTCTCGTGTCCGCCTTTAAATTCCATAACAAAACTGGCTTTATTTCACTCAGCAAATATAAAATATAGATTTGTCAAATACAATTTTTTTAATATTTTTTTTCAAAAAAAAAAATTATATTTCTATGCCCAAAACGCAAACGTCGTCAATTTGTATGAAATTGCCTTTCCATGCATAATATTTCTTCTCGATATAATCGCCTTGCTGCTTCATTGTCAGGCTGCTGGTGTCGGTAAGAAGTTTCTTGAACCTTGCCACTTTGAACTTTTCCTGCGTTTTTTCGCCGAACTGATCGGCATATCCGTCCGAAAACATATAATATTTGTCGGCTTTTTCGATTTTGAAAAAACAGTCTTCAAACTCTACTTCCCGGTTGTGAACCCCGACCGGACATTTTACGGCGTTGAAAACGTTGATTTCTCCGTTTCTTATCTGCCAGAGCGGGTTGTATGCGCCCGAAAAGTTGCCTTCGCCGCTCTCCAAGTCCCAGACACAGAGCGACATGTCCATACCGTCTTTCGGCTCTTCCTGATTGCCGGTCTGTCCTAAATAGGCTTTTACGAGAACCCTCATTTTTTCAAGGATTTTGGAGGCGACCAACTCCCTTTCCTGAACGACGATTTGGTTCAGAAGCGCGATTCCGAGCATGCTCATAAACGCTCCCGGCACCGAATGTCCCGTGCAGTCGCCGACGGTGAAAACAAACTTGTTGTCAACGCGGTGCGACCAGTAGAAATCGCCCGAAACGATGTCTTTGGGCGCGTAAAAAATAAAGTAATCCTTTACCAAATTCGTATAATTTCCAAAGTCTCTTAACATCGCCTTCTGAATTTTTCCCGCGTAGGTCAAACTGTCGGTAATGTCCTTGTTTTTGGATTTTATAATGTCGTAACTTTGGGTAAGTTCCAAGTTTTTACTTGTGATTTCTTCGTTTTTAGCCTTTAATACGTTGTTGTATTTTTTTCTTCTTCTGTAACCTCTTACAACGAAAAACGTCGCTATGAGTACCGACAAAATCACCGACGACAACACTATTATAAAAATATTGTTGTGAAGTTTGGCGATTTTCATTTCCTTGTCCATGTTTTCTTTTTCAAGAGCCTGACTTTTGAGTTTTGCTTCTTGAAGTTCGTTTGCCATGAGAAGTTCTTTTTTCTTCCTTTCGAGTTCTTCCTTTTCGGTAGAAACCACCTGTATCGTCGAATCTTTTTGGACGATTAACTGCTCCTGCTCCTCGATTTTCTGTTCCTGCTGCTCGTTGATTTCCTTGATTTCTTTGAGTTCTTTCAGCAGTCTGGTTTCTTTTGCAAAACGTTTGTTTTCGCCTTGAAGGTATTTGTGAAGGTAATTGTATGCCGTCTTAAAGTCCTTTTGTTTTGCCGCCGACTCCGCCAGAGTCTTGGTTACAAGGTCAAGAAGTTCTTTGTTGCCGAGTTTTATTGCGAGTTGTTTTGCCTCGTCCAAATATTTTACCGCTTTTTTCTGATTGCCGTTTTCCATGTAGCAAGTTCCTAAGTTATAACACGTTATGGCACGCGGCTTGGCTTGAAGTTTCTTTTTTCGGATTTTGTACTCTTCTTCCAGGGCGTTGACGGCCTTGCGGTAGGCTTTGTTTTGAAAATGGTATGAGCCTATCAGCGCGTACAAGTCGGCTGTTTCGTCCTCCATTTTGTTTTTCTTGGCGATTTTCAGCGCGGCGTTGGCGTAACTTTCGCATTGTTTGTCGTTTTTTTCAGAGCAGTATGTGGCTAATTCATAGCCTATGTCAACCCTTTTTTTGTCGGTTGTGGCCTCTTTGAGTTTTTTTTCCAATTCCGTTATGTGCGGGTCTTTTTTCCCGATGGAAAAAGCCTTCTCATGGAAAAGAAATACTGTCAGCGGTATTAAAATTAATATGATAATGTGTTTTAGCATATCCTGAAAATCATTTTTTTGAAAAAAAATTCCGACAAAAGTACAACAAATTTTAGTCCGAACTAAAAAAAAACGAATATTTTTTTTGTCATGCCGCAAAAAAACTTTACTTTTGAGGGTGAAATAACGAATTAAAATGTTAAAAATTTTTGACAATAAATACAGAGTCAATTACAACGACGCTGATTTTACCGGTAATTTGTCGGTTCCAAAGTTAGGAAATTATATTTTGGATACGGCTGGACTTCACGCCATGGAATTGGGCATTTCGATGCAGGCTCTTAAAACCAAAAATATGACCTGGGTGATTTCGGGTTTGCACTTCGATTTTTATTCCATGCCGGAGATTAACGGTTTTATTAACATTAAAACCAAGATTTCAGAATATTCAAAAGTAACCTGCAAACGTGATTTTTTCATAACCGGTGATGACGGGGAAAAAATAGCCGATGTCTCCTCTGAATGGCTTATTATCAATACGTTAACGCGACGTCCGGTGTTTTTGTACGAGGCGTTTCCTGAGGTTGGAGACCTTGTTTTTGAAAAAGAAAGCCAAGTGGAAAAATATAAGCATTTGCGGTTTAATTTTTTAGAAAATGCCCGGCGTTTGAAATATCGCGTTATGTATTCTGATATTGACATCAACGCACATTTATATAGTATGCGTTATTTGGAAATGTCTCTCAATATGCTCGGTGAGGAGTTTTTTAAGAGCGGAAGAATACTTTCTGCGGATTTGAATTTTCTTTCGGAAGTACTTTGTAATCAAGAAGTTGAACTTGTTATGCAAAGTCCTTCGTTGGAGATTCGTCAGATAGAAATGAGAAGGGAAGAAAAGCCGGTTTTCAGGGTAGAATTCCGTGTATTATCGGCGTGATTTTTGCATGAAATCTTGTTTGAAATATTTATTTATAAAAACGTTAACAATTAAGAAAAAATGGACAAAGTTGTTCAGGAATTTACTGAAAAAGTAAGTTCTTCGGTTTACAAAGGTACGTTTGTAAAACTTGTTCTTGGTAAAAGAGTGCTTGACAATCAGGAACTTAACAAAATAGTTGTCAGGTACGTTAAATTGCAAGAAAAACCTAATTTGCAGTTTGTTTACAAATACGTCCGTCAAGACGTTACAAAAAATTTCAGCGTTGAGGACGGCGTCCGTCAGTTGGAAACCATCATCGGAAACAATTTTTTGAGCGTGGTTCTTTTTACCACCAAAGAGGATTGGGAATTAAAGTACAACAACAAGCACGTTCCGAAAATTTACAAGCAGAAACCCTCCTTTACCGAGGCTGCTGACGGTCAACACGACCAAGTCAAAAAACGCCTTATCGAAACCAAAGACAACGTTTATCTGAAATCTTTGGGCATTACCGACCAAAAAGGCGAAGTGGTTCCGAGCATGAATGCCAAATTTAGACAAGTAGAAAAATTTGTCGAAATTATTGATTCTCTTGCCGGAAGCCTTAAAGATATACCTCTTGTAAAAATTGCCGATATGGGCTGCGGAAAGGGTTACTTGACTTTTGCCGTTTATGATTATCTTACCAACAATCTTGATATGCATGTTGATATGCAAGGCGTTGAAACTCAGGATAGTCTTGTAAAATTTTGCAACAATACGGCTCAAAAGGCACTCTTTGGCGGCTTGAAGTTTTATTGCAGCAATATCAACGATTTTAAGGTAGAAAAACTTGATATGTTGATTGCGTTTCATGCTTGCGATACGGCAACCGATGATGCAATTTATATGGGTTTGAAATCTAATGCAAAGGTTATCATTGTTGCTCCGTGTTGTCACAGACAAATCCGTAACCAAATGAAAATTACAGTAAACAATGTACTTTTTCCCGCTTTGAAATACGGTATTTTGCTCGAACGTCAGGCTGAATTGATTACGGATTCTCTGCGTGCTTTGATCCTCACAAAACACGGTTATAAAACCAAGGTTTTTGAGTTTGTGGAATACGATAACACGTCTAAAAACCTGATTATCACCGCTGAAAAAGGGGAGGAGTTGCCCAAAGAGGAGCAAGATAAAATTCAGGCGCAAATTGATGCTATCAAAAATAAGTTCGGCATCAAATTCCACTATTTGGAAAAACTGATTGAAAATCCGATTGACCAAAGTTGGCGTATTCTTAACGCTCAGTGTTACAAGGCTGACTAAGTTTTGTATTTCCCGTTCCAAAGTCTTTGGATAGTATCCTTTGCTTTTTGTTCTGCGGGATTGTCTTGTGGAAAATAGAATGTTGTGCCGGAGATGTTCTCCGGCATAAATTCTTGTTCTACAAAATGTCCTTTATAATCGTGAGCGTATTTATATTCGTTGCCGTAGCCGAGTTGCTCCATGAGTTTTGTCGGAGCGTTTCTAAGGTGGAGCGGTACGGGCAAATCGCCGGTTTTTTGGGCAAATTCCATGGCAGAATTTATGGCATTGTAAGCCGAATTTGACTTCGGAGAGTTAGCCAAATATATTACACATTCGGCGAGCATTATTCTCGATTCGGGGTAGCCGACCGTGTTAACAGCCTGAAAACAAGCGTTAGCCAAAAGCATAGCGTTAGGGTTTGCGAGTCCGATGTCTTCCGAAGCACTGATTACAAGCCGCCGTGCAATGAATTTTAAGTCTTCGCCGCCGTTCAACATTCTTGCTAAATAATATATTGCGGCGTTTGCATCGCTTCCGCGTATGGATTTTATGAATGCGGAAATGATGTCGTAGTGCATATCGCCTTTTTTGTCATAAATGGCAGTGCTTTTTTGAAGACGTTTTGCAACCGTTTCATCGTTGATAACAACAGTGCCGGAGGTTTCGGCGTTGATGATTATTTCCAAAACGTTAAGCAGTTTTCTTGCGTCGCCGCCGCTCTGACGGAAAAGCGCGGTTGTCTCTTCAACTTTTATGTCCATGTTTTTTAAGACTTCGTCTTCGGTTAAGGCGCGGTTTAGAAGTACTTCTAAATCAGACTTTTCGAGCGGTTTTAAGACGTAGACTTCGCAGCGTGAAAGTAAAGGAGAATTGACTTCAAATGACGGATTTTCTGTTGTTGCGCCGATAAGCGTTACAACGCCCTGTTCCACTGCACCGAGAAGCGAATCCTGTTGTGTTTTGTTGAAACGGTGGATTTCGTCAATGAACAGAATAGGGGAGACGGGGCTGAAAAGGCTCTGGTGCTTGGCGTTGTCCAAGACTTCGCGCACCTCTTTTACTCCGCTTGAAATTGCGCTCAAAGAAAACATCGGGCGTTTTGAGGCTTTTGAAATGATTTTTGCGAGGGTTGTTTTTCCCACGCCCGGAGGTCCCCAAAGTATGATGCTTTGGATTTTGCCGGTTTCAATCATGTTTCTTATCACGCCGCCTTCTCCGACGAGGTGTTTTTGTCCGATGTATTCGTCAAGGTTTTTCGGTCTTAATCTTTCTGCTAACGGTTGCATGTTTTTATGGAATAATCAAACAGCCGCAAGACTTTTTGTTTGTCGTTGCGGCTGTTATCATTATGAAATAGAAACAGAATGTTTAGTGTTCCAATTTGATTGTCTCGGTTGTGATGTCGGCAACCTCTGACGGTCCGAAATACTGAATCGGTCCCGGATATACGTATGCGGTTTCGATAGCCCATTCGTCGCGTTTTGAAGCGAAGAATTTGAAAGGTCCGCCGTCGAGTTTTACGAGTGCTTTTTGGATAACGGGTTTCATTTTTCCGCTGCGTTTTTCCATGTTCATCATTGCTGTGATAGGAATACCGCCTGCGAGCCATTCAGAAGCGGGTTTCGTGGTGTTGCGAACCGATGACATGTAGCCGGTTTTGCCTGAGTTGATGAGCAATGCGGCTACGCGGCCGAGTGAATAGCAGTAGTCAGCGTCAAAGTTTGACGGAGCGGCGCAACGTCCTTCGTAACCGAAGAAGTGATGCTGAGTAGAAAATTTGCCGTTGAACTTGCCTTCTTTTTTCCAAGCGGCGAGTTTTTTTGCAACCATTTCAGCCAAAAGTTGTTCTGTTTCGATGAGCGAAACCTGAACGTTGCCGTGCGGGTCTCTTTCCAAAGCGAGTTGACGTGAAACCGATGCGGGAAGACTTTCAAACAATGCTGCGTTTTCTTTGCTGAGGTGTTTAACAACGTAGTTGATTTTTTCGTCAGCGGCGATTTTGTCGAATTCAGCCTGGTTGGCAGCGAGCATGTCGTTGAGTTCAGCGATAAGTTTTTTGATTGCGGGGATAAATTCGATCAAGCCTTCCGGAACGAGTACAGTACCGAAGTTCAAGCCTTTGTCAGCACGTGCTTTAACAGCGTTTGCGATGTAGGTTACAACATCGTCAAGTGTCTGGTTTTTAGCCTCAACCTCTTCGCCGATAAGGGTGATGTTGGGCTGGGTTTTCAAAGCACATTCCAAAGTAACGTGGCTTGCTGAACGTCCCATCAATTTGATGAAGTGCCAGTATTTTTTAGCCGAGTTTGCATCGCGCTCAATGTTGCCGATAACCTCAGAATAAACTTTTGTTGCAGTGTCAAAACCGAAAGAAGTTTCAATCATTTCGTTTTTGAGGTCGCCGTCGATAGTTTTCGGGCAGCCGATAACTTGAATGCCGGTTTTTTTAGCCAAATAATATTCTGCCAAGACGCAAGCGTTTGTGTTTGAATCGTCGCCGCCGATAATAACGATAGCATTGATATTCAATTTTTTGCAGATTTCAAGACCTTTGTCGAACTGAGAGGTTTCTTCGAGTTTTGTACGGCCTGAGCCGATGATGTCAAAACCGCCGGTGTTTCTGTATTCGTCGATAATATCGGCTGTGAGTTCAACGTATTTGTGGTCAACAAGACCGGAAGGACCGCCTAAAAATCCGTAAAGTTTGGAGTCTTTGTTGATTGCTTTGATGCCGTCAAAAATACCCGAAATAACATTGTGTCCGCCGGGAGCCTGACCGCCTGAAAGAATAACGCCAACGTTCAATGCTTTTGCTGCCATTGATTGATCTGCTTTTTCAAACGTTACGATAGGCAAACCGTAAGTGTTCGGGAAAAGTTTTTTGATGTCGGCCTGGTCTGCAACAGATTCAGTTGCTTTGCCTTCGACTAATTTTGCCGCATTTGCGATAGATGCGGGCATTTTGGGCTGATAAGCAGCCCTTGCAATTTGTAAAGGACTTTTTTCCATCTCTTTATAAGTTTATTAAAATTGTTATTTAATTTTCTGTTTCAGTTTCTTCATCTTCTTCCTCGAAAAACGAGCATTTGCCGCCTGCGAAAACAGTTCCGTGTCCGCGGGCCGGAATATCGCAACTTACTGCGATTTCGCTTTTGTTGAGGTCGCGGTCCAAGACATAAAATTCGTATCTGACGGTGTCATAATCGAAATATCCGAGCGGGATTTCGATTTTTACCCTGACTTCGGCTTTTAAGTATTTGTTTTGACCGACAGGTGCTTTGTAGGGTATTCTGTAATGCAGGTTTTCAGAAATTTTTTGCAGTTCGGAGTAATCTCCGTTGCGTTTTTCTGATATTGTGATGAAAAGATTGTTGTAGTATGACGATTCAGGCGCGAAATCTCCTGTTGTGTCTTTGTCGTTGAGACCGAGATTTCCGTCGCCGTCTATTATTTCGAGCGTTACATTTTGGAGTTTAATATCATTGCCCAAGACATCAACTGTGTCGGCAAGATAAACGGATTTGAATTCCACTGACGGCTGTTCGGAATACGTTTCCAATTTGTCGCAAGCGTAAAACGTTAAAAGACAGATAATTATCAGTAAAAACTTTTTCATTGTCAATAATCAAGTGAAATATGCGGCAAAGATAATAAAAAGCCGGGGGAAAAACAACAGTATGGAAAAGAATTTTTTTGTCAGACAAAAAAAGTTTGGAAAATAAAAAAAGAGAATTAACTTTGCAAAAAAAATTGAATTATGAATGTAACGATTTCATTGGATGCTATTCTGAATTTTCTACACTCCTTTTCGTTGACGGCTGACAATAAAAAGTGGATTGCCGACCACCTTTACGAAGAGGCAAAACTGGAAGAGAAAAAAGATTCCGTTATATGTCCGGCAGAGGAGAAAATCATCGCACGTGCGATGTATGGTCACAGGCAAATTCAAGAAGGAGAATGTCGTGACAGTGAGGAGGTTTTCAAAATGCTGGAAGAAAAATATGAATTGGAGGCTGTATGAAAGTAAAGTGGTCTGATTTTGCCCAAGATGAGTTTTTCAAAACGGCAGATTATATTAACGGACATTTCGGCGTGAAAGCGAGGAATGAATTTGTCAGTAAAGTTCGTCGTATTGACACTTTGTTAAAAACTCAGCCGCTTTTGGGGGTGGCAGAACCGTTTTTAGAAAAAGCACCGTTGCCTTTTAGAAGTGTTAAGGTGAGCGACATAAACAGAATCATTTACTATGTTGGAGAGAAATATATCGAAGTCGTTGATTTTTGGGATATGCGCCGCAATCCGGAACTGCTTGCAGCAAGAGTTTTGAGCCATACGTAACAAAAAATCCCCGAAACTTTCATCGTTAATACCCGACAGTCCCTGAGAAATCAAACTGTCGGGTATTGTTTTATGCTATTTTTCCACAATTTCCCTCAGCATTTTTGAAAACTTCGGTGCGCCTTTTTCACTCAAATGGCTTGCGTCGTTGAAATCTTCGTCTTGAAAACGCTTGTCAAATGTGAAATCATAGTACTCTACGTTGTCGTAACGCGATTTTAAATCAGCGACAAAATTCGTAATTTCCTGCAAAACAGCAGGATTCAAATCTTTTTGATATGTTTCGTACATAGGAGTCCCAAGCAAAATCAGTTTTGCGCCGCGCTCTTGTGTCAGTTTTGCAAAAGTGTCGTACATCTCTTTCAGGCGGTTAAACTGCGCTGTGTCAACAGGTTTGGACGTATCAATCAATGCAGGCATATTTCTGACTTTCCAATTCGGATTGCGTTTTTCGAGCGGTAAAGCGATGTAACCGAGTTCATCACATTCACGGTTTACCTCGTCGCTTTTTACGAATCGCATCATATAATTTAATCCTGAATTGTATATTTCAGACCAACACCAAAACGGTTTTATTCGGATGCCCATATACTTGTAATACATACAGTTATAGAGTTTGTTCCAGTCGATTTCGCTTGCTCTGACACGTTTTTCATTTGGATTTTTGACACCACGTCCGAAATTAAACCGCGTATAATCCAATGGAAGAAACAAAAATTTCAAATTCGTCATTTGTGGAACGTAACGCTTTGCGATTTCGTAATCGTATTCCAACGCTCTGCCCGAAATTGCCATGTTAAAACAATTTTCGCCGACAAGTTTCGGGTCAACGGCTTCTTCGATATGCGAATTGCCAAGAAACAAAATTTTAAGCGTATTGATATGATTTTCAACGTATTGACGTTTGTAAGTATAAATGTTCATCTGTGTCAGCAACAGCAGTTCTATCGCCACTGCCATTATAAGGCAAAGACCTGCAAAAATTGCGATATATTTCAAAAACTTCTTCATTTTTTAAAATTGAAAATAAATAAATGTTTGACTTTGACCCGTAAAAGTAATTAGGCATAGAACTAATACCAAATAAACACACCAACGTACAGGTCTGTAATTCAAGATTTTAAGTGTGTCATCAATTTGCAGCGCGTGTTCCTTCTCTCTCTGCAACCACTCCACAAACAACATCACAGCCGCAAAAACTATTGCTTTTTTGCCATAAAGCATTGAGAAATCAATGAATTGATTGTGTAATGCTGCCGAGAAATAGCCGAATGCCTGCCCCATACTTTCCGCTCTGAAAATTATCCATCCAATCATCGCCAAGAAAAACGTCAATCCCATTTGGAAAATGCTCTTGACATTCAGTGTTACGGTTTCTTTGTATTTTGTGTTGATTGACAGTAAGTTATAGATTGCCAAAAGAACCGCATGAAACAGTCCCCAACAAACAAATGTCCAATTTGCGCCGTGCCAAAGACCGCTTACCGCCCACACAATGAACACGTTGCGGATAATCTTCCACTTGCTGCAACGGCTGCCGCCGAGAGGGAAATAAATGTAATCCCTGAACCACGTTGTCAGCGAAATGTGCCAACGCCGCCAAAATTCGGGAATACTTCGCGAAAAGTATGGAAAGTTGAAATTGCGTTTTAAGTCAAAACCAAACAGCCGTGCACAGCCGATTGCAATGTCTGAATATCCTGAAAAGTCGCAGTAAATCTGCATCGTAAACAAAAATCCTAAAAGTAACAGTGTAACAGTTGGAAGACTCTGATATTCAGCCCAATGCTGATTAACAACAGTTGCGCAGTTGTCGGCAATTACCATCTTCTTGAAAAATCCCCACAACATCTGACGGCAACCGTCAACGGCTTTTGCGTAGTCGAAACGCCGCTCTTTCTGAAACTGGGGAAGCAAATTTGTTGCCCTTTCGATAGGTCCTGCAACCAATTGCGGGAAGAAACTGATGTATGCAAAAAATTCTATAACATCGTGAGTTGCAGCGATTTTCTTTTGATAAACGTCAATCGTGTAACTGAGAGCCTGAAACGTGTAAAAACTGATTCCGACGGGCAGAATAATGTTCAAAGTCGCCCAATCGGTTTCCACGCCGAAGACTTTAAGCAAATCCTGCAAACTCTCGGCGAAAAAGTTGTAGTACTTAAACACGCCGAGAATCAATAAATTAAGCACTATATTAGCG
>JAFXUC010000068.1 GCA_017535325.1 Bacteroidales bacterium | reverse complement strand
CTTTTATTTTTTAAAATTTTAAACCTAAATCTATCACGTTGTTGATGATTTCGTAACAGTAAAAGCCGTTGCACTCGTGTCCTTCGGCAGAGAGTCTCGCATGAACGGGAACAATCACCGAGTCGCCGCCCTTGCAGTATTTTGCCGCGTAAGTGTAAGTGCCGAGCGGCAGACTGTCAACTATTCTCGACTTATCCGTCAGATATTCCCTAACGATTCCGCCGCTTATGCTGCCGTCATGAATTTCCACTTTTACCTGCCTGTTTTCATCATTTATGCTGACACGCAAAGTGATTTCAGCGTTTTCAGGCTCCACAGTGTAAACAGTGTCCTTGTTCCGGCAGGAACAGTCTTCGGAGTCCTTGAAAAAAAAGTCGCCGTTGTCCGAAGACAAAACGTTGGCGTCCTGACACGCAAAAGGCGAAAGCGCAAAAAGCAATACAAAAATCTTTTTCATAATTATTTTGCCAAAAAAACTCGTTACACTACTGATGTTTACGATTAAAATTTTTTGCAAAGTTAAAAATTATGAAAAATACTACAAATTTTAATTGTGAATTTTGATATTTTTTTGTAACTTTGCAGCGTGAATTTCAAGAGAATATGCACTTAAAAAATACCATATTAGCGGTTTGTGTGTCCTCAACGCTGCTTGCATGCGGTGGGAAATATGCTGATATTCAAATAGATAAAGAAGACGTTCATGGCTACGTAAACGCTTACAATGCCTTCAACGCCAATTATCAGGATTTTTTGAGATATATAAACAGTGTTTCAAAACCGGATTCGGCACAAATCAGCAAATATGACGAAATTATGTATATTCTTAACATTCAGGGATTTCCGGACGTTGACTACTTTTGTATGGTCAACACAAAACTAAAACCGTATTTGGAGGCAATAATGGAAAACCCTGATGTTGAACGTTATCCGGGAATCGGAACGGCGGATTTGTCTTTTATCGAAGAAGGCGAAAAACAATACCGTAAATTCTTGGAAGACAGCACGTTGTCTGCGAAAGACAAAGAATTTTTCAGAAAGCAGATGGCGCAAATTGAAACCACAAAAGTAGATTTGTTTGACAAACAGGAAAAAAACCGCGTTTGGGTTCAAATCGTAAGGGAAAATGCAACAAAACATACAGATGTTGTGTTAAGCGATTTGGAAATCATGCAACTTACCGCCTTGGCAGGTGAAATAGAGCGGTTGGAATAGGGTGTAGCAAGGAGTTGTTAATTTCTGTTAAAACTATCAAAAAAGTTGCAAGATTATGAAACAAATCTTAAATTTACACGTTATTAATTATAGATACAACATAAAAAAAATTGAGAAAAAAATCATGAAAGGATTAAGATTAGTTCTGTCAACAGCAGCCTTGGTATTCGCTGCAAATTTTGCGAGTGCACAGACAGCAGACGGAGCAGAGAGCGCGGGGCTCTTGAACATGTCATCGGAAACAACCGCACTCACTTCTAACGAAGAGTTGAAAGAGCAGGTGAAAGTTTGGCCTGAGGTTTCCTCTATAAAAATTATGGTGGATGTTGACAAAATAGAAGAAGTTAACATTTATAGTTGCACCGGTCGTTTGGTGAAGACTCAGAAAATTGAAAAAGGTCAGGGTATCAACATCGAAACCCTTATGCCGGGTGCATACACTGTAAGAGTAGGAAACAAAGTTGGCAAATTCACCAAAAAGTAGTTGCGCCAATAACATTGAATACGAAAATACGGGCTGCCTGAAAACAGACAACCCTTTTCGTATTTATGTTAATTTTTTTTCTTAAAAATCAATGTCGTCGGCATCGTATTTCTTGTACTTTTCGCTCAAAACGGCTAAAAGTCTGCTTATTTTTCCGACGGCAAATTCAGTGTCTTTTGAAATTTCTTTCTTTTGAAGTTTCAAGAGCAGAATCATATACATCATTTCGAAACAGACTTCAATCTCGGAAGCACCTTGTTTTTGGGTCAAAGCGATACTCTGACCAATAACCGGAGCGGCTTCCTGATATGCTATTTTGTAATCAGGATGCAAAGGTGAGCGCAAAAGTTGCAAATGCAAATCGTTTAAATCGTCAATAACGTTTTCGATTTCTTGAAGATGGCCTTTCTTCTCGATTTTTTGGTTTTTCATCAACTCAATAATATTCTCGTACCAGTAACTGATTTCATCAACCAACTCCTTTGTTTGAGAATACTGACTGATGATTTTTTGCTTTACGGTTTCAAAATCAAGATTGCAAGCCCGCATCAAATCCTCGATTTGAAACATATAAACAACATATTCAGCAATGTTTTCCTGTTTTTTTTGTCGTGCTATCAACATAGGTATATAATTTTTTTATGATTTCAGTTTTCCGGAACGGCTGATATTGCAAAAACTTTGCTTCTTCTGCCCGACGGCGAGCGGAAATAAATATCAAAATCCGTTGTTTTTCCCTGTTTTGTGCAGAAAGTGTAATAAATATTTCCGTTATTGTCAAATTCTTTCACTTTGCCGGTATAAGTAAAATTTTCGTTGTAACTTACAACGGCTTTTAAGGTTTCAAGTTCTTTGTAACTTGTTTTAAAACAGACTTTTACAAGTACGGGCATATCGGCACTGCAACCGCAGGTGTCATAATAGCGGATGTTTTTCAACTCCATGTCCAACCCCTGCGCCGAAAGTTTCCCGACCGTAAAAAGCGATAACAAAAATATAAAAATAAGTCTTTTATTCACAGCGTTTCAAATGTTTAAAATTTAGCCTTTCGGAAAATTAAATCATTCCTCCACTTTCCAATCCGTTATAGTCCTGACATTGTTTTCTGTCGAAATGTTGACACCGATTTTGACAACTTCCCTGCCGTCATACTTATACGGAATAGAATAATTTTGGGAATTGATTTGCGCCAACGCCTCCTCCGCCGTGCCGTCAACTTTGAGTTCCATGACAAAGATATTTTTAGCATTTTTGATGACAACATCAGTACGTCCGACGGCGGTATTTACCTCAACATCGGTGTAAAATCCGAGCCACGTAAACATCACGTAAAGTATTGTCTGAAAATGCTTTTCTTCTTTGTTGTTCAAGATGTTGGGAATTTCAGACAAAAAGTCTTTCAAATAAGTGAACGCCTCATTAACTTGTCCGTTATACAACGATGCATAAAATTGTTTCATTGACATCTTTCCTGACGAAATATTGACAGGAAAATAATATTTCATCATATTCTGCATCATTCCCACGCGGACTTCGTTGTTAGGATAGTCCAAAACGTATGTATTCCACTGAGGGTCAAAATCTTTTATAGTCAAATATCCTGCCTGATAGAGAATCGGCCAAAGGCTGTCGTACTCTTCGGGCGAAACGTCGAAATCATCTGCAAACAATGTTTTCGGTACAAGTTTTTTTATGTCGGCGTTGTGGCGTTTTAAGTGGTCGATTATATACGACGAGGTTGCCGTCCCGAACCAATGGTTATTGAGTTTCCCTTCGGCAAAAGCATTCAAAATGCTTGTAGGATTGAACATTGCAGGCGAGTTTTCGCTGAAATGGTAACAGTCATACTGAAAAACCAACTGTTCCATCATCTGCTCGTATGTGCAGTTGTGTTTTTCCGCCAAAACTTCGATGTCGTCCTCGAAATAACGATGAAGTTCCTCATGCGTTATGCCGCAAATGTCGGAAAACTGTTCCCACATCGAAATCTTTTCAAGATTGTTGATTGTAGAAAAAATCGAAACCTGCGAAAACTTTGATATGCCCGTTATGAATACAAACCGCTCGTCCTTTTCCAAGACTTTCAGTTGTTGATAAATTTCTTGAAGTTTAGGCTTGACTTCTTTGAGTTTGTCATCGTAAAGATGCGCATTCAGCGGTGCATCGTATTCGTCAATGAGGACGACAACGTTTCTGCCTGTCTGCTCTTTGGCGGTTTTTATAATGTTATAAAAACGCGAACCGTTGTCAAGGTCTTCATTTGCCGCGATTGAATATTTTTTTTCATAGCCTGCAAGTTGGGTTGCAATCGCACCCGATATTTTGTCGATTTCAACGTCTTTTACTGCCGACATATCAAGTTGAATAACGGGATATTGTATCCAATCCTTTTCCAAATCGTAGATTTTTAGACCCTTGAAAAGTTCTTTTTTACCCTCAAAATATGCACATAATGTATTCACTAACAACGATTTGCCGAAACGTCGCGGCCGTGAAAGAAACACAAATTTTCTACTGCCAATCATCTCGTACATTCTTTCTGTTTTGTCAACATAGAGAAAACCCTCATTAATGATTGACTCAAAATCTGCCCTGCCTGTGGGATATTTATGCGGTGTTGCCATAATTTTCAGTTTTAAAAGTTTTGGCGCAAAAATAATGATTTTTTTATTAATCAGCAACAAAAAAAACGACTACCGAAAAAAGCATTTCGGTAGCCGTTTAATTATAAAATTCGTTCCGTCCGAAACATGGTTAATTCATGCACCGCACGGCGCGGACAGACTGACCTAAGTTACGGTAGTTGGCGTTCACGCCGGCGCGGCCCGAGTAGAAGTAAAGGCAGATGGCGTCGGACTCTCCGTAAGGCGTACTCGACCAATAGTAGCCGCGGGAACCGCCGCTCTTGCGGACGGCGCCTTCGTAGTAGCCCGCAGCCGGAAGGAAAACTGAACCGTAGTCAGTATAGAACTTATAACCGGCATTACCATCTTGTGTTTCCCATGTCCTGCTGCAATTTGCAAGGGCCGACTGTTCACTGTTGTCTCCGCTAGTCGGCATACGATAGCCTTCACCCAATACGGCAGTGGCGGCATCATGCTCAGAAGAAAGCGGATTTTCTTGTCCTGTATAACTTATGGAAGAAAAATTATGTCCGCTACCCAAAGCGTAACCTGTTGTTTCACCGTATGCATAATAATTGCCATATTCGCCGGGTTTGGATGCGCCGAGGTTGCAGGTCGTCCAAAGGACAGAGAAACCCGGTCCGAGGTCAACTTCTTTGGTGCGGTTGGCTCTGTAAACTTTTCCGCCTACAACAGTCATTGATTTAATCATATTGCCCGTAACTGATGTGCCATTCGGAACAGCAATCCAAATCTTATTATTGGTTGTACTCGGTGTATAATCTTGCGCTGAACCACCGATTGTCAAATTGAACTTGGTCTGAGTTGAAGCACAACTTACTTCCAAATAAGCGTAATTGTCAATAAGTTCAATCGTTGTGGCGTTTGATGCAAAAGTTGTTGTATATTGATGACTGCAATTTGACATTACATCTGCTAACGATGTTGTTGATGTTACAGTTGTAGTTCCTGCCGTACCGAAAGAACCGGAAATAGAAATATTTCCATTCTTAAAATCATCTTCGGTTTTGCCTTCTGCGAGGGTTACATCACCAACAAACTTAAAATCAGAACCGTCTTGTGTAAGTGTCAAAGTTGTGTTTTCAATGTCGTCGCCGGTGATGTTCATCGTTATTGCAGAACCTGCAGCCGCATCTTTTTCTTCAAAATTTACATTGAATTGCGAAACATTATCCCCACTTTGAGTGTATGCAATTTTTGAAATTGAATTACTGGTATTCACTTTCACAGAAAAAGGAATTACAACTTTTTCAACTTTGGGTTGATTCTCGATGTTTTTTTCATCGTTGTTTTCGTCTTTGCTGCAAGATGTTGCAAACAAAACAGCCGCCGTCAAAGGCAGGAATTTTAAAAACGTCTTTTTCATTTTAGTTCCTCCTTTTTTAAATAGTTTCTTCACCATAGTTAAAATGTGTACCGTAACTGCCGGGTGTTGCATCTCCGCTTGCACTGAGCAACGGTGCTTCCCAATTCAATTCATAAACCTCAAAATCGGGTTTAACGTATTTCTTTTTTGTCGTTACGTCCTTTACGACCGAATTTGCTATTTTTTGCATATTCTGAAAAATTAAAAATTAAAAAATAAATTAATTGTCCTTTCAGCCGGGGGTTTACACACCCCGTCTATTATGTGTCGTCCTTCCAACCGGGGGTTTACACACCCCGTCTATTATGTGTCGTCCTTCCAGGACTCGGTTTCCGATGGCGTCCGGAAGCCTAACCCCGGAGGGGTGATACATAATAGACGGGGGTGTGAACCCCCGGTAATACATCACCCACGGTAATACATCACCCCCGGTAATAAACCTCCAACGACCATAAACCACCCACGATAATACAAAAACAAAAATCCCTTGCGGACAGAATTTTTATTTCCGTCCGCAAGGGATTTGCATATCATCAACTATATATAAAGCCTCTAAACGAAGGTATAAAGATACCGTCGCGTTGCGTTGCGTTGCGTTGG
>JAFXUC010000067.1 GCA_017535325.1 Bacteroidales bacterium | reverse complement strand
TTCGATGTTTGCGAGTTTCCACTGCTTTACGTTTGCGGTTTTGGCAATGATGTCCACTGTCGCGAGAATGATGTCCGTTATCACGGGACGTAGGTCTTTTTCCAAATCTTTTATGACAGAATCGGTGATTTCCGTCGAAACTGTTTTCAGTTTTTCGTGTTTTTTTTTTGTGTATCTGGGAGGATAAAAAACATTAAATATTGTTAAAAACCAATGAATTTTTTTTTACTTCAAACACAAACAACTACATTTGTAAAATACTAATCTTTTAAAATTATGGCAAAAACAGGGAAAATAGTAAAGCCAGTTGTATGTTTCCATCCAGGTGAGACATTGAAAGAGAAACTCCAAGAAATGGGAATTTCCAACAAAGAGTTTGCGGCTATTACCTCTATTAATGAAGAAGATGTAATTCTCATAACAAATTGTAAATTAGATATTAACGAAAATATTGCGCTGGCGTTGGAAAAAGGGACTGGAATTCCAAAATCTTTTTGGCTAAAAAAACAAGAAAAATTCAATTTCTACTGTCTCAATAAACTTGCACAGTCGATAGTTAATGACGTGAAAAACTACGACTTTGAAAAAAAGCCAAGAATACGACAAACCATCAACAAAATGTCAAAACTTTCCGAAGCGATAGCATAAAAATGAACATCACTTTCAAAGACAAGGATTTGGAAAAGTGTTATTTGGACGAATGCTTTTGTAAGAAGACACTTGGCACTAAACGCGCGAAAATCTTTTTACAACGCCTTGACGATTTAGATTCCGTAGAAAACTTAGCGCAAACACGTTTCCTGCCGGGCAAATTTCACGAACTCGTAGGCACCAGAAAAGGTCAATGGGCGTGTGATTTAGATCAGCCGTACCGCCTTATTTTTGAACCGCACGAAGACCCAATACCAACAGATGAAAACGGGAAATACGTTTGGATTGAAATAAAAGGCGTAGAAATCATAGAAATTACCAATTATCACGGGAAATAAATCGTCCTATCTTGATTTTATAAAGTCCTGACAGTGCAAAAAAAAGGGCTGCCAACCGGCAGCCCTTAAATGTTTCATATTATTTTATTATCTTTTCGGATACTCGTTGGCATATTGTTTAAACCATTGATATACCGGATAAACACCTGATTCCTGATCATAAAGACCTGTGCCGTCTGCACCGCCGTCTTCACGGTGATTAGGATTGAACTGCGCGAGTATGTGAGGCCATACAAAGGTCAGGAAACTTACGTTGCCATACGAATCAGCAATTTTCTTGAAGTTTGCGCCAAAGCCCGAACCGCCTGCCGTTCCGGTGTAACCTGTACCCCATGTGCCGATGTAGCCGTCGCGAGCAAACTGCTGACGAGCCCAGTCCATTTCGGTTACGATAATCGGGTTTGTTCTTGCGATACAGCCGACTTTTTCGTCCCATTCGTTGTAGAACTGCTGATATGTGCCGTTTCCGACACCGCCGTCGCCGTTGATACCGGCCGAACCAAACCAGCCCGGATAACAGTGAACCGCAAAACCGATGTTGCTGCCCTGAATCGGATATTTAACGTAGCCTCTGTAATCGCCCTGATAAGCACAACCCGGAACCCAGATTACGTTATCACAGCCTTGATTGCGGATAGCGTTGACAACACTCTGGAAAATAGCGGTCTGCTCTTTGTACATGTCGTCAGCATAGATGTATCTGCCGTTTTCCCAACGCGGACCGTAGTTTTTCGTAGACGGAGACCAGATGTAAACCGGCTCGTTAGCCAGTTCAAACTGAATGTTAGGATTGTTTTTAACACCGGGCTGTTGAGCAACCCATGACCAGACTTTTATAAGATATGCCTGATAATCTTCCGCATAAATGGTAAGACTGCCGCCGGGCGTAGAGATGTATTTGTTAGCATACTCTTTGTAATGTGATGACGTAGAGATGATTGCAGGACATACTCCCGGAGGACGCATGATAACTGCAAGTCCTTTGCTCTGTGCATATTCTGCCATCGGCATAAACACTTCGTTGAAGTATTTTTTGAAACGTTCAAAATCGAAAGCGTAAAGGTATCTTTCACCCATGTCGCCGTATCTTGACTGCATACCGTTGGATTTCCATGCGTTGGCTTTGTTCGGGTCGTTGCTCCAATAGTTGTCCATGTGGAGACGCATCCAAGTCATTTTCCAACCTGCGTTCATGATTTTGTCAATGATGCCTTTGTTGTAAGAAAGACAGCCAGAAACGTTGTAGTTGGTCCATTTTGTGCCGCGCTCGTTGAACCACGGGCTGTAAGTCTGTGCAAAACCGTACATGTTGCAAATTTGATTGTTGCCGTTTACAAGGTATTTGCCGCTGACATGCCAACCTGTCTGAGGAGCGGTTGAACTATTGTTGTTATTATTGCTGTTTTGTTTGTTGCCGACCTCGTATGCAACATGCTTGCCTTGTTCAAGAATAGTGGTTCTTTGGTCTTCACCCTTAGTGGTTTTGCCGTTTTTGGTAGCGAAGATTTGGATATTCCAAACCCAACCCGGAGCAACGGCAACGTTATAAGTGCCCGGAGTGATAGGGCCTGTAAGGGTAACTTTGCGTTCAGAACCGCTCGGACTTAAATGTGATACGACAGCACCAGTTGAGGGATTTACCAAAACATCACCTGAGAGGTATGTGTCACCGTTATAAGCCTTGATGGTGATTTCGTCGAAGTTTTCGTAAACATAAAGTCTGATGCAAGAATAAACTTTCTGAAAATCAAACTTTTTGTTGTTAGCATTGCATTGTGCAATCATAAGGTTTGCGCTGCTGCCGTACCAGTTATTGACCGGTTCTTGACGGCTCGGAAACGTCATCTTAAAATTTCCGTCGTCTTGGCGGTAACCGTCAGGCCAAAGTCCTACAAAGGAATTTGAATTGTAGACAACATCATCGTCGCCCGTGCCGGTATAAACACCGTTGTTAAGGTTTAGGACAAAAGGTCTCCACCGGCTGTAATTTCCGTAAACAACGATTTTGTCAACAGCGGTGTTGTTGGATGCCGAGGCTGATACGTATGCCTTGGACAGGGAACTGCTTTCCTCCTCTGGGAAATTAGCGGAAAAGGACAGGCTTTTGGCGTTCATAGCCACCTGCTTTTCAAGTTCATTGTCGGTACAGGAATTTATCCCCAATGAGGATAACGCCAACAATGACGCAAATAGAACTTTTTTCATTGTGTTTAATATAAAATTTAGATTAAATTGTAGTAACAGAAAAATTAATTTTTCATGCCGCAAAAATATATCTTTAATTTTAGATTAACAAATATTTTTTAAACTTTTTTACCATTAACTCTAAATAAATGTAAAACTTAACATTGGCATTTTTTTTAATAT
The DNA here is from genome assembly GCA_017535325.1 of Bacteroidales bacterium. Classification (GTDB taxonomy): domain Bacteria; phylum Bacteroidota; class Bacteroidia; order Bacteroidales; family UBA3824; genus UBA3824. The sequence continues at coordinate 53,283 of JAFXUC010000067.1, read as the reverse complement.
ATCAACCAAACTAAACAAAAATTCACTATAAATAGATTGTTAATAAAATCTTACTTTTATACGACAAAAACTTTTACCACGGATTGGAAAACCGCTTGTCATTAATAAATGCGGTGTCGGAAAGGGTAAGAAGAAACGCTTTTAAATCTGCTAAATCTCTGTCGCTCAGGTGCATACCGCCGTGATTGGTGTTTATTGACAGCGGATCAATATAAGGCGAGCGTTTTAATCCGTTGTTGTAAAACTCCAAAACCTCGTCCAACGTTTTAAAACGTCCGTCGTGCATGTAAGGTGCTGTAAATTCGATGTTTCTAAGTGTCGGAACTCTGTATTTGCCTTTGTCCATCGGGTTGCCCGTAACTTTTGAACGGTCGTTTTGACCCTCAAAATCAATGTCTTTGGCATTGTTCATAAAAAGATTCGTCGTCCAAAGCGGCAGAGCGGGACTTCCGTGACAGTGAAAACAGTCCGCTCCCTCGGTCGTAAAAAGCATAAGTCCGCGCATTTCGCTTTTTGTCAACTGAACTTCGCCCGCCATAAACCTGTCAAACCGCGAATTAAAACTTACCAAACTCCTCACGAACTGCGCTATTGCCTTGGAAATCAAATCGATATTAACCTCTGTCGTTCCGAAAGCCTTATAAAAAAGTTCACGGTAAAACTTGTCTTTTTTTATCATTTTAACGGCGTTCTCTACCGTGCCGTCCATTTCGTGCGGCGCAGTAATTGCCATCGGAACTGTTGTTTCGATGTTTTTTCCGCTCTCTTTGTTAATAAAACCGTTCCAAAAATAGCCGTTGTTGTTCCAGACAAGATTAACAAAAGGCAGCATAACGTTAGGCGTTTTTTTGCCGGAATTTCCGACCGGACGGCCGTCTTCAAACTCCTCTGTACCGCACTCAAACGAATGTTCCTGTTTGTGGCACGTTGCGCAACTCATCGGCTTCTCAGGATTGCCCGACAAACGTCCGTCATAAAAAAGATAACGGCCGAGCCTTACGCCGTCAACCGTCATCGGATTGTCTTTCGGAATGTTGAGCGAATCAGGAAAAAACGGAACGCCCAAATCGTATGGCACAGGCTCGTATGAAAACTGCGGAAGTTTTTCCGCGCAGGAAACGCCTGCAAAAAGAGCAAAAAAAACGAAAAATTTTTTCATTTTTCAAAAGCGGCTTTGATATTTTCCGAAAACGTTTTCATCGCCTTCTGATTGTTCATAATGCCGTGATAATCAGTGAAAAGTTCCGCATTAGGATAGTCAAACATTGTCTGAATGTCAAGGTTTATGACAGCAGAATTTCCCTGTTTTTTAACGGGAATTTTTACGCGGAAATCGTTGTCAATATATTCAACCGGCTCGCCGACAGAATTATAAACCTGTCCGCGTCCGATATGACAATTAAACGCATTGATTTTGTTTTCCGTGTCTAAATAAAGAATATTTGTCTTCATGTAATGATAACCGCCGCCGAGATAGTCAGGCCAAAACATCAGGTTTTCCGGAGGATTTTTAAACCTGTAACTGCGGTTTTCTTTGGCGTCAAGACCGAATGTAAATTCAATGCTGTCAGCGTCTTTAAGCGAAAAATCATCGGATGGAACCCACTGCAAAGTATTAGGAATTTCTACGTCAACATAATGCACCGATTTTTCTATTTTTTTTACGGTCTTATCCTTGTAAACAATAGAAAAATCAGAGACAAAATACTGACTTTGAGCGACTTGATAAGTCAAACCGCGCTTGGATTTATAAATCATTTCGTTAAGCCTCAGCGTTTCTCCCGCCCACGAAAAAGTAAAGACAACTTTATCTTGTGCAAAAGACCGCTGAAAGCATAACAATAAACCCAATAAACAAACTATTTTTTTCACAATTCCATTCCGCTTTTTATCTTTTCTACGGCTTTTTCTCCTTCAAGAATTTCTACAAGACGGATTGCAAAATCTACGGAATGTCCCGCGCCGATTGAGGTCAAAATGTTTCCGTCCTCTTCTACCGGCTTGCCGGTGTAAACATAATTTGCCGACATTTCGTCTTTGCAGCAGGAATGTGAGGTAACTTTTTTGCCGAAACCGATTCTGTTTTTCAACAAAACCGTCGGCGCACCGCAAATCGCAGCCAAAAGTTTTCCTTCCTCGTAATGCTTTTTAATAATGCTGCCGACAGTTGCATCTTTTGCCAAGTTTTCGTAACCCGGATAACCGCCCGGCAGATAAAGCAAATCCGCATCGGAAAAATCCTTGATTTCCAAAATCAGTTTGTCAGCCTCAACTTTTATTTTGTTGGAGGCAGAAACTTGTTTTTTGTTGTTGATAGACACGGTTTTAACATCGAGACCGCCTCTGCAAAACACATCGTATGCGCCCAAGGCTTCAATCGTTTCAAAACCCTCAGCCAAAAAGATATAGACTTTTTTCATTATTTTTTATTTTCTTGTTTTTTATTATTGGAATTAGTTACCGTGGGTTTACACCCACGGCTATTATATATCACCCCTCCGGGGTTTTGGAAACATAATTCGCAAAATTATTTTGCCGCCGAAGGATTATAAACATAACCCTTGAAAGTAATTTTTTTGGTAACTTTGCTAAGTCCGGTAACTTGTCCGACACCCTTTACATTGCCTTTTTGAAAAGCAATAACATCGCCGCTGCTGACAAGAACCTGATTTTTGCCCGACAAATCAGAAATACTGCCCGAAGATACAGACAAGGATTTCAACTCGCTTGCATCGTCATAATTTGACAAAGAAACCTGACCCAAATTAGCAACCGTAGTTGAATTTGAATTTATCAAAGTCAAATCGTTAAAACTATAACACTCCTTAATCAAACTGCCGTTAGGAGACGACATAAAATATCCGTAATTATTCTGCCAGCCCAAGCAAACATCAGCAGCAGAATTACTTACACCCACAGTTTTCAAATCATCAGCGTCAAAAGCCGACATAGCGGTAAGCGAAGTTGAAGTATAACTCAGCGACACGTTAAACGGCTGAACCAAACCTTCTTCCGTCTGATTATTATTTCCGCCGCCGCCGTCATTACCGCCGCCATTAGGATTATTTTCATCCTCCAATTCGCAAGAACTCAGCATGAGCCCGCCTATAAGAAACAAATAAAAAAACTTTTTCATGATTAATGTCTGTTTTTATGGTTACACATATTATTAATAACGTAGCAAAAATAAAAATGTTTCATCAAAAAAGCAAATTATTTTGCCGCAAAATCTCTTTCACCTGACTTTCTACTGTCTGAATGTCGTTGTTAACAACCTCATATTTACAGTTGCCTCTGACCTCGGATTCTGAAAGTTGATTTTTGATTCTCTCCAAAACTTTTTCCCTTGAAATGCCGTCCCTTTCCATCACGCGGCCAACCCTGAGAGAAAAATCCGCCGAAACCAAAACCGAAAAATCCGCAAACCTAAAAAAGCCGCTTTCCACCAAAACCGCACTTTCCAAAACCACAAATCTTTTGTCGGAATGTGCGGCGCAAAAGCCGTTAAAATCCTCAAAAACCAACGGATGAACAATTCCGTTAAGTTTTTTCAAAGCCTCAGAATCGTTGAAAACGATGTCCGCCACGCGCTTTCTGTCCAAAACGCCGCCGGAATAAATATCGTCTCCGAAAAGGTTTTTAATTGCGGAAACCGCCTTCGGATTTTCGTTTTGAATAATTTTGGCACGCAAATCAGAAGTGAAAACCGCGCCGCCGAATTTTTCAAAAATTTTTGAAACAGTGGTTTTTCCGCTGCCGATTCCGCCCGTAAGACCAATCTTTATCATTCTTCTGCCGCCTCCTTTTTTTCCACCAAAAATTCCACGCCTTCGGGCATAAAACTGATGTTTGTTACCCCGAAAGCCTCAGGATATTTCAACAGTTTAACGGTAAGGAATTTTGGCTTTTTTACAACGTCAAGTTCCTTATAATCAACGGTTGCAACAAACATTTCCTTTGAAACACTGTTGAAATTATCCCAACCGATATTGTATTTCAGCGTTATGTTTTGCGGGAAAATTCTCAACTTCACCGAATCGGGAACGTTAATGCAGCGCACTGGAACTTCCACCGTGTTGGAAGTAAATTTTTCCACAAAAAAATCCGCCTGCGACAAGTTCAGGTTACAAAAAATGTCTTTCGGCACTAAGAGTTTTACTTTTTGCGAAAACGATTCTTTCAAGCCGGAGACCTCCACTTTTTCGGTCTTGATGCAGTGGATTGAATCCGTGATGTTTACCGAGCCTGAAATTTCCACGCTGTCAGGCTGCAAAACCGGTTCTTCCTTAAACCTGTACTGCTTTTCAAAAGTGATGTCGTAATCCAAAACCACAGGCACTTTTTTCATCGCCGAGCGTCCGAAATCGAGTTTTATAGTGTCGGGTTTTACCGCAAGACATTTGCAGTCAGAGGGCAACTGCGCCTCAATAAGCGCACGCAAATCGTCGTTCGTAACAAACTTCAACGAAGAATCCGTGTCGGGAAACTGCCTTATGTCAAGTTTTGAAAGATCTATTCTGAGCGGCGGCAACTGATTGGAGAGCGTCAAAAAAAACGACCCCTTGGCAGAAACCGTCAAATGCAGCATTTCGGTTGTAAGTCCCGGCAAAAGATAATGATTTTTAGGCAGTCCGTAATACTCTACACGGTAATCCGCCACCGTGTTGACAGTGCTTCCCGTCTTGTTGAAAAACCACAAAAGGGAAGAAATTATCACCATCACAAGGTAAACCATAAGCCTCGGATTTATGCGCTTGTAACGCAGCCGCAGGAAAAAAATCCTCGTTTTCCGCCAAAATCTGTTTATCGGTGTCATTCTATCGGTATTTTTCTAAATAATCGTTAGCCTTAAAATGTCTGAATTTCAAAGCCGTATTCCAGTCCTGTTCAGCGTTTTGTTTCTGTCCGGAAAAATAATACGACAGCCCGCGCCAGAGATAAATGTCCGTCAAAGACGGGTCTAAATCCAAAGCGGAGTTCAAATCGGTTATGCTTTCTTCGTACATCTCTGCCTTACAGTAAATTATGCCCCTCAAACGGTAAAATCCGGCGGATTTTTTTTCTACCGTGTTAACCGTTTTGAGTGCCGGAATCACGTCCCCGTTTTCAGAATATATTTCCGCCAAAAGCAGTTTTGAAGAATCGCTGCCGGCAAAATTTTTCAGAACGTTTTCGGCCTTGTCGAATTTTTGCGCGTTTAAATATGCTTTTGCGGCTTTGTAACGGCATTCCGACAAAAGAGTATCCGTCTTAAAAGCCGTTTCAAAACTCATTCCCGCCTGAAAATATTTTTTGGCAAGCATAAGTATTTCGCCCTTTAAATCGTGATAAACGGCGTTGTTGAAGCGGTATTTGAGCGCGAAATCAATGTCTTGAAGCGCGGCTTTGTGATTTGAGGTCAAAAAATAATATTTTGCCCTCAAAAAATACGCCTTGTCTTCCCTTGGGTATTTTTTCAAGATTCCGCACAAATCCTGATAAACTTTCTCTCCCCTGCCGTTGTTTATAAGATACTCTATGTTAACGAGTTCCGTTCTGTCCTGAGCCGAAACAGACAAACCCGCCGCAAGCAGCAAAACAAACAAAAAATGTTTCATAGTTTTCTTTAATTTTTAGTTTTCTTTGAAAAAATAGTTATATAACCTGTCAGTTCCCTTGTTTCCAAGCCCGTCAGACGGTGTTCGTAAACGGTGCAACGGTAAAAATAAACGCCGTCGGCAAGCAGTTGTCCGCTTGACTTGTCAGTTGCGTCCCAGTTGATGTCGGGGTCGGTGGTCGTAAAGACCTCTTTTCCCCAGCGGTCGGTTATGGTCATCTCGATATGGTCTACAAACTGGTAAGGATACGGGTGAAACAAATCGTTTTTGCCGTCGCCGTTAGGAGTAAAGACGTTGGGCAGGCGGTAATAATCGCACTGGTCAACGCAGACTCTCTCCTGAACCTTGCTTTTGTTTCCCGCCGAATCCTGAGCCGCAACAGCGTAACAGCCAGCCATTCCGAGTTCAGGATAATGCTGATAAGAGGTTACTTCCGGAGTAAACTCTTCCAAGACCCTGAGTTCTCCGTTTAAGGTTTCGGAATAATACAGAAAATATTTTTCTATTCCCAAACCGCAAGCCGTATCGGGTTTCCAAGTGATATAGTTGTAAGCCTCTGTACAGAAGGATTTTACGTTGGTTGACACGCACGGCGGAATAGTGTCGAGCGGCATTGCGTAAGCCTCCTGCGAAAAGTTTTCGATATGCGTCGGAAGTTCGGGCGCGGAATAATAGCCGATAGTTTTCATTTTATAACCGTAACGCTGACCGTTAACGACATTATAATCGACGTAACTTCCTGTAAGAGAATATCCTATGGAGTCAAACGTTGTTTTGTCCGGGTCTTTGCGGTAAATTACGAAAGTGTCGTTTTGCCACGGCACGTCGCAGACATGGTCTACGATAATTTTTCTGTCCGTTGCGGTAAGTTTCAAGTAGACGGTTGATGCCATGGAAGCCGAACCGATTCCGCTGTATTCGCCTGAGGACTGGTCTTTGTTGACAAAGCACATTTTGTAAAGCGTTCCGCCGTCTTCCGTATTTATATTTTCATCGTTCATGCTTACCGAATCTATATTCGGAATGATGACAGGATTGTGAAAAACGCCTCTGTCTATACCGCCCTCCTGGTCGTGCGCGATGAAAATCTCGTAAAAATAAGGCGGCGGAACCGAAATAGTGTCAATGTTTTCGGGCTTTACCCATTCCAAAACAACAGAGCCTTTTTCTTTGTCGGTATAATTGACGGAGGCTTTTGTAATAGCCACAATTCCGCGCGAGAGCATTGCTGAACGGGGTTTGGAAACAATACTTTCAGCACCGTCGGCAAAATACGCCGTTACCCTGTAAGAATACGCAAAACCGTTTGGCAAACCGTGTCCGTTGTCAGAGTCTGTAAAAACGGTGTCTTCCGGATTTTTGATTTGGGCGATAAGTTCGTAAACGGTGTTTTCGGGCAGGCCGGTCTCACATTGTCCGGGCTTGTAATAATCCGGTTTGTTGGTACGGTAAAGATAATAACCGACAGCGTTTTCGTTACCGCCCTTGTTCCAAGTTACGGTGATGGTGCTGTTGGTCGGTTTCAAATCCGTAATTTCCGGTGCCGGTGCTATCACCTTGACCTGCACCTGTTTATAAGAAGTAAGAGGCACTTTAAGGTCGTCGTCAACAACCTTTATCAAAACATCATACGAGAGACGCCTGATATGATTTCTCGTGGTCTGCCACTCAAAAACTCCGACGGGACGTTTTGCCCATGAGGAGTTGACGGTAAAGGTTGCCGGAGAGTCTTCCATCACAAACGGTCCGCCGGAGGCAGACATTTGAAGTCTGTCGCCGTCAGGGTCTGTTGCCGAGACCTCAAACGAGAGCAGCGAATCGGCTACCACACAATGACTTGCGTTATCTTTAATTTCAGGACTGTGATTGTCGGTGTCAATAACCTCAACCTGAATATCCCTTAACATCTGACCGATTTTCATGCCGTTTCTCCATTCCTCGATTATCATTGCGACGTTATAAACGCCGGTTTTTGCAGGTTTTTCCCAGACAAAATCGCCCGTTACGGGGTTGACATAAATGCTGTCTGTAACCGGCGGCAGGGAATATCCGACGATTTCCTGAGCGTCCTGTTGAAGACATATACCGATTTTGTAAGAAAGACTGTCGCCGTCGGGGTCGTATGCGCCGGGATTGTGGACAAAAGTTTTGTTCAAAGCCGCCTTGTCCATCGGCGAATTAAGAAGCACAGGAGACGAGTTGTCGCCCGTTACCGGATTGATTATCAGAGTGGTTTTCAAGGCAAAAACCACGTTTACGGAATTTGGAATGTTGTTGACACCGTCGTTTCGGTTGGGGTCTTCCATATAAAGGATATACGTCCCCGGACCGGAAAACGTATGCTCGCCCTCGTAAACATTTTTGCACAAATAACTGAAAGACATAACGTCTTCGTTGTCAAAATAGGTTTTTGAAATTCTCGGCAGCGTCATTTTGTCCGAGCCGTCGCCGCAGTCAAGTTCAAGTTCGTCCCTGTCAGCCTCGGTTTGTGTGTAACAATAGGTGTAAATAATGATTTTATACTTGTATCCGGAGATATGTTGATAAACAATTTCTCCGGCTCTGTTATGCGTCGCAAAACTCTGATTTACAACACTTAACATTACTACAAGCAACAGTAGCGTTTTAAAAAAAAGTCTCATTTGAAAAAAAAATTGTAAAAAAGTTTTCACAAAAGTAATGAATTTTTTATTTTTATGCCGCCATTAAACAAAATTTAACAGGAAAAAAATTAATTATGACTGATAATACAAACCCGCTGCTTGCGGAAAAATTGAAAGATGACGAACTGAGTTTCATATACTTAGGTAAATTTGACAACTCGGTTTTGGGCTTTGCGACCGAAATTTTAAAAGGGCACATGACCCTTGCTTCGGACACGGAAGGCAAAAAAAACAAGATGTCGTTTCTGATGATTGAAAGTTTTCAGAACATTTTGCGCTACGGAGTTTTGGGCAGAAAAGAGAACGAGACTTCGGGCGAGATTTTCATTGTCAGAAAAACAGCCGGCAGTTACTACGTTACCACCGGCAACTTTGTCAACAACGAAAACATTGCCTCCACACGCGCAAAACTCGAAAGAGTGAACTCTCTTACTGCGGAAGACTTGAAAAAACTGTTTTTGGAAACGCTTCAAAACAAAAAGATTTCGCAGCAGGGCGGCGCGGGACTCGGCTTTATGGAAATGGTAAGAAAAACCAAGGAAAAACTTGATTTCGATTTTGTGGAATTAAGTCCCGAAAGGTCGTTTTTTTATTTCCAGTTGCGGTTAAAAGACGATTCAAGCGACACTTCGCCTTCAATCGGAGTTTCGCACGCAAAAGAGATAAAGGCTATAATGGAAAACAACAAAAAATTTATCGCGATGAAAGGCGACTTCAACCGCAGCGCGATAAATCCGATTCTCTCCATGGCACAAAATAATTTCGGGGAAAATTCCGTTAGAACGCAAAAGACGGTTTACCACATTTTGGTTGAAATGCTTCAAAATATCGCCAAACATGCCGAACCCGATCCGGACGGCAGACACACGGGCTTGTTTTCGTTCGGTTATGACGAAGGGGCGTTTTCGATAAGCGCGACAAACCGCATAGCAAAAGACGGAAAGGAAAAACTCAAAGCCTATATCGAGAGTCTCAACTCCAAAGACAAACAGGATTTGGACGAATATTACAAGATGATTTTGCGCAACGGACACAGCGACGAAACCATCCTTTCGGGGCTTGGTCTTATTGACATAGCCCGCGAAAGCAGCGAAAAAATGGATTATATGTTTGAAGAAAACAACGAAAATACAGTTAATTTTACATTATCGGCAAAAGTATAAAAACAAAACAAATGTTAGAAAAACTTTATATAGAATCTACAACGACTACGCCGCGCATCTGTTTTGATACAGAAAACGGCAAATTCGTGATTTCGGGCAGATCGCTTCCCGAAGACACAGAGGGCTTTTTTGCGCCCGTCATCAACTGGCTTGAAGACTACTCAAAAGCCCCCGGCGAAGAAACAGAAATAGAAATAAACCTCGATTACTACAATTCTACTTCGCTGAAAAAAATAGCCGACATACTTTTTCTGCTGAAAGAAATGCAGAAAAACACCGGCAAAAAAGTTTCCGTTATCTGGGCATACGAAGACGGCGACGACTCATCGCAGGAAAACGGAGAAGACCTCTGTTACGCGCTTGATTTGCCTTTGGAACTCAGAGTAAAAACCTACGACGAAGACGAATAAAAAGAAGGCAAAAAAAAACCGGCGGTTGCCGGTTTTTTTTGTTTTTTAGAACAATTCCACTTCAATCTTTTGAATGAACGCCGTAAGAGTGTACCTCTCTCCTACCGCCGCCTCCGCAAGTGTAACGAGGACGTTGGTACGGCCGTCAAATTTGTCAATTATAAAGACTTCTGTACGTTTTCCGACGAGAGTCTTGTCGCCGTACTTGAAGAAATTTCCGAGATAGTTTTCGTCCGCGCCCACTTTGTCGGTCGGAAGAAGTTCTGAAATATCCTTATTCATAACCTCTTCGTTTTGAATGCCCCAAAGTTCTTCGGCGGCACGGTTGAAAAGCGTTATCTTGTTGTCTTGATTGATAGTTACAACGGCGTCCAACATACCTTCCAACGTCTTGTCTGACAATATTTTCACGATAGAAACCTCGCGGAATTGCAGTTTCATTTCTTCGCGGGCTTCTTTGAGTTTTCTCGAAAGTTCCACTTTTGACTGCGAAAGTTTCTGCTCTTGTTCTCTCAAAATTTCTGTCTGTTCGCGGGCTTTTTCCTCAATACGGATTTGCTCAGTAACATCGTTTCCGATAAAGACGATTTTCGCAGGCTCACCGTACAAATCGTGAACAACGGTGTAAGTTCCCTGAAACCAACGTTCCTCACCCGTTTTCGTAAACCATTTATGTCTGCCTTCAAACGGCACATCGTTGATAATATTTTTCCAAATAACCTTGAAATCGTCCAAATCTGCCGCCGTCAAAAAGTTAAAAATAGTACGCTTAACAAGTTCTTCCGGTGTAAACTGCAAAATTTCGATAAGTTTGTGGTTCATTTCCAAAACTCTTCCGTCAGGACCGTACTCTGCTTTCATCGTAGAGCGGTTAAGAGCGTCGATTTGTCCTTTGTAGTCAAGGCTTTCTTTCTTGCTTTCTGTGATGTCGATACCAAGAAAAAGTATTTTGACGGGTTTTCTTTCGTGGTCGCGCACCGAAACGTATGTTGCCATAGTCCAAACGTCCGTTCCAGACTTCGTAACGTGTTTCATATCGCCCTCAAAGTGTTTACCGCCCGAGGCAAGATTCTGCCACAAATCATTAAACCACGCTCTGTCCTTGTCGGAAATAAACATCGAAATATGTTTGCCCTCAATTTCGGAAGCATTTGTGTAGCCGAGTTTCGTCAAAAATTTTGTATTGGCGTAGAGCAAAAAACCGTCAACGCTGTACTCGGCACGTATCATAGTATGGTTCACTGAGTTAGTGAACGAAATAAATTGTTCTGACTGTTTTGCCGCTTCAATCTGCGTACGTTTTAGCGCGTCCATGTTTTTGCGCATGTCTTCCTCTTGACGCGCCATAATATCCGCTTGTGCCTGAGATTCTTTAAGAAGTTGCGCGGTACGCATATTAATGTTAACGTTAGAAATCGTAGAAGCGATTGACTCGGCAACCCTCTCTATAAACTCAATTTCATACGGCTGGTATTTTACAAAAGAGGCAATTTCTACAACGCCGTAAATCTCGTCGTTGAAATTCAAAGGCACGATTACAAGACTTCTCGGATTGGATTTTCCGAGACCGGAAGTAATTTTTACGTAGTCCTCTTTTGTCTCCTTTATAAAAATAGTTTTTTTCTCCTGAGCGCACGCCCCGACAAGACCCTCGCCCCATTCAATTTCTTTGTTGGGATATTTTTTGCGGCCGTAAGCGTAAGAGGCGGTCATGTTGAAATACTTTTTGCCGTCCTTTTCCTGCAAAAGGAAAAAGCCCGCCTGCTGCGCGTTGACGTATTTCACAAGGTTCATTATGACCTCGTTTGAAAGGGTGTCGATGTCGCCGTTGTTTTCCCGCAAGATAGCACCGAACTTTGCCAAACCTTCCGTAATCCAATGCCGCTCCTTGTCTTCGTTTTTACGAGTTTCCTCCTCCTCTTTGCTGCGTTTCAACTCGTCGCGAAGGTTGATAAGGGATTTTCCGATTTCGTCGCCCTCTTGAAACTCATATTGAAAATCGGTATTGCCTTGACGAATTTTCTCAATAAAGTCGAAGATTTTACGCGATTTTGACTGCTCGCTGCTGATGTCGTCGTTAAGGTCGGTGATTCTGTTTTGAAGTTCGCCGCCGGCGTAATATCCGAAAAAGCCAAACAAAAACGGCAAAGCAAGGTTAATCCACATTGACGGATTATCCCTGAACGTATCCACAATTAAATCAAAAGATATGGGCTCTTTCTGAAAAACCATATTCAAAAATACGATAACCGCCAAAAGCCCCACGCCCAACAGAAAACCCGTAAAGGCGTATGAATATGCTGCGTTTGTTTGTGCTCTCTTTTTCATTGTTAATCCTTTTCGTTTGTAAAAATGTTATTTCCTGAACTGATCCAACACCTCGGTAATTTCGCTGTCAGGACATGGTTTTTCCAAAATGTTGTCGAATCCCGCATCCCCGTATTCAGAAATAAAATCTTCCAAATTGTGGGCTGTAAGCCCTATAACGGGTATGTGCTTGTATCTATCGTCGCTTTTGAGTTTTCTTGTGGCTTCGATTCCGTTCATAACGGGCATCTCGATGTCCATAAAAATAAGGTCAAAAGTGCCGGTTTCCAAAATATCAAACACTTCTTTGCCGTTAGCCGCAATAGCAGTATCGCAGTCCATGTCTTCAAGACGCGCCTGCATCAAAAGAAGGTTTGCGTATGTATCGTCCGCTACTATAACTTTCAGTTTTGCCATATCGGTTTTTATTATTTTAATTAATGTAATGCAATATAAATACCAAATTTATTTCTTAAAACGGTTTTACGGCAAATTGCGCAAGTTTTTCCAAAGGCAGAACCCTGTCGGCCGCGCCGAGTTTTACCGCCTCTTTCGGCATACCGTAAACAACGCACGTCGCCTCGTCCTGAGCCGCCGTTTTTGCGCCCGCCTCCTTCATTTCAAGAAGGCCTTTTGCGCCGTCGTCGCCCATGCCCGTCATAATGATTCCGACGGCGTTTGCGCCGGCATAGCGTGCCGTAGAGCGGAAAAGCACGTCCACGGAAGGACGGTGTCTGTTGACAAGCGGTCCTTCTTTTACCTCCACGTAATATTTTGCGCCAGAGCGTTTCAAAAGCGTGTGCTTGTTTCCCGGAGCAATCAAAGCGTGTCCGGGGAGAACCGAGTCGCCGTTTTCAGCCTCTTTGACGCTGATTGTACAAAGATCGTTCAAGCGGTTTGCAAACGAGCGGGTAAAATTTTCCGGCATGTGCTGAACCACAACTATACCCGGACAATCCGCCGGCATCGCCTCCAAAAATACCCTCAAAGCCTCCGTTCCGCCGGTTGACGCGCCTACCGCAATGACCACCTCGGTGGTTTTTATCATGCTGAAAGACGATACCGGAGTCTTCGGAATCACCGCGTCCGCCGAAAGTTTCGGCTCGACTTTCAAAAACGACGGCGGTCTTTGCGCAAGCCTTGCACAGGCTGCCGCCTTAACCGCTTCCGTAAGTTTTATTTTGGACTCCTCTATAAATATTTTGGTGTCCATTCTCGGTTTTGCGATAACGTCCACCGCTCCGTATTCCAAAGCCCTGAGCGCGGTCTGACTGCCCTCTTCGGTCAGCGACGAAATTATTACGACAGGTATCGGATGCTGCGTCATTATTTTTTTCAGGAACGTAAGACCGTCCATTCTCGGCATCTCGACATCAAGTGTAATCACGTCAGGAACCTCCATCTGAATTTTCTTTGCCGCAATATACGGGTCGGAGGCTGTTCCCATAACGTCTATTTCGGGATCAGACTGCAATATGGACGAAAGGGTCTGTCTTACGACCGCAGAATCGTCCACAATCAACACTCTTATTTTCTTTCTTTCCAATATCATAATCGCGCCCGTTTTTAGTTAGGTTTTTATGTTTTTTTTATTTGCTCATATTGCTTTTGATGTACGCTTGAAGAACCTCACCGGTTTTTGTATTGTAAATAATTTTTCTTCCGCTGTTTCCGCCGGTGGAACGTCCGATAATCGGAATGTGCCTTTCTTCCAACATTTCCTCGGCAACCATAACGTTGCGCTGTCCGATGTGCATTATATTTGAAGAAAACGCTATAACTTCGCCGCCGCCGAAAAGTTTTGCCACGAGGTTCGACTGTTTGCAGCCGAGTTGCAGCATCTTTTCAACGAGTCTTTCTATCGCAATGTTACCGTATTTCGGCGAGGCAAGTTCCATACCGTTCCAGGTCGGCAGCATATAGTGGTTGATACCGCCGATACCCAACGTCCTGTCCCACAGACATACCGCAACACACGAGCCGAGTATCGTAGTTACCTCGCTCGCCTGCGCCGAAGCATACATCGTTGACGGATATAAAAAGTGTCTGGTCATAGGTCTAAAACTTGTTTAAAAAGTTAAAAAATCTCTTCCTCTCCGAAAAATACTTCGTTTCCTTCCTCGGAATAGTCGTTGTTTTGCTGCGCAGACTCCGGAATTATAATAGTAAATGTAGAACCTTCGTTTTCCTTGCTCTTAACCTCCATTCTGCCGTTAAGCAAATCTATGTAAGCCTTGTTAATCGAAAGTCCAAGACCGTGTCCACGGTTGATAGAATTAATTCCGTTGTCAAGCCTTTTGAAACGGTCGTATATTATATTAAGGTGTTCTTCCGAAATGCCGATACCCTCGTCAGTAACGCTGATTTCCAGTTCGCCAAACTCGTTTCTGCCAAAATCGATTTCCACTTTTTTGCCCTTGCGGTTGAAATTGATTGCATTACAGAGCAGATTCGACATTATCACCGTCAGTTTGTCGCTGTCGGTGCGGAAAAGTATGGGTTGATCTCCGCCTTCGAGATTCTTCAAAACCTTTGTAAGAGATTTTCTTTCCAACTCCCTCGAATATTGACCCAAAAGGCTTGCAAGAAGTTCGTCGATATTAACAACCGAAATATTCGGCTGAATTTCGCCTGCTTCAATTTCAGCAGCTGCAAAAATGTTTTTGAACTGAAAATCAAGGTTAAAAGCCTCACCGTGAATCATAGAGGCCATACGTTTCATTCTTGCAACATCTGTCTCCGGACATTCAACGATACTTTTTGAAAGACCGAGAATTGAGGCAAACGGATTTATAATCTCGTTTGTAATATTGGAGATAAAATGCGATTTCATAGCCTCAGACTCAGTCAGTTTCTGATTGAGTTCGAGGAGTTGCTTATTGAGTGAGTTGAGATTTTCAACGGCTGCCCTGTATTTCTCGATACGGGCGGAAATCTCACTCAGCAAAACTGCGTCGCTTAAATTTTGTGCCTGTATATTTTCCATAATAATATCCTAAAATTTAAATTATTTACTTTTGCTTTCAAATCTTCTTAAAAACCGTCGGACGGATTTGTCTGAGCGGCACGTTGATACCTGTTACCGACTCCGAATGTCCGAGAAAAAAATAACCGTCTGTCCTCAAATGCCGACAAAGTTTGTTGATTACCTTTTCCTGCGTTTCCCTGTCAAAATAAATCAGCACGTTGCGGCAGAAAATGATGTCAAAATTCTGAGGCGCATTGTAAACCTCGTCCATAAAGTTGAGCCTCATAAAACTTGTCTTTGACCTCAACTCCGGAACGATTCTTACCGTCGGCTTTGTTCTGTCCTTGCTTTTCAAGAGGTACTTTTTTTTGAGTTCAAGCGGGATAACGTCAACTTTTTCTTCCGGATAGACCGCCGTAACAGCCTTTTCGAGAACTATCGTCGAAAGGTCGCTGCCGAGAATCTGAAAGTCGAAGCCGTGAGCCTTGCGCGCATATTCCGAAAGCACGATAGCCAGAGTGTAAGGCTCTTCACCCGAAGAGCAGCCCGCCGACCACACTTTTATGTAATTCTGACGGTTGATTTCCACAAGTTCCGGCAGAACGGTGTCCATCAGAAACTCAAAATGCTGGTTCTCCCTGAAAAAATCGGTCTTGTTGGTAGAAACCACGTCCATCATGGAGATGATTTCGGTTTCGCCCGCCGGAGAAAACACGTAATCGACATACTCCGAAAACGACGGCATCTGCAAAGCCCTCAGACGCTTTTGCAGACGGCTTTGGAGCATTATATGCTTAGCCTTGGGCATTTTGATTCCGTACTGCTGATAGATAAACTTGCTCAGCCGGTCAAAATCCTTGTCCGAGAGTTTGGCATCGTAATATACCAAAGGGTTGTTTTCAGTCTGTTGTGTTACCATTTTTCCGCTAAACCAAAAGAATTACTCTATTTTTTCCGCACTCAACGATTCCTTGGACTCGGTACTGTCCTGCAACATTACAAGTTCGTCAGTAGAGAACACCGTGTCGATGTTGAGCAGCATTACAAACCTGTCGTCTGACATTTTGCGCACTCCGTCAATGAATTTTGACTTGTATTTTGCGCCGATGCCCGGCGGCGGCAAAATCTCCTCCGGTTGAAGTTCAAAAACCTCTTTTACGGAGTCCACCAAAATTCCCGCATTTACCACTTCGTTTGCGATTTCCACGTTAAGCACGAGAATTACCGTATCCCTCTTGTACTGAATCGGCTCCATGCCGAATTTCATACGTATGTCGATTATAGGCAATACCGTACCGCGGAGGTTGATAACGCCTTTCATATAATCGGGTGCGGTAGGCACCTTGGTAATCTGAACCAACTGTAAAATGTTTAAAACTTTTCCTACGTTGATGGCGAAATACTCGTCGCCCAACATAAAGGAAATGTATGAGTTAGTTTCTTGTTCCATCTTTTATACGGTTTTAGTTTTTCTTAAATTTCGTTATATTTAGTAAACTGGTTGATAACCTTGTGAGTGTCAAGCACAAGAGCCACCGTTCCGTCGCCCAGAATCGAAGCACCCGAAAAGATGTCCTGATTTCTGTAAAGTTTTCCGAGCGGCTTCAACACAGCCTGATATTCTCCCGTGATATTGTCAACCACGATTCCGATTTTTCTGTCTTCGTATTTCACCATTATTATTTCCTCTTTGGCGGGTGCTGAATCCGTAAGTCCGAACTCGTCCCTGAGGTAATAGAACGGATACTGAGAGCCTTCTATATTGATGACGTTTTGGAACGAGGCAACGATTTTCTCGTGCTCCACCGCAAAAATCGTATCAATCACCGAAAGCGGAATTATATAATCGACATCAGCGATTCTGACAAGCATACCGTCGATAATACTCAGTGTAAGAGGCAGTTTTATTGTAATTGTAGTGCCTTCGCCGAGTGATGACGAAACCTGTACTGTTCCCCTGATGTCAGATACTTTTCTTTTTACAACGTCCATTCCGACACCGCGTCCCGAAATGTTGGTAACTGTTTCTGAGGTCGAAAATCCCGGCATAAAAATAAGGTCTATCGCCTCTTTGTCCGATAACTGCGCGTCAGAAGGAATAAGCCCTTTTTCGATGGCTTTCTTCTTGATTTTTTTCGGGTCCATACCCGCGCCGTCGTCCGTTACCGCTATAACGACCTGAGAACCTGAATAATAGGCTTGAAGAATGATTTTTCCGGCCGGCGGTTTTCCTGCCGCCTGTCTTTCCTTAGCCGTCTCGATTCCGTGGTCGATACTGTTTCTTAAAATGTGCATCAAAGGCTCTGAAATACCTTCGATAAGCGTTTTATCGAGTTCTGTTTCCGCGCCGCGCGCCTCAAACTCGATCTCCTTGCCGACTTCCCTCGAAAGGTCTCTTACAAGGCGTCTGAACCTTACCACCAGATAGTCGATAGGAATAAGCGTAATGCTGAACGCCGTATCCCTCAACTGACGCGAGATGTTTTCGAGGTTTTCGGTAATCCTCGTGAGTTCGGCGTCCTTGTTTTTCTCGGCGTAAAGGTTGAGACCCGCCTGAGTGGTAATAAGTTCGCTGACAAGGTTCATCAGAATGTCAATCTTTTCGGAAGCCACCCTGATACCCGAAATCGACGACTCTTTCGTAAATTTCTTAATATGCTCGTCGCCGGAATTGGTTTTAGCGGCATTTTCGGCGGCTGCACTCTCGTTTTTGGCCTTTTCCAAAGCAGTTATCGCCTCAGCCAGAGTCTTTATTTTGTCAAGGTCGAACGGAAAATCCTGCGGGCAGTCCAAAAGCGGCTCTATGCCTTCCATCACAAAAACATCGGCGTCGCAGAGTTTCTGAATCGTGATTTCGCAGTCGTCCTCCACAAAAATAAACACGTCCTTGATTGCGTCCTCGTCCTTGTCGGTAGTAAGGATAACCTCCCACCAAATGTACGTGTCGTCAAGAACAAAATTCTCAAAGTCGGGAATGTTGGAATAAAAAATATTGACCTTTGTCTTGCCCAAACCGACAAGTTCGTCAATAAGGAAAAACGGATTTGTGCCGTTTCTTTGGATATGCTCGTAAGGCTTTACTTTTATGTAAAAAGTTTTAAGACCTGCATCCTTCTGGGAAGACTCCTCCACTGCGGCTGTCGTGTTGGAAAAGTTGTCGCCGTCAAGAATAGCGTCAATCCTTTTGTTGAGGATTTCTTCGTTGCGCTTGATTTCGGCGGTTTTGCTCCCGTCGTCGTTGAGCATACTCGTAATGTGGTCGGCGGATTCAAAAGTAATGTCAAGCATCTCGCGCGAGACTTTCAGTTTTTTCTGACGCACAAGATCATACATATTCTCCAACTTGTGAGTGTAAGAGGAAATGTTATCAAACCCAAACATACCGCCGCCGCCTTTCAGGGAGTGCATAATTCTGAAAATGCTGTCCACAAGTTCGGGATTCTGCATGTCCTGTTCAAGTGTCAGCAAAGCCTGTTCAAGTTGGTTGATAAGGTCAGATGCCTCTTCCAAAAATTTTTTTTGAAAATTATCCATCGTTAATCCGGGTTTTTTTAACTTAACAAAACTTAAAGTTAACTTTTACTTCTTTTCTTCGTCATCAATTATCTGATAACTTTGCTGATTGCAGCCAAAAGTTTTGCGGGAACAAAGGGTTTGATAATCCAGCCCGTTGCACCGGCGTCCTTTGCCTCAATTTTTTTCGCCAACTGCGATTCCGTGGTAAGGAACAAAATCGGAACCCTGCTGTAACCTGCCGTCGCACGGATATACTTGATAAGACCGATGCCGTCCATTTCGGGCATGTGAAGGTCCGTGATTACAAGGTCAATCGTGCGCCCGTCAAGAAATTTCTGGGCTTCAATACCGTTACCGGCTGCAAATACTTCAAAACCTGCGTTTTGCAGAGTAAAATTAACTACCTCGCGGATACTTTCCGAATCGTCTACAATGAGTATAGTTTTTGCCATCGTTTTAAAGTTATAATTTTAAATTTTTGTTTACTTTTTTTGTCTATATATATAATGTGTGTATCAGTTTTCCTGCTTGACTGACAGGACATCAGCCAAATCCTTGATACCGCAATTGCTTAGAAGTTGTGAAACTTCGTTTGAAAGACCGCACTTTACCGTTAGTTTCTTCTTGTCTCTGACAAAACTATTTTTAAGAGAATAGAAAAACTGAAAGGCGGCAACATCAAATCCGGTGATTTGTTTTAAATTTACCGTCAAAACATCACACGAAGTAACCGAGTCTTTCATCTTGGCGGCAAGCAGGTCTATATTCTGAACCGAGATGTCGCCGGAAATTTCGTATTCCCGCGTGCGGTTTTTTACGTCCTCCGATTTTATCTTAACTTCCATAAATTACTGTTTTACAACATTATACATTAACAAGAAAAGATTATTCCACGACTTTTCGAGAAACAACTTTCCATTAAATTCAGTGCATTTTTTATGCCAAAATTTAAGCCCGTAAGAGCCGCTTTTTTTGAAAGTTAAAAATAAGCAGTTTTTTCTTTTTTGACAAATTTTTTTGAGTTTTTTTTTCATTTTTTTTCATTTAGGATTGATTGTCAGGAAGTTAATATTTAAGGAATAATTCATCAAAAGCGTAAAAAAGTCAAAATTGTCAAAAAAATAAAAAAATATTTTTTTGATTTTCATTTTTTGCTTACCTTTGTAAACTAAAAAAGCAAAGAAAATGGCAGACAAAAACTATACTTTTGACCCAAATTCGCTAACGTACAGAAAAGATGAGAAAACACGCGGCAGACGTATTCTCATACGTATTCTTACGCAGTTTTTTGCTGCGATATTTATCGGGGTGCTGGTATTTTTTGCCATATCATACACAATCACAACGCCTTCCCTGAAACGTATCAGAGAAGAAAACAGTTTTATGCAGCAGGAATACAAACGTGTTGAAGACAAATACAACCAGGCAAACGAACTGTTGAAAAAAATCAAAGAGCGCGACGACGAATTATACCGCGCCGTATACGAAACGGAAGTTCCAAAAGAGACAACAGACAGTACACAAAGGCTTGAAGAACTCAAAGCAGGTCTTCCGGAAGGAGATCCCGTAGCACTGATGACAGCCATGGCAGAGGTAATGGATTCTGTCGTACAAAAAGTTGACAACGAGACATTTCAAGTAGAAGACTTGAAACTGATGATGCTCAACTCGAAAAACGCCCTGCCGTATATTCCCTGCATAATGCCTATTCCTGACGATGCCGTAGACCTTGTATATTACGGTTTCGGACCGAAACTCGACCCGATATACAAAACACTGCACATACACAACGGAATTGACATATCAGCGAAAGTTACAACTACCGTAATTGCCACGGCTGACGGCATTGTGGAAACAGTCGGCGAAAACCGCGAATACGGAAGATACATTATAATAAACCATAAAAACGGTTACAAGACCCTGTACGCGCATTTAAGCGAATATACGGTAAAGAAAGCCCAGCAGATAAAACGGTCGGCGGCAATAGGCTTTGTCGGAAACTCCGGAAAATCTGTTTCTCCGCACCTGCATTACGGAGTAAGTTACAACGGACAGTGGATAAATCCGATACACTATTTCTTTGCCGACATCAATGGCGTAAACAAGTTCAAACTGCTGAAAAAGAAGGTAAGAAGCAGCGGTCTGAGCCTTGACTAACAAAAAAACAACGAAAAAAATTAAAAATAAATATGGAAGATATAAAAGAACCCGTTCAGGAAAACACGGAAAACAAATTGTTTTACTCAATAGGCGAAGTGGCTAAAATGTTCAACGTCAACACCTCGCTCATCAGATACTGGGAAAAGGAATTTGCCGTGATAAAACCCAAAAAAAATGCGAAAGGAAACCGTCTTTTCACAAAAAAAGACATCGAAAACTTTCACAAAATATACTATTTGGTAAAAGAAAGAGGCATGACGCTGCCCGGTGCCAAAAAAGTCTTGAAAAACAACACCGACGGCGAAGACTCCAACTTTGAAATCATAAAATCGCTAAAAAACTTAAAATCAATGATTTTGGACCTCAAAGAATGTTTGGAAGACGGAAAAAGCATTTCAGAGGGCGAAGAAATTTAAGATTTTTTTTAATTGTTTAATTTTTTTGCACGTTAATTGCAAGAAAGAACCGTGTAAGAAACCGAAATCAATTTTTGCACTATGAGTATGAAAAATCCTTCAATGGAACTTGACATAAACTTTATGCACAACGTTCTCGCCCTCTACGACGAGTTAATCGAAAACGGCATATCGGTGGTCTATATCGGCAAATTTACGCACCAGGTCGTAAAAATGTTTACCGAAAAAAACGAAGAGGAAATGGACGAAAACAACGAACAAAAGCAGGTTAAACGCCGCGTCCACCACTCTCTCGTGGAAATTCTGCAAAACATGCAGAAACACAGCACGGAATTTCAGACGGAGTTCAGCCTTATCAACGGACTCTTTATGATAGGCAGAAAAGACGGCATTTACTACATCATGACCGCCAACAAGGTTACAAAACACGACATCGTACACCTCTCGCAAGCCTTGGAATGTGTCAACAACGCCACAAAAGAAGAACTCAACGCAATGTACAAAAAGCAGTTAAGGGAAGGCAAAATTTCAAACAAAGGCGGCGCAGGTCTCGGACTTATAGACATAGCCCGCAAAACTGACGGAAAACTCGAATATCTTTTTATCCCGTGCAACGGCACGGACTATTTCATACTCAAAGTGGAAATCTCGGCAAACGGCGAAGAAGAAGAAAAATAAAAAAAACGGGGCTTTTTTAAGTCCCGTTTTTTTTCATCTCTGTATCTCTGTTAGTGTCCTTTTTCGGAAATGTATTTGACCCTCATCAAACGCAACTCCTCCTCTGTATAGTCGTCGCTGCCCAGAGCCCGCATCGCATCGTCAATAGACTCTGTTTCCGCATTGTCAAAGTAGTCGTAAACCTCGTCCTGACGCTCCTGGTCGATAACTTTGTTGACGTAATAGTCAAGATTGAGTTTTGTGCCTGAATTGATGATGGATTCTATTTCTGAAAGAAGTTCGTCCATTTCAATCTGTTTTGCCTCGCAGATGTCTTCAAGGTCGAGTTTGCGGTCAATGCTCTGGATAATGTAAACCTTGTTGCCGGATTTTGAGGCAACAGACCTTACAATCATATCCTGAGGACGCTCAATTTCTTTTTCCTGAACGTATTTCTTGATAAGTTCCACAAATTCCTTTCCGAATTTCTGCGCCTTTCCGTAACCGACACCTACAATCTGCGTCAACTCCTCGATGGAAATCGGGTACTGAACCGCCATGTCTTCAAGCGACGGGTCTTGGAAAATCACAAACGGAGGCACGTTTTTCTGTTTTGAAACTTTTTTGCGCAGGTCTTTCAACATGCGGAAAAGTTCCGGGTCGGAAGCACCGCCGTTCATCGTGTGAGGCACAGCCTGATCGTCGTCCTCGTCTTCGTTTTCAAAGTCGTGGTTCTTAACAAGTTGAATATCATACGGTTTTTTCAAATATTCCTTGCCTTCTTTGGTGATTTTCAAAGTGCCGTAGTTTTCGATGTCCTTCATCAAAAAGCCTTTGACCAAAGACTGGCGCAAAACGGCGTTCCAATAGTTTTCGTCGCCGTCGTCTTCGCCTATTCCAAAAATCGGAAGTTTGTGATGCTTGTAAGTTTTTACTTGCGAATCCGAAACGCCTGCCAAAACTTTTGCAACGTGTTCCGTCTTGAATTTCTCCTGAATTATGCCGATAACTTTCAACGCCTTTAATATAGACTCTTTGCCGTTGAAAGGTTTTTGCGGGTGAACGCAGTTGTCGCAGTTGTCGCAGGGCTCTTCCAAGTTTTCGCCGAAATAGTTCAAAAGCATTTTGCTGCGGCACATTGAAGTTTCCGCGTATGCAACAGTCTCAGAGAGAAGTTGTTTGCCGATTTCCTGCTCGCTGACGGGTTTTCCCTGCATAAACTTCTCCAACTTCTGAATGTCTTTGTAACTATAAAAGGCGATACACTGACCCTCGCCGCCGTCTCTGCCCGCACGTCCTGTCTCCTGATAATAGCCTTCAAGACTTTTGGGCATATCATAATGGATAACAAACCTTACGTCCGGCTTGTCAATACCCATACCGAAGGCAATCGTCGCAACGATAACGTCAACCTCCTCCATAAGGAATTTGTCCTGATTCTCGCTCCTTGTCTGAGAGTCCATGCCGGCGTGGTAAGGGAGTGCCTTAATGTCGTTGACACAGAGCATTTCGGCAAGTTCTTCCACTTTTTTGCGGCTCAGACAGTAAATAATGCCGCTCTTGCCCTTGTTGGCTTTTATAAATTTGATAATCTGTTTGTCAACATCGATTTTCGGGCGTACTTCGTAGTAAAGATTCGGACGGTAAAACGACGACTTGAAAACGTTAGCGTCCAAAATGCCGAGGTTTTTCTGAATGTCGTGCTGAACCTTCGGCGTAGCGGTAGCCGTCAAAGCGATAATCGGACTTCTGCCGATTTCTTCGATGATAGGACGGATTCTGCGATATTCAGGACGGAAATCGTGTCCCCATTCCGAAATACAATGCGCCTCGTCGATAGCATAAAACGAAATCTTTACCTGTTTTAAAAACTCAATGTTCTCCTCCTTTGTAAGGCTTTCGGGCGCAACGTACAACAATTTGGTCTTTCCGTTAAGAATGTCTTCCCTAACCTGGGCTATTTGCTGTTTGGTCAGCGAGGAGTTAAGAAAATGTGCCACACTTTCTTCCGTACTGATGTTGCGCATGGCATCTACCTGATTTTTCATCAACGCTATCAGAGGCGAAATTACGATTGCCGTACCCTCCAACATCAATGAAGGCAACTGGTAGCAAAGTGATTTGCCGCCGCCGGTAGGCATAAGAACAAAAGTGTCCTTGCCCTTCAAAACGTTGTTAACAACCGCTTCCTGTTCTCCTTTGAATCTGTCGAATCCGAAAAATTTGTGCAGATATTCCAAAAGATTATTTGTTTTTTTACTCATATTTTGTATTAATTTCTCATTCAAATTTTGCTGAAAAACATATTAAATTTGATTTTTACAAATTTGAAAAACTTTTTTTGAAAAAACCAATTTTTTTTCCTTTTTTTTTATAATTAAATAGTTAAAAAATCCAAACGTAAAAAACAAGGTTTGTCCACCATTTATTTTTTTGTCCACCTTGCATTTTTATTTCTTTGATAATCAATAATTTACAAGTGTATACACCTTTTACTGCATTTTGTCCACCACTTAATAATTAATTAACCATAGATTTGCAATGTAAAAAAAACGTTTCAAGACGGTTTTTGAAAAATAAAAAAATACTTAAATTTAATAAATATGAGAAAGGTAATTTTAGTTTTTTGCGGAATGTTGGCTTTAACGCCGGCAGCCTTCGCGTATCAAAGCGGGGACAGACTTCCGATAGCACTTTCTCCCGCCGACAAT
Organism: Bacteroidales bacterium; assembly: GCA_017535325.1. Lineage (GTDB taxonomy): Bacteria > Bacteroidota > Bacteroidia > Bacteroidales > UBA3824 > UBA3824. The sequence goes on along the minus strand of JAFXUC010000067.1, from coordinate 28,715 downwards.
ATTTCGGTTTCGGGCAAGATAGTGGACGCTTCGGGAGAGCCGCTTCCGGGTGCTTCTGTTTATGTAAAAGGCACCACTAACGGTACAATTTCCGACATTGACGGAAATTTCACTCTTAACGCCTCTGATGACGCGATATTGGTTTTCACCTTTGTCGGCTACATCACTCAGGAAATTGCAGTTAACGGACGGACAAACATCGGCACTATTACAATGCAGGAAGACAATCAGGAAATCGAACAGGTTGTCGTTATCGGTTACGGTACACAAAAGAAAGTAGACCTGACGGGTTCTGTCGCAATCGTTGACGCCGACGAAATGAAAAAAGTATCAAACTCCAACATCTCGACAATGCTCGAAGGCAAGGTTGCGGGCGTTCAGATTACCTCTGACGGTCAGCCCGGTGCCGACCCGAGCGTAAGAATCCGTGGTATCGGCTCTTTCGGCTCCACCGCACCTTTATATGTAATAGACGGCGTGCCGATGGGAACCACCATCGGGGACTTCTCCCCCAACGACATCGCCTCAATCCAAATCTTAAAAGACGCTTCGGCGGCGGCAATCTACGGTTCGCGTGCTGCTAACGGCGTGGTAATCATCACCACGAAAAGCGGTAAAAAAGACCAGCCCACAAGGGTTGACTATTCAGGCTATTTCGGCGTTGACAAAATCAGCAAAAAAGTTTACGACGTAATGGACGCCGACCAGTACAGCCAGTATCTCGGAACGGCTTACGAACAGTCAATGGCAACCAACAACGCAGTAACAATGCCCGGCGGCTACACCAAAGATGGCGACACTTGGAAATTTATCGACAACACCAACACAGACTGGTTTGACGAGGTTTTCAAAACAGGTATCCGTCAAAACCACAACGTCAACATCTCCGGCGGCGGCAAAAACAACACTTACAACGTAGGTCTTGACTATTACAGCCAGAAAGGAACGCTCGAAGGCGCAGGTCCCAACTACGACCGCTACACCTTCAGGGTAAACAACACTTTTGACGTAAAATTCATAAAATTCCGCACGGGAGTGGTTTATTCTCACTCCGACCAGGACAACATGGCGATTTCAAACGCGAGCGAGTATGTTCAGGGCTTGTACGGCGATGTTACCAACGTTCTCAGGGCAACGCTTTTGGCTCAGCCGACAATCAAGGCTTACGACGAAAGTACTTGGGTTCTTGACGACAAAGTAGGCGCGGCTTCAAGTTACAACTACGACGCTCACGGCTACGGAGTTTATTACGACAATATCCACGGCGACATTTCGTTTTCAAACCCGCTTCTTGTCAACAACCTTTTGGAAAGAAACACCAAGACAGACAGAATCGTTGCAACGGCTACTGCAACTGTCGACTTGTTGGATATGTTAAAAATGAGTAAGTCGAACCACAAACTCTCTTACAACCTTAATGTATCTTACAGCAAGACATACGCAAAAGACCACACATGGATTGGCGCGTGGATTCAGTCCAACCGCGTTTATCTTGCAAAAGACAACGAAAAACTTACAAAAATCTACCGTCAGTATGACGATGCCTTAGTTGAAAACACCATCAACTACGACGGCACTTTCGGCGGCAGACACCACGTAAGCGCGGTTGCCGGCATCACTTACGAAAACGAATACCATACAAGGCTCGACGCTTGGGGCAACACGCTTCCCGAACCTTACTTCCTGCAAGTCAACAACGCAGAAGACAGGGACGCAAGTTCTTACGAGTCGCAACACGTGCTTGAATCTTACATCGGACGTCTCAACTACGACTTCGACCAGAGATATTATCTTAGCGCGACAGTCCGCAGGGACGGTTCGTCAAGACTTTCTCCCGATGACCGTTGGGGCTGGTTTCCGTCAATTTCACTTGGTTGGAGACTCGACCGCGAGGAATTCTTCCCCGTTGACGACAACTTAGTTAACCTCTTGAAAATCCGCGGAAGTTATGGTATCTTAGGTAACGAAAACATCGGCGAATATCAGTACATGGCTGCAATGGCGCGTCAGAACATGACTTACTCCTTCGGCGGCGAAAAAGTACTCGGCTCGGCTGTTTCCACATTCACCAACCAGAGTATCATGTGGGAAAAGAAAAAATCCACTTCAATCGGTTTGGACTTGGGAATGTTCAACGGACAGTTGGAGTTCACGTTTGAATGGTACAAAAACGTTTCAGAAGACCTCCTCGCTGATGTAGCAATCCCGCAGAGCGCAGGCCTGCTATCCGCCAACAACAACTACAACGTCGTTATGAACGCCGCATCGATGGAAAACTCCGGCTTTGAATGGTCGGCTGCTTACCACAACTACAAACACAAACTTAAATACGATGTCAACTTCAACATTTCAACCTTGAAAAACGAAGTAACATCGCTCGGTACTGGCAAAAACCAGAGAATCGACGGCGCGTACATCACCAAAGTCGGCGAAGAAATCGGACAGTTCTACGGCTGGGTTTACGAAGGAATTTTCAGAACGCAGTCTGACATTGACCAGCACGCCACACAGACCGGCGCAAACATCGGCGACTGCGCTTACAAAGACATCAGCGGTCCTGACGGAACTCCCGACGGCGTAATCGATGCTAACGACCAAGTAGTTTTGGGAAGCGGTCTTCCGGGCATCAACTTCGGACTTTCGGGCAGAGTAGAATACAAAGGCTGGGATTTAACTATTTCAACTTTCGGCGCACTTAAATATAAAGTGTCGGACGATATTTACAACGCCATCAACTCTTGCTACCGCTACGCAAACAAAGATGTTAACCTACTCGATGCCAACAAGTTCTCTGACGACGGTTCAACGTATCTTTCTGACGTTCCCCGCACATACCTTGTTAACACTAACGCATCTCTCGAGTGGAACGATTTGTTCTCGTCAAGAAAAATCCAGAACGCCAACTACTGGAAAATTTCAAACGTTGAAATCGGCTACAATTTCAAAGACGACTGGTTCAACGGCATTGTTTCGGGCGTAAGAGTTTACGTAAGCGGTCAGAACCTCGCGACAATCACCAAGTACAAAGGCTACAATGTTGACTACGCGGGCAACACGTTTACTCCGGGCAACAACTTCTGCTCGTTCCCGACTCCGAGAACGTTTATGGCAGGTTTGAAAGCATCTTTCTAAAAAATTTAACTGTTAAAAATTTAAGAACGATATGAAAAATTTTAATCATATATTATTTGCGTCTCTGATTGCCGCCGGCAGCCTGACGGGTTGCTCCGAGGACTTGCTCAACGTCAACAACAACAATCAGATGACAACCGACAATTTCGGCAACGACGCTACAACATTGCAGGAGGCTGTAATCGCTTGTTACAACCATATCCGCATGGAAGGCACTTTCGGCCGCGTAGGATACAATTATGACGTTTGCCGCGGCGACGAGGCTTGGAACTCTTCACAAGTTTGGTATTTGCCTTTCGACGACCTCAACTCAGAGGTTACAAACGACATGAACTGCTGGGTTTATCGCGATTGGCTTTATACGGTAAACGTTTGTAATTATGTTCTTTACAAAATTCCGGCATCAGGGGTTAGCACCGCTTACGACAGAATGAGAGGTCAGGCATTGTTTTTAAGAGGTCTTTCATATTATATGCTGACGGGATATTATCAGAATGTACCTTTGATTACCGACTACACAAATTACGGCAGTCTTGACGGTCTGTATGGCAGCAACAACACTCAGAAAGAAATCATTGAACAAATCAAGACCGACTTAAAAGAGGCAGTCCAACTCCTTCCTAAAAGAGACGAAGGCGGCGAATGGGCAAAAGGCCGCGCAACACAGGGTGCGGCAGCGGGTCTTCTCGGCAAAGTCCTGATGTTCAACCACGAATATTCCGAGGCAAAAACCGTTTTGGAAGGCATCATTAACGGTCAGTATGGAACGTACAGACTTATGGACAACTACGGCGCAAACTTTCAGGAAGGCACGGCTTACGAAAACAACGACGAGTCGCTTTTTGAGGTTCAGTTTCTTGACAACGGCATGCAGGGAACGGACGACGAATGGACACCGGTCAACACCTCAGCAAACGCTACTCAGGGACACGCCATCGAGAGCAACTTTGCAGCGGGAAGTTTCGGCGGCTGGGCTGACATCTCAGGTTCAACATGGCTCTACAACCTTTTCAAAGCAGAAAAGACCAAAGACGGCAAACTTGACCCGCGTTTGTATTGGACATTAGGCACTTACGAAACCGATTGGACTGAAAGTTATCCCGCAGGCGGTTACGGAAACGTCTATTACACCAACCCCGTTACGGCAGAAAGCAACATCGTTACCAACAACAATAACGGCGGTATTCCGATTGTTAAAAACACCAACGCAAGAACGGGCGTTTTATCAGCAGTCGTAACCGGTTTGAAATGCGGTATCAATCTCCGTATTATTCGTTTGGCTGACATCTATCTCCTTGCAGCAGAAGCAATTAACGAAGTTAGCGGTCCTAACCAGACAGCAATCGACTACATCAACGTTGTACGCCGCAGGGCAAACCTCAACGACTTGCAGTTGGGTGATTTTTCAAGCGCGGACGCATTGTTTGAGCAGATTGCAAACGTAGAAAGACCCAAAGAGTTGGGCTGCGAGTTCGGACGCGGTTTTGACCTTATCCGCTGGGGCTGGTTTTACAACGACGGCCGCATGGCTCAGTTGAAACAGCACGGCGCGGTAAAACTCACGACCGACCTTTACACGGAATATCCGGTAATTTCGCCCGACAAAACCTCTTTCGACAACTACCGTGCAGGACACGAGTACATACCGTATTATCAAGGCACACTCAACGACAACCCGAACCTCGGAGAAGGCAATTCGGCTAACACAAGCACCGCCAACACGCCTGACTTCAACGTCCGCAACGTTGTCAGCGGCATAGGATTGTAATTTTATAAACATTTTTAAAAACGATTTTAATCATGAAAATAAATAAAATATTTTTATATTCGCTGACGGTGGCGGGCATGCTTTCGGCATGTCAGAAGACCGAACTTTACGATGTCAACGAGCCGGAATGGATTCAGGAAAAAATAGATTCCATCGCGGCAGCAAAAGCGGCTAACCAGGGCGGAGAAGAAGCCAATTCAGGATTGTTAATTGACCTTGCGAAATATAAGGACGCTTTTGAGTTTCACGGCGATGCAAGTATGCTCACAGACGAGATTATCCTGATAGAAAACGGCACGGGCGGCAAACACGGCAACTACATCAGCCTCAAAGAAGATGGCTGGCTGAAAGACAAAATCTCTTTCAGTGAAGTGGCGACAATCTCTTTTGACGCTTATCCCACTGTCAACGGCTCAGACTGGAACTACATCTTCGCCATAGGAAACACCAAACATTCTGCGGCAGTCGAAGGCGGCGGCGCATACGCTTACTTTGACGGCACAATAGGTTTTATTCAAAGAATAGGCGACCCTTACGAGGGCTTTTTCCCCGGCGAACACTGGGCTGACGGCAACAAAATGGGCGGCTCAGCCACGGAAAACCCTTACAACTTTTTCTCCGGTCTTGACGAAGGAAACTGCAACAAATGGTATCACTTCGACTACGTTTATTCGACAAGAGAACTTGCCATTTACGTCAACGGTGTAAAGTCTGTTTTCCACGAACTCTCTGACGATCAGGGGAAAGCGGTAAGAAATATACTTGCCGCGCTGAACGAGGGTCAACTGATTATCGGTGCAGGCTGCGAGGGCGGCGACCTTGAAAACTTCGGCGGCTATATCGCAAACTTCACTCTCCGCAACGAGGAGTATATCAAAACGGGCAATTTTTATTCCGGCGACGTAGTGCCGAAAGAGTCCGAAATAAAATCCCTTACCGTAGAAGGACCTGAGTCTGTTCCATTTGGAACGACATACGAGAAGGTTTTGGAGCAGGTTAAAATCAAAGTCGCTTATGAAGTTGACGGCGAGACCCGCGAGCAGGAACTTTCGACATCGGACGTAATCATCACCCTGATTCCCGATATGTCAACCATCGGGAAAAAAACGCTTTCGGTTTATTACAACACAACCTATGCAGGAAAATTTCAGCAGAACGTAAAAGCGGATTTGGAGTTTGAAGTTGCGGCTTTGGAGATTTCCTCGTTGAAAATAAAGACTGACTTGTCGGCACAAAATTATTTTGAAGGCGCAAATCCAGCCTTTCTATGCGATTTGGCAGTAGCAGGCGTACAAAACAACGGCGAGGAACTGACACTTGATATGTCAACCATGACAATCAGCAAAACTGACGCTGACGGCAAATTCACTGTCTCATACACAACCTCCGCAGGTAAGGAATTGAAAGTTGAAGGTACTTTCGGCGGTCAAAAAACAGCGGCAGGAGAGTTGTTTTCAGGAGAGATTATCGGAGGCGGCAAATTTGTCAACGACGAAAAATTCGGACTGGTTTTCAAGAACATAACCGACGGTGCGGCAATCCGTACCAACTATCTCTCACTGCCCGCAGACAAAATAAAAGCGTGTGCAGAAACAGGAAGGCTGACAGTTTCATTCTGGGTGAAGAACTACGACAAGGCTGTAATCAGCGAATGGTCGCCGGTATTTATGATTAAGAACGGCGATGTCAATTCCGAATGGTCGTATTTCATTTTCAGACACAAGGGACAACTTTTGGTCAATTACGCAGGCTGGGTTGATAGTCCTCTGTCAGCAGATTGGTCGGCTGAAAACGACTGGCTCAACGGCAACGACAACTGGCACTATGTCGTGGCAACTGTTTCAACTGACGACCTGACACTTTACGTTGACGGCGAAGTTCTCAGCACATGCGCTCCCGACGGCGGCGACGGAAACAGCACGTCCGGCTTCATTGACGGCTTGGCTAACGTAAACTTCTTCGCAATAGGCGGCGCACAGACAAACGGCTGGGGCGATCCTGACATACCTTGTATGTTTTCAGGCTTAAAAATTACAAACACGGCACCCTCCGCCGCAGATGTCAAAGCAGAATACGAAACAAACAAATAGGCAGAACCCTGTCTGTTTGCGTAAAAAAATAAAATATCATGCAGATTTATTTTTCAAAAGTAAATTTGCATGATTTTTTTTTGTAAAAAATTTGGTACTTGATTCCCTTAAAAAGTAAATTTTTCCTTAATTTTTCACAGTTTTTTTTCGTCTTTTAACATTTTTGTTGTACATTTGCAGATGTAATTAAACTGATATTATTATGAACACAATGACACTACCAACAGCAGGGCAATTAATTGTTGACATTGAGGACATATCATTGTTACAAAACATAAAAAAAGCCATTGCAATGCTAAAAGGCGTTACAAAAGTAACAATCTCACGCCGTAAAAAACTTTCTTCGTATGAACTCGCACTCAAAGACATAGACGAAGGAAGAGTATATGAAGCGAAAGACGTAGACGACTTGTTTAATCAAATAATGATGAACTGATTTTACTCTTGATTGATACCGGTACTCATTCAGAACTTTTCGATAAAAAATATAATAAATAAACATAACGCAAACAAGCCGCCTGCAATCCAATTTTTTAGACAGTCTCTTAAATGAAAGAGCCGTTATACTATCTTGATACTACCGCCAAATCTCTCAAAAAAAGCGAGATTTGGCGGTAGTATTGATGATTTTTTTATATTTGCAGAATAATAAATATCATGCAGATTTATTTTTCAAAAGTAAATTTGCATGATTTTTTTTTGTAAAAAATTTGCAGATTTATTTTTTAAAAGTAAATTTGCAAAAAAATTAAAGGCCATGATAGAAAGAACTTTGAAAAGCAAACTTCTACAATTAATGCAGAAATATCCCATTGTAACGCTCACAGGCCCAAGACAATCGGGAAAATCAACTCTGCTGAAAAACGCTTTCAATGATTACAATTACGTTTCGTTGGAAGACCCAGACAACAGAATATTTGCAACTGACGACCCGAAAGGCTTTTTAAAAACGTACCCCGACAAAACAATAATTGACGAGGCACAAAAAGTGCCGCAACTATTTTCGTACATTCAAACGCACACCGACAGCGCAAACAAAACGGGAATGTACTTGCTTGCCGGTTCGCAAAATTTTTTGCTGATGGAAGCAATCGGACAATCGTTAGCAGGCAGAACGGCGGTTTTGAAACTCCTGCCATTATCAACCACAGAAATGCAAAACGCTAAAATAGAAAACAAAGATATTGATACAAAACTCTTTAAGGGAGCGTATCCAAGACTTTTTGACAAAGATATTCCGCCGGAGGATTTTTATCCGTATTACATACAAACCTACGTTGAACGCGATGTCAGACAGGTAAAAAACATCGGCGATTTAACAACGTTTGAAAAATTCATCAAACTTTGCGCCGGAAGAATCGGACAAGTGCTTAACGTATCTTCGCTTGCAAGCGACTGCGGAATCTCGGTTTCAACCGCTAATTCTTGGCTGTCGGTTTTGGAAACGAGTTATATTTGTTATCTGTTGCAACCCGATTTCAACAATTTTTCAAAACGTGTTATAAAAAGCCCGAAAATTTATTTTTACGATACGGGCTTGGCTTGTTCGCTGCTGCAAATCAGCAGTCCTGAACAATTAAAAACGCATTATTTAAAAGGCGGTTTATTTGAAAACCTTGTTATTTCCGAATTTTTGAAACATTATTATAATCAAGGTATTACACCGGATTTGAGATATTTTCGCGATAGTAGCGGTTTGGAAATTGATCTGTTGAACTATACCGGCTCACGGCGCGATGTTTACGAAATAAAAGCCGGTGCTACGTTTGCAAAAGATTATTTCAAAGGTATAATTAAATATTGTGCGTTTTCGGGCATCTCTGCTGACAACTGCACTGTCATTTACAACGGCGACAAACGTATGACAACTTCCAACGGCAAGGTCGTAAATTTTTATGATTTATTTTCATAAAATTCAGCCGATACTACCGCCAAATCGTCAAAAAAAAGTGAGATTTGGCGTATGTATCGGCGTTTTTTTCTCAAAAAGTAAATTTTTTATTAATTTTAACATTTTTTTAAACAACTCCTTTTATATTCTCACTTTTTTTTATAAATTTGCCGATTTATAGTTAAATTAACAATCAGAAAATTTTAAAAAGTATAAAATATGAAAAGAAAGATTTTTTTATTTTCAGCGAAACTGTTGTTTTTAATGACGGTTTTTCTAAGTTTTGCGCCGAAAAACACGTTCGGACAAAATGTTTTTACAGTCGGAGAACATGAATATTCTTCGCTCTCGGCTGCAATTAATGCGGCAAACAGCGACGAAAAATCTATCACGCAATTAAGAGATTATACATCAGAAGTAGACGAAGATTTGTCAACGGCATTAAAGCAAAATCTCAATTTAAAAGGTTTTACGCTTGACCTTAACGGCAAAACGCTGAAAATTGAAACTAATGAAGTTACAATTACTGGTACGGGTGAAGATGATGACGGCAACCCTACACAAGGAAAAATCACATCTTCAAATGCCATAGTAATAGAAAGTACTTCTGAATTGCATATAAAAGACGTAACAATCAAAACTACAAATACCACTGAGGACGAGTACGTTAATTTAATCAATAACAGTGCGAAAATTACATTGTATGAAGGTACGGTGATTACAGGAGGAAATAATAATATCACCCCATTCAGAACATACAATTATTCTTCCGACAAACGCATTGCCTTTGTGGGCGAAGATTGTGAAATTGTCGGAGATGATGATTATGTACTTGATTATGGAGGAGATGGTTTCAGTTTTTACAATTCTGAGGGACAGTTTTGCGGTGGAACACTTACCGTTCAAAAAGCGGAATACTTTGAAGCCTCTTACGGCACGGAGAAAAAAATATTCGGTACTTTGGAAAAAGCATTAACTGCTGATTACGGTGGTGTTAATGATGTTACAATCACATTAATACACAATTACAGACGTAATTTTGATTACTTTGACAAAACTCACGTAGATGCCGGTAACAATACAATTAAATATATTGAACCCCGGTATAATTTCACGCTTGATTTTACTCCCGCAAGCATTATTGATACATTGGCGGTAAAAATCAAAGGCAAAACACTTACTATAAAAGGTGACGGCAGCACAGATTTATACGCTCACTTTGAACTTGAAAACAGCGCAACGTTGAACATTAACGGCGGCAATTACGATTTTTATACCGAAATCATCCACATCACCAGCGGCTGTTCGGCAACTATATCTTCGTCAAATACAAACTTTGTAACATTATCAATTTGCAAAGATATGTCTGGGTTGAACTCCTGTATCCCTTCCAATACATATTATGATTATATCATTAATGACGGCGGTAACTTAACAATTAATAACGGTAGTTTTTCATACGATGAAGATGAAAACTTAACCCCCGCAAACCGTGATGCAGGTCGCGGCGTATATACGGAGAATAACGGAACTACCGAAATCAAAGGCGGTACTTTTACAGGATTTGCAATTAAACAAGAAACCGGTAGTGCATGGAAATACATCAGTTTTCACCCTGCATATATTTCAGACGGTACTATAAATATTAGCGGCGGTACGTTTTCCGGTTCGGACTACGGCCTTTATGCAGGAGGTTCTGCCAGTGCAGAAATTACCGGCGGAGAATTCTCCGGCTTAGATTTCGGTATTAATATCAATCAGAGTGATTATGATTACGAAAACCAAAAGAGCAAATTCGTTATTAAAGGCGGTACTTTCATCGGTACTGATAATGACGGTATAGGTATTTATGCCGGAGAAATGGGATCTGCAGAGGTTTTAGGCGGTACGTTCACCGGTAAAACATACGGTATCAGTTCATATATGAGCCACATCTCATTATCAGGCGGTACATTTAGCGGAGATAATGCGGCTGTTAACATAGATTACGATAACTATAACACCAATTTATTAAATGAGGGCTATGCTTATTACGCTAAAAATACAAATGGTGAATACGATGATATGCTCGAAGAAAAATATAGCGACACTGACCCCTATAACCTTCTTGATGCAGATAATCAAACCGTAAAAGATGTTAAAGTAGATAAGGCAAAAACTATTTTCACCCTCGGCAAAGGCGCAAAATATAACTTTGAAAATTCCGCCGGCAATACTTTTGCCCCGATAACAAACAGCGATGGTAAAACACTTATTACCGCTACCCAAGAAAGCGGCAAATGGTACGTTAACACAACGGAATATGTAGTTGACGGCTCTACTTACACTTTGAAAGCCAAAGAAGATGAAAATGTATACATCGAAATCACAATCAAAGACTATTTTAAAGATGTTTTGGAACAAAAATGGTATCGCGCTATTACTGTATATACAGGCAGCAAATTCATTTATGAAAATGCCGGCTTTTACAAAGATGACAATAACACGTATTATGGACAAACTATTTCAACGGACATTGAAACCGACCACAAAATTTACGTCAACGGAGAAACTACCGATGAAAATAATTTTTCGATAAATGTAGACGGCGACGGTAAAACAGAAGTAACTCTCGAATTAAGAGACGATGACGGAAATGTCTACGCTTTGAAAAAACGCACGGTAAATTTTGATAGTTATAAACCAAGTATCACAATCGAATGTGACGGCGTGGCTGTCCCGAAAGTAAGTACTCATGACGCGTATAATTCCAACGAAGTTATTATACTTCCTGACTCAAAATTATCGTTTAAATTTGATGACAACAAAGCCCCTGACGGTAGTACTTTGACCGGCGACAAAATAAGTGCTTTCAGTGGAATCATATATAACGACGGCACTAATGATCACGTATTTATCGATTCTACAACAGCAGCTACGGGTATTGATGCAAAGAATTTAGCCGGAAAAACGGTAATCTATTATGCTTTCGACAAAGCCGGCAACGGTTTGGAGTATGGAGACTCATTAAAAGTAACGTTTGCATTAGCGAAATTCAAAGCAACGTACAAACAAGATAACAAAGATGTTACAAAATATTTCACTAATTTGAAAGATGCGTTAACTTCAAGCAATTATCCCGGTGCTGTAACGGATATTACAATCGAAACTCTTGAAAACGAAATAACCGACCAATCAACAGATGACATCGAAGTCGAAGACAAAACTTTCGTATTTTCGCCGGGCAACAAGGAATGTAACATTACGTGCAACATCAATGTTATAAGCGGAAAACTCACAATCAACGGCGGAAAGTTTAATGCAATAGTACCGCCAGCCGGCACCACAAGTTCTTACCCTGTACTGAACATCACCGGCGGCGAACTTACGGTAACGGGCGGCGAGTTTACAAACGCATATTCCTCGGTAATACAAATCCACGGCGGCACAACCACAATTTCCGGCGGAAAATTCTCTGCAACTGGTACAGCAGGTTACGGACTCTTTTACGGAAGCGAAAGTGCCACCGTCAAAATTTCGTCAACAGTAAATGACGACGGCGAAGAAACAGCCTGTCCTGAATTTATCGGACAACAGGCTGCAATTTACAACTATAACTCAACGCCCGTTTTGGCAGACGATTACGCTTTTTATTCGATAACAGGCGGAAAAGAAAAAGTGCTTACTTTTTCTGACGATTACGGAAACCGTATTTTTGAAAAATACAACGACGAAACAGGTGTTTTTTCATACTCAAAAGTTGAAAAAGACGTAAAAATTGCAAAAATAAAGACCGCTGAAATCACTGCTGAGGAACTCGCGGCACTTCTTTCTCTGACAAAAGAATACGACGGCAAAGTTTACGCAAGGGCAAAAACAGACGACGGCGGTACCCGCGAGTTGTACAACGGCGGTTCTGATACATATTTGGTATACAAAGGTCTATACTTGCAGTTCCACTCAATTAATTACGACGACGAAAAAGCAGGAGAAAACAAGACTATAACTGCAAAAACCAATCTTCTTGAATACACTGACAACGAAAACGGTATTTTCTACACTCTGCCGTCTGAGACAATCGTCATATCAACCCTCGGCGTTATCTCAACGAAAGCACTTACCGTTATTTCCGGCATTACCGCTGAAGACAAAACTTATGACGGCACAACCGATGCTGCGCTCAATTTTGAGAACGCTGTACTAAGCGGTCTTATTGACGGCGATGACAAACCCGCAATCACCGCAACAGGTACGTTTGAAGATGAGAACGCAGGTGAAAACAAAACAGTAACGATTTCGGAAATAAAAATAAAATTAAATGAAGGAGAAGTCAGCAACTACAAAATCGCAACAGCAGACAATCAGTCTGAAACCACGGCAACAATCACCGCGAAAAAAGTTGAATCGCCCGTCATAACAATTGATGTAGAGGAGATAGTTTACAACGGCGAGGCGCAAAAACCGGCAATCACCGTAAAAGACGGCGAGACGGTAATTCCCTCAGACGAGTTTGAAATCACTTACGAAAACAACACCGACGCGGGTACGGCGACAATAAAAATCACCGACAAAAACGGCGGCAATTATGTAATTTCAGACAAAGAGACCACATTCGAGATTGCAAAAGCAAATCCCGAATTTTCAAAAGAGCCTGAAAGCGCGGGCGCACTCTCTTTTACCGGTCAGGCGCAACCGCTTTTGACCGCAGGAGAAACCTCTGACGGTGAAATTCTTTACCGGCTCGGTGAAGACGGTGAATATTCAAGCGAAATACCTTCGGCAAGCGCACCGGGCGTATACACTGTTTATTGCAAGATTGTCGGCGACAAAAATCACAACGACAGCGAAGAGGATTTCAAAGTAACAGTAAGAATTTTGCAGCAGACAGTCTCTTACACTCTGGGCAAAAACGCGGAGATAAAACTCCCCTATCCCGAAACGGTGGTTTTCACTTCCGACAACAGCAATGTAAGCGTAACTGACAACGTACTTAAAACCACGTCCTCAGTAAAAGACGGCGACAAGGCGGTTTTGACGTCTGAAAATTACGTCATCAGCGTAACAATAGTAGAACCGCTCAAAAGCATAGAAATAGAAGACATCTGGCACAACGGCGACGTACATCTCAAAGCACCCGACATGAGCGCATTTGACGAGGGCAGCGAGTTGCACATCAACGGACACAAGGTCGAAGACATAGAAAACGAAGTTATCAGCGAGGAAGGCGAAAACACTGTCGTTTATGAGATAAAAGACCCTGAAAGCAACATTATCTGCCATGAGGAAAGAATCATAAAAATAGACAAGAGTGCGCCCGACACCAAAGCCGAGGCATCATCTGTCAACAAGACACGTTATAATATAACAGTTACTGTTGACGGCGGCATGAAATATTTCTTCCGCAACGGCGCAGAAGCGGGCTTCAATGTAACCGACCTTTTCAGCGGCGTCAAGAGCATGGAATATTCTTGGGACAACAAAGACAATTTCCAAAACCTTGACCCGTCAACGCTTGTCGGCTTAAAGAGCGGTGCTCACACACTTTATATAAGAGTTTCCGACAACGCTGGCAACACTGAGATTCTCAGCGCGGATTTCACTGTTTTTGACGATTCAAAATTTGCCAACGGCTCAGACACGGTGATTTCGCTGCCGGTTTATTACTCGTCAGACGAAATCGAAAGCCAGACTTTTGACATCAACCTGAACGGCAACACGGTTTTTGCGATAAAAGATTCCAAAGACGGAGTTTACTACGGCAAGACTACCGACGGCGTATATTTCACCGGCAACGTTCTTACCGTAACCTCAGATTATCTGAAAACGCTCAAACCCGACGGTGAAAACATGCTTTATGTCTACATCAATCCTCTCGGCGGCGAAGGCTGGAACGAGGACTTCACTCCCAAAGACTACGAATGTCAGATTATGAAAATAAAACTCGACATCATCTATGAAGTCCGCGTCAACGGCGATTACAAATTTACCGCGCCGAACGACAATTCGATAACCACTTTCTGCGACGGCGAAGACGTTATGCTGACCTTTACTTTGGACACGAAATATTCCAAAGCCGACTTTGTCTCCATAGAGACGATGGAGGTTTATAACGAGGACTTGAAAGAGCAGATAACTTTCAGAATACCGAAAGGCGCGCTCAAAGGCGGCAACGAACCTTTGAAACTTACTTTCAGGAAAGAGAGTTACACGGCAGACGACACGGTAACTTTCCCCGGCGACTATCCGTCAGAATACAACATCAAGGTTTATGACGACGTGATTGCAATTGACAATTCCGGACAGCATTTTCTTAATGACCAATATACATGGTTTATCGACATGAAAGAAATTCCGGGCGAGACAAAACAGTTTTTGGACTTGTTGAAATATATGACCGACGGACAAAAGCACAGTTTTTCGGTAAAGGTTGTTGACGTTACGGGCGGCAGTTTCAGGGTTTGTCCCGATGAAAGTTTCACGATTGAAAGCATCGGCAAACGCAAAGCGGTCTCTGTAAACGTCTATCCGAACCCGGCTGAATCCGGCAAAATGTTCTACATAGAGTTGGAGAATTTTGGCGAAGAAAATTTCCCGAATACAGAAATTCTCATTTACAACCAGTTGGGAACTGTTGTAGAAAAGATTTCTGCGGTTGAAAAACTCAACCCCGTAAGCCTGAACGCCGGATTTTACAGCGGAACGGTTTTGGTTTCGGGCAAAAAAATGTTGAATTTTAAAATTATCGTAAAATAATGAAAATGAAATTTTTACTGATGTTGTTAGCGGCTGTTTTGCCGCTGCAACATGTTTTAGGACAGGATGACGAAACACCTGCAAAAAAACATCGTCTGCGCCTGCCCTGCTTGGTCGGCAACTATTTCACCTTGGAAGGCGGTATGGGACTTCAAGGCATGAACTATGATTTGCTTCAAGCGGGCGCAACCGGAGAACTGAAATACGGTATCGATTTGAAAGCGGGACTAAGGCACTATTTTGCACCTCATTCCGGAATCGGAGTCGGACTGAGGTTTCAGGATTACGTTTCGTCGGCTACCATGAATTTTATGCAGAGTCAAAGCGGCGCGCTTGATTTTTACGAGCAGCCCCGCTCCTACACTTACAGAACGTATTACAATGTTTTTGAGGAGCGTCAGAGCGTAACGATGCTGGAAATCCCTGTTGAAATCTTTTTTCAGACCAACATCACGGGACGATTGAAACTGAATCTCGGCGCGGGTTTGCAGGCAAACTTTTTCGCCGTTCAAAACAAGTACGAAAACACCGGCGGCAAAATCACGACGAAAGCCTATTACGAGCAGTGGGATCTTGAACTTGAAGACATGGCACGTTACAGGCTTTATGACACGACTGGTTTTACGGGCAAATACGATTATAAAATTTCGTTTTCGGCAATCGGTGAGGCAGGCTTTATGTATGCTTTGACCTCAAAATGGGAAATAATGCTCAACTTTCAGGCAACATACGGCTTGTCGAGCGTTATGGACAACTACGCCGCGCATTATGTTTACGACCCGGAATGTGTCAGCAAGGAAGACGGCGTAAGGGCTGGTTACAAAGGCACTTACAACGGCTTGATGACTACTCAGGCGGAGAATGCCAAATTTCTTTCCGTCGGCGCAACAATCGGTTTCCGTTACAGAATTGCGATAGACAATCCGCAGGTTGCCATGGAATTTGACGAAGCCCTTCACAAGGCACGCCGTCTGAAAGCCACCGAAGACGAAGACCTCAACCTCATAGAAGCGTTGGACGCTGACGAAGTGGAACGCCGCCGCCGTCGCAGAGACACCGTTGCCCTTGACGACAAAGAAAACCAGCGTAAAAAACGCGACATCGAATCCGATGAGTTTTTCATCAACGACCAGGGCGATACAGTCTGGGTAAATCCTGTTGAGCCGGTGGTTGTGGACACTCAGAAGGTGGAAGTTGTTGACACGCAAAAAGTGGTTGTTGTTGACACGGCAAAAATCAAAGAGCCGGAGCCCCAACCCGTATTCAACGTAAAGGACACGCTTCAAATGTTGCTGAATATTCTTAACGACAACTATTGCGACCTTAACTCCGTAGTTCCGAAAACTGCGCGGCACTCCAAAGAACTTGACCGTTTGGCGGCATTGTTGAAAGAGTATCCTGAAATAGAACTTGACGCAATAGGACACACCTGTACGACCGGTTCAATAGCGCACAACAAGACTCTCGGTATGGAAAGAGCGAAAGCAATCAAAGCGGAGCTTACAAAACGCGGTGTTCCACAAAGCCGTATACATTGTATAACAAGGTGGTTTACAGAGCCGCGCTATCCGAACACCACGGAAGAAAACCGCATGAAAAACCGCCGTTACGAACTTAAAGAACACGTCAAACAACAATAACTAATAATAAAAAAAACGCGCTTTACGGCGCGTTTTTTTTATTTCATGTTTTTTGTACTCAAAAGTCCGCAGGCGGCAAAAATATCTTCGCCCCTTGAAGCGCGGATTGTCGTAATGATTCCGCGTGAGTTAAGAATTTCCTGAAACTCGTGAATTTTGATTTCGGACGAGGCTTTGAAATCGCTGCCGGGGTGTTCGTGATAACGGATAAGATTGACCCTCGACGGAATGTTTCTTAAAATTTCAGCCAATTTGCGGGCGTGTTTTGCGCTGTCGTTAAAACCCTGAATCATAATATATTCCGCTGAAAATCTCCTTTGATGGCGGAAATCATATTTTTCAATCATTTTGATTGTTTTTTCAAGCGGCTGGGCGTTTTCAATCGGCATAATCTGAGACCTTTCTTCCGGGAAAGGATTATGAACCGAAACCGCGAGATGTACGTCAGTTTTTTCCAAAAAGTCTTTCAGCGCGGGCAAAACACCTACCGTTGAAAGCGTAATTCTGTGCGGCGACATCGCGTAACCGTAGTCGGAAGTAAGAATTTCCAACGCCTTTAAAATATTTTCAAGATTGTCCAAAGGCTCGCCCATTCCCATAAAAACGAGATTTGTGAGCGTGTTTCTTTCGGGCAAGGATTTTATCTGGTTGAGGATTTGGTTGACGGAAAGGTTTCCGCCGAAGCCCTGCAAACCCGTATTACAAAACTTGCAGCCCATTTTGCAGCCGTTTTGACACGAAATGCAAAGCGTTGCGCGGTCTTTGTCGGGAATATATGCGGCTTCCACGTAGCGGTTTTCGTCCGTCTGAAAGAGGTATTTTTTTGTACCGTCCTTTGAGACAGTCTCTTTTACGGGCGCAGAAAGTCCGAAAACAAAGTTTTCTTCCAAAAGTGCGCGGGCTTTTTTAGAAAGGTTTGTCATCTCCCCGATTGACGAGATGTCCTTTTTATAAAGCCAGTCGGCAAGTTGTTTTGCGGTGAATTTCGGGAGGTTGAGCCTCAAAACTATCTCCGTCAACTCCGCTAATGTTTTTCCGAAAAGTGTATCCATTTACTTATGATTGTTCCTGTAAAAAGTTTCAAAATTTTGGGTTTTGTACGCTTCCGTTGCGTAAAATTTCAAGATTACAAGCCACAAATCCGACGAAAAAAACACGTCGGTTTTTCCCAAATATGCCAAATTTTTGTCAAAAAAGAACAACGCGGGAAACTTGAAATTGTTGTTCATAAGAGCGTGCGTAAAATGATTCGGCATGTTTTCGCCCAAAGAGACGTGCGGATGCTGCCTCAGAGTGTCAGCAAGCCAGTAAATCGTGTCTTTGGTTGTAGCCTCAAACCTTATAGGATAAAAATTCTCGTTGATATAATCGCAGAGTTTTTTGTTTTTTAAGACCACGCCCTCGTGAATCATAGAGTTCATCGTGCAGTACGGCACATAACCTCTGTATTTCGGGTCGATGTAGATGTCAATCAAAACCGGCTTTTGCTTTTCCTTATAAAGTTTTGCCGCCTCGTCAAAAGTTTTCCAGTTGATTTTGCCGAGCGTATCCACTTTTGTATCTTTCAGATGCGCCAAATCGTCCTTGTAAATCGTCGGATAATTAAACATATACATATCCTTGAACTCTTCCAAAGCGAGGTTTCCGGACAAATCCTCCGCAAAATACACCAAAATAGGCTCTATGCTTTTGACTTCCATATATCCCGGCACAGGAGCGATGTGTTTTTGCTTGTCCATGTAAACGATTGTGGGATAAGACATTCTGTCGCCAAGAAGATGTCTTGCAAGACGGTTGTTATGACCGTCAGAGACCCAAGTCTGACCTAAAAACTGTATCGTGTCCTGAGTTTCGGCATCAAACCTCACACAATAGAAATTCTGGTTTATATAACTTGCCAACTGCCGGTTGTGAAAAGTTGTCGCCATCATGCGCTTGCACCAGCCGCACCAGTCGGTATATACGTCAATCAAAAAAGGACGGTTTTCGGCGGAGTCAAGTTTTTCCGCCTCTTCAAACGTAAGCCACTTTATCGGACCCAAATCTTCCTGCGCCTTTGCAGGACACCACAACAGCACGGCAAAGAGTGCCGCCAAAATCTTTTTCATATCATATAAAAGTTTTAAAAGTGCAAATTTAATATTTTTGACGTTAATAAACGGCAAAATATTACTTGGTTAACAAAAATTATGATTGGCGTTAACGAAAAAAAACAAAAAAAAAATCCGATATTTTTTTGTAAAGAAAACTTTTAAAACTATCTTTGCAGCGTGAATTTTGTCAAGAAAAAAATTTGGCAACAATTTTGCAATTAGGATTTTTAAGGAATAAAATTAATTTAAAAACATAAAATAATATGAAAAAGATATTCAAACCGATAGCAGTTTTATCCTTCCTGTTTATGTCGGGCACATCGTTTGCCCAAGAAGGAACGGATATGTTTGACCTTCTTGTCGATTACATTACAGAAGAACAAAGCACTACGCTTACGCAACTTCAAGAGGACATAGCAAAGGGCGAAAAACTTGTTTCCCAAGCGGAGACACAGGACAAAGCCAACGCGAAATTTCTCTCAGCCACCAAAAAAGGCAAACAGAAAAAAGCCGAGAAAAAAACCGTTGAGGCAAAATCCCTGCGTATAAAAGCGACCAAGTATTATGAAAAATCTTATGAATCGCTTTTCAGACTTTATAAAGCGGTTTTGGACGAGGCAACCTTTACTTTCCCTGCCGACAAGACGAGTGCCGACGAATACATGGGAACGGCTGAAACAAATTTGCAGGAAGGTTCGGCATTGTTGAACCCCTACGGCAAACTTGCGACCAAAGGACTTGAAACCACCACTTACACAAAACTCAAAAGTGATTTGGCGGCTTCAAAATCCAAGTTTATTGACGCGGGAACCAACTGTTACAACGCTTTGAAACTCTACGCAAGTCAGAATGCCAAGAAAGAAAAAGAAGACGCGGCAGAGCAGGCAGCATGGAATCAGACGGTTCAGACCAACACGATTGACGGTTACAACCGCTATATTGCACGCTATCCCAACGGCAAATACGTCAGCGAGGCAAAACGCAGAATCACGGCACTTCAAAACGCGGCAACTTTGAAACGTGTAACTTCCAACAATCCCAACGAAGGTTTGGCATACAGAATCCAGATTCTTGCCGACAAGAAAAAATGGTCAGCCAAAAAACTTCAACGCCTTTATAAAGGTGATTTAACGATTGACGAAAAAGAAGTTGACGGTTATTACAAATACTGGATTGGCTGCTACCGTTCATACAACGATGCGCAAGAGGCAGAAAAGGCTTTGAACTTGAAACAGTCTTTCATCGTTTGTTTCAACGAGGGCGTACAAATCCACGTAACCGAGGCACAGGAAATCGAATCAAAATTCACGGATTAAAAATTTTTTTTCTCACATAAAGCAACACCGGGGCTGAAACAGTTCCGGTGTTGTTGTTTTTTTAGCGTAAGTTTTTGTCTCCGTTTATGAAAAAGTATTTGAAATATCCGAAATCACCGTTGAAAAATTCTTCGGTTGTGGAGTCTTGAAATATAGTTTCACTATGAATAATTCCTCTGCACAATTTTGCAAAACGGATTTCTTTTAATGGGAATGTGTCCGTATTAAAAATCCTGCCGTATTTTTCAAAATCAATGAACTGCGGATTGAATTTTTTGATTTTTACGCTTAATGTTTTACCAAATTCGACTTTCAATCCGTAAACAGCAAGTGTATTTTTGTCATAAAAAACAACTGATTTTCCGTCGCCAAAAAAAAGTTCCAAATTATGTTTTTGAGAAATCAAAAAGTTTTTATCCGCCTCAGCCCAGTGTCTCAGAAAATCATAGTTAAAATTCTGTTTTTCTTGCAACAAGGCATACAACCCGCCGAGTTGCGTTGTACATTCGGCTATACCTAAAAATTTGAAATCAAATAAATTTTGTACAAATGCATTTTTCAAAAACTCCTCTGGAACTTTCAACAATGAAAGATAAACCAATTTTATCAAATTTCTGATTTTTACGGTGTCATTTTCCGTAACATTTCTAAAATAAGTTGATTTAGAAAGATAACAATTGATATTTTTTAACTCATTGAGAGTTGTGTCCGATTCAAGAGTTTTTTCTCTCAGGAAATAAATTTTGAGAAAATCTTCTGAAAAATTTTTGCTTTTTTCAGTAGCGTTTTTGGAATACAAACATTCGCGCAAAATCAAAATGTCGTTTTCATCTTTCAAAATTTCGGAAATCTGCCTGGCAGAGGTGTCAAATCTTTCTGTAAAATGATGTCCGAAAATTTTACAGAAAGAAAATTCGCTGATAAAAACATCATAGTAAGAGTTCAGTCTTTCAGTTTTTTTCAGTTCAATAATAAGTGCAGAATCCAAGACACACGTCATATCTGCATTTAAACCGGAGAATTTCAAATATGCGGAATCGGCGGTAATTTCAGGCGCAGAAGAATTTTGATAACCGCCGCACCCGAAAAAACACATCAAAATAAATATAAATAACACAGGTTTCATTCCACAGACTTGAATAATAAAAATGTGATAATTACTTTGTTTAAATATCCATCGTTAATATTTAAATAACCTTTATCTATTATTGCATTCAATGATTTTTCTGATTTCAAATTTCCAATGACAAGATTTCCTGCTTCCATCAATGAATAGCCTTTTTTCTCATCCTTTATATAATCATGATCAAAATATTCATATTTACGAATCTTGTCTTTTTCCAAATTGTGATAGGCGAAAAACGCATGAGAAAATTTTATTATTCTATGTCCAATTTCATGCATTATACAATAAGGAAGAATATATTGAAGTTCCTCAAACGGCGTTACCCAAATAGGATAAGCACCATTAGGACAAACTCCATATTGTGTACTGCCACAATCATCAATATAACGGTAATTTACAAGGTTAGATAACTTAGCAGCATTAGTTAGACATACGTATATATCATATCCGTCAGTTGGATAAATTATTTTGTCACAAAACACAATGGAATATCCTGCCTTAAAAATAGTATTCTCAAAAGCAAGTAGAATTTGCTTTCGCAATTTTTCGACATTTTTGCAATATTCTTTATCTAACCATATATAAATCTTACTCTTTGATTTTACAGAAATTCTGTTTTGATTGTACCATTCATAAACTTGTTCTGATACGCTTTTCCCGTTATTAACAAATGTTGCATTTGTATCAACATTAGAATTTCTTAAAAGCGTAAATGGAGATTCTTCATCTTGTGATTTCATTGTAATTGCTTTAAATCCACGAAAAATTCCATCAACAGCAGCATAACTGCCTGCAAATTTTATACCCTCATCTAAAATATCATCATCGGTTATTAGCGCATTACCAATTCCTAAAACAGAACCTGCAACACCGCCAGAAGATACTCCACTTAAAAAACCATACCCTTTTCTGA
Organism: Bacteroidales bacterium; assembly: GCA_017535325.1. Lineage (GTDB taxonomy): Bacteria > Bacteroidota > Bacteroidia > Bacteroidales > UBA3824 > UBA3824. The sequence continues at coordinate 6,014 of JAFXUC010000067.1, read as the reverse complement.
CATTTTTGCTTACAAAATCTTCTGTAAGTCCCGCTAATGCACCAACACCTGCCGTAGCCCAGGCATTTTTTTTGTTAAGTTTTTTTCGCCTATTTTGCACATACAGATTAAAAGATGCCCCTAAAAACATCTTCCATAACCAATCGTAATTGTTATTTTTTATTTTGCTCATACAATTTATAATAATTAAAAAAGTTTATATATTTTTATCTCTTATCAATCATAATGCCATACGTTTTTTTCAGGACATAATGTCAGTTTTTTTTATAATATATAGAACACTTTGTCATACTGACATTTCGTCAGTGCTTCATTTCTTTCTTAAATTTCCTCAACGACATATCCACGCATAAAAAATACATCGGCAAAAATTATTTTGCATTTATAAAATTAAACCGTATTTTTGTAAAAAAAAAATTACGATTATGGAAACAGCAGTATTAGAACCCAAAGCAATTCCGTATTGGAATTTAATCAAGGACGCAAGCATAGATATAAAATTTGCTCTGATTTCGTTGTTGAACGAATCAATCCGCATTGCGGTAAAACCTAAATCAGAAAAAAAGAAAAAAGAACTTTCTGCGGCAGAAATACGCGAACAGAAAACAAAAGAGGTGTTAGCGGAGTTAAAAAAAATGAAAACAGACAAATCTGCTGATGTGTCATGGGTGCGTGAAATAGTAAAAAACGTTCCGGAAATGGACTCAGACGTAGATTATGACAAAATCAAGTATGACTATTTAATGGAAAAATACGGATGAAAGCAATTTTTTTAGACACAAACGTTTTCATAGATTATTTGGCACAACGCAAGGATTTTTACGAACCGGCTGTACAAGTCATTGAGTTTTGCACAAAGAAGAAAATCAAAGTATTGGTATCGGCATTGTCGTTTGCAACGGCAAGTTATGTTATGTCCGCACACAATAAAATGGCACATACCGAAATAAAAAACTTATTTTCTGATTTCGTAAAACACGGAATCATTACTCCCGTGGACTCCAAAACAATAAATGAATCATTAAAATCCGAATTTATTGATTTTGAGGACGCTATGCAATATTATTCCGCATTGCGCGAAAATGCAGACATAATCATCACCCGAAACAAAAATGATTTTGCCGCTTCAAAAATACCTGTTTTTACGCCGCAAGAATTTTTGGAAGGGGTGGAAGAAGATTAAACCATCCGTCTTATAGTCCGTCTACATAATTGAACACTTTAATAAACTTAATATATCGCAATATGAAAAAATTCCTTTTAACAATGATTGCGGCAGCGGCATTGACATTCGCTGCAAACGCACAACAGGGCAACCGTCCCGAACCGCCCACGCCCGAACAAACCACGGAGCGTATGGCGCAGCAACTGAGCCTCACCGATGACCAAAAGGCGCAGGTTCTCACCCTCAACACTGAGTATAAGGACGTTATCGGCAGACCCCACGGAGGTCCCGGAATGGGCAAACCCCACGGCGGCAAAAAAACCGACGGTACATCTGGCGCAACCGACAACGCCAACCCTCCCGCTCACGGCAATCCTCCCGAACTCACAGAGGAACAGAAGGCAAAATTTGAGGAGATGCGCACCAAACGCGAGGAGTACAACACCAAACTCAAAGCAATCCTCACCGACGAACAATACGCCAAATATGAGGAATCCAAAAAACACGGTCCGCACCACGGCGGTCCCAACGGACACGGCAAAGACAAAGACAACAAAAAGAACAAATAGTTTTTTATCAACCTTTCGGCTTATAAGCCGAAAGGTTGTGTTATTTTTTGCTTCACTTTTTCTCCACCTCAATGACTACAATTTCCGGTCGTGCGGAAGTTCTAATCGGCGGACCCCATGTTCCGTAACCTGATGTAGTGTAAAAAATTGACCCGTTTTTTACTATTTCGCCGAAATCGTTTTCATAAATTCTTTTGGTAAAAATGCGCAGCGGCCAGAGTTGTCCGCCGGCGTGAGTGTGTCCTGAAAGTCCGAGGTCAAGACCTGAATCTTTCTCCTCCTCGTAATGACGCGGCGGCTGATGGTCAAGAAGTATCGAAAAATCTTCACGGTTGATATTTTCAATTATGGATTTTAACGGCTTGCGTCCGATTCGGGTTCCGCGGGGCGAATCCACAGAACGGTCTTCACGTCCGATAATTGTTACGCCAAAAGGCAAACGCGCCGTAGAATCGCGCAAAACTGTTACGCCGTGTTTTTTTAAGAAATTGTCGGCAACATCAGCGTTGCCAATCCATTCATGATTGCCGTTGACAGCATAAATTCCGCAGCCCGTAGTGATTTCCTCCAAAATTTTTCCGACGTTTGAATTTATGACAGGAACAGGGTCGCCGTCAAAAAAGTCGCCAGCAATAACCACAAAATCAGGATTTTCAGCGTTGATTTTGTCTTTGAGCCTTTCAAAATAACTGTCAGAATGAATCATTCCGAGATGAACGTCAGAAACCAAAACAAACTTGAAATTCTGCGAAATATTCTTACTTGTCTCATATTTCAAATATTTTGTTACGGGAAACTTCGCGTTGAAATATCCCGCAATCAAAATCACAGCCGTCAAAATGCAAACAGAAAGCGAATAAAGACGCGCTTTTTCGTCGCCAAAAACGTACTTAAAACTAAGGAAATCCGCTTTGAAAACAAGATTCACAATTCTCGCTACGTCAATCACCGCAAAAAACATTATCAGATACAGCATCACAGCCAAAAACCACGAACCGATGTACGTAAAAGGCGCACTCAGCATATAAAAACCGCGGCCTTGAAGCAGAAAACCTATGATAAAACTCAGCAGCACAACTACATACGCCACTCTTGAGGCCACTCCCTGCCACGTACCCGATGCGGCAAGCAAAGGTCTTATCCTGAAATAAATGTACGTTCCGAAAAGCCCTACGGCTATAAGCACAAAAACGTAGAAAACCAAAAACTTCATTTTTTTGCAAAATAATTTTAAAAAATTTGTCAAAAGTATGATTAAAATATTAACTTTGCACAAAAATATTTCTTAAAATTAATTAAAAAATGAAACCGACACTTGTAGTATTAGCAGCAGGTATGGGCAGCCGTTACGGCGGACTCAAACAAATCGACAAACTCGGTCCTTCGGGACAGGCAATCTTGCAATATTCGTGCTTTGATGCGGCACGTGCGGGATTCGGAAAAGTTGTTTTCGTGATAAGGCGCGACATTGAAAGGGATTTCAAAGAAGTCATTATTTCAAAAGTCAGCAAATCAATTCCTTGCGAATATTGTTTTCAGGACAAGGACGATTTGCCCGCAGGATTCAGTCTTCCCGCTGACAGAGAAAAACCGTGGGGAACGGCTCATGCTGTTTTGGCGGCAAGAAAAAACGTTACCGAACCTTTTGCGGTTATCAACGCTGACGACTTTTACGGCAAAGAGGCTTACCAGACGATAGCGGATTATTTCAAAACGCTTCCCAAAGACTCCAACAACCAATATTGTATGGTCGGTTACCCGGTAAAAAACACTCTGTCGGAATACGGCACCGTATCACGCGGAATCTGCAACACGGATTCTCAGGGCAACCTTACAACCGTTGTTGAAAGAACAAAAATTATCCGCGAAAACGGCAAAATAGTCTTTATCGAAGACGACCAGAAAACCGAAATCGCAGAAAACACTCCCGTTTCGATGAACTTCTGGGGCTTTACTCCGAGTTTCTTCAAATATTTGGAAGACTATTTCAAGGTGTTTTTGCATGAAAACATCAACAAACCGAAAGCGGAATTTCTTATTCCGTGGGTGGTTGACCAACTTATAAAAAACAAAACCGCTCAGACCAAAGTCCTGACAAGCGATGCCCAGTGGTTTGGAGTTACATACAAGGAAGACCGTCCGGCTGTTGTTCAGAAGTTCCAGGACCTGACCGACAAGGGCGAATATCCGGCTGATTTTTAAAAAACGGTTATGAAATTCATTCATCTTTTGTACGTGCCGACTCTGGCGTGCGACATGGCGTGCAGATACTGTTATTTGGAAAACAAGACCAAAGACAAAATGCAGTCGTTTGAGCCGCTTGAAACCTTGAAGTTTGCGGTTGAAAAGTTCAAGGCATCTTCCGTTGTACCCTTCAACATTTCGCTGCACGGCGGCGAGGTTACGACACTTGCAAAAGATGAATTTCATTCCCTCATAAAATTTATAAGCAGTTATTATTCCGAGAATTACGACAAGATTTCAAATGCGGGTTTCCGCGTAGGAAAGCCGCATATAAAAACCAATCTTCTTTCAATAGACCGTCATATTGAAACGATAAAAGAGTTCAACGTTTCGATAAGCGGAAGTCTGGATTTGCCGCTGAGTCTCCACGGGGATTTCCGCGTTACAAAAGGCGGCGGAAAAACCCTTGACAAAATTCTTCAAAACGTTGAACTGTTAAGAGACATTCCGAACCACAAGAAAGTTTCGGCGACAATTTTCGAGGAGCATTTTCAGAGAACTGACTCAATTATTTCCGACATAAAATTTCTGCACAAAAACACGTGCCTCGACATGAACGATTTCAATTTTATGATCGGTTTTGACTACAACAGCAACGGCATCCTTCATGCCCTGAACCAGGAACATCAGGTTGAGTTTTTCCGCAAAATGCACTCCGAGTTTGACGGCACGGAATTGGACGCGGGTGTCAACGGCGCGTGGTTCAACGAGTTCGGACCGGAGTACTGCACAAACTGCGACAACTGCGGCGAAAAGTTTTTTCTTTTGGAAAAAAACGGCGATGTTTATTCCTGCGTCCGCGGACAGGGACACAAAGACTTTTTTTACGGCAACATTTACGAAACCTCCGTTGAAGAGATTCTTGAAACCGCCCGCATGAAAATTTTTGAAGCCCACAACCGGACGGGTTTCGATTCTAAATGTGCCGCCTGCGAGTGGCTTTATCTCTGCAAAACGGGCTGTCCTTTTGTGAAAAACCACTACAAAAGCGGCAAATCGTACACTTGTCTTTTGCAAAATGAACTTTACAAAAGCAGAGGTTACGAACCCGACAGTAACACCTCGGAGACGGTTTACGATTATATTCTAAAAAACCATCCGAACCTTGCAACAGACTTTAAACCAACTGTTTATCAGGAAAATTCGCTTCTTGACTTAATCTCAAAAGACGAAAAACTGAAATACGTTTACGACCCTGAGACTTTTGTTTTGGAGGTTTCCGGCGAAAAATTTCCGTTGGAATCGCAGTTGCTGAAAAACGCGCGGCGGATAATCCATATTTTTGAGGGCTGCGAGGTAAAAATACGCATCAAAAAAGAGGCACTTGAAGCGGGCAGTCCGTATCCGCAGAACAACTCGCTGTATGTTCAACTTCTGAGCGGCGACTGCCACGTCTACGGCGACGAGCAGCGGCTCAAACAAAAACACGTCGCAACGCTTCAAGTCTACAAATTCGTTTTGGAAGACATGGAAGAAGACGGTTTTTACGTTTACGATTTGACCTCTTTCATAAAAAGTTACAGAAAATTTTTGTCAGAAGAAAACCCGAACAATATTTTCTTTACAACGGCGGACCTCCGCGACTATCACTATGTCAAACAGAAAAACAACGCTTTCTACCACATTGCGGCAATGAATCTGCCGTTTCAGAATGCAGAGTTTTATTATTCCGAAGGCCTATGATTAACAAGGAAATAACCACATACAAGGAACTTTTGCGGGCTAAAAACGCATACAGTTTCGCAAAATATTACGATTTGGACAACGGACTGCTGAATTTCATTTACGACTTTACCGCCGACCCTAACAACAGGGTTGTCGGAAACGACACAAGCATTATGTTTTACACCGGCACAAAACTTGTGAAATCAGTAAGCAAGCCGATGATAACAAAGGCGAAAAGCGTCAGCATTACCGACGACGGCTTTTATGTCGTACCGGTTTATACTCCGTCGTCATACTCGTCGTATTCGTCATCGTCAGGCTCGTCATACTCCTCCGGCGGCGGAAGTTCAAACAACAACAATAATAACAAC
>JAFXUC010000066.1 GCA_017535325.1 Bacteroidales bacterium | reverse complement strand
TTTTATTGAGTTTTGCAAATTTTTCATATTAAGGTTGTATTATGTTTAGTTACGGTTGCAAACAAAATACAAAAAAATGAATAGTGCAAATTTTTAGAGTTAAAATTTGCTAAATTATTTGCGATCCACAATCAACCGCCGGAGTTCGGGGATTTGGTCAGCAGGGACTTTCAACACTTCAACTGCTTTATCGAAATCAAAACCGACAGATATAAGGTTTTTGATGCTTTCTATAAGTTGTTCGGTACGGCCTTGTTCGCGACCTTCCGCACGGCCTTCCGCACGACCTTCTTCTCGCTCGTTTTTCATAGCGTTGTGATGCGTCATAATTTCAAGAAGATAATCGTTGTACTTGTAGAGGTCAGCATCCGTATAGGCTGATCTTTCAACAATCTCCAACGCCTGATTTATCTCAGGATTATCACTCAGCACGTTATCAACCGTTTCTGTGGTTTCGTCTATTTCTGTCAAATATCTAAGCCACAAATCTTTAATTGCACGGCTGCCACGGTCTACGGGTTTGTATTTTTTTAACTCAACGAATATCAACGACAAATCACGACGGCAATCTGCCGGATGTTTTTTATTCATTATGTAAAACTCCTGCATATAGTCGTTATCGTTTTCATAATTAAAGGCTTCGTCGTTGACAAGAGCAAGTGCGTAAACTTCTTTGAGTCTTTCAAACGGATTACCTTTTTCCAACTGCTTGGAATACATCGCCGCAGCATTGTACAATGTCCGAGAGAAAAACTCCTTGTTCCACCAAGACTGCATTTCTACAATGAAACCGCGACCGTAATTGTCAGTACAGCGGACATCAACAATGGAAAGTTTTTTGCCGGGATTGTCAGGAACACTTTCACTTGTGAGATACTCGACTTTGATGATTTCCATGCCTTTCGGCAACGGCAAAAGCGCGTTCAAAAGGCTTTTAACAAGGTTCGGATGCTCGCCAAAAACTTTTTTAAACGTCAAGTCAACTTTCGGATTGAGATATTTCGACATAATTTTATAATTTTTAAAAGTTTCTGCTGCAAAATTAGAAAAAATTGTCTGCAAAAACAAAACAAATTATACCTTACTTATACCTCTACATAAAAATATCTTCCGGCAACTCTTTTAAGAAACCCGCTTCAAACGCCTTTTTATAAAGAAACGAAATTGCGTTTTTGCCTTCGGTGCCGAGATTTTTAGAAAACTCGTTAACATACAGGTTGATATGGCTTTGCGTAACAGAGTCAGAGAGTTCGCGGGCATTTTCCCTGATATACGGCACAGCCTCGTCGCGGTGTTCAAAAGAATAATTTATACTTTTGAAAATCAAACGGTTGACTGTTTCTATAACGTCTTTGTCCAAACTGCGTTTTGCGATAATCGTCCCAAGGGGAATCATCTGATGAAACTCATTTTCCCAAAGTTCGCCCATGTCGGCGAGTTTTTTCAGTCCCTTGTCCTTATACGTAAAACGCCCCTCGTGAATCAGCAGCCCGCAGTCGTAATTTTCCGCTAAAATTTCGCCCTCGATTTTTGAAAAAAGCATAGGCGTTTTGTTTTTGGCATTCGGAAAAAAGACCGAAAACAAAAGGTTTGCCGTGGTGTCAACGCCCGGAATCAGGATTTTTTTCGTATTAATTTCTTCAAGCGGAAAAGCGTTTTTTGCGACAAGCAGCGGTCCGTTGTTGCGACCCAACGCCGCGCCGGAGTTAAGCGTAACGTACTTTTTCCAAAGGCTGACAGCGTATGCGTTTGAACTGATTTTGGTGATTTCGGGACAGTCGTCTTTTGCGGCATTTTTGTTCAAAATGTCGATGTCGTGCAGCGAAATTTCAAAATCCAAGCCCTCCAAATCAATTTTTCTGTTGGCAATGGCGTAAAAAATAAATGTGTCGTTAGGACACGTTGAATATGATAATCTGAGTTTCATTTTTCTAAAAGTATTTGTTGTTTTGATTTGCTTTTACAAAAGTATATAAAATTTCTGACTTAATAACGGGAGAAATAAAAAATTTGTTTTGACAAAGATTTTTTTGTAATTTTGGCAGTTATTACTTTTAATACTACTAAACCGATGATAAATTTAGCAATATTTGCCTCCGGCGGCGGCACAAACTGCGAAAGCCTGATACGCCATTTTGAAAACAGCGGAAAATACCGCGTTGCACTCGTTGTCAGCAACAAGCCTGAGGCTTACGCACTTGTCCGCGCAAAAAATCACAACGTCCCGACAGCGGTTGTGCCGAAAGCCAAACTCAACAACCCGAAAGAATTTATGCCGCTGATGACAATGTACGGAATACAGTTTATAGTTTTAGCAGGATTTTTGCCGCTGATACCTGACTACCTGATAGAATATTTTCCGCGCAGAATCGTAAACCTTCACCCGGCACTGCTGCCCAAATACGGCGGCAAAGGCATGTGGGGACATCATGTTCACGAGGCGGTAAAAGCAGCCGGCGAAAAAGAAACCGGAATGACTGTACATTTTGTGTCTTCGGTTTGCGACGGCGGCGAAATTATCACAAGCCATACTTGCAGCATTTCAGCAGAAGACACCGCCGAAGACATAGCCGCAAAAGAACACGAACTCGAAATGACTTATTTCGCCAAAGACGTGGAAGAGGTTATGGAGAAAACGTTTTAAAATTTTTTGCAGTTTCGTTTTTTTTGAATTAAATTTGCAAAAAATATTACACAAGAAAAAAATTATGACAATATTTCCTAACGCAAAAATTAATATAGGACTGAATATAGTTAACAAACGCAGCGACGGGTTTCACGATATTGAAACAGTGTTTTATCCCGTCAGACTTTTTGACACGCTGGAATTTTTTCCAAACGGCAAAAACGAAGATTCGCTTGAACTTGTAGGAATAAAAATTCCTGATGACGGCAAAAAAAACCTCGTTATAAGGGCGTTGGAGATTTTGAGACAGGATTTTCAGATTCCGTTTTTGGACATAAAACTGAAAAAAAACATCCCCTTCGGCGCGGGCTTGGGCGGAGGCAGCGCAGACGCCGTTTTCTTTTTGAAGGCACTTAACGATGAGTTCTCTCTCGGCATACAGAAAGAGACTCTGAAACAAAAAGCCGCAATTCTCGGCTCTGACTGCGCGTTTTTTATTGAAAACTATCCGAGTTTTGCCTCCGGCAGGGGAGAAATTTTTACGCCCGCCTGCCGGATAGACGAAAAGTACAATATCGTTGTCATAAAACCGGCGTTTGAAATTTCAACCGCTTTTGCGTACTCAAAAGTAAAGGCAAGAAAGCCCGAAACTGACCTTTTTGAAGATTTCAAAAAACAGCCTCCGGAGTGGAAAACGCTGATTAAAAACGATTTCGAAGAATTTTTGTTCCCGTTTTATCCCGAATTGGAAACTTTGAAAAAAGGACTTTACGAAAGCGGCGCGGTGTACGCCTCTTTGACTGGCAGCGGCTCGGCTTTGTTCGGAATTTTTGACTCTCAACCGGTATTGAAACCCGAAATTCAGGCTCTGAGAGTGCTTTGAGAAAAAAAATACAAAAAAAAAGTTTTTTGGAACTGAATTTGTCAGAAATTTTATAATTTAGTCAGTCCGTTTTTTAGGAAAATACGGCTCTTAAACTATAAGAAAATTAAATGGATTCTAAAAAACAAAATACTAAAATACATCTGGCGGTGAATCTCGCTTTGACGGGATTTTTTGCCGCCGTATTCTCCGTTTTGGCTTTGGTAACGCTTAAAAGTCAGGACAGGGAAGTGCTCGAAAAAAGCAACCAACAGTTGGAAGACGCGGTTAACACTTTGAAATTCAGGCTTGAAACCGAAAACAAAATCAGCCGCGAAAAAGTCTCCGAATCGCTTAGAATGTTTATTTATTTTCTAAGGCAGAGCGGACAAATCGTTCAGGAAAAAGACTCTTCGGGTCGTCAGGCGACAAACTTTATCACCGGCGAAACCTCTTACGAAAGAGTTCCGCGCTGGACGGTAAGAGGAAGGGACATCTCTTATCTCAACAACATTATCGAAAACGTATATTCCCTGACGGGAACGCAATCTGCTGTATATCAAAAAATTCCCGAAGGATATTTAATTGTTGCCTCCAATTTTGACCATTCGGACAAGCAACTCTTAACGGATATTTTTATCCCAAACACCTCGGACATTGTGCCGATGATTGAAAACGGAGAAATCTACGAAGGAAACATCAAAATCCTTAAAAAACAGTTTGTTACGGCGTTTTTCCCGCTGTTTTTGGACGCAAAGATTTCGGGAATGGTCTCCTCGATGAAACGTTATGAAATTTCAAAAGACCTGATTGAATACATAAAACACAAAACCGTTTTCAAGTCGGGTTATCTTTTTATCGTAACGCCCTCGGCAAACGTCTTCGTACACCCCGAACTCACTAACATTGAGAGCCTTCACGCCGAAAGAATTTTGAACAAGATAAAAACCGACGCAGAAAGCGGAAACATCGTTACGCAGACTTTCAAAATGCCGGAAAAAGATTATCAGGTTTGTCAGAAAACATTGTATCTCAAAGAGTTGGATACATACGTCGGTGTTTGCTGTCCCGAAGGCGAACTCGGAGTGGAAGCAAGCGTAAAATGGAAAATCATTCTTTTGTTTTTGGGTTTGTGGATTGCTTCGGTGTTGGTATTGCTTAGTTTCAACACGCTGGTTTTCAAGTTGTTTTCGAGAATACAGAATTTTGTCTGCATGGTCTCGAAAGGCAAAGTGCCGGCTAAATCCTCTTCAAAAGTGGTTTCTAAAATGGAAGTCAGGGAACTTGCCAAAATTCAGGACGCGGTCAACAGCATTATCGACAACAAAAATAAAAGGTTGGAACTCATCGAAAAACTTACCAAAGGCGATTTTGAAAGCGACGTTCAAATCGAAAAAGGCAAGGACGAGGAAACCGACAAACTCTTGGAACTCAGGAGTTTTCTTTCCACCAAAACTTCCGACGACAAGGCAAGGGAATTGGAGGAGTTCCGCACCGACTGGGTCAACGCCGGAATCACTAAGTTTATCGAGATTTTAAGGTTTCACGGTCAGGACCGCAAAGTCTTGGCTTACAACATTATAAGCAACCTTGTAAAATACATCGGCGCAAATCAGGGCGCAATCTATTTCACTAACGAGGACGATCCCGAACACATAACCCTCGAAATAGCGGCTTGTTACGCCTACGAAAAACAGAAACTCATTCAGGGTTCGTATTCGGTTGACGACGGACTGCTTGGAAGGGCATACCACGAGGCGAGAATCATCAACCTGACGGATTTGCCGCCCGGTTACATAAAGATTGTCAGCGGTTTGGGCGACGCTCAGCCCGACAACCTGATACTTGTGCCGCTGATTTTCAACCAGAAAATTTCGGGAATGTTGGAGATTGCCTCGTTCCATGTTTTTGAGGAATACCAGATAACATTTCTCTCGCGAATCGCCGAAAGTATCGCCTCCGCAATTTCGGGGCTTAAAATCAACGAAAGAACCGAAACCCTGCTTCAACGCAGTCAGGAGCAAAGTAAACTTATGAAAATTCAGGAAGTGGAAATGCGCCGCAACTTGCAGGAAATGCGCCGGTTGAAAGAAGAAACCGAAAGCAAGGATTCTGAAATGAGGGGACTTTTCCGCGCAATTGACGCGACCTCACTTGTAACCCAGTACGACAAGGACGGCACGATTTTAAGGGTAAATCCGCGTGTTACCGACTTGATGCAGATTACAGAGGAGGAAATCGTCGGCAAAAACCACGCCGACATCTCGTCTTTCAAACCCGACAACAAGGATTACCGCAAGTTTTGGGAAGACCTCAGACACGGTCAGACGCGCAGCCTCGTGGAATCGGTTCAGACAAGGGACAAGACGATTTGGCTTTCAGAAACGTTTTCGCCCATTACCGACGACCACGGCAACGTCGTGAAAATCATCAATATCGGTATGGATATTTCGTCCACAAAAGTTCTCGAAAGACAGTTGAGGCTTCAAGAAAGGGAAATCAACCGTCAGATGGACAAGATGAACGAAAAGGAAAAAGAATTGTCGGAAAAACAAAAATACATCGAAAACACGGAATTGGAGATGAAGAGTTTCAACGCCGCCGTGGATTCGTTTGTCTTGAAGGCGGAGTTTTCGAGAAGGGGCGTTATCTCCTCTGCTAACACTCTGTTTTTCAAGATATTGGGCTTGACGGAGGAACAGGTAATCGGGGCGGATTTTGCAAGCCTTCTGATTCCTGAAAACATAACGCAGTTTTCTACCTCGCTGACGATACTTTCAACGGGCAAGGAGCAGAAAGAAAAACTCAAACTCAAACTCCCTACGGGAAGTTTTGTGTATATCAACGCTAACGAATTTCCGATTGTCGATACAAAAGGCGACGTGGAAAAAATTATGCTTTTGGCAACTATTATTGACGGTTAAAAAATATTATGTTAGAAAAAATTAAAAACGGTTTCGGTCTGTTTTCTAAAAAGGCATACGACCTTTACGTGATGTATTCGTTAATCGCTTTCATTGTCGTAATGGTTTCGGCGCTTGTGTTCGGACTTTTTTTGAGGGCAGACAGGACGGAACAATTTAAGGCAGAAACCGAGACAAAGGCGGAAGAAACTTCGCTTTTGTTCAGAAACATCATAGAAACGGAAGTCGGACACTTGGAAAAACTTTCTCTCTGGTTTGTCCAAATCGGCAACCCCGAACTCAATTTCAAGATGGACAGAAACCAGGCAAACACCGTCCTTTACGAAAACATCGCCGCAGTCCCCGACATGAAAACGATTTACATGGTCTGGGAGCCGGATATGTTTGACGGCAGGGATTCTCTCTACGCAAACGCCGAATACCACGATTCGACGGGACGTTTTGTGCCGCTTTTCGTAAAACATTCCGACGGCATTATAGAACACGATTTGGTAAGCAACTACAACGACAACACCGACGTAAACTCTTATTATTATTTCAAGACCAAGAAAAACGTCATGGTGTTGGAGCCTGTGATAAAAAGGGAAAACGCTCAGAACCTGCTTGTTTTGCCGGTGATTTACCCGTTGCATTTCGGTACGAAACTTTTGGGCGTTATCGGTGCGGACTATGTCATCAACAGCATAAACCAGAGCCTTTCCGCGATTGAAAGGTCCAAGTCGTCGCAACTTCTGATTTTTACCCCTAACGGCAAAATTGCGGCTTCTCCCGAAAAGGAACTTCTCATCGGAAGGGATTTGCAGACGGTTTTCCCCGAAAATCCCGACTTTTATTACATAAAATTCCGCCGTGGTGAAGATTTTGAACAACTCACTGAAAACGAATACATCATCAACCGCACTTGCACTGTCCCCGACATCGGAACACATTATTCAATCTGCATGATTGTTGACAAAGACGCGCTCTACCATGACGGAAACCTCGCCTTGATGTGGTCGCTGATTGTAGGTTTCGGACTGTTTGTGCTGTTGCTGCTGCTGATTTTCGCTTTCAGAAATTTCTACATGCGGCAGATAAAACTTTTGACCGAAAAGGGCGAAAACCTCACAAACGTCGAAAAAGATTACATTCAGGGCGGTTCGCTTTACGTGCCGGAGTTCAAAAGATTGGACAGTGTTTTGTATAAATATTACAAAACTTTTGTAAAAATCAAGGAACTTAACCGTCAAATCGAAACTTACCAATACGACAACGAACTTGACACTCTGCCTCAGGACAACCAGTTTCAGAAGTCTTACAACAACATGCTTGAAACTTTGCGTCAGATAACGGTTCAGGAAAACGAGCGCAAGGAAAAGGAAAAAGCGCAACTCTGGATTACGGAAGGCGTTGCGGCGGTCAACGATTCAATGCGTATCGGCAGCAACAAAGTGGACATCTTGTCAGGAAATATTCTTATGACGCTCGTAAAATACACCAAAGCGGTTTTGGGCGGACTTTACATTTACTCAAAGGAGGAAGACGGCGAATATCTCAACCTCAACGCCGCCGTCGCTTTTGACAAAAAGAAAGCGGTAAGAATAAAAATCGAAAAAGGCGTCGGACTTGTCGGGACGTGCGCTTTGGAAAAGCAGGCGATTTTCTTGGACAAACTTCCCGACGACTATATCAACGTGTTTACGGGGCTCGGAAAGTCGAAACCGAGATTTTTGGCAATTCTGCCCATGCTTTATGACGGAGAATTGATTGCGGTTGCGGAGATGGCTTTCATCAGACCGCTCAACGCGCCCGAAAAAGAATTTCTCTCCGTGGTTTCCTCTACGATAGCAAGTTCTCTTGTAACGGCAAAAATCAACGAGCAGACCGAAAACCTTATGCAGCAGTTCCGCTCTCAGGCTGACGCTCTGGCTTCTAACGAAAAGGAGATGACCGAAAACATCAACAAACTGAAAACCGAGCAGCAAAAATCACTCGAAAGGGAAGTTGAAATGAACGGTCTTCTTGATGCTATCAACAATTCTATGCTTTCGGTGGAATTTTCGACGGCGGGCGTTTTGCTTACCGCAAATGAAAAGTATTTGAAAACAATGCACTACGAACTTGCGGAGATTCAGGGTATGAACATCTTTGAATTTATAAAAGGTTCGAGGGAAGAACTTGAAACGGTGATGACGCAGGTGCTTCAAGGAAAATTTTACGAGGCGGAGACAATGAGAAAAACCAAAAACGGCGAAACAAAATGGTTTTTGTCAACTTACACGCCTTATTATAATTTTGAAGGCACAATATCGAAGATTTTGTTTTTTGCGACCGACATCACCGCCAACAAAAAAGTTCAGGAGGATTTGCAGGGCAAAATCAACGACATGGAAAACCGTCTGCAACGCATGCAGTCGGAAATCGCGGCAATGCGTCAGGAAAAAAAAGATAAACAATAATAATAAAGTGTATAAAAATGTTTTGTAGAAATTGCGGAAATAAAATAAACCCCGGCTCTCAGAGTTGCGAGATTTGCGGTTATAATCCCGCTGCGGGAGAAAACTACTGTCCTGAATGCGGGCATATCTGCATACCGGGAGACGTAAAATGCGTAGGTTGCGGCTTTCCGCTCGCTGTCAGCGCACCGGCTCAGGAAGTTACCCCGCCGCCGATACCCCAGTCCCAGCCTCAGACAGAGACAGTTTCCTCTGGCAGCAATGCCCAAATGACCTCAGGACCGAAATTCACGGCTTCGGGACAGCGTTATTGCCGCAACTGCGGACTTATAATTCCCGAAGACGCTGACAAATGTCCGTATTGCGAGACCCCGAAAGGCCTCGGCAACAACTATTGTCCGGACTGCGGTTCGGGTACGATAGCAAGTGATACGGTCTGCCCCGTATGTTCGGCAAAACTCACGCCCGTACAACAAAAACCGGCGGCACCTAATTATATTCCCTCTGCACCGCCCGTACAGAGACACGGTCAACAGCAGCAATACCAAAAGCCGCCGCATCAGACGACGGTAAACTACAACCACTACAACCCTACGCAGAATGTTTACGTACAGTCGTCAGCAGGCGACAAGTCAAGAGACGTAACAATTCTGCTCGGAATTTTGCCAGCATTGTTTGGATTTTGCGGCATTCACAGGCTCTACACGGGACATATTGTAAGCGGTTTGGCGCAACTTTTTACCTTCGGACTGTGCGGTCTCTGGCAGATTATAGACGTGATTATGATATTAAGCGGCTCATTCAGAGACAAAGACGGAAAAAAATTGTCATAAGGCAAAAAAAATGCAAAAAAAACTTGTAGTTAACGAAATTTACTATAAATTTGCAACAGTTTTTATAACATATTAATTTTAATTTTTTTATTTGTTTTTTACATGAATATTTATATTGCTAATTTAAGTTACGACGTTACAGACGAGGACTTAAAAGAATTATTTTCAAGTTACGGAACCATTAATTCAGTAAAAGTTATCATTGACAAAGAAACCGGCAAGTCGAAAGGTTTCGGTTTTGTGGAAATGCCTAACGATGAAGAAGGAATGAAGGCGATTGAAGATTTAAACGGTCAGAAGTTGCAGTTTGACGGAGATGAAGACAGTGCCGAGGCAAAAGAAGTAAAAGTTTCGGTTGCACGTCCGCGCCAGCAGACACAAAACGTACCGCAACAGAGGGGTTTCCGTCCCAACAACGGTTATCAGGCAAGAAATAGACAGCCGTATTACGGAGGTCAGGGAGGTTACCGCAACCCCGCAGGACAAAATTTCCGTCCCCAGAGACCGTACAATCAGGGTTACAACAGAGGTTACAATCAGGGATACAACCAAGGATACAATCCGGGGTACAATCAAGGATACAGCAATCAAAGTTACAATCAGGGATACAACAACGCTCAGGAGGCAAACTCTCAGGAAACACAGACGCAGAACAACAACTCTTACCGTCAAAACCAAGGCTACAATCAGGGTTACAACCCCAATTATCAGCAAGGCGGTTACCGTCCCAGACGTCCTTACCAGCAAAACAATTACCGCCCTTACAACAATTACCGCCCCTATAACAACAACGGTTACGGTAATCAGGGTTACAACAACCAGGGCTACAACAATCAGGGTTACAGCAATTATCATCAGCCGCAAACCGAACCGCAGACCACTGCAACGGACAAAACCGACGAAACACCGGCTGAAAACTAATACAGAAAAAAATTACGGAGACGCTTTGAGGAAAACGTCTCCGTTTTTTTTATTAACTCAAAAATACCTTTTTATTAACATAACTGTCAATTAATTAGCGTAACTTTGCAGCCGTAAACATTACCCCTTAAAAAATAAATATTTTTTTAGATGAACTTTCAAGAAATTGGTTTGAAAGAACCTATCGTTCAGGCCGTTACAGAGATGGGCTTTGAACAACTTACCCCGATTCAGGAAAAAACCATTCCTTTTATCACCTCGTCAAAAGGCGACTTAATCGCTCTGGCTCAGACGGGAACGGGAAAAACCGCCGCTTTCGGTCTGCCGGTTTTGAATATGCTTGATGTTGAAACAAAAGACACTCAGGTCCTTGTACTTTGTCCGACAAGAGAGTTGTGCCTTCAAATAACGGGCGATTTGAAGAACTTTTCGTCAAAAATGAAAGGCGTGGAAATCGTTCCCGTATACGGCGGCTCAAACATCGAAACGCAGATTAAGCAACTCAAAAAACGCGCTCAAATCGTAGTCGCAACTCCGGGCAGAGCAATAGACCTTTTGGAAAGAAAAGCCTTGAAAATCAATGCGATAAAATGGCTCGTTTTGGACGAGGCGGACGAAATGCTTTCGATGGGTTTCAAAGAGGATTTGGACAGACTTTTGTCGGAGACTCCCGACGAAAAAACAACGCTTTTGTTTTCGGCGACAATGCCTTACGACATCGAAAAAATGGCGCACAGTTACATGAAAAATCCGCAGGAAATCGCTGTCGCACAGAAAAATATCGCAGCCGAAAACGTTGAGCACCAATATTTTATGGTGCGTTCAAAAGACCGTTACGAGGCTTTGAAAAGAATCGCGGACGTCAACCCCGACATTTACGCAATAGTTTTTTGCCGCACAAGAATAGAGTGCAAGGAAGTTGCCGACAAACTTATTTCGGACGGCTACAATGCGGACGCGCTTCACGGCGACCTCTCGCAGGCTCAGAGGGACAACGTTATGCAGAGATTCCGCAGCAAACACCTTCAAATACTCGTTGCAACCGACGTTGCGGCAAGAGGTCTTGACGTCAACGATTTGACACACGTTATTAATTACAATCTGCCTGACGATCCGGAGATTTACGTTCACCGCTCAGGAAGAACCGGAAGAGCCGGAAAATCGGGAATCTCGATTTCGATTCTCCACCTCAGGGAAAAAGGCAAAATGAAACAAATCGAAAAAATCTGCAAAAGACATTTCGTCGCCAAAAACGTACCCGGCGGCAGGGAAATCTGCGAAATTCAACTTTTCAACCTCATCGACAAGATGAAAAACGTTGAAATAGACGAAGACAGAATTGCGTCGTTTTCTCGTCAGATTGAAGAGAAACTCGCCGGAATGTCAAGGGAAGAACTCATCAAAAAATTTGTTTCGATGGAGTTCAACAGATTTTTGGACTATTACAAAAACGCAAAAGACATCAACGTTGACCTTTCGGAAGAGGACAGAATAAGCCCGAAAAAAGACCGTCAGACGTCAAGGAGAGAACGTTTTACTCCGAACGACCGCATAAAATATTCGCGTCTTTTCATTTCGCTCGGTTCAAAGGACAACGTTGCGCCCGCCACGATGATTGGCTTTATCAGCAGGATTGTCAACAATCGGGACGTTACAATCGGCAAAATAGACATTATGAGAAATTTCTCTTTCTTTGAGGTTGACGAAAAACACACCTCGGAGGTTCTTGCGGCAATGCAGCGTGCTAAATTCGACGGCGAAAACGTTACCGTGGAAATAGCCTCGTCGCAGAAAAACGAACCGAGGGACCGCCGCGACAAAAAAGACAAGAAAGACAAAAAGGATAAAAAACGCGGCAAAAACGTAATGTTTCAGCGCAGAGGCGCAAGAAACAAGTAAGACTTTTTTTAAGGGTTAGTAATATGTTTATTGTCGAGAGGCCGTTGTCCCGGTACTTATCGGGAACGGTCTCTTTGTTTTTTTAACAAATTTAATCAAAAAAAACAAAGAAAAATTTGCAAACTCCGAAAAAAGACGTTAAATTTGCAGCCGAATTTTTTGCGGGTGTGGCGTAATTGGTAGCCGCGTCAGACTTAGGATCTGATGCCGCAAGGCGTGGGGGTTCGAGTCCCTTCATCCGCACTATTTTATTTTTCCTTAATAATATTTTGAACATTTAGATGGAAATTACAAGAAACAATATTGATGCGCTCAATGCAACAATAAAAATTACCGTTACAAAAGACGATTATCAGTCCAAAGTGGACTCTTCGTTGAAAGACATTCAAAAGAAAGCCGTTTTTAAAGGTTTCAGACCCGGCAAAGCACCTTTGGGACTTGTTAAAAAAGAGTTCAACGCCCGTACAAAGGCCGATGAAATCAACAAAATCGTTTCAAAGGAACTTATGAATTATCTCAAAGAAAACAAAGTTGATTATATGGGCGAACCCATGCCCAGCGAGGCTCATGCGGATATTGCATACGATTACGAAAAAGACGAAAATTTCGATTTCTACATCGACATCGCTCTTGCTCCCGAATTTGACACGGACATCGACAGCAGCCTTTCTTTGAAACAATACGTTATCAATATTGAGGATTCTGCAATAGACAAAGCAGTTGAACAATATAAAAACGCTGCCGGAAAACAACAGCCGGCTGAGGTTTCAGGCGAAAAATCTTTCCTCAAAGGCGAGGTTTACCAAATCGACTCAGACAACGCAAGAATCGCTGACGGTCTTTCAAACCGCACTTCAATGCTCGTTGACAGGGTAAAAGACGAAGAGCAGAGAAAGAAATTCATCGGCAGAAAAGCCGGTGATGAAATTACTTTTGACTTGACTCAGATTTTCCCGAACGAAAACGAGGCAAAAGCACTCTTGAACAACAAGATGATTGACTTCAAGACCATGAACGTAAACTTCGCGTTCAAAATCGAAGAAATCTCCGACTTCGTTCAAGGTGAATTGAACCAGGAGGTTTATGACAGATTCTTCGGCAAGGACAAAGTTCACAACGAGGAAGAACTCAGAGAGCAAATCAAAGAGCAGTTCAAAGACGGTTATGAAAACGAGTCTGACATCAAATTGCTCATCGACGCTAAAAAAGCACTCTTGGAAAGCAACACGTTTGATGTTCCCGTTGCCGCTATGGAACGCTGGCTGCTCACTCTCGACGAATACAAAAACCTCGACCGCGAGACTTTGAAACAGAGATTCCCGAACCTCAAAGACGATATTAAATGGAACCTTATCGAAAACAAAATCGTTAAGAAAAACAATATCGAAATCTCCGAAGACGAAGAACTCGAAGCTGCAAAAGACCTTACGGCTCAGGAATTTGCACGTTACGGACTTATGCCCTCACAGATTCCCGACGACATGCTCGACAATTTCGCGAAAGAAAGACTCGCAAAGAATCAGGACAGAAGTATGATTCGTTCGCAGGTGATTTCACAAAAGATTACGAAACTCGTAAAAGAGAAAGCAACCCTCACGCAGGAAAACATCTCTTACGAAGACTTCGCAAAACTTTTTGAATAGAGTTTTTGATTTAAAATAAATTTAACTGTTCAAGGGTATTTTAACGGCAAATTTTTGCTAAAAAAGATGTTACCGTTAAAATACTCTTTTTGCATTATAAATTAAACTTAATACAATTATGACAAACAGCGAGTTCAGAAAGTATGCCGTTTACCACAGAGGTATCAACAGCAATACTCTAAACGATTACTCAAATGCGGTAACGGACATGACCCGTAGCGTAATTGAGGAGCGTGATATGCCGTTCCGCGAGGTTGACGTTTTTTCACGCCTTATAGCCGACAGAATTATTTTTATAGGCACGCCTATTGACAACGATGTTGCCAACATTATTCAGGCTCAGTTGTTGTTTTTGGAGTCGGCAGACCCGCAAAAAGACATTCAGATATATCTCAACACTCCGGGCGGAAGTGTTTACGGCGGTCTCGGCGTTTACGACACGATGCAGTATATTTCGTGCAAAATTTCAACGATTTGTACAGGTATGGCGGCTTCTATGGGTGCTGTTTTGTTGGCGGCAGGCACAAAAGGCAAACGTTACGCCTTGAAACATTCAAGAATAATGATTCATCAGCCGGCGGGTCAGGTAGGCGGACAGGCCTCCGACATTCAGATTTCGGTCAACGAAATACTCCGCGCTAAAAAAGACCTTTACGACATTCTCTCGCTCCACACCGGTCAGCCGTTTGAAAAAATCGAAAAGGACGGCAACCGCGATTATTGGATGCTCAGCGACGAGGCTAAGGAATACGGTCTGATTGACCAGGTAATTTCAAGGGATAAAAACGCACAAAACTAATTGATTATGAACGAAAATTTGGACGGCATATTAAACAGCATTGCGGGAGCAAAATTTTCCGAAAAATTTTTGGAAAAACGCAGCATATTTTTTTGGGGCGAGGTTGACGACGAAAGCGCAGAAAAAGTCATCAACAAACTTCTCTACCTCGAAATGGAAAATCCGGGCAAACAGATAACGATGTACATCAGTTCGCCGGGCGGCTCGGTAACTTCGGGCATGGCAATACTTGATACCATGAAAATGATTTCGTCGCCTGTAAAAACGGTCTGCATAGGACTTTGCGCGTCAATGGCGTCGCTTCTTCTTTCGGCGGGCGAAAAAGGTTCGCGCGAGATTTTCCAGCACGGCGAAGTAATGATTCACCAGCCCTTAATCGGCGGACATTTTCAGGACAAGGCCTCAAACCTCGAAATCACCGCTAAAAACATTCTCAAAACCAAACGCATAACGGCTGAAATCCTGGCTGCAAACTGCGGCAAAGACGTTGAAAAAGTTATGCAGGACATCGAAGAAGACCACTGGATGGACGCAAAAGAGGCTTTGGAATACGGTATCGTAGACAAAATCTCTGAAAAAATAGAATTTTAAAAATTAAACATGAAAAATCCCGCACGTTTTTTTAAAAGAACGGCGGGATTTATTTTTTCCCCGTCATGGACATAGAATTACCCGAAAGAATTACGAAAAAAATCGCTAATCAGGCGCGGATGAACGTTGCCTCATATTTCAATTATCTCTACGAGGACCAACCTTCCGACTCTGAGGCTGAAATTATGTGCTATGAAAGCATTGTATACAGTTTTTTTGAAGAATTCCGCGCTCCTTACGACACAAACCGTTACGGCTACAACTGCGAACAGGAATTATTCAACCGGCTGAAAGAACGTTACGGCAGCGATGTGTCGTACGAGTCAAAAAAACAATACAGCAGCGATTACGGCATTTGGGTAGAACTCGGTTTGGGTGCAAAAATAGGATTTCACTGGAACGATTATCAGCACTGTCTTGACACGCATTTTAAATCGCGCGGGATTTACAATTTGTATATTTCATACCAGTCATATAACAAAATTGTTGAAACAATTGATTTTGTCCGCGAAAACATCACGTCATGGCAGCCCTTGGCGGCAGAATGTATCCGCGATTACCGCAAAAAGCAGAAAGTTTTGGAAATCAAACAGACGGCTGTAAAATCGTTTGCGACGATAAAACTGAACGAATGCGGTATTCCGTACCGTTTGGAACAAGGCAAACTCCGCGACAAGGTTTATTTCAAGATTTCGGCAAAGGAAACGGCGATGTTTTATCTTTCGCACAAGAATTTTGACACGGCGATAGACAAGATAATTGCCGCCGCAAAGCAAATCAAGGAACTGATTTCAGAAACCGGTTTGCAGTTGCAGGTAAAGAAAATTAACGATAATATGTATTTTCAAAACGATATAAAAGATGAATAAAAAGACAAAAAAGACGATATTTACGGTTGCAGCAATTTTGATTGTTTGCGGACTGCTTTTTATATGGGTAGTATATTCTCTTGTAACAGGAATGTTTACGAAATCAATTCCGTATCAGTATTCGCTCAATTTAGTTAAAACCAACGCATTGTCAGTAGAATATCTCGGCAGCGGAATTGAGCAAACGAAAATTTTAGGCGGTTTCATAAATCGGGATCTCGGCGGCGGTGAGGCAAACTTCTCTTATATGGTCAAAGGCGACAAAAACTCCGCTCAGATTTACGTAAACGCTGTCATCGAAAAAGAAGAATGGAAATATAACAAGATTATTCTCTTTAAAGACGGCGACACCACACAAAAAATCGATTTGACAGCGGACACTATCCGTTAAACATTTTGCGGAAAGTGCAAAATGTAAAACTTGTCCGTTTTAAAATCATTGCTTATTTTTGCTGAGTAACAAAACTAATTTATTATGTTAGAAATAGATCCCAAAGAATTACGTGAAATAGAATCAGTCTGCTTTAAAGAGGCAAGGCGGCACACTCCGACTGAGCGTATGGATAATTACGTTAAAATTCTGTTAAACATTGCAGCGGAGATGTTTATTTCAAATTTTTTCCGCCGTCTTCCCCGCGGCAGATATATCGCAGACGACGGCAAAAAAATGAATTTTGAAAGCGTTTTCTCCACTCTTTCTGAGCGGCTCGGCAAATACGCCGAAGTGGGAAAAGACGACTCATACGACCCCATTAGAGGTTTATACCGCTTGAATATAAGATTCAGAGAAGGCGGAAGTATCCGTTTGGAACCATACTATTCAGGATATTTCTCTATCGGCTTTTTAGAGGGATATTCAAGTTTAATTTCCGAAGAAGATATTCCGCGTTTTTGCGAGGTTGCGGAGTTTATTGCCGTCCGCATTCCGGATTGGAAACCTATTGCCGAGCGCATAAAATTTGCGGTTCAGAAAGAGTTGATGAAAAACAAGATTTCCGTTACCGCTGTGGACGCTGTTCTCAGAGAAAAACTTAACGCCTTGGGACTGAAATTCAACATACTTGTAAAGCAGCAAAGCAGCAATGTAAAAATAAAGTTCAGCGACAATAAAGTTGTAAAATTTTATGTCAAAAACGCACAGTTTTTAGCCAATCCCGATATTTTTATTGGATTTGTAAAACAGTTTGAAACTTTTGTGACCAAAGGCAACGACCTAAGGATTAAGAAAAACGGTAACAGCAACGACAATCATTTTTGGATATAAAAATGACTACAATCCCAAAATTATTTGCGGTTCGATATTAAGTTTCAAACTCAGTTCGCGCCCCACTTTAAGAGTCGGTTCGGCTTTCCCTGTCATATAATCGCTTATGCGAGAAGTACTTACACCAATAAGTTCCGCAAGGCGTTTCTGGGACAGCCCCATTTCGTACATACGAAGTTTTATAATGTCGATTAATTTTGGAGGTTCGAGTGCAAAATGTTCGTCAGAATAATCCGCCACCAAATTCGACAACAAGACAAGTTCTACATAATTTTTGTCGTCCGTAGGTGTATTGTCGTTGACCAATGGCAGAAGTTCATCAACGCGCTCCACTGCGCGACGGTATTGGGTTTCGTTTTCGATTTTTGTCATAATTTTAATTTTTTTGTATATTCAACTAATTATACTTTCAGAATCTTCATTATGCTTTGCGGCGTTTTTTAAGACGATTTCGCGGCTCGTGTTAGCATAACAGTAAACGCAAAAATGGCGGCAAGTGTTGTACATCCCGATGTCCTTGCTAATCATACAA
Source organism: Bacteroidales bacterium (assembly GCA_017535325.1). Taxonomy (GTDB): domain Bacteria; phylum Bacteroidota; class Bacteroidia; order Bacteroidales; family UBA3824; genus UBA3824. The sequence goes on along the minus strand of JAFXUC010000066.1, from coordinate 1,179 downwards.
CCACAGATTTTGCGCTGACCTTTGTCTTTCATTTTGAGAGGGTTAAACGGCGGCAAAGTGTCAAATAAATTTGGTTCTGACATTTTGCCAGTGCGGAGATAATGAACCATCTGAGAGTCTTCCTTGCAAATGCGCTCAATCAATTCGCCGTCAATGCAACGGTTATGCTCAACACCTTGAAAATCACCTTGTTCAGCGCAAGTGGCAAGCGTGATGTCCCAACCTTTTTCTTTCCAAGCCGCCTGACATTTGCGCAAGCCGTCAACAATTTCGTTTTGCTGCGCGTCGGTCATTTCTGCGTTGAGAACGTTCTCCCGGCTGAAATAATTTGGCGTTTCCTTTATGAAATTGCTCTGAACTTTTTTGTACGCGGCAACGTCAACAAAGGAAAAAACAAGTTTTTCGGTGCAGCCAAAAATCTTGTTTCCGATGTTCCAAATACGCTTCAACAAATCTCTCGGCGTAAGGTTGGGCGTAATTATCAGCGGGTCAAAACGCCATATAACACGCTCTTTACCAATCTTTTGCGAAAGTTCTTTGAATGTTTCGATGCGCTTTTCAAGTTTAGGGACACAAGGCTCGAATTTTTCGTTTTCGTAGTCGTTCATCGTAAACTGGAAATAATATTTGATTCCTCGCTTGTCCAATTCGGGCAAAAACGGAATTATCGGCGCGGGATTTTTTGTCCAAAAAACTATGAACTTGCAGTTTTTCAGCGAAATATACATCGGCTTTTGGTTGAACGGATTGTACCAAACGCAATATCCCGCCTCCAAACGGTTGAAAAACCATTTGGCAAAAAAGGCAGGAATGTCGGTAGAGCGCGAGGCGGAAATAATGACGGGAGCAGTGGCATCGTGGGTAACGCCGTTTTGGTCGGTTATGGTGAGTTTAGTTGGCATTTTTCAAATTAGGGTGTTGAAGGTAAAACAATTCTTTTTGGCGAGTTATTTCGCGGCGAAGTTCCTCATCTGACGGAAGATAGGTTTTGTATTTTGTGGCAAACAATTGTTCATTGCCTTTGAGTATTGAATAACGAGCAATATCCTCATCTGTATCGGAACAAAGAATGATGCCGATGGTCGGATTGTCGTCGGAGGACTTTTTGATTTCGTCGTACATACGCACGTACATATCCATTTGGCCTACGTCCTGATGTGTTACCGTGCCAATTTTCAG
>JAFXUC010000003.1 GCA_017535325.1 Bacteroidales bacterium | reverse complement strand
CCGTCCTGATACGATAGAAAAATTTCAACTTGGATATTCTCCGACAAATAGGCAAGCACTTGTTAACGAAGCAATTAAAAAAGGTTATCAAACAAAATTTTTAGTCAAGACTGGTCTAATTATCGAAAAAGAAGACGGTTATAAATTTGACAGATTTACGGGCAGGGTAATCTTTCCGATTCACGGAATTTCCGGCAAAGTCGTGGCTTTCGGCGGCCGTATAATGACCAACGACAAAAAGCAAGCAAAATACGTAAATTCCCCAGAATCAGAGGTTTATCACAAAAGTCAAGTTCTCTACGGAATTTATCAGGCAAAAGCCGAAATCGTCCGCAGAGACAAATGTTATCTTTGCGAGGGGTATTGCGACGTTATTTCGATGCACCAGTCGGGCGTAACAAACACCGTCGCATCCTCAGGAACGTCTTTGACACCGGGGCAAATATCTGTAATTAAGCGTTTTACAAGTAATTTGACTGTTATTTACGACGGCGACCCGGCAGGAATAAAAGCCTCGCTCAGAGGTATAGATTTGATTCTTGAACAAGACATAAATGTAAAAGTTGTTTTACTTCCCGAACCCGAAGACCCCGATTCTTTTGCCCGGAGTCATACCCCGGCAGAATTGCAGGAATATATCGACAGCCACGAAGAAGATTTTATAAGGTTCAAGACGAGGATTTTATTAAAAGACGCCGAAGACCCGATCAGGAAATCTGAGGTTGTAAACAGCATAATCGGTTCAATATCAAAGATTTCCAACGCCGTAACGCGCTCGGTTTACATTAAGGAATGTTCAAAACTTCTTGACGTGAAAGAAGACGCTCTTTACGCCGAAACGGGCAGGACGTTGAAAAAACACCACGACGAAGAAATAAAACAGCGTGTCCGTCAAGGCATAAATTTAGGTGAAAACACAACGCCGCCGTCGCCGGAGGCTGATAGCGAAAACCCTGAAAATCAAAATATTACCGAAAGGGTAGGAGAGGAGGGTAAACTCCCCGGCTTTATAAACAACGTTTATGCGGAAATAGAGGAACGCGAAATCGTCAACTACCTTATAAACTACGGAAGTCTTGAATATGAGAGAATTACAGACCCTGTTTCCGGTACGGAACAGACGGTCAGCGTTGCCACGTACATAATCAGCGAAATGCTGAACGAAGAAATGGAGTTCAAAAACCTCATTTACAAACAGGTTTTTGAGGATTACAAAACTCATCTATTTGAAAACCAGCCTGTTGACACAAATTATTTTCTTAACAGCGAAGATGAGAAAATCCGCACGTTAGCCTCCGAAATGGTGATTCCGAAAGATACGGTGAGCAAGATTTGGGAGCGCAGGGGCGCGGTTTGCGCTACACCCGAAGATACCTTCAAGACGGACATTCCGAAGTCGATACTTTGTTACAAACTGAAAATCATAAAGTTGGCTTCAAAAGACACGCTTTCAAAACTCAAAGATAAAACTCTTCCGCTTGAAGAGCAGATGCAGATAATTCAAAACTGCAAACAACTCAAAGAGATGGAAATGCTGCTGTCAAAAAATTTGAAAAGGATAATAATTTAGACAAACTCATATCTTGAATTTCTCTGTCGCGGCTCAAACCCCGCCTCTTTTATTGCGACAACCATTTCGTTCTCATTAAGCGAATAGTTTGCGCCGGCGGCCGAGACCACGTGTTCCTCCATCATTATAGAACCGAAATCGTTTGCGCCGGAATGTAAACAAACCTGTCCGGCGGCTTTTCCGACTGTCAGCCACGATGCCTGAATATTTTTTATGTTGGTGAGCATCAGACGGCTGACCGCAATCATCCGGATATACTCGTCGGAAGAAATTTCGGGGAATTTTCCAAATTCTTTCTCCAATCTCGTGCCTTTGCTGTAAAACGGCCACGGAATAAAAGTTATAAAACCTTCGCTGCCTTCCGGCTTTTGTGCCTGACATTCACGCAGTTTCACCAAATGCTCCATGCGCTCTCTAATGGTTTCAACGTGTCCGAAGACCATTGTCGCAGAGGTCGGCAGATTAAGACAGTGCGCCTCGTGCATAACGTCAAGCCACTCCTGAGCGGAACATTTTGCCGGAGAAATTATTTTCCGGACTCTGTCAACGAGAATTTCGGCACCCGCGCCGGGCAGAGAATCAAGTCCCGAAGAATGTAAAGTTTCAAGTATTTCTCTATAACTTTTTTTAGACTGCTTGCTGATATAAGCGATTTCTGCGGGTCCCAAGGCATGAAGAATTACTCCCGGAAAGTTCTTTTTCAACTCAGAAAACAGTTCGCAATATTTTTCCAAGGTGAAATCCGGATTCATGCCGCCTTGAAGCAAAACCTGTCGTCCGCCTATTTTAAAAAGTTCCGAAATCTTTTGTCTGTACCCGTCCATCGTCGTAACGAAAGCCTCCGGCGAGTTTTTGGAGCGCGAAAAATTACAAAACTTACACCTTGTTATACATATATTTGAAAGGTTGATGTTGCGGTCGATAATCCAGCCGACTTTGTTGCGGTTTTCTTTCGGGCGGAGTTTGTTTTTGACTTCGTTTGCGCAAAAACTGAGCACGGCAAGCGGCGCGTTAAAAAACAAAAACTCGCCTTCTTCTGCCGTAACAGGTTGTAATTCAACGGCTTTATTTAAGATTTCCTCAATATTCATAACAGATTAATATTTTTTCTTACAACTTCAATTTCAGAGAAATCTCTGTTGAAACGTCGTAATTTTTGTAATCCTCGGTCGGAAGTTTGCTGCGGTACTCATAATTAAAAGAAATTTCCAAAAAGAGTTTCGTTGTGATTTTACTTGAAAATTTCGTTGAAGAATTAATTATGTAGTCCGAAAAATCTTTGAGCGAAGGCTGATAAAATGTATTATGACCGATATAAAAATTATCGCCGATTTTTTGTTTTATTTTCGGCCTTACCGACAAACGGAAAACTTCCCTGTCAAGTTTGTTTTCCTCAGGCGTGTAGTCAACGTTGTCGTAAACCACCGCAAGACTTATTGAATAATCACACGTGTCTTTTTTGGTGAAAATGCGGTACTTAAAACCTGTTAACGCACTGATTTTGAAGTCATAACCTTTGTACTTGTTGGTCATAAGTTCGGTTGCGACAAAGGGTGAAAACCGTCCGTACTGAAAAAGGTCAAAGTTGAGACCGACATTAAAACCCTTGTTGGTTTCCTCCTCGTCCTCTTTTTGATAAACGAACTTATAGTTCAAATTAGTGGAAATCAAACTGTCGTTACGTTCAAGTTCTGCATAGTTTTTAAGGGAAAAGTTGTCAACGTTTCCCGAATTTTGTGTCATTCCGGCTCCGAGTTCAAAGTTCCAGCGTTTTTGTGCCGAAACATTAAAGGCCAACACAATAAAAATCAATGTTATAGATAATTTCATCATCAGACAAACCACAAAAAAATTTGCGCAAAATTAAAAAATAAATTATACATTTGCAAAATTGTTATCTACAAATGGGAAAAATAAAACAACTTGCTTCTCAAACAATGATTTACGGTTTGAGTTCTATCATCGGACGGCTTTTGAATTATTTGTTAGTGCCGCTCTATACCCGTGTTTTTGTTCCGGGCGAATACGGAATCATCACTGAATTATACACTTACGTTACTTTTTTGATGATTTTCTTAACCTACGGTATGGAAACCGGTTACTTCTATTTCACAAAAACGGAAAACAACGCCGACAAAGTGTTTTCAACAGCCGCAACTTCCTTATTTATAACGAGTTCGCTGTTTGTGCTGACAGGACTGATTTTTGCCGGCAATATCGCGGAAGTTTTGGACTATCAGAACCACGTAAATTATATTTCACTTTTCGTGATAATTTTAGGTTTGGACGCTTTTACGTCGATTCCCTTTGCACGTCTCCGTCAACAAAACAAAGCCTTAAAATTCGGCGTTTTTAAACTGATAAACATTTCTGTCAACATCGGACTGAATTTGTTCTTTATCCTTTATCTTCCGACAGCGGGCGGATACGACGAAAATTTCGGCGTCGGATACGTTTTTCTGTCAAATCTGATTGCAAGCGGCATTACGCTGCTGCTTTTTATACCGGACTTTTTTAAGGTGAAATACAACTTTGATTTCGCGCTTTTGAAAAAAATGCTCGTTTATTCCCTTCCGCTTTTGGTTTCGGGCTTGGCGGGCATGATAAACGAGTTTTTTGACAGGGTTTCGATAAAGTTTTTCTACACGATTCCCGAAGGAGTAACCGACGCTAACAATTACATTCTCAGCGAGTTGGGTATCTACGGCGCAAATGCTAAAATCGCAGTTTTGATGACACTGTTTATTCAGTGTTTCAGATATTCAGCCGATCCGTTTTTCTTTTCAAACAAAGGCTCTAAGGATTTCAACGAACTTTTTGCAAAAGTCAACAAATATCTGCTGACTTTCGGGCTTTTCATTTTCTTAGGAATAATGTTTTACCTTGACATCATAAAGCACTTTATTGACGCTGCTTATTGGGACGGTCTGAAAGTTGTGCCTTACCTTTTAATAGGACATCTGCTTGTGGGGATGGTTTATTTGCAGTCGTTTTGGTACAAACTGAACTCAAAAACGGTTTACGGAATTTATATTTTTGTAATCGGAGCGGTTGTAACAATTGCTTTGAATTACATTTTTGTTCCGAAATTCGGCTATGCGGCCTGCGCGGTTGCAAACGTTGTCTGCTATCTTGTAATGTTAACAATCACGTTTTTATGGGGACGGAAATATCTTGTCTGCAAATACGATTTTAAGAACATTTTTCTATATCTCTTTTTGACGGCCGGATTTTATGCTTTGTCGCTTTGGGCGGAAAATATGATTGTCAACACTGTTTTATTAATGGTATTTGCAGCGGTTGTCTTTAAAAGGGAAAATTTATGGGAAATTGTCAGGAAAAAATTAATTAACTTTTCAAACGCACACCAAAAAAAGCAAACACCCCCTAACCCCAACCAATAATCATTATATATTTTTTTTAAAATTTTATTATGATTATTATACATTGTTGACAGTGTTGATAAGTTGTGTAAGATGTTATTAATAAGTAATTTATGTATAAAATAATGTGTGTTGCCGAGTGTTGATAACACTGTGATAAATGAAAAAAAATGTTGATAATTTTTTCCTGTTCCAACTTTCTCACAAATTCATCCAACTTATCAACACTTATCAACACTTTCTAAACTTTTGTTAAACACATTATAAACACATAATGTTGATAACTTCTGTAAGTTATTAAAAATCATTACTTTATAGTGTTAATTAGTTGGTGTGTTTATGTTTTTTTTGCAAAATATTTTTTTCTAATCCGGCTTTTATTTATAATTTTGTGAGAATTATAAATTCGGCTTGATATGCGGCAAAGATTATGAAACTTTTGTTTACTATATTATTGTTGCTCAGTTTTTCCGGGGTTTATGCGCAGAAAGACAACGCGCCGAAAGTACCCGATGACGTTGAGTTTAAGAACTTTTTTTCGCAGGCTGACATTTTCCTTCTCAAAGGTCAGTCTGATAAGGCTTTGTCTGCATACAATTCTTGTTTGAAACTAAACCCGAAGTCTGCCGCAGTAAATTTTCAACTTGCGAGAATTTATTATAATTACCATGACTTGGATGCTGCGATGAATTACGCACTCTCGGCCGTGAGACTGCAACCGGAGAATTATTGGTATAATGTTTTTTTGGCTGCGGTTTACGAGTCGTTGGACAATTATCCCGAAGCATTGGCAATTTATGAGAAATTAATCGAAAATAATCCGACTTATAATGATTATTTGCGGCTCTTGGAATTTTATGTTCAGTTTGGTAAAATTTCGAGTGCAATTTCTACACTTAATAAGATTGAAGAAATTTACGGTTATGATTTTGACCTTTCGCTGAAAAAAATCGACCTGCTCCGCCGTCAAAACAGAGTAAAAGAGGCGGAAAATGAATTTTGTAAACTAATATTGACAGATTCTTCTAATTTGTCGTGTCTCGGTATGTTGGAGGATTTTTACTTATCTACTTCGCAAATATCTAAGGCTCAGGAAGTTGTAAAAAAAATGCAAAGTATTGACGACACAAATCCTTTGTCATATCTCGCTGAGGCTTATTTGTGCCGTGCAACAGGCCGGGAGGATTGCTTTTATGAAAATCTCAAACGGTCTTTTGCATACAGAGAAATTTCCGTGAAAGAAAAAGTTTCGATTATTGAAGAGATAGTTATTCATTCCAAAAAAATTGACACTGCAAAAATTTCGCTCCTTTATGAAGAAGTTTTGAAAGCCGACGGCAAAAGTTTTGAGGCGTGTTCTTCGTATGCGGATTTTTTGATGGTGACGGAAAATTTCACACGCGCTTCCGAGCAGTTGAAAATTTGCGCCGAAATAGAGAAGTCTGATTTTTCTCTTTGGAGAAAACTTTTCAAACTTTATGTCTTGACCGAGGATTACGCGGCGTTGAAAGTTGCCGTTAAAGAAGCGGAAGATTATTTTCCCGAGCAGGTTGACGTTATGCTTTATTCTGCCGTTGCAAAACTTTATACCGGCGACCTCAAAGGGGCAGGGGAGATGTTTTCTTCTGCAAAAGATTTCGGTGTGGAACTTACCGAAAGCGCAAATTTATACTATTTTTATTACGGCGTTTTTAATTACCAAAAATCAAACAAGGAAGCAGCCTTTCAAAATTTTGAAAAATATTACAATATAAATCATTCCGATTATAACGTTTGCGCCAAATATGCCTGGTATTTGATTGATTCCAAACGCAATTTGCCGCTTGCTCAAAATATCATAAAACAATGTCTTAATTTTGATAATTCCAATTTTTATTTTAATTACGTTCAAGCGTTTTATAGTTACCTCAGCGGCGACTTAAAGACGGCTGAATACTTTATCGAGAAGGCATTGTCGCTTGATAAAACCGGCAAAGAATACGTTAAGGAATTATCGGAAAAAATTTTGAATGATAAAAAATAACTGTTATGAAACTGAAAAATATAACGTTTTTACTTATTTTTCTTCTGCTTTTTTCCTCTTGTAAAGACAGGAAGAAGAAGCATAATGAGGTAAATGATAAGCCGAAAACAGAAATTACACCCGTTGAGGTGGATATTGATTCGCCGCTTTTTAAAGAGGCGCGTGAAATGTATAATAATCAGGATACGTTTTCTACGGCGGAAATTAAGTTTAATTTGAAACTTCAACTTCCTGAGCGCAACGTTTCCGGCTCCGGTACTTTGCGGATTGCCAACGATTCGCTGATTTGGCTTTATGTTAAGGCTTTTGGTTTGGAGATTGCCCGTGCAAAACTCACAAAAGATTCTGTTTTTGCTGTTGTAAAACTCAAAAACCAGTATTTCAAAAGTGATTATTCAGCGTTAAAACAGTTTTTCCCGATTGACTTTGATTTTTCTATTTTGCAGTCGGTGTTTTTGAACAAGTTTTTCATTTTTCCCGAAAACAAAATCGAAAAACTTTCGTATTTTTCATACTCTGACGAGGGTGAAAATTTGCGTTTGAAGTCATCAAATTTTTATACTCAAAAATACGGAATGTCAAACGAGATTTTAGTTTCACGTGAAAATAACCGTGTAATAAAAAATTCAGCAGTGATTTCGACTTCTCAGAAAGGAGTTTCGATTAATTATAGCGGAGAAAATGATTTTCAGTTGCATAAATTGCCTGTTGAAGTGCAGTTTGAGGGTATCGGTACTGATTTTACCGCAACGTTTTATTACGACAAGGCTGTTTTTGGAAAGGCTTTGCAATACCCGCTCACGATACCGGCTAATTACACCGAAATAAAATTCTGATGAGAATAAAAAATGAAAATGAAAAATAGTTGTTTACTTTTATTTTTAGTTTTATTGTTTTGTAACGGCGTTTTGAGAGCGCAATCGACAATTGCGGAGCAGACGGCATATTTGGATTCTGTCTTGACCGACTTGTCGGACGGAAAAAATATTGATTTGAAGTTGAGTGTTTTGGACGAACAGTTGAATTTGAAAAATTCACTTATTTCGCAGTTGAAATTTCAAATTGTTCAACTTGACAAGGATATTTACAACAATGAATTATTCTTTCAACGCTTAAATTCTCAACTTGACTACGAGAAAGAAATTTATTCTTCGCTCGTTGTTACGGCATCGAGACTCAACACTATGATGCATCAGAATTTTGATATTTTTTCGTTTGACAATTTGTACAAAACTTACCGTCAGTTTCTTTATGTTAAATGGCTGACGGATTACAGACAGAAAAAAATCAAGCGTATAAAGGCTTTGAAAGCCGAAATTGCGACGGTAGTTGAAACCCTTGACAGTATAAAGGCTGAAAAAAATATCTTGGCTTCAAAAATTGGTATAGAGCAGTCGTTTATAAAACAGTATTCTCAATCAAGAAATTTGATTGTAAAAGATGTGGCGGTGCATCAAAAAACGGAAGATGTTTCACGTGAAATCATAAAAATAAGTCTTGATTCACTTGCTGCGCCGGAGGTGGTTGCTACAAAAGATGCGACAGTTTTGTTTCAGGTTCAAAAAGGATATTTGATTTGGCCGGTTGAAAAGGCTGCTATAATCCGCTATTTCGGCGAGTCGAAACATCCTGTTTATGATAAAATAACCGTAAAAAACGACGGTTTGGACTTTTGTGCACCGAGAGATTCGAAAGTTAGATGTGTGTACAACGGCGTTGTGGCAAAGATTGTCCGTTTGCCGCAAGATAAATTTTCGGTGATTGTCCGGCATGGGGATTATTATACGGTCTATTCAGAATTAGACCATATCGTAGTCTCACAAGGCGATCAGTTGGAGAAAAAGGATATTGTAGGCGATTTTGATACCGAGGAAAAACATGCTGTTTTTAATTTTCAAATTTGGCAGGGTTCCAAGGTGTTGAATCCGTACGACTGGCTTATAAAAAATAATAAAAAATGAAATCTAATTTTTCTGTAATAGAGGAGAAGTTGAATGGTTTTATCCGCAAATTTTATTCTAATAGAATAATTTTGGGGATATTGCTGTTTGTGATGATTTTTGCTGTAACAGGCTTTGTTATGTTTTTGACAGAAGGATTTTTGTATTTGCAGCCGTATGTGAAGACTGTTTTGTTTTATTTTGCTGTGTTTTTGTTGTTGTCGGTGTTTGTGTTTTTTGTTTTTGTGCCGGTATTGAAAATTTTTAAGGTATTGCCGTTTTTGACTTTTGAAGAGGCTTCAAAGATTATTTCAAATTATTTTAACGATTCAAACGATTTGCTCGTCAATATCCTGCAACTAAACGGCTCGGATGACGGGAAGTCAGAGTTTCTTGTCGCAGCGATAAATCAAAAAATAGACAGAATTTCTCCGTGGAATTTTACTAATGCGATAGATTTTAAAAGGACATCGCGTTATTTTATGTATTCTCTCGGTGTTTTGGCTGTGGTTTTGGTTTTAAGTTTTCTGTTTTCTAACAGAATAAAACAAGGTGCAACGAGATTTTTGAATTATTCTACCTATTACGAGAAAGAAAATCCGTATTCGTTCACACTTTTGAACGATACTTTATCTTGTATTGCCGGCGAAGATATTAATATAAAGGTTCAAATAGACGGACCTAACGTTTTGAAAGATGTGTTTTTGTCTAACGAAGATTTTTCTGTGAGAATGACTCCTGATTCTGCCGGATTTTATTCTTATACTTTGAAAAATCTTAAATCCGACCTCAAATTTTGTGTCGAATATTTAACTTATAAGACTTCTGATTTTAAAATCAGTGTTTTTGCCAAGCCGCAGGTCTTGAATTATTCGGTTCAGGTTGTTCCGCCTGCGTATACAAAGATTAGCAGCGAAGAATTTGAAAATACCGGCGACTTAACAGTGCCCTCAGGAGCAAAAATTCAGTGGAATTATACCGTATCTGACTGTAAAGACTTTTCGTTTTTTGTAGATTCTGCAAAGATTGACACTAAGAGAGATGATAACAGAATTTTTGTAGACAAAACAGCAAAAAAAGCCTTCGATTATTATTTTTCGGTTGATGGAGAAAATTCTTATAATCAGACTTCTGAGATGTTTCACGTGAATCTGATTCCGGATTATTATCCGACAATTCAGGTTGTATCTGCTGTGGATTCTACGGTTGCGAATGCGTTGTATTTTTCGGGTCATATCTCTGATGACTACGGCTTTCATTCTTTGAATTTCGTGTATTTTGATCCTGATAAACCAAATGATTTGCATTTTGAGAAGATAGAATTTAATGAGAGTCTTTCTCAGGATTTTTTCTTTTATTATGATTTTTCAAATATTAAGAAGACTGTTTCTTATTATTTTGAAGTAAGGGACAATGATAATCTTTCCGGTTTTAAGGCTTCTAAAACAGAGTTTAATATGTATACTAAGATTTCTATGCAGGAAAAACAGGAGAGAATTGATAATTTGCAGTCTTCGATGGCCGACAAAGTTGAAAAAGCACAATCGCTTTTGAAAGAATTGAATAACGATTTGAATGATTTTCAGAAGTCTGTTGCAGCCAACAAGGACTTGTCGGAGTGGGAGAAGAAGTTGAAATTGGATAATTTGATGGACAAACAGAATAAATTGCAGAAGTTTTTGCAGCAAATTTCTGAGGAAAACCAATTCAAAAACTCTTTTGAAAATCAGTTGTCCCAGGAGCAAAGTGCGGAATTGATGGAGCAGCAGAAACAATTGCAGCAACTTTGGGACGAACTTATGACGGACGATATTAAGAAATTGATGGACGAAATATCTGAATTGGCAAAAAAACTGTCTGAAAAAGATATGCGTGAAAGTATTCAGGATTTGAAATTTGACTACAATCAGATTTCTGAGCAGTTGGAAAGAAATAATACGCTGATGAAAATGTTTAATGTAGAAAACAAACTGCACAATATTTCAAACGAAATGCGTGAACTTTCCAAGGATTTGAAGGAAACTGCTGAAAAACTTTCAGAAAAGAAACTTTCTGAAAGCGATAAAAAAGACCTTGCAGAAAAAATGGAGGATATTCAGAAGCGTTTTGAACAGGAAAAAGAAAATTATAAAAATCTTCAAAAGCAAAACGAAGAGTTAGGAGAGAATAAATTGGATGTTCCTGAAATGAACGATAAGATGTCTGAAATAGAAAACGAACTCAAAAATGAGACTGAAAAATTGCAGGAAATGACTCAAAAAGAGAATATGAACGGCGAAAAATCGGATGATAAAAAATCAGGCAACAAGGATTCACGTGAAACAAAAGATAATAATAGACAACTTCAAGAACAGATGGAAGATACATCGGATGAATTGGAGGAATTGTCTAACGAAATGCAAGGGCTGCAACAGCAAAATCAGCAGCAGAAAAACGAGGAAAATATTAATGATGTTCGTCAGATTTTGGATAATTTGCTGACTCTTTCGTTTTCGCAGGAAGATGTAATGAATAAGGTTAAGACGGGTTCTAACTATTTGGGCGGTTCTATACCGAAACAAATTGAGATTAGAAAGGATTTTGGCTTGGTTCAGGATTCTATTTATGCGCTTGCTAAGCGTGAACCGAGTCTTGGACACTCTGTTTATGAGAAAATTAAAGATATAAATTCGTTTCTCGGTAAGATAGAGTCGGAGATGAATGAAAATCATAAGAGTAATTCCGCAAGATTTCAACAGATGGTCTTGACGGAATTTAATGATTTGTCGCTTTTGTTTAGTGAAATTCAAGACCAGATGCAGCAACAACAGCAGCAGCAAAGTTCGTCGTCTTCGCAGCAACAGTCTTCAAGAAACGAATCACGTAACAAAAAACAAATGGCGGAGCGTCAACAAAATATGCAACAGATGAAAAATCAGCAACAGTCCCTGAAAGAGACGTTGGAGAAAATGTTGCAACAACTTCAAAAAGGCGACGAACCTCAGAATCAACAGTTGGCTCAGTCTTTGAAACAGATGGAAATAATGCAGCAACAGTTGCGCCAAATGCAGAATCAGGGCGGTAATACCCCTCAACAGCAGCAACTTTTGAATCAAATGAATCAACTTATGGAAGATTCAAAACGCGATATTATCAACCGTAATATCAACAAAACGTTGATTGACCGTCAGAATACTGTTTTTAATAAACTTTTGGAGATGGAAAACGCCGAAAAAAAACAGGATTTTGACGAAAAACGTGAAAGTAAACAAGCAACGGATTTACAGCAACAAAACACGGATGATTTGAAGTTGAAATTTAAGCAATTCGGCACTAAGGAGTTTCTTAACGCGCCGGTCTTGAATCTCAATCTTTTTTATCAAAATAAGTACAGTGAATATTTACAAAACATAGAATAAATTAAAATATATAATAAAATGAAAACATCATTGGCATTTGACTCTGATATTGCTAAAATTTCTTCGGTAGAGAAATTTATAGATTCGGTATGTTTCGAATACAAAATTTCGGAAGATGTTTACGGTAATATCTTGATAGCAACAATTGAGGCAGTAAAAAACGCTATTGAGTTCGGTAACAACAACGACAAAAGCAAATCTGTCGCTGTTACTGCTTATACTGCTGACAACAGTCTCGTAATTTCGGTTAAGGACTCAGGCAAGGGGTTTGATTACGATAATTTACCAGACCCAACATTGCCGGAGAATATCGAAAAACTTTCGGGTAGGGGAGTGTTTTTGATTAAGAATCTTTCAGACAAAACGGAGTTTTTGGACAACGGTTCGCGTATAAAAATGACTTTTAACTTGGTTTAGGAATGATAGATTTTAACTTTGAAGACGTAGAATTTGATTTACCTGACAAAAACACGCTCACTGACTGGATAAAACTCGCTGTTGAAAGCGAAGGTAAGACATTAGGAGATATTACGTATGTCTTTTGCTCTGACGAATACTTATGGAATATGAATAAACAGTACCTAAATCACGATTATTACACCGATATAATCACATTTGATTATGTGAAAAACGGTGTAATTTCGGGAGATTTGTTTATCAGTTACGACAGAATAAAAGATAACGCAGAAAAATTTAATGTTTCACATGAAACAGAATTGTTACGTGTGATGATTCATGGGGTTATGCATCTTGTTGGTTATGATGATATGACCGATGAAGATGAAGCAAAAATACATGAACGAGAGGATTATTATTTGAATTTGTGGAGAAAATGATTGAAGAATACGATATTATAGTAATTGGAGCAGGACATGCCGGCTGTGAGGCTGCTCATGCCGCCGCTAAATTGGGTGTTAAAACTTTGCTTATAACAATGGATATGACAAAGTTTGCTCAAATGTCGTGCAATCCTGCGATTGGTGGGATTGCAAAAGGTCAGATAGTACGTGAAATTGATGCTTTGGGCGGTCTGACCGGAATTGTTACGGATATGAGTTCGATACAATTCCGTATGCTGAACCGTTCAAAAGGACCTGCTATGTGGTCGCCGAGGTCGCAATGCGACCGGGTAAAGTTCTCGATTTTTTGGCGGAATTTGCTGGAAAAAACTCCTAATTTGTATTTTTGGCAGGATACAGTCAAAGATATTGCTGTTGAAAACGGTGAAGTTTGCGGTGTGGAAACAGTTTTTGGCGTGAAATTCAGATGCAAAAAAGTTGTTGTTACGGCGGGAACTTTTTTGAACGGATTGATGCACGTCGGTGAAAGGCAGTTTACAGGCGGTAGGATAGGGGAGATACCTGCGTGCGGTCTGACGGAAGCACTGCTGAAAGCCGGTGTTAAAACTTCGAGAATGAAGACAGGTACGCCTGCAAGAATTGATGGCAGAACGATTGATTTTTCAAAAATGACACCGCAAGCGGGCGACGAAAATCCCGATTCGTTTTCTTATATGGCGCATAAAATCGAAAAACTTCCGCAAAAAGAGTGCTATATTTCGTATACAAATCCTCAGGTTCATGACGAATTGCGCAAAGGTTTTGACCGTTCGCCGCTCTTTAACGGTACTATAAAAAGTACCGGACCGAGATATTGTCCGTCTGTTGAAACCAAAATCGTTACCTTTGCAGATAAGCAGTCGCATCCGGTATTCCTTGAACCCGAAGGTACAGATACTTGTGAATATTATCTTAACGGTTTTTCGTCGTCGTTGCCATACGAAGTGCAGTATGCGGCTATCAGGCTGATTCCGGGTTTGGAAAATGCAAAAATCTTCCGTCCGGGCTATGCAATAGAATATGACTATTTTGACCCGACCCAATTAAAACATACTTTGGAATCCAAGGTGATAAAAGGAGTATATTTTGCTGGTCAGGTTAACGGAACAACCGGTTATGAGGAGGCGGCTTGCCAGGGATTGATGGCGGGGATGAATGCGGCTCTGAGTTTCACGGGAAACGAAGAAGTTGTTTTATCGAGAAGAGATGCGTATATTGGTGTTTTGATTGATGATTTGGTAACAAAAGGCGTAGATGAGCCGTATAGAATGTTTACTTCAAGGTCGGAATACCGGATACTTTTGCGTCAGGATAATGCTGATGAAAGACTTACCGGATTAGGTTTTAAAATCGGTTTGGCTGGCAAAGAGCGTTATGATTATTATCAAAACAAGAAACATAACGTTGAAAAAATATTGGAATATTGCAAAGAAACTTCCGTATCGTGTGATAAAATTAATGGTTATATCGAAAGTAAAGGCGGTAAACCGTTAACACAAGGAAACAAACTTAACGCAATAATTCTTAGAACGGAAGTTAATTTGGAAGAGTTGAAAGATTTGTTTCCGTTTTTGAAGCATTTTAACCGTTATGAAATCGAAAGCGCGGAGATAAAAATCAAGTATCAAGGCTATATTGAAAGGGAAGAAATAACGGCTGAAAAATTATCAAGATTGGATTATGTTGTGATTCCTGATAATATAGAATTTGAAAAAATATTGTCGCTTTCAACAGAGTGCCGTCAAAAACTTTCGAGAATAAAACCAAAGACAATAGGGCAGGCGTCAAGGATTCCGGGTGTAAGTCCCTCGGATATTAATACACTGTTGATATATTTAGGGCGGTAAAAATGATGTAATGCGAGAATAATATGACAGCAAAAATCAAATTTATCTAAATATGACTATCCGCATTTAACATAAAATAACTTTTTTATGTTAGTAATAATAGTTACTTTTGTCTTAAACATCTTGATTATTATGAAACTGATAGAATTTACCGAACACTTTTCGAATGAAGCATCTTGTGAACAGTACTTAAAGGAAGTTCGCGAAAAACAAGGAGTTGTATGTACCAAATGCGGCGGCACAGCGCATTATTGG
>JAFXUC010000065.1 GCA_017535325.1 Bacteroidales bacterium | reverse complement strand
TGACAAGGAAAGCCGTTTTATGTGTATTTCACGTCCGCGGCGGTTTGGAAAATCCGTTGCGGCAAAGATGATTTACGCTTATTACGACCGCTCATGCGATTCAAGAGAATTGTTTAAAGGCTTGGAAATCACCAAATCACCCGATTTTGAAAAGCATTTAAACAAATATCCGACGATTTATTTGGATTGGAATCGTTTTGCTGCAAAAGATAAATCTACCGTAGTAAAAGATGCTCAAATTGCCATAATTGAAGATTTACAACAAGTATATCCGTTTCTTGACAAAAACGAAACCCATCTTATGGACGCTTTGGAAGCCATAAATGACAAAACCGGCGACCGCTTTGTTTTCATTATCGACGAATGGGATATGCTTGTAAGAGACGTTAACGAAGAGGTTCAAAAAGAGTACGTTAATTTGTTGAGGTCGCTGTTTAAATCGAACACTGCCAACAAGATTTTTCTGTTGGTCTATATGACCGGAATTTTGCCGATTATCAAAACCGAAACTCAGTCAGCATTGAATAATTTTGGGGAATATAGTGTAATAGATCCTGGTCAAACTGCTAAATATTATGGTTTTACTGAAAGTGAAGTAATTATATTATGCGAACAACACAATATGGACTTCAATCTTATGAAACATGCTTACGACGGTTATATGATCGGCGACGAAAAGTCTGTTTTCAATCCTAATTCGGTAATGATTGCTATTGAAAAGAAAAATTACAACAGTCATTGGTCGAAATCCGCAGCCTACACCACTATCGAACATTATATAAAAATCGACAGCGATAATGTTCAACAGAAAATTATCAAAATGCTTAATGGCGAAAGTGTTACGATAAAAACCACAAGTTTTCGTAACGACATGAAAAATGTCAATAATAGCGATGACGTTTTAACACTTTTGGCGCATTTGGGTTATTTGTCATACAACCCGGAAGATAGCACGGTAAGAATTCCAAATACAGAAGTTGCCGAAGAGTTTGAACTTTCAATAGGAGAATCCGGGTGGGGCGAGGTTTCTGCTGCTCTGACTGATTCTTTAACGTTGATTAACAGAACGATAGCGATGGATGCGGATTATATTTCAGAGGCTTTCGATAAATATCGTTTTGAATCCTCATCAATCATAAAATACAAAGACGAAAATTCGATGGCGTGCGCGATAACTATTGCGTATTATGCTGCAAAACGTTACTACAAAATTTACCGAGAACAACCCGCCGGAAAAGGCTTTGCTGATATGGTTTTCGTTCCGCTTCATAATTCAACACGTCCGGCAATTGTTATCGAACTAAAACACAACAAATCAGCACAAGGCGCAATCGATCAAATCAAAAACAAAAATTATCCGTCGGCACTGAAAGGTATTTCGCGACGGATAATTCTTGTCGGAATTAATTGGAGCAAGCGCAAAGCAAAACACGACGTTAAAATCGAAGTGGTGGAGCCGTGATAAGTTTTACATCCTTTCTTTTTCGTCGTTTCCTGCGCCGGTGCCTTTGTATTTCGATTTTGCGGGATTGAAACGGTATTGAATCTGCAAATAAAATTCCCGCGTGTCGTATGTGTCATAAATATTCATATAACCCATTTTCGACAAGGATTTTATATCGCGGCGGGTGTCGCCCGTAATGTCTGAAACGCCAGCCTCAACATTCAGCGCACCGTCCAAAAACGATTTTGAAACGCAAAAATCCAATACAAAGTAGTTTGAGCGGAAATAATTGGACTCACAATGCCCTTTGCCATAAAAATTTACGTCCAAATCAAACGTCCAGCCGCTTTCAAAATCAAAACAGTTGTCAAGTTCTGCCGTCAGACACGGTTTGTTGAGTTTTTCTGTAACCGACTGAGTCTCAACCTCAAAACGCTGTTTCCTGAACGTCAAATCAAACTGCGGCGTGTAAAATCCGAACTCCGGTGCGGCAGAAAAATTCAACACCAAACCCTGAACATGCCTGTTATAGTTGACAGGTCGGCTGATATGAACCTCTGGATTGTTGTAATCAACTGTGCCGTAATACATTATGTAATTTTTAACATCGCGGTACGAGGCGGAAAACTGCAAAAAATTCCACGAAACAAGATACGTAAAATCGCTGATTTCACGCGGCAAAAGTGCTGAATTTCCAGATTCAATAAAATAACGGCTGCAATACATATACGAATTTCTCAGCATAAAATACGACGGACGTTTGGTCTTTTTCGTATATGAAAGGTTCATTTCAAAGTCGCCCGGCGAAAAACTAAGCGATGCCGACGGAAACCAACTGCTGTATTTTCTTGACGTTTCTTCGTCCAAAACTTCGCCGTTAAAATATTTAAAATCAACATCTTCGTAACGCAAGCCCGCTTTTAAACTCCATTTTTCGGAAAACTTGTAACCATACTGCAAAAATGCCGCTGTGGTAGTCTGACGGCTGCGGCTCTCAACAGTCGGAACAAATTCTTCTGCTCTGCTTTTGAAATTGTCGCGGTAGTCAGAAAAAATGTTTTCGCCGCCGAAATTAATTTTTCCGCCAAAAAGTTTATGACCCAAAACGAGTTTTTCCGCAAACATTTTGCTGTCAACTTTGTCGGACGTTGAAAATTCTCTGTCGTCCTGAAAATCAGCATTTTCGGTATTCATAGTGCTTTTGTCAACAAAATTTGTAAAAACATCGGCATTAAAATCAACCGAAAAACCGCCGACATTTCCGTTGTAATAGGCGTTGAGGGAATGTGAAAAATCCTTGTCGCATTTTGCGCGGCTGCCTTCCGCAATTTCGTCAACAAATTCTCCGTTTTTATACGCCATGAGACTGCCCTGTGCGGTTTGCTCGTCTTTGGAATCATCGTTGAACTGGTATTTAATTCCGGCAAAATTCTGCGCATTGAACTGATAATTGACACCGCCCGAATAACGCATACTGCATTGCTTATAATCAACACTTTCCGACTGTTTTGTTTCCCACAGCGCATCGGTTTGTCTGAGGTCATAAGTCTCTGACTGCAAAAATGATTTGGTGTCGTAACAAAACACACCGCCGAAAACGTCCAAATTTCCACGCCGGTAATTAAAATTTAGTTTCGTGATATAATCACTGTATTCGCATATAGAGTACAGACCGAGAACATCAAAACTGAAACCGTCGCCGACTGGCTTCAAAGTATAAATTTTGATGACGGACTCTACTTCCGCGCCGTATTCCGCGCCGGGATTGTTGATTACTTCAACGTATTTCACATTTTTAGGGTCAAGATTCTTTAACTCATTGTTGTCCCGCAGTTTAACGTTGTTGATGTAAATTTCGGGCGTTCCTTTGCCGAAAACTTCGATTCCGTCTTTTGTGAGCGTAACGCCGGGCAGTTTGGCGAGCATTTTGTCGCCGCTCAACGTCTTGGTTAGCAGCGTGTTCTGAACATCAGTAACCATTGCACCGTCTTTTATCCTCGTTTTTGGCAAACCGGCTGAAACTGTGATTTCTTGAAGTTCCAAATCCGAATTTTTCAAAACGATTTTTTCAAAAGAGTCATTGACACTTAAAACTTTTGTTTCGTAACCAAGACATGAAACGCTTAAAAATTTTGCGTTCTGACTTTTTTCAACGGAAAATTTTCCGTTTTCGTCGGTGATTGTGCCGCTAAGGAAAACCGAGTCAGCCGACATCAAAACCACATTAGCAAAAATAACGGGCGAATTGTTTTCAGAAAAAACGCCGCCCGTTATAGTCTGGGCAAAAGATGTTGCACCTAAAAATGCAACCAAAATTGTTAATAAAAATCTTTTCATTTCGTTTGTGCGTTTTTTAATTTTTTACGCCGCAAAATTATGTCTGAAAAATTTCCCGCGCAATAGCCGTTGCTGACCAAAAAAAGTCAAGTTATTGAAAATAACCATGTTGCAATTGTGCAACACTTCGTTTTGCAACAAAAATCAGGTGTTGAAGGCTTGCAACAACGGTAAAAAATCTGTATTTTTGCGCCGTCAAAAAAATGTTTTTAACATGAAATTTATAAAACTTCTGATAGTTTTGGCGGCGTTTTTTACGGCGTGCGAACACAAACCCGAACCGAATGTGTATTTGGTTTCGTCATACGATTTGCTGAAAAAAGGCGATTTGGAC
>JAFXUC010000064.1 GCA_017535325.1 Bacteroidales bacterium | reverse complement strand
CGTCATTGGTAATTGCATACGCTCCTTGTATCAACCACGGTTTGAAAGCCAAAGGCGGCATGGGTAAATCTCAGGCAGAGGAGAAGAAAGCAGTTGATTGCGGTTATTGGCACTTGTGGAGATTCAATCCGCAACTTGAAGCCGAAGGCAAGAACCCGTTCACTTTGGATTCAAAAGAGCCGAATTGGGCTGAATTCAAGAACTTCTTGTTAGGCGAGGTACGCTTTGCATCGCTTCAAAAGTCGTTCCCCGGACAAGCAGAAGAACTTTACGCTGCATGTCAAGAGGCCGCTTTGAAACGTTACAACAACTACAAGAGATACGCAGCAATGGATTACTCGAAGTAATCGAAAAATAGACTAAAACATATCAAAAGCCCCATACATCAACAAAATGGTGTATGGGGCTTTTTTTACATACTGCCAATAATCGTCTAGAAGACGATATATTGATAACCCCGTACATCAAGCCGCTTGCGGCAATGATGTGCGGGGTTGGCAGAGGTAGTTTCGGACAAGGTATAACAACACATTCCACAGAAAAGTGTTTAATACATCATCCCGAACACCCACAGCAGTATCCTGTTTTTTCTACCGATTTCAGTGTTGTCGATGGCTAAATAACTGTCGGGCAGGTCTTTGATTTTTAATTTGTCGTTCATACTAAGTTTTTTTGCAATTATCACATAACCGTCACATAACCCTCAAAAACGAAACCATTGATTATCAATATTTTAACTTTTAACAAATACAGTTTTTTGCCCTCTCAGTCACATAACCGTCACATAAGAATCACATAAAGCGATTTTTACGCCCAAAAAGGCAGATACTTGGCAAATTTACGTGATTTGTTGTCAGAGTCTGCCTCCTTTATGACCTTTTCTTCCAATGCATCACGGATAAGCCGGGAGGCAATGGAATGGTTCTGTTGCTCTATATTGAAACGACTGCGCAGAGATTGGTTTGTCATAAAATCATTGGAAACCCATTTTAGACAAGCGTGTTGGTAAACCGCCCTTATTTTGTCGGCTTTGTCCATATTACGCAGTTGCTTTGGTGCGTAGAGGATTACCTTTGTGTGAATGTCGGAACACGTGAAAAGCGGTGCTGGCAGTTGATAAAGTTCGCATTGAAAAATCACCTTGTCGATGCCACTGCCTTTTTCTTCACAAATATTCATGCGACGCAAGAGCGATGCTAATTTTTCATTTAAAGACCTGTATTCGTCAATAAACCGCTCAGTATCAATAAGCGGCGTGCCGGGATTGGTGATTTCCACCCTGTCGCTGTAAATCTCTATCATTACAGACGTTCCTGTCATATAAAAATCCTGATGAATAAGAGCGTTGGCGGACAATTCGCGGATCGCAAGGGCTGGATATGCCCTTTGTTCGTTACGGAAAGCCTCTCCAATCACCTCGTTGCGTGGCAAAATATCATTGACATATTTTACAAGTGCGGCAAAACCACAGGCGTATCCTTGCGGAAATTCTTCGTCAATAATGGTGTCAAGTTTGTTTTTACCGCGATATTGTACAACTCTTGGAATTTTGCGTTCTAACGAAGGAAAATTGTGCAGGTTTTTTGCAAACAAGATTCCACCTAAATTGGTGATATTGTATCCATTTAGTGTCTTTTGAACCAAAGCATCAATTATAAGACGTTCAATGACAGCCTCTTGCGTAGTAGGATACGGCAAATTTAACATGTCAAAAAACGCCTGCGTATCCAAAAGCCTCACAATGTCGGCTGCGGTACAATTTTCGAGCGCAATACCGGTTTCAAACTGTCGGTTGTTGTTCCAAATTTTGCGTTCTTTGTCGGGAAAATCCCTAAGAAGCCGTGTTATACTGCCTACACGAATGTAGGATACTTTTTTGTAGGTAACGGGCGAATGTTCGGCAGCGGGGATTTCAAACATCGCAACATTTTTGCCTTCATGCTGAAACTCATAAATTCTGAAATCAATATGTGGCAGAAGATTTTGTACAAGCCAATTTTCAAGTTCATTTTTGCCCACCGTTTTTGTTGAGGGACGGAATGAAGTACCGACAATTTGGTGTGTATCATCGTCAACTCCATAAACCAAATAGGCAAAAGGCTTGTTGAACAATGCGGCAGCATTGGCGAGGGCGGAGATACGCTCGCCTATTTCGTCCTCTGAATGATAGTTGTGCTTAAATTCCACCCATTCGTTCTCTTTGGGTAGCGCAACCAAACGTTGTAATATGTTGTTAAACTTGTCGTTCATACTAATTTTTTTTTTGCAATTATCACATAACCGTCACATAAAGTTCAAAAGTTAAACTATTAATTATCAATAATTTAACCTTTTACGAATACATATTTTTGCCCTCTCAGTCACATAACCGTCACATAAGAATCACATAAAGCACATTTAGTTGCAAAAATAATTTTTTTTATTCTATTTGTCAAAATTGGACAAATTATTTTACTTCCGAAACTATGTTTTTTCAGATGGTTTCGGATAAGGTATAACAACACATCCCTGTTTTCAAACAAGTCCTCCAACATTAATATCTCTCGTACTCCTTCAAACAGGCTGCGATTTTTTCCAAATACAGTTTGTCGGTTTCGTCAAAAGTTGCGAGTGAATCACTGTCTATGTCCAAAACCGCAGTAATTCTGCCAGATTTTGAAAACACAGGAACTACAATCTCTGATTTTGAAAGCGAACTGCACGCTATATGTCCGGGAAATTTCTCCACATCTTCTACCACAACAGTCTCCCCTTTCAACCATGCCGTACCGCATACGCCTCTGCCTTTTGGAATCGTAATACACGCCGGATCGCCTTGAAAAGGTCCGAGCAGCAAATTTTCGCCGTCAACGACATAAAAACCCGTCCAAAAGAAATTTATGGTTCTGTGAACCGCTGCCGCAACGTTGGCAAGCGAACTTATTCCGTATTTCACGCCGGAAACCAATGCCTCAATTTGAGGCAGAAGTTCCGAATATTTCGATATTTTTTCCGTTTGTGTCATTGTCTTGGTGTTTTATAAATTACAGTTTTTTACGGACGCCTGTGCAAGGCATTTCTGATTTTTTTAGTGTAAATCATGCATGCAAGCAAGAAATAAACCACGGTTTGAACAGCAATTCCCCTCATCTCAAACGCCACGTCAGAAATCGATGCTCCCATGCCCGAAATCCTCATATAAGCGTTAAGACCGAATGTCGAAGGGAAAAGATAAGAAAAATATCTTATGCCGTCCGGAATCGCCGAACCCGGCCACGAAAGTCCGCACATAAAATACAGCGGCAACGACATAAAGACAAACACCAGCATACAGTCTTCACGTCTGAAAATCAAATAACTAAGCACCATTCCGAGAAAACAGCACGCGGTGATATACGGAATCAAAAACAGTATAAAATCCCAATAATGACCAAGTTGCGGCAATCCGAAAAGTTTTGTTACCACGATAAACGCATAAATGCCGTGAATAATATACAGCATCAGATAAAACAACATTTTTCCGACCACTATTTCCACTGAATTTCTGTAAAAACGGTTCAGAGGAATCACAAAACCGCCATTTTGCTCCCTACTGCGTCCCATACTCATACCGATTCCAAGAAACAGCGACTGCTGAAATATCATCATCAAAATCGGCGGAATCATAAACGCCGCATAACCACTCTGAGGATTATAAAGCGGAGTGTATTTGTAATCAATAGGAGTTGCCATAATTTCCGCTTCACGTTCGGTTTTTGGTCTCATATAGTTGTAAACTTTGATTCTGCGATTCATCGCGATAGAAACGTTGCTGCAAGCCGAAGCCGCACATTTGTAATACACCATACTCATCATATTGCAGTAAAGTCCCACAACAGTTTGACGACCTTTGTTTAGAGCGGTCTCAAAATCGCGGTCAATATGTATAATGGCGTACGCCTTCTGCTGCTCTATCATTGTGTACGCTTCATTAATATTCAAACAGTTGCCAACAACTTGCACATCAGGCGTAGCGTCTACCTTGCGGACAAACTCGCGGCTAAGTACGGATTTGCTGTCGTCAACCACCACAACCGGGGTATCACGTTGAACCTCAGGCGTATAAACGTAAGCGTAAAGCAACGGGTAAGCAAGCGGTAAAATTATCACGAAAAGAATAATTCCCACATCGTGAAACACCGTCCGCAACTCGTCATACCATATTTTTGTAATATTCATAATAATTACTTTTTACGGTTTATATTCCATTGTTTTAAAAGCGTGTGCTATTCTGAAAAGCATTGTCAACGGCAAAAGGCAAATCAGCAGCAACGCCACTATCGACGGCCATGCGTAAACCAATTTAAAACCATTTAACGCCTGATTTACGTACAGCATATAATAATGTCTTAACGGACTTATCCATGCAAGATACTGAAAGACAGGTTTCATCGCAGTCAACGGGAAGGTAAAACCGCAGACCGAAATCTGCAAAACCCCGAACAACGAACACGCACTCATACCCATCCTCAGTGTCAAAAATATTCCGAAAAAGAACACTGCAAGAGCCTGCGAAGCAAAAATACACAGCCAACCGGCACAAATAATTCTTATCAGGCTGACTTTTAGCGGAAAACCTTGATATTTATAAAAATAAACATCTATGAAAACCATCAAAACGCAATACAAAAGCGTTTGAGGCCAGAGTTTTCCGGCAAGGGCAATCGTTGAAGATTCGCCAGAGATTTCAAAAAGTTCTTTTTGCGTTCCCATTTTCCATTCTGAACCGATAGTGTAAGCCGTAAACAGCATGATTATCAGAAAGAAAAGTCCGGGAACAACAATATTATTCAAGTAAACGGAATAGTTCAAACCCGGATTTGCAATCGGGTGCGTCTCTATTGAAACCGGCTGCAAAATGCCCATCATCAAACTCGGCGGAACTCCTTTCGCGCTGAGTGTTGCCCTCGTTACTGCAAGACCGGCAAGTTCGGAAGTCATTTGAAGGTCTTTCATAAGAAGGCTTCCGGCTGCATACCACGTGTCAGCAGTGTAAAACGAAATCTGAGGACGACGGCTTGCAAGGGCTTTATCAGTTGTATTTCGCGGAATGTAGAAAAAGGCGTAAATCTCGCCCCTCTGCATCGCCGAGCGTGCCTCTGAAAAACTGCCGTAATGCGCCTTTATGTCCGTATTCTGCATCGCACCGAGAATCCTGACAATACTGCGAGTTGTTGACGTGTTGTCTTCGTCAACTACGCCGCAGGGCATTTTGTCGGGAGTGCCGCTGCGCATAATCTGCGTAAAATATATCAGACACAAAACCGGTGCTATCAATATGACAAACAGATACATAGGACGGTGAGAAAATATGCCTATCTCTCGCAGCCCTATTCTGAATATCCGTGTAATAACCTCTTTCATGCCGTTAATTTTTCAAAACTGCCGACATACCGACACAAATTCCGTCAACCTCACTTTGATTAAGAGGCTTGGCCTGAACTTCAAAAGTTTTAAGGTCGTATTGATCAAGGGCTTTTGTGGCTTTCCAAGCGGCAAAGTTTCCAACGTTTTTCATACGTGTAATTTTCACGTCAACTTCTTTATTGAGCGCGGGAACAAAAACTTTTTTCTGATCATTGACTTTGATTCCGGGAAGATAATCCTCTCTGACAGAGAACACAAACCAATAATCACCGGTTTTAGAAATGTTCATAATCGGAGAACCAGTACCGACAAGTTCTCCAAGTTCGGGATAAATCTCTGTGATTTCGCCGTCTGCCGAGGCAATCAAAACCATCTCGTCGATATACGAAGACACCTCACTGACAGCACCTTTTGCCCGCTCAACCTGTGCTCTGGCAGCGGCTTTGTCTTCTTGCTGAGCACCGTTTATAGCCATATCATACTGCGACTTTGCGGCTTTTTCGGTGGCGGTCATCGCATCGAAATTTGCCTTTGCCTCATCGCGTTTCTGAGCCGCTATGACACCTTCCTTAAAAAGGTTTTCGGCTCTCTCGTAAGTTGCCTTTGCAAGTTCAAGACCGGCTTTTGCCTTTTGCCAAATCTCGTATGCGCCCTGAATCTGCTCTTTGCGCGCACCGTTTTGAGCCTTGTTTTCAATGGCTTTTGCAGCCGAATAAGCGGCGTTTGCCTGAGAAAGTTTTGCCATGATGTCCGGTGCTTCGAGTATCGCGAGAGTATCGCCTTTTTTTACCCTGTCGCCTTCCTCAAAACGGATTTCGGCTATTCTGCCGGGAACTTTTGACGAAACACGGTAAGAGGTAGCCTCGGTTTCGCCTTGAATTACTTCTTCGGGATCGGTTTTCGTCAAACCGATAATTATTACTACTGCTATTACGGCCAAAATTACAGCCGCAAACAACAAATTTGCCGTTACTTTTCTATTCATTTTGCTAATAAATTAAGAATTACGAATTATGAATTATAAATTAGTAATTTAATCTTCCTGTCGCTTTGTTCAAATAAAGTTGTGCGAGTTTGAGGTCGATTTTTGCCTGAACCATAGTGGATTGCGCTTTCAGCCAGCCGGTCTGAGCCTCCAAAACGTTTGACACAGGAATCACGCCTTCTTTTAAGCCGACATTTGCATACCGCAAATTTTCGGTCGCCGATTGAAGGCTTTTTTGCGCGGTTGCAAGACGTTTTGCTGCCTCCACAACTTTTTGCGAAGACTGTTTTACTTGAAGTTCGATTTTCTCCTGCGTCTCTTCGTATGTACAAGCGGCTTTTTCGGCTTCGAGTTTTGCCACGCGGGTTTTGTAAATGCGCTCTCCGCTTGTTATAATCGGAATTTTAACGCCGACGCCTACCGTCCACATACCCTTCATCTTGTTTTCAAAACCGTCAAAACAATTGGGGTTTGTCCACGTATAGCCGCCTGTCAAAGCCACGTTGGGCAAAAATTCCGCACGGGCAACATTTATTTTCTGTTCGTAAATTTTGTCGGCGAGTTCCAAAGCGCGGAGTTCGGGACGGTTGACGTTTCTGCCGTCAATGTTGGCCGTGTCAAGGTTTTCCGCCTCAGAAATGTCCGAGAGAGTTACAATGTCGTCCCTATTGGAATCCGCTAACGTGAAATCGCTGTCAAACGGCATTCCGCAAAGTTGGCACAAAAGCATTTTGCAAAGCGCCAGACCGTTGTCCACCTGAATAATAGCAACTTCCGCCTCGTTGAGTTTTACTTTTACGCTAAGACCGTCGGCTTTGGTCGCAAAACCGTTTTCAACCATTTTTTCAACGTTGCCGTCCAAAGTCCTGAGCAGAGTTGCATAACTTTCGGCAAGTTGTTTTTTGCTTTCCAAAGAGACTATCTGCCAGTAAGCCTCGTCAACTTTTACTATAAGTTCCTGATTTTTAAGGTCGTATTTAGCCTCCTCAACCTGGTTGAGATAGTCGGTGATTTTGTTGTAAGCGATAATTTTGCCGCCCATATACACAGGCTGGGTCAGCATTATGCTTGCAAGAAAAATATTGTGCGTGTTAAGGGTAAGAGCGTCGGCGATTTCGTTTCCAACGCCGCTGACAGCACCGAGAGCAGTCTCAATTCTGCCCGGCGACTGAATAGCCTGAACAAGTTGCGGCAGATAATTTTGAACCGCCTGCGCCAACTGCGGGTTTGCTTGAAGATACTGCAAAAACTGCGGATTCTGTTGAAGTTGCTGAATTTGTTGAAGCACTGTATTTTTCCCTTCCGTAATCTGACCGGTAAGATTAGAACCGATTCCCCGTAATTTTTCTTCCTGTTCTTCGCTGATAAGATTTATGTTTTTGCTTGTGTAAACGTATGCTCCAACGGCGTTTACTCTCGGAAGGTATTTTGAAAATGCCGTTTTTTTGTTGTATTCTGCGATTTCTTTATCAATCGCCGACATTCTCACATCCTTGTTGCCATTGATTGCCATTCTTCTGCAACTATCTAAGGTTAAGACAGTTTGAGCATTTGCAAAGCCATTCAAAAGCAACATTGAAACTACAATTATAAACTTCTTCATTTTGAAAAAAAATTTTTTGCAAAATTACTTCAAATATTTCGTTTAACAAACAAAAAAATATTAAAAATTAATAGTAAAAAAAAATTTTTGAAATCAAAAAGTATTTGTAATTTTGCGGCGACAATATTCAAAAAAATCATTAAAAAAATTTAAAAGTATTAATTATGAAAAGGATTACTTATTTAGCGGCTTCAGCAGTTCTTGCCGTTTCCCTGCTTTCATCTTGCGGCGGAAACAAAAACGCTAACAACACAGAAAATGCAGCCGCTACCGAAACCACTCAGGAAGATGCAGCGGCTAAGGCAGCAGCAGACAAAGCAGCAGCAGAAGAAAAAGCCCTTGCAAGCGCAACTGAATTTTTCGGTTGGATTAAATCTATTGACGGTCAAAACGTTACAATTGCAAACGCTGAGGGACAGGAAATCACCGTTACAATTCCCAACGCAGGCGACGAACTTATCGAAGGCTCTCCTATCACTATTAAATACATCGAAGTAGAAGGTGCTAAAAAAACCGCTACCGACAATGAGAAATCAGTAAAACTTTCTCAAAGTTTCAAAAAACTTTTGGGAAAATGGGGTACTGGCAAAGACAATGCTGAAATCACGTTTGAACTCCGTAAAAGCGGCAAATGCAAAAACGTTGGTAAAGGTCAGAATGCTCAGTTCAAATCTTGGCGTTTGAAAGACGACCAAACCATCGAGTTTGAAGTAGAAGCTAACGGCAAATCATTCTTTATGCCTTGGAAAGTTGAGGGTCTTACTGACGATGCAATGAATCTCGTAAACGGTGAGTCTAAATTGGCTATGAAACGTATTGATTCCAACCGCGAATAGTTAAAATATTTACATAGTATTTTATAGTTTTAAAAGTTGGTACCCTGTTTTGATTTTTATCAAGACGGGGTATTTTTTTAACATTTTTTTGCATAGGGTTTTGCCGTTTTCAGGTGTTATAAAAGTGAAAACAAATTTAGGCTACCTGAATTAAATTATATATATATTTTCTTAGTGAGAGTTTTTTTGATGATGTGTTTATATTGTTAGTTGTTACAATAGGTTAAAGTTCTCCTACTAAAAAAGAGCTGTGAATATTTTTTTTTGAGAAAGGAAAGCAGTGCTTAATAAAAAAGTGCTGCTTTTTTTATGATGTCCCTGCCTCGGTCTCCGGTCTTCAAGAGGGACAATTGAAAGACCGGAGTTTCTTTTTTGATAAAAAAGCGTTCTTAGAGTTTAGAAAATCTTAAAAGTTTTTTTCAACAGTTATTTTCTTTTTGTGTTTTAAAAAAGTCTACTTTCTGAAATATTCAGAATCGCTCATCCATGCTTCGATTTCAAGCGGTTCTTCTTCGAGAGTGATTTTCTCGCTCATCCAAGCCTCTACATCGAGTTTTTCTTCGGCGTTGAAATTGATTTCTTCGCTCATCCAATCTTCGATTTCAAGTTTTTCTTCGGCGTTGAAGTTGATTTCTTCGCTCATCCAATCCTCGATTGTCAAAGCCTCTTCCTTGTTAACAACAACAGGTTCAAACATCCAACTTTCAAGTTCCAAAGCCGTTTCTTCAACTGCATCTTCACTATCCGGACCGATATTAGTCTCGTTGCCGTCTACATGCTTCAAAGTATCGATTTTAACATTAGAATAACTGTTTACTGGATTCATCATTGTTGCCGCGAACATCGTTACAACGGCAATCATTCTTTTACTAAACTTCTTCATGATCGTTATGTTTTTTAGTTAATACTCATTTTATTGTTTTCTTCCGTTTCAACTCCTTATGTGTGTTGGGGAGTTCTTCTTTGTTTTTTGCTACAAGTTTTGTAAAGGACTTTTTCCTTTCAAAACAGGTAAAGGTAATTTTGCGTCGTCAAATTTTTGTTGTTTTGTGATGAATAAGTAAACTTCTAAGTATTTTCTTCAAAGAACGTATATGCTGTAAATCTGTCCTCAGTATCTCTTCTGATTACGGTGCAAAGATATATCAAAAACTGTTATGCAGAACACTTTTTTATTTAAGATTTTGTTAATTAAATGATACTTTTATCCGTCATTTTTTTGGGGTCTCGCGGATATTTTTTATTTTTGCGTGATGTTAATTAATATTCTATTAAAATGAAAAAAATATTGTATTGTGTAGCACTGTTATTTGCGTTTTACGGTTGCAAAAGCCCGGAAGACGACATAAAAACGCTTAACGTTTTTTTTACTGATTTGTCGGAAGTTTATACCAACGACTTCACCGGACCTGATGCTGACGATGTTACAAAGATTGATTTTGCAGTCAAAAGAATGTTGAACAAAAACCCCGAAATGTTTACCCCCGCCGGCAAACGCAGTTTCGGAATCGACACGGCAAAAGTTCACGCTACGGTATTGCAGTACTTTTCTTACCCTGTCAAAAAGCCGCAGAACACGGTTGACGTAGACTTGACCTCCGAAGGCAAATACGAAATTATGAAGAGCGGCTCCACTGAAAAAATATTTTCAAAAGTGGAAAAAATTGTGGCTGAAAGAAACGACACCCTGCTTTTGGAAGTCAATGTGTATTCCGGTGCAGAAGGCGCGGAGGCTGCGTTATACAAAAAAATGCGCTCGGTAGTTGTAAGAAAAGACGGCGGTTTCAGAATTGTGTCATATACTCCGTCAAAATGATTTCTGACAAAAAGACATTAAGACAACATGTCCGCGGACTAAAAGAGTCTTTTTCTGACTTGGAATTAAAAAACTTTTCTGTAAGCGTAACGGACAGAATCAAAAACGAACCGTTTTGGCAAAACGCCGGAACGGTTTTGATATACTCGCCTCTCAAAGACGAACTTGACGTTTCGCCTCTTATAAAAGACGCAGCCAAAAGCGGCAAAACTGTTTTGCTGCCGGTTGTCAGCGGCACGGATTTAACCCTCGGCATTTATAAAGGCGACAATCTGTTAACAAAAGGCGCGTTCGGGATTTCAGAACCGTCGGCGGAAATTTTCCCCGAAGAAAAATATTCCGAAATCAGCGTTGCAATAATTCCGGGCATGGCTTTTGACCAAAACGGCAACCGTCTCGGCAGAGGCAAAGGCTATTATGACAGATTTTTACCGAAACTGACCGGCACTTATATAATAGGTGTGTGTTTTCCGTTTCAAATGTTTGAGGAAATTCCCTCTGAGGAGTTTGACATAAAAATGGACAGAATATTCTGCTAAAAAAACGGAACGCTTTTTTTAAGGCGTTCCGTTTTTCTTTTATTTTTATTAGTCCGTTACAACGACTAAGATTTTGCTGTTTTCCCAGAATTTTACGGGGTCGGTGATTTCGATTTTTTCAACCGTCTTGCCTTTTTGAACGAGTTTGTAAGAGCCGCTCGGATGGTTTGAAAGAATCTGAGCCTTTTTAACATTCAGGTTTATTGAATTGCAAGACCTCAAATCAACTTTCGTAAAATAATCCTTGTCCATACCCGGACCGATTTTCAAGCCTTTGAAAACGCCGTCTTTTGCAACGATGTTGTGGTTCATAAGTTCTTTTTTGGAACCTACAACATAATATACGGTGTTGAGAGCCTCGTCCTGAGAAGAAATGATTTCAGATTTTTCGTCGCTGAGACGCTGTTCTTCCCTGAGGGTGGAATCAATTACAGCCATCTGGCTTTCCAACTGCTGAACGTCGAGGTTGAGTTTTGCCAACTGGTCTTTCAGGTCGGAAATTTCAGAATCTTTGCTGTTAATCTGTTCCGTAAGGAGTTGAATGGTTTTTGCCATCTCCTTGTTTTTAAGACCGTTTTTTTGAAGTTTATTATTTAAATCGTTGATAGTCTGCTTGTTCTTCTGCATCAACTCGTAAATCGAAAGAATGTCGTTGTTGATTTGGTCGGCAGAAGTTTCGTCAAGTTCTTTTCCGCTGCCTGCCTTAACGGAAATAATTTTTTCTTTTTCTTTGATTTTGTTAAGGTTTTCCTGAATAGAATTGAAAGCCGCAAAATATTCATCAATTTTTACTCCGCCGGTAGTGGCAACGCTTCTAAGGCTGTCGTTCTGGGCTTGGAGTCTTTGAAGTTCATCGCTGTTGCAAGACGAACCGATTAACAATGGTCCCGCAATGGCGACCGAAAGTAGTAATCTTTTCATTTTAATTATGATGTTATGTTATAAAAATGTTTACTAAAACAGCGCAAATTTAAAAAAGATTTTTTGATTATTGTGCCGCAATAGCCAAAAAAAAACTTAATTTTGCACTAAAAAATAATTAATTATGTCCAAACTTTACATTGTACCCACGCCGATAGGCAATCTTGAAGATATGACATTCAGGGCGATAAACGTTTTGAAACAGTGTTCCCTGATACTCTGCGAAGACACCCGTAGAAGTGCGGGGCTTTTGAAACATTTTGACATTCAGACACCTACGGCGTCCCACCACAAGTTCAACGAGCATGAGACCTGCGAATATTACGCAAGAAGGATTTCCGGCGGCGAAGACATCGCGCTGATTTCCGACGCAGGAACGCCTGCCGTTTCTGATCCGGGCTTTATGCTTGTAAGGGCGTGCATAAAAGAAGGCGCGGAAGTGGAATGTCTTCCGGGCGCGACGGCTTTTGTTCCCGCGCTTGTAAATTCAGGTTTCGGCTGCGAATGTTTTGTTTTCAACGGCTTTTTACCTCAGAAAAAAGGCCGTCAAAAACGCCTTGCATACCTTGCAGGCTTGGAAATGACGGTTATTTTTTACGAGTCGCCGTTCCGTGTTGTAAAACTTTTGGAAGAAATCAAAGAATATTTTTCAGCCGGACGGAGGATTTCTGTTTCGCGGGAAATTTCAAAACTATACGAGGAGACCGTAAGAGGCACGGCAGACGAATTAATAGAACATTTCAAGAACAAAACACCAAAAGGCGAGTTCGTAGTTGTTGTGGATAAAAAAGATACAGATGTCCAGGAAGAGGAGTAAAAGGGGAAAAACTTTCATAAAAGTAACCGCGTTTTTTGTTTTATCGGTTTTGACGGCGGCGTTTTTTCTCAAAGACGTCAACGCGCAAGTATATAAGGCATACCAAAGACTTTCCGAACCCGAAAAACGCTGGGTACTCCTCCACCCTGTTGCCGCCAGCAAAACTTACAAACTCCGCGACACCGTAGAAATTGAGGTCAGCAAGTGCCGTAAAAACAAGGAGTTGGACGGCGACGGCGTAGGCGGACAACTTGACGCTTTCAAGCACACGCTTTGGATGGCACTTTGCAGTCAGAAAATCGGCAGAAAAAAAGCCGTGAGTCTCGGCAAGGCGCACGAAGACGGCAATAGGGCAGAATTTGAAAAATACGGCAAGAAACGCGGCGACCAAGACAGCGTTTTAAGCCTTATGGATATGCTCAACAACGAAATCGGCGCAGCCTTGGGAGAAAAATACCCGAAAATTTCCCTCGCCGAAATGGTTGACACCGTAAAAGCAGCCGTCTTAAACGGGCAATGCTACAAAACCAAAAAGAATTCTTCACGCCGCTATCTCGACAAAGACGGCAACATTATTGACACAAAAAAATACACAGACGTCTGGAATGTACCTAAAATCATAGTAAAATCCGATTACAAACCCGACTAATCATATTTTTATATACTCATTTTCTCTCCATTTTATATATTATAAACAAAAAAGTTATTTTTACTTTTCTAATAGTAGTTTTTACATCATAAAATTACCATTATTTTTTAATAAAAATCATTTAAAATTTTCAAAATTAATAAGTTTTTAACAAAGTTTAACAATACAAATAAAAAACATGTTACAGATACTTGTAATTAAGATATTTATATGTCAAGAGTATTAAAAAAAGGTCAAAAACATATACTAAATTAATGTGTTTTATAAAATTTTCAAAGAAAAATTTGCATAATAAAAATTATAGTTATAATTTTGCAGCGTAATCAATAAACAAAATGATTACCAACAACAACAACTTTATTTTTTAACAACTTTAATTTTTTAAGAAAATGAGAACGATAAAAGTTAAATTACCCTTTACCAAACTTACGGGTATTGAGGAGAGACAGTCTAAATTAGGCATGTGGGTTAATGCATTGCTTAACGGTTCAAAAATCAACGTAATTGAAGAATTGCACTATTCTACGGGCAGTTACATCGTTGTGGAAAACACCAGAGACTACTCACGGTAGCAAGCAAGACCCGGATAGTTTTGAATGCGGGTTGTTTAAAGAAGAGGATCCATAGAACAGGATTCTCTTTTTTTTTATAGATATGCTAAAAAAAGTCATATTTTTTTGCGTCAGGTGAAGTTTTTTTTTTAATTTTGCCCCGTAAAAAAATAATTTAGAAAAAGTTAAAGAATTATGTCAGGACATAATAAATGGTCAACCATTAAAAGGAAAAAAGGTGCTTTGGACGCTAAACGTTCAGCCATGTTTTCACGTATCGCAAAAGAAATCGCTGTTGCAGTAAAAGAAGGCGGTCCCGATCCGGACGGCAACCCGAGACTTAGAACCGCTATTCAGAACGCAAAAGGCGTTTCGATGCCCAAAGACAACATCGAACGCGCTATCTCTAAATCTGCCGGCGACGGTGTTAATTATCAGGAAATTACGTTTGAAGGTTACGCTCCGGGCGGAGTTGCAGTTTTCATCGAATGTCTTACCGACAACAACAACCGCACCGTGGCTTCTATCCGTTCTATTTTCAACAAGAGAAACGGCAACCTCGGAACCAACGGCTCTTTGAGTTTCCTTTTTGACAGAAAAGGCGTTTTCACGATTCCCGTTCCCGACGGCAAAGACGTTGACGAATTTCAGATGGAATTAATTGAGGCAGGCGCAGACGATTTTGACGATGTTGTGGAAGACGAAGAAGAAGGCACGAAATCACTCGTTGCATATACTTCTATGGAAGGTTTTGCCACATTCCAGAAACAACTCGACAGTTTGGGAATTGTTGCAACAAACGCTTCGTTGCAGCGCATACCAAACAACATGAAAGAACTTTCTACTGCTGACGGCGTTTCGGTTTTGAAAATGATTGAGGCTTTTGAAGAAGACGATGACGTTCAGGCCGTATATCACAACCTCGAAGTTACCGAGGAAATGGAAGCACAAATGGAGTAATATTTTTTTCTTCATAACTAACAAAAATCTCCGTATAATTTTTTTATACGGAGATTTTTGTTTTATCCTCTTCCAACTGTTTTTTCAACTCCTCCAACGAGGAAAATTTTTTTTCGTCCCGAAGTCTTTTTATCAAAGTTACAGTTATTTCCTTTGAATACAAATCCCCGGAAAAGCCTATAATATGCGCTTCAAAAAATATTTTGTCCTCATCGGCGTTGACGGTAGGATTGCTGCCGATATTAAGCATAACGGGGTATTTTACGCCGTCCAAAACGCAAAACGCCTCGTAAACGCCTGATTTCGGGACAATTTTGTTTTTGTCGTCCGACAAAATGTTTGCCGTCGGAAAACCTATCTGTCTGCCGAGATGTCTGCCGTGGACAACTTTTCCCGTTATAAAAAAATTGTAGCCCAAAATCTCAGCCGCCTTGTCAACCGCGCCCTCGTGAATCAGCCGTCGGACGGTTGTGGAAGATACGGGAAAATCGGAACTGCCGGACAAAAGTTTTTCGGTTTCGGTAACTTCAAACCCCGCCTCCAAGCCGTATTTTCTGATAACGGAAATATCAGAGAGCCTGTCTTTGCCGAAATGATTGTTGAAGCCCTTGATTAAGTGCTTCATATTCATTTTTTTGCAAAGCATGTCTTTAAAAAATTCTTCCGCCGTAAGTCCGGCAAATTCTCTGCTGAAAGGGTGAAACACGAGAAAATCGATTCCGGATTTTGAAAACGCCTCTATTTTTTCTTTTTGAGAAAGGACAAAACAAATATCCGCCCCCGGCAACAGAACCTGTTTCGGATGGGGCGAAAAAGTTATGACAGCACTTTTAAGGCCTTTTCTTATGGCTGTTTCCTTCAACTGTCTCAAAACCGCCTGATGACCTATATGCAGACCGTCAAAAGTGCCGACTGTAACACAAGCAGGGTTTCCGCAAGGGAAATTTTCAATTCCCGATATTATTTCCATAACAAAAATCAAAAGGCGATATGGTGAAACTTCGGACACGGAACAGTCTTATAACCGCTCTTACAACCCGAAACCGCCGCTAAAAGCGACAAAGCCAATACCGCAAAAATTATTTTTCTCATCATATTCTTTTCTATTTAAAATTGTTATAAAAAAAGGCTGCCTTTTTGGGGGCAACCTTTTATATAGTTAACATTATTCAATTAGTCAACGATTGCTTTGAATGCGCTTTCTTCAAAGTAACGGATGAACTCTACGTCATTTTTAGCGTAGTTTTTGAGTTCAGAGTTCTTTTTGCAAGCGTTTTTCAAGTTGCTAATAACGCCGTCCTGATCGCTGTTTTTAGCAGCAACGATTGCTTTGAGGTAATCAACCCAAGCATCCTCAGACTCTACGTTGTTGAGAGTTGACTTAGCGTCAGCAGTGCTTCTGTTAAGAGTTTCAGCAAGTGCTTTGTTGAATGTGGGAACTGTACCGAAGTTAACAACAGCCTTGTCATATTCGCCTTCGCGGATATTGATAACGCCGAGGTTGTAACCAGCCTCCTGAGAACCGAAGTTTTTAGCCTTGTTCCAGTTTTCTTTTGCACCTTCAACTTCGTTGTTTGAATAATCTACAACACCGAGGTTGTTGTAAACTGCACCCTGGTTGCCGTCGATTGATTTAGCCTTCTCAAACTGAGTTTTAGCAGAAGCGAGGTCGCCGGTTTTTACGTAGTTAACACCAAGATTGTTGAAACCTCTCCAATCGTTGGGGTTTTTAGAGGTGTAATCTTTCAACAAGTTGATTTTGGTCTGCGGGTCAAGGTCAGCCAAAGTAGAAGCGTAGAGAGCCTCTTCTTTTGAAAGTTGAGCCGGAGCAGATTTTGACAAAGAAATCAACTCAGCATTTGTTTTTTCTTTGGTTTCCAAAACAGCCTTGATTTCAGAACGGCGGAGTTTGGGAAGAACCGAAGTTTTAAGACCGGTGTAAGCGGCAGAGATGTTTTTGATTTCTCTCTCTCTTACGTTGGGGTCAGAATACATAGAAAGAACTCTCAAAATCAAGTCTTTGTCTTTCAAGTTAGAAGCCTCAGCCTCTTTCTTGAAACCTTCCCAGTCCTCAGCCTGAGTGGTCTGACGGGAAATGATGTTGCTTGCGCCTTCTACTTTTTTAAGTTGGTCTTTTGCGAAACCTTCACCGGTTTTACCACGTTGATCAACGAGGTTAGCATTCATATCCTCAGGACCATCAGGAGATGCGTAAGAGGCAACCTGAATTGATTTCAAATTTGTATTAGCATCATTTGCTGCTGCTTTAACGTCTGCAACGAAAGAAGAAACTTCGTTTTTCTTCTGCTCTTTTTTGTCAAGAGCGGCTTTCTGCATAAGATAGTAAACGGTGAGGTCTTTTGTCATTGTGCTGCTTTTGGGTTTTTCAACCTTAACCTCTACCAAGCGGCCAGAACCAGCCTCTTTACCGTTGTTGTTTGCACCTGCAACAACACCGTTGTCTACTTTCAAACCTTCTTCAACCAAAAGCGGGGTAACGTTAACACCGTCGCCGATTTTGATGTCGGCAATATCAACAGTCTCAGAACCTTTCGTTGCCTTCATATTGAGGATAAGGTCTGACCTTCTGTAAGGATCAGAATAATCGAGAGTATCTTTGTAAGTATAAGAACCGCCCGCTTTGTAAGGAATTACGGGATTGTTGTCCTTTACTTTCTCGCCTTGGATAGATGCAGATTTCATTTTGATTTCTGCGCCGCTGTTCAATTCCGATTTCAAAGAAGGCGTGCAAACGATGTACGCTTTTTTGTCGAAATATTTAGCGGGGAAACTTACCGTAATGCTTACCGGAACTTTGCCGGCATGCATCTCCAAAGGACTCGGAGTAATGCTACGCTGAATCAAATTAGCATTGTTCGCCATTTTTTTGAGGCCGTTACAACCGCCTGCTACAAAAGCGGTCGCAATCATCAATGCCAAATAGTTGACAGATACTTTTTTCATAATTACTATTGAATTTTAATTTTTATTTTGTATATCTAAACATTCAATTGATTAAGATTCCGCAAAAGTACACTTTTTTCTCAAAAGAAAAAAAAAATTTATATAATTTTTAGATTTTCCCTCTGTTTTTTGTCCTTAATTGCGCCAAACACGTATCCCGCGGCAACCGCAACCGAAAACAAAATCAAAAAAAGTTTCTTTTTATAATCGGAATCTCCGTCCGAGAAAACGACGCCCGCCGCCCCCAAAACAATACCTGCCAAAAAACCGTACAGAGCGTAAAGCGGCTTAAACCAGTCCTTCTTGGAATATCCGTGTTCTTCAATAAGGTGGTCAGAAACAAAATCCGCCGCCGTTTCCAAATCCTTTTTGCCTTCTTTGCCTGCTTCCATCATCTGGGGATAATGCTCCGAGAGAAAAAGCAGCGTATCCATATTTGCCTTACACTCACTGCAATTGCACGCCTCTTTTTCTGTTATAACGGCAAGACGCTCCAAAAAAGCGACATTGAAGAATTTGAAATCCTTTGCACTTATCTTTTCGGAATTTTCCGAAACATTGTTTTTTATTTCATCGGACAAAACCATACGTTAAATTTTTCTTTCAAATTTTAATCCAAAAGTATAAAAAAATACAGAAATAAAATAATTTTTCATATTTTTGTAAAAAATTTTCCAAAAGAAATGAAAATTACTTTTCTCGGCACAGGGACTTCGCTCGGCGTTCCGATAATAGGCTGCAACTGCAAAGTCTGCCGTTCAACGGACAAAAAAGACAAAAGATTCAGAAGTTCGGTTTTTATAGAGACCGGAGGCAGAAGTTTCATCATCGACACGGGACCTGATTTCAGGATTCAGTGCCTTAACAACGGCGTGGAAAGAGTGGACGCTGTCTTTATAACGCATATCCACAGAGACCATCTTTCGGGTTTGGACGACATACGGCCTTTTTGTTACCAGCAAAAAGCGTTTATTCCCGTATACGGCACAAAAACAACGTGCGAAAGGATTTTGAAGGATTTTGCGTACTGTTTCGGAGAAAACCGTTATCCGGGCGTTCCGGACATCACGCTGAAAGAAATCTCAGCAGAACCGTTTGAAGTGCAGGGCGTTAAAGTAATTCCGATTCCCGTCATGCACGGCAAAATGGAAGTTACGGCTTACAGAATAGACAATTTTACGTACATCACAGACGCAAGTTTTATTCCGGAAGGAAGCATAAAAAAAATCGCAGGAACGGAATATTTAGTTGTCAACGCTCTGAGAAAAGAGCCTCATCCTTCGCATTTTACGCTTTCGCAGGCTCTGGCGTTGATTAAAACAATCCGCCCGAAACACGCTTATATTACTCACGTGGGACACGGTTTCGGTTTTTACGATGAAATGCAGAAAAACCTGCCCGAAAACGTTACGCTAAGTTACGACGGTTTGAAAATTGAATTTTGAACAAAAAATGGAAATTATAATTTTAATTCTCACTATAATAAATAGTGTGGCGGTTTTGATTTTAGCAGTAAATTCGCGACGGAATTTTGACGAATTACGGCGCGATTCTGCTGAATTGGAAGACGCTTTCAGAGAAGAATTTGCCACACAGCGACGCGACAAAGAAACCTCCGACTCGCAGTCAAGAATGGAAACCTCCGCGCAGTTCCGCTTAATGAGCGAGAGTCTTGGCAGAAACGTTGACGCTTTGGCGCAGTCGCAAAAAATCCAACTTCAACTTTTTTCTACCCGCCTGAAAGAAATCAGCGATCAGACAGAAAAGAAACTGTCAGAAATTCAGCAACTTGTTGACAACAAACTCAAAGAGACAATCGAAAACCGTTTCGACAAGTCATTCAAACTGATAAACGAAAGATTGGAGCAGGTTTCAAAAGGGCTCGGCGAAATGCACGGCTTGGCGCAAGGAGTCGGCGATTTGAAAAAAGTACTCTCAAACGTAAAAACGCGCGGCAACATGGGCGAAGTAGAGTTGGGAAACATTTTGGAACAGATTCTCAGCCCCGCTCAATACGTTGTAAACGCCTGTGTTGAAGAAGGTTCGCAAAAAAGGGTTGAATACGCCGTAAAACTTCCCGGCTCCGACCCCGACGGCAAACCCGTACTTCTGCCCGTTGACAGCAAATTTCCAGTTGAGGATTATTACCGTCTTTTGGAGGCTTACGACAACGGCGGCGACATAGAGCACGAAGGTCAGAGGTTTGAGGTTTCGGTCAGAAATTCGGCGAAAGAAATTCACGACAAATACATTCAGCCGCCTCTGACGACGGATTTTGCGATTATGTTTGTGCCGACAGAGGGACTTTACGCGGAGATTTTGCGCCGGACGGGACTTTTTGAAGCCCTGCGCCGCGACTATAAAATTACGGTTACGGGTCCGGCAAATCTTGCAGCGTTTTTGTCGAGCCTTCAAATGGGTTTCAGGACTTTAGCAATCGAAAAACGCAGCAGCGAGGTCTGGAAACTGCTCTCGCAGGTAAAAACCGAGTTTACGAATTTCGGCGACATTTTGGACAAAACCCGCAAAAAACTCTCCGAGGCGGCAAACGTCATCGACTCTGCCGGTGTCCGCAGCCGCGCAATAGAACGCCGCCTCAGAGACGTGGAAAATTACAACGAATTGGAAGAATAAAAATTTGTTTTTTCGCAAAAAATTAGCATCTTTGCAAAGATTTCAACCAAAAAACTTTTTTTATCATGAACAGGGAAATCTCAAACACCGTGATGCTGCTGAGATTAGCAGAGAGCAAAGGCGACAAAGAAAAAGCCGCTGAATACAGGGAAACGCTTACCGATTTGTATTTTAAGACGGGCGACAAACAATCCGCGCTCGCCTCGGCTTTCCAGTTGTTGGAGCTGCACAAAAACGGCGACAAAAAGAAAACCGCCTCAATCTGTCTGAAATTGGGACAGATATTCTCCGAGTCGTTTTACGGCGCGTCGCATTATCTGAACAAGGCTGTAAAACTGTTCAACGAACTCGGCGACAAGGCAAACGGCGCGGTTGCGGAATATTGTTTGGGAATGTTGTATTTTTCAAAGGATTTCGACAAGGACAGATACGGAAAGGCCTTCAAACATTTTGAAAAATCCACCGACCTTTTTCATGAACAGAAAAACCCGCGCGGCGTTTCGCTCTCGCTTATCGGTCAGGCAAAATGTCTCTGCAAAGAAAACGACTTTCAAAACGCCGAAAAAATTCTCGAAATAGCCGTTGACATTTCACGAAACATCGACACGGCGGGCTATCTTGACGAAGGACTTTATTATCTCTCACAAATTTATCACTTTGAAGAAAAGGATTTCAAAGCGCAAAAACAAATAGAAGAAGCGATAGAAATCACCCGTCAGACGGGCGAAACGGAAACTCTTCCGACAAAACTCAAACTCTACGGAGAAATTCTCCTGAGCCTCGAAAAATACGAAGAGGCAACCGCCGCTTTCAAGGAATGTGAAAAAATCAAGCGCAAACAAGGCGACCTTGACGGGCTGAGAGACGTCATACACCTTACTGGATACACACTTTATAAAAAAGGCGAATACGAAAACGCTGTTTTGTATTTTCAAGAGGAACTGTTTCTGAACGACTCTGAAACGGCTCTGCCGGGCATATACCGCAGTCTTGGACTCACATACGAAAAACTCGGTTACATGAGAGAGGCACTTTCGTGTTACGAAAAGCAGGTGAAAACCATGCACACGGAAATCACTCCCGATACTGACGTTTTGGAGGCACTCTACGACCTTGCACGCGCCTATTCCGTAAGCGACAGCACTCTTGACCGCGCCGAAGACACCTGCACAGCAATTCTCTCCCTCTACGGCAGTCTGTCAGACGAAGAAAAAGACGACTGTCCCGACTACAACGAAATGACCGAAAAACTGCTTTCCAATATCCGTCCGAGGCTCAATAAGTCAGCCGGCAAACTTCAAGACTCCGGGCTGAAAGAAGTTTTCACGCAGGAATACGTCAAAAAAGCGGTTTTGTCGTTAATTGCCGACATCACAGGCAAAAAAAACATAACCGCCGAAACCGAACTTCAAGAAGACGAGGCAATACATTCGATAATCGCCGCCGAAAAAGAATTCGACATCACTTTTGAAGACCAAGACATCGAAAACGTAAAAACTGCGGGCGATTTAATCAAAACCGCGCGAAAAATCATAAAAGATTTAAAACTTTTTAACTAAAATATTTTTTACACATTTCTTTGTCATTCAAGTTATTATAAAACAATCTACAAAAATACTGTCTATAACTGAAAAATCAGTTAAAAAACTGATAAATAAATTTTGTCAACTAAAAAATAAGTTATAAAATTGCATCGTCAATTAAACAACTGATTATTCAGTTTACAAAAACAATAAAACTATGGAACAACTCACAAAAACGGAAGAAAAGGTGATGCAAATTTTATGGAAGTTGAAAAAGGCTTTCGTAAAAGACATCATTGAGGAAATCAGCGACCCTAAACCGCCGTACAACACAATAAGTTCGGTGGTTAGAATCTTGAAAGACAAAGGTTTTGTGGACTTTAAGGCATACGGCAAAACATATCAGTATTTTCCGAAGGTCTCAAAACTTCAATACAAGAAATTCACTTTTTCGCAGATGCTCAGAAACTATTTTGACGGAAGTTATCAGACGATGGTTTCGTATATGGTGGACGAAGAAAAAATTTCTGACAGCGAAATATCTGAAATTAAACGGATTATCGAAGACAAAGCAAAGTAATGGTTGAAGTACTGAAA
Organism: Bacteroidales bacterium; assembly: GCA_017535325.1. Lineage (GTDB taxonomy): Bacteria > Bacteroidota > Bacteroidia > Bacteroidales > UBA3824 > UBA3824. Next base: position 7,340 of record JAFXUC010000064.1, on the reverse strand, counting down.
TACACTCTTGAAGCCGGCATAATATTTTGTGTTTTCCAGTTTTTCTTCAATCAGGTGTATTGCAGCCTGTGCTACAACAAATGGAACAGAATTTATCTGACTTCCGGCACTTTTTTGAGTTATCTTCTTCCTTTATTAAAAGTCAGATACTTTGAAAAAAGGACAGATAATCCAAACTTCAAAATTCTCGACATAGACCTTCACGGAAACGGACTTGATGTCATAACAATAAGTGAGGAACAAAATTTTAAGACAATTATCGGGAATTTTTTTGATTCGGCGTTCTTTGAAATTTCGGTTGAAATTCTTTTCGCGGTTTACGTTGCGGGCGTCGCGGTAAAACTTTTCATTTTTTTCCGGGGCCTGAACAAAACGCTGAAATTAAAACGCAATCCCTTAATCTGTACTTTGGATAACAATATCAAAGTATTTGACACACAACTGAATGTTGTAGCGTTTTCTTTTTTCAGCAACATTTTTTTGGGACAAAAAGCAAAAACGCTTTCAAAGGAAGATTTGGAAACGGTTTTTTCGCACGAAAAGCAGCACATAAAAAATCTCGACTCTGTTGATTCGATAATTTTCGGACTGTTTTCCGCCTTGCAATGGTTTAACCCGTGTCTGAAAAAAGCGGTCGTAAATTCGCGGCTCATCGCAGAAAACATTGCCGACAGCGGTGTTTCTTCTCAAAGCGGCCTGACGGAATATTCCCGCCTTTTATTAAGACTCGGAGAAAAAAACGTCAGCAAAATTCAAGAGCCTGCTCCGAAAAAGAAACCTCGCGGCGGGCTTACTGAAAGATTAATCCTTTTGTTTAACCAAGACACAGATAAAATCAGGAAAATCAGGTTTTTGTCTACGCTGACAATTTTGCTGACACTGACTGCCGCATATATCCTGTGCGCCGGACTTTTTGCTCCTCAGGACTACGGTTACAGGAATCCGATAAAAGGAAAATTCAGAATTTCAGCCGGCTATTTTGAAAACAAACTCTATGCGGACTCCTTGGGCAACGTCTTTGAAGTCTCGCATCCTCAAATTGATTTTTTCTTAGGCGAAGGCTCTGAAATTATTTCACCCTTTGACGCCGTCGCAAAACTCAGCGGCGAAGAAATCATTTTGAAAAAAGAAAACCTTGAAATTACAATCGGCGGAAAAAACTTTTTTCCTGTTGGTTTTAATGCGGGGGATTTTGTAAAAGAAGGTGAAGTTTTATGTGAAATAACCGAAGACAATTCTCTTGTTTACATAAAAGTAACCGTCAACGGAAAAGTTATACACCCCGGAAAAGTTTTGAAATTATGAAACATCAGAAAAAAAAGACCGACCGCTTGTTGCATTTTCAAATCGCGCTGTCAATAGTTTTGGCTCTGGCGTTGCTGATTTTCAACTACGAAAAGCCGAAACCGAAATACGAAAACAAAAGAACTCTGATTTCGGGGTTGCAAATCCGGAAGATTGACCCGCAAAACGGCATGGCAAAAAACGCGCAACCGCCCGAAAAGAAAAAAAAATGAAAAAAAGTTAACAGAAATTTCATTTTGTAAAGAAAAAGTATTAATTTAGCGCGGCGTAAGGGCAAAAACGCCAAAACTTAGATTAACGCTTTAAATTAAGCACATTAAGTATTTAACAGTCATAACATTAAAAGAAATGGAACAAAGAAAGACAGAAGCCGCCAATCTTGAAAATAAGAAAGGTATTTTCTTGGAGATTGGTCTTGCAGTAACGCTTTTGGCATTTTGGGGCATCTTTGAATGGTCTACAAAAGTGGAAAAAGCGGAAGAATTAGTCGGCAACCAGACCGCCGTAGAAGAGGTGGAAGAGATTATGATTACCCGTCAGGAAGACTTACAACTGCCTCCTCCCCCGCCTCCAAAGCAGCAGGTTGCAGAAATTCTTGAAATTCTTGACGACAAAGTGGAAGTAGAGGACATCGCTCCGATTGAGGAACTTGACGACGAAGACAAAGTAGATTTTTCGGCTCCCGTTGAAGAAATCGTTCAAGAAGAAGAAAAACCCGAAGAGCCCGAAATCTTCTTCATCGTAGAAGAAATGCCGCAATTCCCCGGCGGAGAAACTGCTCTTAGAAAATACATCGCAGAAAACGTCCGCTATCCGGAAATGGCAAAAGAAAACGACATTCAAGGTACTGTTTATGTACGTTTTGTCGTTGACGAAAAAGGCAAGGTTACTAATGTAGAACTTTTAAGAGGTGTTGACCCGCTGCTTGACAAAGAGGCTTTGAGGGTTGTTAACAGCCTTCCGAACTGGAAACCCGGAAAACAAAGGGGCAAGGCGGTTAAAGTTTCGCACTCAGTGCCAATCAAATTTGCTTTGAAGAACTAATAACAACGGTATAATTTTTGTTTTTCTTGTAGAGACGCAGCGCGGCTGTGTCTCTACATTATTTTTTATACGGTAACTAAAACCTGATAGAGATTCTATGTCAGAAAACTTTAACATAAAAAAACCTGTCTTGGTAACATGGGACTATTCTGAAAAGTCGGAATACGCACTTCTTCATGCCATTGACTTCGCAAAAGCCCTCAACCGCGAAATCATTCTGGCACATATCACAAAATGGGAAAACGACGTCGCCCTGAACGTTGAGCGTCTCAACCTCAAAGCCGAGGACATTATGTCTCAATACGGCATACGGCCTTCGGTCATCGTAAAAACAGGCAACATTTTTGAGGAAATAAAATCCATAATTCAAGAGTGCGACGCCGAAATCGCCGTCATGGGAACCCACGGAATGAAAGGCCTTCAAAAATTTACCGGCAGTTGGGCTCTCAAAGTAATAGCCGGCAGCAAGGCTCCTTTTGTTGTCGTTCAGGACAAGCCCACGGAGGCTGACATTCACAAAATCGTCCTGCCGCTGGATTTCAAGGCGGAAGAAAGGGAAAAACTCGTCTGGGCGGATTTCATAAACAAGATTTTCAAATGCAAATTTTATCTCTGCTACACCGAAAGCAACGACAGCCTTATTTTTAAGCGCACGCACGCAAACCTCAACGCCGCTGTCAAATACCTTGAAAGCCGCTCCATAAACTACGAACTCCAACGCTTTGACGGCAAGACGTCTTTTGCCACCGAAACGGTAAAATTTGCCGAAAGCATCGGCAGCGGACTTATTATAATTATGACGACAAAAAACATAAGGTTTCAGGATTACGTTTTCGGCGCGACAGAACAGCAGATTATCGCAAACGAAGCAAAAATTCCCGTAATGTGTGTAAACCCGATGGAATAAAATTTGCGGCAAAACATTTTTTTTCAGGAAAAAAATTTTTATTTTTGTACTTTCAAAACAAATAAGATTTTTTGATGGAAAAGAACAGTCAAAACAAATACGTAATCGGCATTACACAAGGCGACATCAACGGAATAGGCTATGAAATTGTTTTCAAAGCCCTCGCCGATGCCGAAGTATACGAAAATTTCACAATCGTAATCTACGGTTCGCCCAAAATAGCGGCTTATCACCGTAAATTATTAAACATCAACAATATAACCGTCAACAACGCCAATAGTGCAACGGAACTTGCGCCCGGCAGCATCAACATTATCAACGTCTGCGACGAAAACACCCGCGTTGAAATAGGCAGCAGTTCGATTCAGGCGGGAGAATGCAGCGTTGCGGCAATCAACAGGGCGCAGGCAGACCTCAAAAACGGGCTTATCGACATGCTCGTTACACTGCCTGTAAATGGTTTTAACGTTTTTGACGCGGGTTTCAGATTCGCTGGCATTTCGGAAGCACTTGCGCAGGAGTTCAACTGCAAAAACTTCATAATAACTTTTGTGGGCGAAAAACTCAAAGTGGCAACCGTTACAAGCGCAATGCCTATTGCCAAAATTTCAGAAAACCTCACCTCGGAAAAAATTCTTTGGAAAATCCGCACGCTTGACAAGGCTTTGAAAGACGATTTCACGATACGCAAACCGAAAATCGCCGTTTTGGGCTTAAATCCCTTTGCCTCAGACTACAACGTTTTCGGCATAGAAGAAGGCGAAAGAATACTGCCCGCAATAGAACGCGCTAACGAAGAAGGCATTACGTGTTTCGGTCCTTATAGTCCGGAAGGATTTTTTGCCTCAGGCGCATACTCCAAATTTGACGCGGTTCTCGCAATGTATTACGATCAGGCAATGCTGAGTTTCAGACTTATAGAAGGCAACAAAGGTATTTTCTACACGGCAGGATTGCCGGTTGTCTGCACCTCAACGGTTCACGGTCCGGCTTACGACATCGCCGGAAAAGACATGGCCGATGACACCTCATTCAAAAACGCATTGTATACGGCAATAGACATCTACAACGCCAGAAAAATCCTCGACGGAATCACTCCGCTGAAACGTCAAGCAGAATTGGAGGCTGATAAAAAAATCTGTTAAAAAAAACATACCACAATGAAAGTTGTAATTCAAAGGGTTTTGGAGGCTTCCGTTAAAATAGACGGCAAAATAAACGGCGAAATCAAAAAAGGTTTTATGATTCTCGCCGGCTTTGTTGCCGAAGATACAAAAGAAGATTTAACTTGGACGGCAGGCAAAATTTCAGGGCTCAGGATTTTTGACGACAAGGACGGCGTTATGAATCTATCCTTAAAAGATGTTGACGGCGACATTTTGTTAATCAGTCAGTTTACGCTTCATGCGCTGACCAAAAAAGGCAACCGACCGTCATACGTCATGGCGGCAAAACCCGAAATTGCCGAACCGCTTTACGAAAGTTTTATCAAAATTTTGGAAGAAACCATCGGCAAAAAAGTTCAAACGGGAATTTTCGGCGCGGACATGAAAGTAAGCCTTATCAACGACGGCCCCGTTACAATAATCATTGATAGCAAAAACCGATTATAAACAATAAAAAAATTTTCGATATGGGAGATTTCAGTTTTGAAAGATACGGATCTGAACTCGTGGAAAGCAAACTCGCTTTTTACCAGCAAAATCCATTGACACCAACACGCGAAATACTTAAAACAATTTATTCGTGCATAGATTTAACAAGTTTGAGCAACGCCGACAATGAGTTAAGCATTACAAAACTCGTGGAAACGGTCAACAATCACAAGCAGACGAACCCTGATGTTCCGAACGTTGCGGGCATTTGCGTATATCCCAACTTTGTACAGTTGGTAAAAAAACTCTGCACCGTACCTGAGGTTGACATTGTGTCAGTTGCGGGAGGTTTTCCGCACGCGCAGACCTTTTTGTCAATAAAAACGGAAGAGGTAAAACTTGCTTACAATTTAGGAGCAGACGAAATTGACGTCGTAATCAACGCAGGCGACATCATAGCCGGCAACAAGGACAAAGCCTTATACGAACTTCAAGCCATGAAAGAAGCGGCAGGAGCAGCAAAACTGAAAGTTATTCTCGAAACGGGAATATATCAATACGACTCCGACATTTACGACGCTTCAATCGTAGCACTCCAAGCGGGCGCAAATTTCATCAAAACGTCAACCGGCAAAATGTCCCCCGCCGCAACTCCGAGAGCCGCAGTCATCATGGCATTAGCACTCATGGACTTCAAAAATAAAACCGGCAAAGACGCAGGTCTGAAAGTTGCAGGCGGAATACGCAGTGTTGAAGAAGCGTTAACGTATTACCAGATTTTAAGAGACATCACCGGCGGCGAAAGAATCGATAAATATTCTTTCAGAATAGGTGCAACCTCTCTTGCCGGCAACGTATTGAAAGCAATTAAATCACTATAATTATAAAACCTACAATGTCTAAACAGAAAAGATTTTTTTTGAGCGAGGAAGAAATTCCTACAAAGTGGTATAACATTCAGGCTGACATGGTTAACAAGCCTATGCCGCCGATCAATCCGAAAACCAAGCAACCGTTAAAACCGGAAGATTTGTTCCCGATTTTTGCGCAGGAACTCTGCAAACAAGAACTTGACCAGACGAATCCGTGGTTTGAAATTCCAGAAGAGGTGCGTGATATGTACAAATATTACCGCTCAACACCTTTGGTAAGGGCTTACGGCTTGGAAAAAGCGTTAGATACTCCGGCGCACATTTATTTTAAGAACGAAAGTGTTTCGCCTGTCGGCAGCCATAAGTTGAACTCGGCTTTGGCGCAGGCTTATTACTGCAAAAAAGAAGGCGTTACTAACGTTACGACCGAAACAGGCGCAGGTCAGTGGGGTGCGGCTCTGAGTTACGCAGCAAAAGTTTTCGGACTTGAAGCAGCCGTTTATCAAGTGAAAATATCTTATAATCAGAAACCTTACCGCCGCTCTATCATGCAGACTTACGGTGCACAGGTTACGCCCTCTCCGTCAATGTCAACAAGAGCCGGAAAAGATATTTTGACCGCTAATCCTAACTGTCAGGGGTCGCTCGGAACAGCGATTTCGGAGGCTATCGAACTTGCAATGAACACTCCTAATTGCAAATACACGTTAGGCTCTGTTCTAAGCCATGTAACTCTGCATCAAACTGTTATCGGTCTTGAAGCCGAAAAACAAATGGCAATGGCAGGCGAATATCCCGATATGGTAATTGCTTGTTTTGGCGGCGGAAGTAATTTCGGCGGTTTGGCGTTTCCTTTTATGCGCCATAACATTTTGGACGGCAAAAAAACGCGTTTTATCGCTGCCGAACCCGCAAGTTGTCCGAAACTTACAAAAGGCGTTTTCCAATACGATTTCGGCGACGAGGCAGGTTACACGCCGCTTTTACCGATGTTTACCTTAGGACACAACTTTATGCCGGCCAACATTCACGCAGGCGGCCTCAGATACCACGGTGCAGGCGTTATCGTTAGCCAATTACTGAAAGATAAGTTAATGGAAGCCGTTGATATTCAACAACTTGAAAGTTTTAAAGCCGGAATACTGTTTTCTCAGGCAGAGGGTATAATTCCCGCTCCCGAAAGTTGCCACGCAATAGCCGCAACAATTAACGAGGCGTTAAAATGCAAAGAATCAGGCGAAGAAAAAGTTATTCTTTTCAACCTTTCAGGACACGGATTAATCGACATGACCGCTTACGACCAATATCTGAGCGGCTCACTCCAAAACTTTGAAGTTTCCGACGAGGATATTCAGAAAAACATAGCACAATTGGAAAAAGTTATTTAATTTACCCCGCACACCACCGCCGCAAGCGGCTCGGTGTACAGGGTTATAGAACTATCGTCTTCTATACGATAAAATGACATACTGCACACAAGGGTCTGTATAAAAAGTAATTTTCTTATTTTATATACAGACCTTTTATTTTTTAATGCAGGAACAATATAAAAAAAAGCGTTTTGCGTATTTGAACAAAAACAACAGCAATAAAAAAACACAGAGTATCATTTTTAGT